>PBOJ01000174.1 GCA_002724315.1 Planctomycetaceae bacterium | reverse complement strand
TTCCGGCTCACCACCGGCATCGTGCGGCAAGGGAGCCAGTCCGGCCGCATCCTCTTCGATCGCGTTGTCCAGGGGCAAGTCCGCAGACGGTTCGGACACGAAGCTGTCCGGTACTTGCTCAGGCGGGTCGGTGGGCAACGGGGCCTCGGTCTCCTCGTTGGGAACTTTCTTCAACGGAGCCAGGTTGAGCAATTCTCGGATCCGTGGTTGCGGGATCTCACGGTCGTGGGCGACGAGTGTCTCCCTGACGATCTCGTCGTCCCGGTCCAGCTCAACGACACCGTCACTGGAGATGTGCAACAGGAAGCGGGTGATGTTGGTCGAGAACATCTGGCTTGCGTGGTAAGGGATTTCCGAGGGCAGGTTGGTGGGGCCGAGGATCACGACGCCCTGTCGGACCACCCGCTGGTCCGCTTCGCTCAACTCGCAGTTTCCACCACGTTCGGCGGCCAGGTCGACAATCACGCCGCCGTCATTCATCCGGCTGACAGCATCGGCGGTGACCAGGATCGGCGAATGTCGACCGGGAATCGCCGCGGTGGTGATCACCACGTCACTCTCGGCCACCACGTCGGCCATCAATTCCCGCTGCCGACGATAGAACTCCTCCTCCATCTGCTTGGCGTAACCCCCGGCGTCCTCGGATTCGGCAGCATCGAGATCCAGTTCTACGAACTTTGCTCCGAGGCTCTCCACCTGTTCACGGCAGGCCGGACGCAGGTCGTAGGCCTGGACGATAGCTCCCAGGCGACGGGCAGTGGCAATCGCCTGCAGGCCGGCGACTCCGGCACCGATCACCAGGACGCGGGCGGCTGCCAGGGTCCCCGAGGCGGTCATCAGTAACGGGAACATCCGCGGAAGTTCGTTGGCGGCCAGCAGCACGGCACGGTAGCCGGCGATCGTCGCCATCGAGCTCAGGACATCCATGCTCTGGGCGCGGGTGATTCGGGGAATCAGTTCCAGGGAGAACTGGGTCAGGCCACGCTCGGCGATTTCTGTGATGGCGGCAGGACGCCCCAGGGGATCACAGGTGCCGATCACGTAAGAGCCGGGCGACAACAGGTCGAGGTCCGCCTGGCCATGCTCCAGGTTCGCTCCCAGGGAACGGACCTGGAGCAGGACCTGGATGTCACGCAGGGCGTTCCGGTCTGCCACCACCCGGGCACCGGCGTTGGTGTAGTCCGAGTCGGCGTATCCGGCGGAGTCTCCGGCCCCTTCCTCGATCCAGATGTCGAAACCCGCCTTCTCCAGCTGAACCACGTTTCCCGGGATCAACGCCACACGGCGTTCACCGGGGAACGACTCCTTGAGGACTCCGACTTTCATGGCCCGGCCAACATGTTTCTTGCGAAAAGAAAAACAGGGATTTCCGCTGTCCGAGACTCTACCTCAACGACATAGCCGGGAAGACCACCAAGGCTCCTGGTGGTATTGTTTGGCGACATGGTGCGAAATCCGTGGCCATTCGTCAACGAATCGCATTTGACCCGGGACCGGCCAGAGTCAGTCTCGGCCCTCACCGCTTGAAAGGCGGCTCGGCAGTGGTAACGATGGGTGCTCGTTTTCGTACGTGGTCGGCCAGCCAACTTATGCCGTGTCGTTGCTCCAGCTGCCTGAAGCCGATCGAGTTGGGCCAGGATCTCGATCCGGTTTCGGCGTTTTCGGTCACGCGAGGAACAGGGGCGAGTGGTCTGCCGCTGTCACCGAAAGGTCCGCGATGACTGACAACCGCCAGCGGACATCGACAGGGTTGCATGAAGACGCCCAGGCCGGGGCCGTTGCGGCATTGCCGACCGGTGAACAACTCACCGAAGCCGCCCACCAGCACATCTCCGACGACATCAAGGTGAAGTTCGCCGGGGGTGACACGTTCCTGGTTGTGCTTCGCGAACGCGTTGACGAGTTCTTCAGCAGCACGGGCCGGCGGCGACGGGACTGTACGGAGATGTACGTCAAGACCGCGGCCATTGCGCTCTGGGTGATTGTCTCCTACGTGTTGCTGGTCGCCTGGGCAACCACCTGGTGGCAGGCCCTGCTCCTGTCGACCTCTCTCGGGTTGGCCATGGCGGGTGTCGGCTTCAACATCCAGCACGACGGCGGCCACTCGGCCTACTCGAGCCGCAAGTGGGTCAACAACCTGATGGCGATGACGCTCGACCTGCTGGGAGGAAGCTCCTACATCTGGAAGAGAACTCACAACCTGGTCCACCACTCGTTCACCAACATCACCGGTCACGACGGTGACATCGACCTGAGTCCGCTCGGACGGCTGTCACCTCACCAGAAGCGGCTTGCCTTTCATCGGCTGCAGCACGTCTACCTGTGGGTGCTGTACGGGTTCGTGACGTTCAAGTGGCAGTTCTTCGATGACATTCTCGGCATTGTCACCGAACGTATCGGCAAGACCCGGCTCCCTCGCCCACGGGGCTGGCAACTGGTGGTTTTCGTGTCCGGAAAGCTGCTGTTTGTCTCCCTGGCGTTTGTGATCCCGATGCTGCTGCATCCGTGGCACGTCGTGTTGCTGTTCTTCTTCGCGGCGTCGTTCGTCCAGGGACTGATGCTCAGTGTCGTGTTCCAGCTGGCTCACTGTGTCCAGGAAGCGGACTTCCCGATGCCCCGAGAAGGCACGGGGCGGATGGAGAATGCCTGGGCCGTGCACCAGGTGGAAACGACCGTGGACTTTGCCCGCCGCAACCGGTTTGTGACCTGGTACACCGGGAGCCTGAACCACCAGATCGAGCATCACCTGTTCCCGCAGATCTGCCACGTCAATTACCCGGCCATCGCCGAGTTGATGGAGGAGACGTGTCGAGATTTCGGTGTGAGGTATTCGTCACACCAGACCCTGCGGGCTGCCGTGGGGGCCCACTACCGCTGGTTGCGGCAGATGGGCCGTCCGACAACTGCGGCGGTCACCTGAGCGGTCCTTCCGCCGACCGCGCAACCGGTGTGGCTTTGCTCTAACGAGCCGCGCGACGCAGCCTCCAGACGTCCGGCTCCATGTTGTTGCCCATGACCATCCACAACGCGTTCTTGAACACGAACACGCTGGCCGCGTGACGAGGTTTCCACGGTGTCTCGGGGACTTCGTGCCAGTTGACTCCGTCATCGGAGTGCCAGACATCCTTGCGGTTGCCGACGCCCTTGGTGTCCCCCTCCATGACCCACATCCGTCCGTCGTAGACGGCCACGTCGTGGTACTGCCTCGGCTCCCACGCGGCGTGTTCGACATGGCGTTTCCAGCGGACACCGTCGGCGGAACTCCACACGTCGTCGAAAAACTTGCGTGTTTTTGTCGTCGGGGTGTCGTAGGTTCCTCCCCCCAGCACCCAGACACGGTTCTTGAAGACCACGTTGCCCCCGATCATGCCGCGGGGCGTCCAGGCCGGTTCGCTGGGACGAACCCGGGTCCAGCGAACACCGTCAGTCGTGTTCCAGCAGTCCCGGTAAAACCGTTCCCTGTCGTCAGGGGTTTTCGAGAAGGCGGGCATGGTCTGTCCGCCCAGGATCCAGATCTTGCCGTTCAGCACGAAGGTGTAGTGCAGCGCCCGTGGTCCCCAGGGCACATCCCGGCCCTTGTTGACATGAACCCAGTTGCGGCCGTCGGTCGAGTTCCAGACGTCGTGCTGGTAGTGACCCTGGTTGACGTCGCCGCCGATGATCCACATCTTGTCCCGGAAGACCACGTAACCGGCCGTGTGTCGCCCTTCCCAGTCGCTGGACGTGTCGAATTTGCGGTCGAGAAACGTGTTGGGCTTGTCCAGTTTCCAGTCCAGGCCGTCCCGTGAACTCCACACCTCGTTGTTGCAGATGAGCGGGAAGTGCACCTTGTCGCCGGGGTTCCAGCCGCCGAGCAACCACATTCGCTTTTTGTAGACGAGTGCACCGGCCCCGTCACGAGCGGCGAACGGGGCTTTGAGCGTTACCGGTTCCCAGCGGTAGGTGGGCACCGGCTTGGCCGCGAATGTCGCAGAATCGAGCGAGCCCAGCAGGGCGACCAGCAGGCAGGTCACAACCCAACGCATTGGCAAGCCGCCGATGATGGCGATCGGGACACCGGAAATCTTGTGTGTCATGAGGTTTTCTCGGCTGCGCCAGGGCACACAGTTGACCAGGGAATGACGACGGTCTCGCTTCACCGGTTCGCTAGAAAGTCCCGATCGGATTGATTGGCGATCCCGTGCCGCCCTCGACGGCCAGCGGGGAAACCGTCAGCAGGAACTCCCACCGCTTCCGCTTGCGGCATTCCTCGGCGATGGCCCGAAAGTCGAGCACGTCGAGAATGCACATCCCCATGCTGACGATCACGACACAATGCACCGGCAATACGAACTTGTCGACCCCCGAGGGCATCACGTCCAGGGCCAGGTCGCTGCCGATGATGGCCACGTCCCGTTTCTTCAGCCAGGGCAGGCACGAGGCGTGCAGGCCGGCCGAGTCCTGCATGATCTTCCATTCGCCGGCCACCTTGCGGCGGGTCCAGCGACCGGTGTGAATCAGCAGGGCATCGCCGGCCTTCACCTTGACCCCGGCCTTCTTTTCCCAGGCTTCCAGGTGCTTGGGGTAAATCGCCTGCTTGCCCTCCAGGTACCGGACGCCAAACAGTGCGGGCATGTCCATCAGGATCGCCCGGGTGAAAATGCCGTTCTTGATCCGGTTGATCGAGAGCTTGCCGACGCCGGTCTTCTTGACCAGGTCGGCGCTGAACCCGTTGTACATCCGGCCCTTGTAGAAGATGTGGCAGAGTGCATCGATGTGCGTGTGAGTGAACCCGTGGTACTGGACCGCGTACCGGTCGCCGGCTCCGCCGACATCGCCGCTGTTCTCACCCAGCATCACCTCGTGTTCGAACGGGCTCGAGTCATCCATCCTGACCTTGACGACATCGTGGGCCATCGAGATCGACACGCCGTCCTTGACCAGCTTCGCCGCCTTCCGCCTCGTCTTCGGTGTGATCAGGTTCAGCGTTCCCAGTTCGTCGTCTTTTCCCCACCGGCCCCAGTTCGAAAGGGTCGTTATCATCCGCTCGACGTCAGCGGTGGTGACTTCCGGAGGAGCCTTGGCCGATGACTCGGCGGGAGCCTCGGCGGTGGCGAGAATCGCCAGGCACGAAAGGACCAGGATCGAACCGGAAAACGTCACAAACCAGCGGAGAGCCATCGTTGTTTCCTCGTTGTTGCCAGGAGCTGACTTCGGACTGCCCGCGGCCATTGCAACACAACCGACCCGATTGTGGAAAGCGCAGCCGAACAACCGGATCCGAATCGTTCTTGCCGTTGTCCTCATGGCAGGCAGACGTCGGGTGCCGGAGTGCCCCGATCAATCGTAGGACTGCAGGTAATGACTGTGCCGGATGCCGGGTTCGAAGGCGTACAGCTTTGCGCGTTTCAGGTGGAACCGCAGCCTGATCGGCCGTCCCTGCAGCAGGTGGCAGTCCTTGTGACCCTTCCAGGTCACGACGTGGCGGACGCTGTCGGTGGTGATCGGGGCACAGTCGCTCGCGGAGAAACCCTTGATCGGTTTCCCTGTCACGTCGAGGGCTTCCACGACAAGCGACCCGCCTTTTGCGTTGGCATTGATGACCAGCGTGTCACCCAGGAACACGATGGGCCTGGTTGTCATGGTGCCCTTCCGGTCGGTTTCCACCGACACGAAGCCGTCCAGCCTCAGCGTTGCCAGGCCGATGGCGTGGTCTGGCTTGTCCTTGTGCAATGCGGCCCAGTGACGGGCACTGATTCCCGCGTAGTAGAACCGGATCTCATCACCGACGATCAGCGGCGGATGGTGTGGGTAGATCTGTCCCCAGTCCCAGTCCTTCTTGAACTTCCCATAGGGTAGAAACGTCGCGCCGGCGGCTGCCTGTTTCCAGTCTCGATTCTCACGGAGTTGCTGAGCGGTGATGGCTCCGTCCTTGAGCACCCGCTGCCAGGTGACACCGTTTCGGCTGAAGACCAACTGGGCATCGACCCGGTCCATCCACAGCTTGTCGTCGGGGATCGGGGTCTTCGTCTCACCGTGATACGTGTTGAGCAGTCCCACATAGATGCCGGCGTACGGCATCGCCGTCATGGTGTAGTGGTTGGTTGCGAACGGCTTGTCCAGGTTGCTGCTGGGGCCGCCCAGGCGAGATTTTCCGGGAATCACCGTCAGCTTGGGTGACCAGTGAAGAAAATCGGTGCTCTCGATGCGGGCGATCTTCCTGATGTTTGGCGGCCCGAAGCGGAGATAGGCGACGTAGCGGGCCAGTCTCGCGTCCCAGTACGGGCAGATTTGTGTGTCGCTAAAGGGGATCAGCGGGTTGCGAGCCTCGGCCTTCCAGTGGGTTCCGTCCGCCGAATACGCCACGCAACTCGACAGGGTTGACGTGGGACCGGGTCGCGCCGAATAGGTCATCTTGAAGCGACGGCTGGGATCCGGGTCCCTTCGGTCGATGAGAATCCCCGGCGCGCCGACCCACGGTTGCTTCGGGTCGAAGATCACCAGGTTGCTTCCCGTTGACTTGTCGACGACTGGTTTCTTCCATTTGATTCCGTCCTGGGAGACCGCGTAGCCCACCGTGCCGACGTTTTCCTGGTCGGCCCAGATCTGGTACCACATCTTGTGGAGGCCATCCTTCGGATCATGAACGACCGTGCCGAAGTCGATTGCTTGCTCGTGGCGGCTCTTGCGCAGCAACGGATTGCGTGGGTGTTTGACGGGCTGATTGAGGACCTTCCTGACGCCGTCCAGCCTGGCGATCACGTGGTTGTCGATGAACAACTGCTTCCCGTGGAGGATCAGCGCGTTGCCGGCGATCACGTCGTCGAGTTCCTTGAACGTCCCCGGCGGGGCCTTGCGGGACTGGGCGTGTGCCGAGATCGCACAGAAGGTCATCACGAAAGCTGTCAGGGGAATGAGCCGCCTGGACATGACTCGGTCTCCGCTTGTTGCTGTTGACCCAAAAAGAGACCCGCAGTGACGGTTTCTGTCCGCAGGCCTGGTCTGTTTGCAGTTGTGGTGTCGCAAACGATGTTTCCTGTATTCTATGTGGATCGGGATCGTGTAGTCTTCTGGCTGGCTGATGTCTTCGGTTCTGATGAACGAAATGCTCGCGGCCGGGAATGCCGTTGACCGTGTGGATTCTCACGATGCGAAGATCGCGAATCATCGTGCTCCTGCTGGCCCTGGGATTCATCGCCATGGCAGTGCCGGTGGCGATCCGCATCAATGAGATCCTTCGCTTCAGCCAGTCTGTCACTCACGTCGCTGAAACGATCCGGTCTTTTGAGTCGAGACGCCCTGCGGATGTTCCGGAGGCGCAATGGAAAGAGGCTGTCAAGTGGACGGCCAACGTGATCTACCAAGACTTCTTCGCTTCCAACTCCGAGAAACTCGCCGGGCTGGAAGACCTTGAAAAAGAACTGGACCGGAAAGCCCAGGGCGATGTCGATCTTGGCACGCTCAGGTGGATCTGGGATGCGTGTGAAAATGTCTGTGGTGGTCCTGACAGTTACGGCATCCGTTTCCGGAGAGTGACGTTGCTGACCGAGGGGGTGATCACCGACGCGAAGTTGCCGGATGTCTGGTCGTTGCGACGTTGTACGAACCTGGATCTCAGTGGGACCGAGATCACCGATGAGTCGGTTCCGTTGCTGGTCACACTGACACAGTTGAAACAGCTGGACATTCGCAGAACCCAGATTTCCGAGAAGGGAACCGAAACGCTCAAAGAGGCACTCCAGAACTGTGACATCAGGAAATAGTTCCAATTCGTTTCGATCGGTTCCTGGTGTCCGACCGTGTGCTGACCACGCTTCCCGGCACCGTTTTGCCATTTCCCCAGAGCGTTGATAGTCTGATTCGTTCTGGCTGTCGTCCTCCAACCGGTTGTCCGGTTCCTGGAACGGTCCATGTGGAAGGCGTTCTCACCCGTCGTCGTCCTTCTGGTTTTCCAGCGTGTCCTGCTGGCAGCAGATCAGCCTGACGAGCTGTCGAGAGCGAGAGTGTCCGGGGGCGCGACACTGACTGCGAAGGATGTTCGCGTCTGCGTTACCGGATTCGATCACAACCGGCCGAAACCGTTTGACGGGATGGGTGATTTCATCGGCTGGGCGGAGGGGATCCAACGCTTGCCCAATGGTGACATCCTGCTGATCCATTCGGCTGGCTATGACCACGTGTCGTTTGCCTCTCCACGAGACATCCGCGGCAAGACCGGTGGGTTTCCGGCACCCACCGGCGGTCGGTCGATGGCATGCCGATCGACGGACAACGGCAAGACGTGGTCAAAGCCGTTCACTGTCGTTGATCATCGGCTGGACGATCGACCCGACGCCCTGTTCGTCTGTCGCGACGGCACCGTGTTGTGCTTCGTCAACGTGAATGCCTCCTGGGCCGGGTATCCGAAGGCTCCCAGGCGGTTCGAGAACGACATCGGCGGACTCAATGACAAGCAGATGGTGCTGAGGTCGGTGGACAATGGTGTGACGTGGTCGGATCCGATCTGGATTGACGGTCCCGGCACGTTTTATGAACGGGCACACGGCCGGCCGATCCAGTTGGCCGATGGGGGCATTCTCTGGGCGACCTACTGCGAGGATGTCGGCGGGGCCGAGTCGGGAGGCAAGAAACCTCTCTACGGCGTGATTCACCGCTCGGACGATTCGGGAAAAACCTGGAAGACCATTTCGGTGGTGCGGCGTCGCGGCAAGAACATTGATGAGCCGGCGATTGCCCAACTCAAGGATGGACGATTGATCATGGCGACCCGCCCCGACGGAGGCGTGCTGTACTCCAGGGACCACGGTGTCACGTGGGTCGAGTCGGGACGCACCGTCAAGCGGTACGGGCCGACCTTCCGGGCCCCCCAGTTGCTGGTGCTGCGGGACGGGACCGTGGTGGCGCTGGGCACCTGGCATGTCCACAAGGTCGGCAAGGGTGTGCCTCATCTTTGTGCGTGGATCAGCCGTGACCACGGCGACACGTGGACCCACAAGGGGATCGCACTGGACATTTCCGCCTACGGGTACCCTGGTGCCTTCGTGATGAAGGACCAGTCGATCATGGTCTCGTACTGCGAATCGTCGAAGGCTCCCAACCGCGTCTACGTCATGCGGTTTCGGGTCAACAGGACCCGCAACGGGATCGATTTCCTGCCGATCGATGCGGCTGTCAAGACGGTGCGTGAGCACCTTCCACGAAAGGACCCAGGATGAAAAACACCGGATGTCTGATGTCGTTGATTGTGCTGGCTGCTGTTTCTGCTCCCTCGACCGGATTGGCCGAGTGGCAGCCGCATGTCGTGCGACAACTCAATGGTAAGGCTGGGCCGTTCCGGTTGCCGGCACGGTTTCAGATCGTCACCGAGAGCTGGAACCGGGTGGTCGCGGTTCCCTACATCGTCAACATGCCCGAGAAGGACCGGGTGTTGATGCTGGTCGGGTGCGACTATCCCCACCGAGCGTTCGTACTGACCAGTGACGATCACGGCGGAACATGGACGGATCCGCGTCCGGCCCGTGTCGGAAAAGATGGCAAGCCATCGATCGGTATGGGGACGGCGCTGGCTTATCTCGGTAAGGGAAAGCTGATGTTCTACGAGAGCGGTGGCCTGGCAGTCGGGTCACCCTCGCGATGGTTCAGTTCCGACTACGGAATGACCTGGGGAAACCCGGTGCCCATTGCGGTCTCGTCGGACAAGATGGCCTGGCACATCTGGGATCCGCCGCTGGTTGAGCGTCATCCCAAAACCGGGAAGGTCACCCGGCTGGCCGAAACCGGTTACCGGCAATCCGGAACGAGTTCCAGTGCCTCTGTTCGATTCAGCGGT
>PBOJ01000173.1 GCA_002724315.1 Planctomycetaceae bacterium | reverse complement strand
GTCGCAGGCCAGCACCGGCCACAGCCTGCATCCCCTCGGACATGTATTTCATGCCGAGCAGGAAAATGCCCAAGCCACCAATCAGGCCGAAGATCATGTTCAGTAGTTCTTTGCTCACAACTCAAATACACTCCTCTTGCCTAACTTCCGGGAGTCAAACAAGTCGTCCATTGAAACATCTTCTGCCGTCTGAGAATTGAGGCTCAGATTCCTGCCAAGAGGGGGACCATCGCCCAGGCCAGCAGAGGAAGCCACTCGACGTACTTCTGGACCTTGCCAGCGTGCTCGACGAGCAGTTGAAATCGAGAGCCACCGGAAACCTGCTGGGATCAGATTCATTCCAGTTCTTCAATTCCGTTTGATTCTGGCCGGTAGCAGCAGCCACCGTCCGAGTCGCTCTCCGTTTAAGCGAAGATGTTATCGTCACGGAGAATTGCTTCAAGAGACCACACTCATCCATTTCCCCTTTTTTGGAGATTGGTTCATGAGTGGGCGTGGTGGCCGAGCCTGCGTAGCGCGCACCGTCAGATCGGGTTTCCCGGGAAAAGTCATCGTCCCGACGACAAAGCAGGCGGCTAGTCGGACGTGGCCTCGTCGGTCGAGCGGTTGGTGGCTCGACGCAGACGGGAGAAGAGCCCCATGTGAGGCCGAGGCTGGTCGTGTTCGCCGTGGGGCGAGTTGGCCTCGGGAAGCACGACGTCAAATGCTGTGACGTCGACAGATTCCTCATCGGTCGGTGTGTGATGACCGTCGCCGTTCTCGTCCATCGAGTTGGCAGCCGGATCGTTGATGACACCGTCGGTTGCCGAGGCCGTGTCTGCAGCCGGTTGGCTGTCGGTCGCAGTGTCGCCGGCCCCGACCTCGACGGAACAGAAGCCATCCTCGGTCTGGATCATCTCGACCGGCCCGGTGGCAATTGGTGCCGAAGTGGTCTCGACGCTGGGGCGACTCGGTTCAACGAAGCGCAACGGCAGTTGACGGGATTCAGTGAGGGCATCGAGCACCTCGCCACGGGTGATCGGGCGAGTCGCCGACCAGGCTCCACGTTGGAGACTGGCATCGGCCAGGTGGTTGAGGCAGCGAGGCGATCCGTCGCATACGATCGCCAGCAGCTCGACCGCTTCGTCAGTCATCACCGAGCCGGGTTCGCCTCCGGCAAATCGAATGCGTGATTTCAGGTAGCTCTGTGACTCACCACGTGTCAACGGCTGCAACCTGGCCTGCCCACGGACCCGTTGGTAAAGCCCGTCCAGTTGAGGATCGGCGAGTTTTTCTTCGAGGTCACACTGGCCGGCCAGCAACAGGCGGACCAGTGGCCGGCCATTCGCGTCCAGGTTGGTCAGTCCACGGAGTTCTTCGAGGACGGGCATTCCGAGACGGTGGGCTTCATCGACGGCCAGCAACACGCCGTTGCTGGTTGACGGCAGTCCGTGGATGGCATCTGCGACGGCGAGTCGAAGGTCCTGATCGTCTTGCTGACGGAAAGGGTGGCCGAGTCCGTGGAGGACCGATTTGAGCAGTTCTCGAGGCTGGTTGAACTGCCCGGTTCTCAGGCAGATTCCTACCAGTGAACTGGTCAGGTCACGGGTCATCGCCAGGGTGCAGAGCGTTTTCCCCGATCCTGGAGGACCGGTCAACACGGCGATCCCCTGTCCGGAAGTGAGGCAACCGGCCAACTCGCCCAACTGATCGCCGAGATCACCGTAAATCACCAGGGACGCTGGATCGGGGGACGCGGGAAATGGAGGGCGAGCCAGGTCGAAAAATGTCTGGTACATGGCGGGAACCGGGGTTTTGTGCAGGAAAGGCCGGAGACAGCGGGTGAAGTCGTCTCCTGGTGCGGGAACCGTGAAAGCCGTTTCAGCCGGAACACCCAGTTCGTCTCTTCGACTCCTCAGAGGTCCTCTCTTGAGAAACTCCCTCACTTTCGTCAAATGCGGAACGTCCTGCGTCGGCCGTGATGGGAGATGGGTCAACAGACCCCGGCAGGGGTTTCCTCGGGGGATGTGCGATGGTTAGAATTCAGGCGTGTCGGGGCCCGGGGTCCCGGCCTGACCATCCCGCACCGGATTACGGCCCTGCTTGAGGGGCCGTCGGCATGTCCGAAGCGTCCATTCCGATCGATGATCCCGAGGAGATAAGAACGCTCCTGGGAGCCCGAGACGAGCACCTGCGCCGCGTGCGGGATTCGGTCGGGGTTGATGTTGTCATTCGCGACGACGCGCTGAAAATCCAGGGGGATCGCGAGTCGGTCGACCAGGGGGTGGCGGTGATCCGTCGCCTGCGTGAGGTCATCGGCGAGGCCGGAGAATTGCGGGCCGACGACGTTTTGAAGGCTCTCGGGCAGGTTGGAGAGTCGATTTCGTCGCCCGACGTTGCAGCGAGCGAGCGAGCCGGAGACGGGGACTCGAGGACCCGGATCGAACTGTTCGAATCGGCCAAGGATGTCCGGCCCAAGACACCCGGACAGGAAGCCTATGTCAACGCGATTCGTCGCAACGACCTGGTCTTTTGCACCGGTCCGGCCGGCAGTGGCAAAACCTATCTGGCCGTGGCCATGGCGTTGTCGGCGCTGAGATCCGAATTGGTCCGAAAGATCGTGCTGGTGCGACCGGCGGTCGAGGCGGGAGAGAAACTCGGTTTCCTGCCCGGTGATGTGACGGCCAAGGTCAACCCGTATCTCCGGCCACTGCTGGACGCGCTGGCCGACATTCTCAGTTACGACCAGGTGAAGCGGTATATCGAACACGATGTGGTCGAGATCGTCCCACTGGCGTTCATGCGGGGTCGCACTCTCAACGAGACCTTCATCATTCTCGATGAGGCCCAGAACGCGACGCGGACCCAGATGCAGATGTTTTTGACGAGGATGGGACAGGGGTCGAAGATCGTCGTGACCGGTGACATCACGCAGGTCGATCTCCCCGACCATCTTGCCGGTGGCTTGCCGGATGCGATCAAGCGATTGACGCCGATTGATGGGGTGGACGTGGTTCGGCTGCAGGGCCGCGACATCGTGAGACACCGGCTGGTCAGCGAAATCGTCAAAGCCTACTCAAAGACACCATCGAACGGGCGTTGATCTGAATCGGATCAGCCAAGGGCTTGAGGATGTCGTGGTTTGGGCAAAAATCGTCGCGGGCAACCCGCACCCCCCGTGCCGCCGAAATCGGCGACACGATGTCGCTGGGTGGATGGATGCGGAGGACGCTGGGCAACCGGAATGTCCAGTTGCGTTTGCTGATGTGCCTGGCGGCTGTGGTGGCGATGCTGATCGTCGTCGAGGGCTGGAAGCCACCTCAAACCTGGCGGATCGGTGACCGGCCGGCCGAAGGGCTAAGTGACCCGGCCACTGCTGCGAACGGTCGGCTGGTCGAACCGGGCGGGACGATCGATGCCGGGACACTGGTGCGAATTGAGCAGATCCACGCGGATCGACAATTTTCTAGCGCCGATCTCCTGGTCCGAGGTATCACGGTGGTCGTGTTGCTGGTCGTGTTGCTGACACTCAACGGCATCTGGCTGGTCCGGTCCCGGCCGGCGCTGGTGTGTCATGCCGGACGGCTGGGGGTCTACCTGGTGACGGTGGTTCTGACCGTTGCTGTCGGCCGGTTGCTCTCGGCTGATCCCTGGCGTGCCGAGATCATTCCGTTGCTGGTGACTGTGGTGGTTTTTGCCATCGCCTGGGACCAGGTCGTGGCCATCCTGACCGCGCTGACACTCTCGTTGTTGCTGACGATCTCGACGGTTGTTGAGATCGGACACTTCGTCGTCCTGTTGTCGGTTTCGGTCAGTGCCATCCTTCCGCTCACACGTGTCTCCTCGCGATCAACATTGATCAAGGTCGGATTCTGGTCGGGCGTCGTCTTCGTCCTGGTTGACTGGGGATCCCTGGCGATCACGTCATCGGAGTCGGCCGGGGTGTTGATCGATTCGGTCGGTCTGTGGCCTTTGCTGAGAGGATTTTTGTGGTGCCTGGTGGCCGGGTACCTGGTCGCCGGCAGCCTGCCGTTCATCGAGTCGCTGTTCGGGGTGGTTACCGATATCAGCCTGCTGGAAATGGGTGACGCCTCTCACCCGTTGCTACAGGAACTCGTCCAGCGAGCTCCGGGAACCTACAACCACTCGATTGTCGTTGGGACGATCGGCGAGGCGGCGGCCGATCGTATTGGGGCCAACGGGTTGCTCGTGCGAGTGGCCGCCTATTTCCACGACATCGGCAAGATGCTGAAGCCGGAATATTTCATTGAGAACACCACTGCGGAAACTGCGGGGCGACACGAGCAGTTGGCTCCGGCGATGAGTACGCTGATCATCATTGGACACGTCAAGGACGGCGTTGAACTGGCCCGCCAGCACAATCTGCCCCAGGCGTTGATCGACTTCATCGAGCAGCATCACGGGACGACTCTGGTCGAATATTTCTATGAGGAGGCACGGCGGCAGGCGGGGGACGAACCCGATTATCCCACCGACCCGGTCGAATCGTCCTTTCGGTATCCCGGCCCGCGTCCCAGGACCCGGGAGAGTGGAGTGATGATGTTGGCCGATGCGGTCGAGAGCGCCAGTCGGACGTTGGCCGAGCCGACCCCGAAAAGTCTCGAAAGTCTCGTGCATCGGGTGATGCTTCGCCGACTGCTGGACGGGCAGTTCGAGGAGAGTGGCTTGACGCTCAGCGATCTCCACGTGATCGAGGAGTCGTTGACAAAGTCGATGATCGGAATTTTCCACGGCCGAGTGACATACCCCGAGCAGCGGACGGCCTCAGCGTGAACGAGGAATTCGAATCCCGTGATGATGTCTCGGCTGAAGCCGGATGGAAGATCGACGTGGTCGATCGCACCGAGGATCCCGCTGCGAGTGAACAACGGCTGGCGGATGTTGCCGGCCGCGTGCTGCGGGACGAGGGTGTTCAGCATGCGGAGATCAGCGTGGCGGTTGTTGACGATGCCGAGATGTCGAGACTGCATGAGGATTTCATGCAGATTGCCGGGCCGACCGATGTGCTCACGTTTCCACTCGACGGGGACAGCCTTGAGGCCTGGTCGGGACCGATCGATGCCCGTCGGGGGGCCGGGCGGAGGATCTGTGGCGAAGTGGTCATCGGGGGAGACACGGCGGCGCGAGTGGCTGGCGAACTGGGGAGCCTGCCGTCCGAGGAACTGGTCCTGTACCTCGTTCACGGAATCCTGCATCTTTGCGGCTATGATGATCTCGACGATCTTCAACGAGGGCAGATGCGTCGCCGTGAGGCCGAGTTGCTGGAACTGCTAGAGGTCTCGGCGAGGGTCGACGAGTGAACGAACAACTCACTTTGCTGATGACGGGGTGCGGCCTGTTGGCCCTGTTGACGCTGGTGTCCGTGGCCGACAGCAGCTTGCGGGCGTTTTCTCGTAGTCGCCTGGAGGCGATCTGCAGTGAACGGGGGCGGCCCGAGTTGTTCGGGATCATCCTGGCTCGACGGGAACGGGTGCAGTTGGCTGTCAACTGCCTGTTCGCGTTGAGCCTGGTTGCGGCTGCTGCCGTGTGTGTCATCTGGTGGTGGCCGGTCTCTGGAGACGGGCGGGGCTGGTCGCGGGTGGGAATGATCGTTGCGGCGGTGTCGGCCCTGCTGATGGCTTCGGTGATTCTGCCGTGGGCTGTTGGGCGGGTGTGGGGCGAGCGGTTCCTGGTCGGCAGTTGGAGAACCCTCTGCCTGGTGGCAATGGTCCTGACACCGGTGTCTGTGGTCGTCGAGCAACTCGATCGCCTCTGTCACCGGATCGCTGGTCGTCCCGAACCGGTCTCCGGAGATCTCGCTGACTTGAGCGACGAGATTCGCAGTGTGGTGGATGAGGGGCAGCGAGGAGGATATATCGAGACCTCTGCCCGTGCGATGATCCACCGCGTGATGGAACTGCGGGACGAGGACGTGGCGGAGGTGATGACGCCGCGAACGGACATGATCTGCCTGAGGGCGGACGCCTCGTTGGAAGACGCGCGTCGCCAGTTGCTTGAAGCCGGGCACACCCGTGTGCCGGTGGTCGGAGAAACCACCGATGACATAGTTGGCATTCTCTACGCGAAGGATCTGCTCGGCCACCTGCAGGTCGACGCCGCATCGGCTCCGGGAGGACTTCGCGAGATTGTCCGTGAACCGTTCTACGTGCCCGAGACGACCGGCATCGACACGCTGCTGGAAACGCTCAAACGCGAACAGGTCCACCTGGCCGTCGTGCTTGACGAATACGGTGGAGTCGCCGGTCTGGTCACCCTGGAGGACATCCTCGAGGAGATCGTCGGCGAGATCGAGGATGAGTACGACGTGGGCGGTGGGGACCTGGTGAAGACGATTGGGCCGACGATGATCGAAATCGATGCCAGGGCTCACATCGACGACCTCAACGAACGTTTCGGTTATGGCCTGCCTGAGGACGAGGACTACGATACGCTGGGCGGATTCGTGATCACTCGCCTGGGACGGATTCCTGTTCCGGGTGAGACGCTGGAATGGGGCCAGTGGCGGTTCAGCGTCGAATCCGCTGACAAGCGGCGCGTGCAACGACTGCGGGTCGAGCCGGGACAAGTTGATGAGCCGACGGCCTGACGGCCTGACGGGTCGACTGGTTACCAGTGGGCGTTGGGTCCGGATGGGACCGGCACCCGGATGTCCCCGGCGTGGTGTCTCCGGTGATTCTCGGCCCGCACTCTTTCGATCGCCTCGTCGAATGCCTGGCGGGTTTTTACCTGCTGAAAGGTGTGCCGCAGGGCCGGACGCACCCGCATGGATTTCAGGTACCAGTGGATCATCTTCCGGAAACTCACGATGGCCTTGGGTTCGCCCTTTTGTTCGACCAGGTATTCGAATTGCTCCAGCAACAGGGACATCCGGTCATCAAAGCTGCCGGGAGGGTCCCAGTGTCCGGTCTGTTCCCATTGAACCAGCTGGCGAAAGATCCAGGGGTTGGCCAAAGCGCCGCGGCCGACCGAGACACCGTCGCAACCGGTGGTCTCGAACATCGTCACGGCGTCCTCGACGGTCAGAATGTCACCGTTGCCGATTACGGGAATGGACTTGACCGACTCGACGACCTGGCGAATGCCGTCCAGGTCGACACGGCCACTGAAACCTTGTGCACGGGTCCGTCCGTGGATCGCGATCGCGGCCACTCCCACTTCCTCGAAGGCCCGCGAAAACCAGGGAGCGG
Organism: Planctomycetaceae bacterium; assembly: GCA_002724315.1. Classification (GTDB taxonomy): domain Bacteria; phylum Planctomycetota; class Planctomycetia; order Planctomycetales; family Planctomycetaceae; genus UBA8437. The sequence continues at coordinate 3,192 of PBOJ01000173.1, read as the reverse complement.
TCAGGGAATCTTCGTCCCAGCCCAGTCGCATCTTGACGGTCACCGGCAGCGATACCGCGTTGACGACGGATCGGACCAGTTCGACCGTTTCGTCGGCCTGTTGCATCAAGCCGGCCCCGGCGCCGTACCCTGCGACCTTGGCGACCGGGCAGCCCATGTTGATGTCGATGGAGTCGAGCTGAAATCTCTCTTCCAGCAGTGCCGCAGCGTCGGCGACGAAGTCGGGTTCACTCCCGAAGATCTGGATCGACAGCGGGGCATCGTCGGGGCTGGTTTGTACCAGTTCCAGGGCCTTGTGTCGGCCGGCCAGGAGGCTGCGAGCATTGACCAGGTCCGTCGTGCACAGCCCGATTCCTCCCACTCGACGAATCATTCGACGGAATGGCAGGTTGGTGAATCCGGCCAGCGGGGAGAGCAGAAAACGCGTCTTCAGCGGCAGGTCGCCGAAAAACAACTGCGGCGAGTCAGCAGGGCTACCGGTGACGGGATTCACCTCAGGCTCGCACCCAGGCCGGTTTCGCACGAGGCGACAACGCGAGCCTGGGCCTCCTCGATTTCCTCGTTGGTCAGCGTACGTTCGTCCGAGCGGTATCCGATCGTGACGACGTAGGACTTCTTGTCTGCGGGAATCTGCTGTCCGCGGTACTGGCCACCGAAGGAGACGCTGTCCAGCAGCGGGCCGGCGTTGTCTCGCACGATAGATTCCAGGTCGTCCCAACTGACGTGCTCGTCGAGCACAAAGTTGAGATCGCGTTCGATTGCCGGGAACCGTGGCAATTCCTCGAACCGTCGTGTGGTTTCCACGGCGGCCTCGACGGTGGCCAGGTCGAGTTCGACAATTGTCACCGCGTCACGGAGATCAACAGGATCGGTGGCTTCGCGCGTCAATTCGCCGAGCCAACCACAGGGGGTTCCATTCAGCAGCAGGCGGGCTCCACGTCCGTCTACGAAACCCGGCAGCTCCAGTGGCTCGGCGGACAGTCTCGCATGCGGAGCCAGGTGAGTGACCATCGCCTCGCAGATGCCCTTGAGTTCTCCGAATGATCGTCCGGTGACAGCTGTCACCCGGGTGGGTTCAGATCCCTCGGCTCCCGGATGGGCTTCCAGGTACACGTTGGCGATCTCGAACAGGTCGACACCAAATGTTCCGTGTCGTTCGTTTTCGCGGCGTGACTGCAACAGGCTGGGGACCAGGCTCTGTCGCAGCAGATTCTCCTGCCTCCGTGACGAGTGCTCGACCGACAGGGGGGAGCGATCCGGTTCGGGACGAAACAGGCCAAACAACTCCGGGGTGATGAACGAGAGTGTCATCGCCTCGTGAAAACCCGCGGCACACAGCAGATCCCGGAGAGTTCCACAGACGATGTCTCGGTGGGTGGGCTGAGACAGTGTGAGCGGGACGCGATTGTCTTCGGGAATCCGGTCGTAGCCCCAGATCCGGGCGACCTCCTCGATCAGATCGATCTCCCGAGACAGGTCCCGGCGCCATCCGGGCACGGCGAATGTGGCGGTGGTGTCATCGGAGTCGGTGATCTGGCTGAGTCCGAGTTGCTCGAGGATGGCGATAACATCGGCGGGCGGGACGTCGATACCGAGGATGCGCGGGACCTGGGCGAACCGGATCGGGACGGTCGTCGGTTTGTCCGGAGCCGGTTGGCCGGCCCAGATCATCCCGTCGAGCAGTTCGCCACCGGCGAGTTCGAGAATCAACTCGCAGCAACGACGGCTGGTGATGTCGAGCCCATGCGGGTCGATTCCTCGCTCGAATCGAAACGACGAGTCGCTGAACAGGGAGAGGCTGCGGGCCGTGTTACGGATCGAGAGCGGGGCAAACTCAGCGGTTTCGATCAACACGTTGGTGGTCGTCGAGGTGATCTCGGTATCAACACCTCCCATCACGCCGCCCAGCGCGACAGGTTTTTCGGCGTCGGCGATCACACACATGCCGGGAGTCAGCTTGTAGGTGGTGTGATTGATCGCTTCGAGTTGTTCCCCGGCTGTCGCTTCCCGGACGACGATCCGTCCGTCGGCCAACTTGTCAAAATCGAAGGCATGCAGCGGTTGGCCGGTCTCCATCAGCACGTAGTTGGTGATGTCGACGATGTTGTTGATCGAAGCGATGCCGAGGGTGGCGAGTCGCCGGACGAGCCAGTCGGGACTGGGCCCAACGGTGACGCCGCGGATGAGCCGGGCGGTATAACGCGGACACAGTTCCGGGCAGGTGATCTCCACGGAGGCCGTTTCCGAGACCCGCGGTGTGATGCAGGGTGGCTGCGGATCGGGGGATTTCAGCGGGAGGTCATAAAGCACCGACACTTCCCGGGCGACTCCCAGATGACCCAGGCAATCGGGACGGTTGCTGGTGACCTCCAGGTCGATAGCCGTATCGCTGTCGACCGTGTCGGTTCCTTCCAGGTTCAGGCCCGACATCGTCAACCGCGTTGTCAGATCTTCGAGCGGCATTTCCAGCGCGACGTATTGGCCGAGCCACTCCCAACTGACGATCATCGGATGCCTCGTTGCTCGCCTGGTTGCCCTCGCAACGGCTAATCTAAGGCTCCTCCGGACGGATGGAAAGGGTACCTGAGGCGGCGGTCCCCGTGCTATTGTGTCGTCTTGGGTGAACCGGCGTACAACCGGTCGCCTCGGGAACGGCAGCCGGGACAGGGAGACGACCAGATGGCGCGGGCGATTCGAGTCAACGACCGGACCAACCTGACCAGCGGGATCGCTCGGTTGGGACAGAGAATGCGTCGCCAGGGGACGGTTGCTGAACAGGCTCACGACGGGGACACGTTGATCGTCAGCGCCGTGGGTGACATCGGGGTGCGGCTGCTGGGAATCGACACCGCGGAAGTGAGTTTCCGGTTTCCGGGAACGACCCAGTTCGTGGGGATCGAGGACGAACGGTGGAAACCATTCCTGGCCGATCCGTTCGCGAAGAACTGGCCAAAATTCACCGAGGAACTGCCGGCGGAACTGGTCGAGTCGCTCAAGGGGCGGTTGCGTGAGAACGCCGCTGAGAATCACCACCGTCACGCACGGGCAGCCGAGATGGCGCTCGAGCGGGAAATTGTCTCGGACATGAAGGTCATGCAGAAGACCGACGAGTCGTTCCAGATGTTCATGGTCTTCGGTTACGAAATCATGGACATTTACGGTCGGTTCCTGTGTTTCATCAACCGCAACCAG
>PBOJ01000172.1 GCA_002724315.1 Planctomycetaceae bacterium | reverse complement strand
GCCGGCGGGGCGGGTGTTTACTTTTCGAATTCCCAATAGAAGTAAACTGGAAATCCAGATTGCCCCTCAAAAGCTACATGCGCCAACCGTCCACCACGCCCGGCGACTGCGTTCAGGTTAGCTTGAATGTTTTGGCCCTTCACTATCTGAACCTGATACGAATACCGCGGCCTTGCCTTCTTGCCCTGAAACCCAACAAGCAGCAACGCGGAAGTGACAAGCACGCCGGCGACGAAGTTCTTCATTGTGAAATCTCCAAAGGGAACAAGGGTTATGGCGAGTTCCCTGCATTCCATCACAACGGCTTTGTGCCGACAACGGGCCGGTGTATGATCGCCGGCGCAAAAGTCCTTCGGGACACAAGAGAGACAATTGAAACCGGGGCAACAAAACCCCCGGCGGGATTGCGTGGCTGGCGACAGCTGCGCCGGTGGTCTCTTGCCGCCGTGCAAAGTCCCGCCGGGGGTTTTGTTGTTGTTTGGAGATTCACATGCGCGACCAACATTCAAACCCACCGAAGGTCCGACTGGCCAAGCCCAGCGGCCGCCCGTTCCAGGTCCGGTGGACCGACCCGGAGACTGCCAGGGAAGTCCGGGTGTCTGCCGGCACCCACGACAGGGACATCGCCGAACGGCAAAAACAGGAAATCGAAGCCCAACTACTGCTGGGCGTCTTCGCCACCGCCACAAAAAAGAAGGCCGGCCCACAAATGTCGTGGGATGACTTCCGCGACGAATACAGCCGCCAAAAGCTGACACAACTGCGTCCGCGTTCCGCATCCGATGCCGAAAACCGGCTGGACATCGTCGAACGCATCGCAAGCCCGCGAACACTGGGCGACATGGTGGACCGCGACACACTGGACGACATTCAATCGCGGCTATTGGCTGGCGAGTCCAGTCGTCACGGCCGGCCGCGGTCACCGCACACGGTGCGATCGCAGATGGCTGTCCTGTTCGCGGCCTTGAACTGGGCCGCGCTGAAAGGATGGACCGATCCACCACCGAAGATTCTGAAGATCAAAACCAGCAAGCTGCGGGCGATGCGTGGGAGACCTTTGACGGGTGAAGAGTTCGACAGGCTGTTGGCGGTGGTCCCCACTGTTGTCGGGGATGACGCAGCCCAATCCTGGCGGTTCCTTTTGCGTGGACTCTGGGAATCCGCGCTACGGATTGGTGAAGCCATGCACCTTCACTGGACCGACGCCAACGAGATTCTTCCGCAGTGGCGACCACGACGACTGCCGACATTGTCGATCCCGGCCGCGCTACAGAAGAACGACGTTCAGGAAGAAATTCCCTTGCTGCCCGGGTTCGAGTCGCTGTTGCTTTCCGTCCCAGAAGACCGCCGAACCGGATGGGTTTTCGATCCTGAATCCCTTCAGCCCAAGTATGGACGGCCAGCCAAAAAAGGTCGGGCGACTGCCGAGTGGGTGTCGCGTGTCATCGGGCGATTCGGCAAACGGGCGGGAATCATTGTCCAGCCATTTGACGACCGAACCGGGCGGCCGGCCAAGACCGCCAGCGCCCACGACCTGCGACGGTCAGCGGCCGAACGGATGCTTGACGCCGGGGTTCCCCCGCGGCTGATCTCGCGAGTCCTTCGACACGCGTCGTGGGAGACGACCCGCAGGCATTACGCCCCCGGCGACGTCCAGCGCGACGCAGAGGCGCTACGGGCTATTCTGGACGAATCGGCCGGGACTGTACCTAGGTACAGCGACTACGCCGAATCGACGTAAACCAAGCACGCCCGGCAGGATTCGAACCTGCGACCTGCGGATTAGAAGTCCGCTGCTCTATCCAACTGAGCTACGGGCGCGTGAGAACCGGCGATTGTACACGATGACCGTCGAAGTGTGGCGTCGTTTGCCTCGCGTCGGTTCCCCGGCTGCCGGTACGATGCACGCGGTTAGAGTCTCCTTTCCCAGTATCAACTCCGGGACACCGACACGATGAACCGACTGGCCGTACTCCTGGCATGTGGCATCACCCTGCTGGCTACCGGCACCACGACGGCCGGCAACTGGCCGGCCTGGCGCGGGGCCGACGGACGAGGAATCAGTACCGACACCCACCTGCCGGTGACGTTCGGTCCCTCGACCAACGTCACCTGGAAAGCCCCGCTGGCCGGAGAGGGCAACTCGACACCGATCATCTGGAACGACCGGGTCTTCGTCACCGGCCCCCGTGACGGTGGAAAGATCCGCAGCCTGATCTGCTTCGACCGCAAGACCGGCCGTGAGCTCTGGCACCACGACATCCCGTTTCCCGACAAGGAAACCGCTCACAACGACAACCCGTTCTGCTCGGGTTCACCGACCACCGATGGCCGACTGGTCTACGCCAGCTTCGGTTCGGCCGGCATCGTCGCCTGCGACTTCACCGGAAAGGTCGCCTGGCACCGGAAACTCGGTCCGCTGGCCCACGTCTTCGGGCCCGCCACCACACCGGTGCTCTACAAGGACCTGCTGGTCACCCATCGCGGACCGGGGGAACCGACCCACATCGTCGCGCTGGACAAGCGGACCGGACGCACACGCTGGGACACCGTCGAGGTGGGCAAGAACCACCAGTTGTACGGGTCGTGGTCGACGCCGATCTTCTACCGGGTTGGCGACCGGGACGAGTTCGCGCTGTCGATGCCCGGCGAGTTGAAGGGGTACGACGCGCTGACCGGAAAACCGCTCTGGAACTGCCAGGGCCTGGGACCCAGCAACTACCCGGACACGGCCGTCGGAGACGGCGTGCTGCTGGGCGTCAGCGGATTCCGCAAATCGATGATGGCGGTCAAGATGGGAGGTCGCGGTGACATCACCGCCACCCACCGGCTGTGGCATGTCAAGCAGACACCTCAGCGGGTCGGCTCGGGCGTCGTGCACGACGGACACCTCTACATTGCCAATGACCCGGGACTGGCCGAGTGCATCAACGTCGCCACCGGCAAGACCGTCTGGAAACACCGTCTTGGCGGGCGGCTCTGGGGCTCGATGCTCATGGCCGGCGACCGGCTTTACGTGGCCAACACCCAGGGCCAGGTTTTCGTGCTGGCCGCCTCGACCACCTTCCGCCAGATCGCCCGCAACGACATGGGTGAACACATCAAGGCCGCACCGGCAGTCTCGGACGGACAGCTGTTCCTGAGAACCTACAAGACGCTGTATTGTCTTGGCGAACGGAAACAGGAGACCGCAAAATGCCCTGCCAGAGCAAAACCACGACACTCTCGCGGCGCGATTTCCACCGGTCCCTGGCCACCCTGGCGGCTGGAGCCATGGCCGGAGGTACCGCCACGGCAGCCGGCAAGCCTCTGGACAAAGTCCGCTTTGGAAAGACCGATCTGCTGGTCACCCGTTACAGCCAGGGCACGGCCTTCCGAGAGATCCCCCGAAACGACAACCCCCAGACCCGCCGCGTGCTCCACCGCTGCCTGGACGTCGGCATCAACTTCTTCGACTCGGCCGAAGCCTATAGCTGGGGCGAGTCCGAAAAACTGCTCGGCCGTGTCATCAAAGGCCGCCGCGACAAGGTGGTCATCTGCACCAAGGCGGCTCCCAGCCTGGCCCCGGCCAAGGACCCCAAGACCAACAAGTTCAAGCTCGGTCAACCGGTGGCCTTCACCCGTAAGGTCCTGGCTCAAAAATGCGAAGGCAGTCTCAGGCGGCTGGGCACCGATCACCTCGACCTGTTCCTGCTCCACGACGACGACGGCAAGACGCCTCCGGCAGAGATCGCCGAATCGATGGATCGGCTGGGGCAAGCCGGCAAGGTGCGTTACTGGGGACTGTCGAACTTCTCGGCCGCCAACGTCCGGCGATACGCCAGCCTGCCACGGCAAAACTCCCGCAGCCGGGTCAGCGGCACCGAGGACTATTTCCACATCGCGGCAGGCCTGAGAATGCCGACGGACCTGCTGAAGGTCGTCGGCAATGCGGGACTGGGCATCCTGGCTTTCAGCCCACAGGACTGCGGCCGGCTGTCGCCCGGACGCAAGGAGAACGCGGCCTATGGGCCGCTGATCGACACGCTGGATGAAGTGGCTGCCGAGCTGGACACGACACGGGCCCGGGTGCTGATCGCCTGGAGCCTGGCCAACCCGGCAGTCACATCGGTGCTGGGTGGTGCCGAGAGTGTCGCCCATGTCGACGACAACATCGGTGGGACACACCTGCAGATCCCCACGGAGTTGATGGCGCGCCTGAGCGAGGCCAGCCGGGCCCACACCCGCCGCCGGCGAGCTCGAGCCGCCGGACGATCCGGAAAATGACCATGCACCGTCGCGAATTCCTGCAGGCGGTCGGAGCCTCGACCCCGGCCGCTCTTCCAGCCTCCGCCGATGCCCCAGCAACGGCCTCCGCAAACCAACCGCCGACCGAACCCCGCGTGCTGCTCTACGACGACGGCCGCCACGCCAGCCCTTTGTACCAGTACGCCCCACCACTGACCCCCGACGACTTCGTGATCACCGTCGACCAGTTGGCCGACAGCGGTGTCGACACGCTGGTCTACGCCGCCGGGCTGGAGGGCGGCACCCAGATCTACGACAGCCGCGTCGCCCAGACCTGGGGCGACAATGTCAAACAGTGGACTCACCCGGTCTGGTACCGCGCCGGCCGCCACCTGAAACAGTTGATCGATGACGGACACGATCCGCTCGAGCTGATCTGCCGGCGAGCTCACCAGCAGAAGCTGCTGCTGCTGGCCGGCAACTGGATCTCGCTGCAGGGTGCCGACCGGGCCACCGAGGGCGGTCGCGGACGCCAGTCGGATTTCGTTTTCGACCATGCACAATTTGAAGTCGGACCCGAAAAGGACCCGAGGGCACGTCACGCTCACCCTCGTCGATTCAGCTTCCTGCACCAGGTGGTCCGTGACGAACGACTGGCCGTCTTCGAGGAGATGCTGACCCGGTACCCGACCGACGGCGTCGAGATCAACCTGACCGAGTTCGTACCGCTGTGCCGGTTCGACGAAGTCGATCGGCTCAGCCCGCTGTTGACCGAGTGGTTGAGACGTCTCAGGAAAACGGCCGATCGGGCTGCACAGGACCAGGGCCG
>PBOJ01000171.1 GCA_002724315.1 Planctomycetaceae bacterium | reverse complement strand
TCAAAGGGCTTGCCGTGGAAACGAGTCGGGACGACAGGATTTGAACCTGCGACCTCTTGACCCCCAGTCAAGCGCGCTACCAGGCTGCGCCACGTCCCGTTGTGACCATCAGTCTACGGACTGACCCGACTGTTGAAAAGTCGCCGTCGGACGAGCGGGGCGCGGCCGACGAGTCTGTTCAAGCCGCTGCTCCTGTCGCCATTCCTCCGGTGTCATCTTCAACCGCTGCTCCTGGCGCCACCACTGTCGCCCCCAGTCCAGGCCACCCAAAACCAGCAAGCCAACCGCCACGCCACCGGCCAACTGAAGGCCCTGCCGCATCAACCACTCGACCAATCCCGAGGACGTCGTCCCCGCGGCCGTCGCCCCAGTCAACAACTCGCCCCAGCGGGACGCCACATACCAACCGCCCAGGGACGCGATGATCACCAGTTGCCCCACCACCGCCAGTACACGGCCGCCGCTGCCCTCGCCGACCATTCGTGACAAGCCGCTCGAAAGATCAAGCCGATCCCAGCGTGGGGACATGATCCCCGGGGACCACAACCAGCCGGTTTGCAGCAACGAGACCAACACCGCCACCACGACCGACACCAGCAGCACCGGCAACACCGCCATCGCCGTCGGACCGACCAGTTCCCCGACCGACCGCACCACCCCCGCACCGGACCCGTCGATCCCGGCGGCGGCCCCCTGCAAACCGGTTCGCATCATCCCGGCCATCGCATCGACCACGCCCGCGCCCAACCAGCCCAGGGCCACCACCACCACCAGCAACTGGCCCGCCGCCCGCAGCAAGCGACTCTGGGCCACCTCGCCACGTTGCCGTGCCTCGAGGCGTCGCCTCGGGCTGGCCGGCATCGTTCGGTTGTCCCAGTCGGCCATCGTCGCTGTCCTGTCTCCGCCCGCCTGCCGTTGTTACCTGTCCGTCACCTCGACCAGCGTCGATGTCACCTCGTCCAACATCCCCGGCACCGCATCGGTCATCACCCGGCCGGTGCCGGTCACCACCATCGACAACAACAACACGCCAACCAGGACCCGCGCCGGCATTGCCGTCACCAGCACGTTCGTCTCGGGCAACGCGCGGCCAATCATCCCGATCATCACCGACACCAACAGCATCACCGCCAGAACCGGGGCCGCCACCTGAACCGCCAGCACCAGCGACTGGTGCACCAGCCGTACCACCAGGTCACCGGCTCCCGGTGCCAGCGACACGCCGGCGGCGGCATCAATCGCACCCGGAGGAATCGCCGAGAACGTCCCCAGCAGGCTGTCGACCAGCAACAGGTGCCCGTTGATCGGGGCCATCACGAACAATGCCGCAACAGCCGACCAGGTCACCAACGTCGTCCCCGGTCCACCGCCGGCTCCTGATGGGTCGAGCACACCGGCCAACCCCCATCCCGTCTGTCGATCGATGATCTCACCAGCTCCTCTCAAACCCGCCAGCACCGCCACCACGCCCAGTCCCAGCACCGCACCGATGATCACTTCGATCAACGCCCGGCCGGCCACTGTCGGTGCATCCAGGGTCGAGAATCCCGGCTCGACCGCTTCTGGGCCAGAGAGCATCGGGACGACCAGCCAGGTCACGACCAGCACTCCGGCCAATCGCAACCGGACCGGAAAGACGCCACTCTGCCAGCCCGGCAAGGTGAACAGCAACCCGGCGATCCGGGCCGTCGCCAGTACCCCGACCGTCCCCAGGCCCAGCAGGGAATCCGAACGGGACTCGAGCAGCTGGCCGATCGCTCTCAACGGCGCATCGATCGCTTGGTTCATTGTCCGGCTACCGGTTCAACAGCCCGTTCACATCATCGACGGAATCCGCTCAAACAGGTCGGCCGAATAGACGACCAGCCGATCGAGCATCCACGGCAGCAACACGACCAGTGAGACAACGACGGCCAGCAACCGCACGACAAACCCCACCGACTGGTCCTGGACCTGGGTCGCCGCCTGCAGGGTGCCCACGACCAGGCCCACGCCCAGGATCACCAGCAACAACGGCCCGACAATCTCGAGACCGATCATCACCGCCTGTCGGGCGGCATCGGTCAGTACATCACTTGTCATGGTTCGACTCCCGGGCCCCTAGCCGGTCACACCCGCCAAACGGACACTCTGCAGCAGCATGCCCACCGTCAGGAACCAGCCGTCGATCATCACGAACAACAACAGTTTCAGCGGCAACGAAACCATCACCGGAGGCAGCATCATCACTCCGGTCGAGACCAGCAGCGAGGAGACGATCAGATCGATCACCACAAAGGGCAAAAACACCAGGAAACCAATCGTGAATGCCGTTTTGAGTTCGCTCAACAGGTACGAGGGCAACAGTACGCTCAACGGCACCTCCTCGAACGATGTCGGCTCAACCCACTCCGCCGCCTGTGGACTGTCTGCCACCGGTCTCTGGTGGTCCAGCAGCAAAAACACCCCGTCGGTATTGCCTGCCGCGAGAATCTGGCGGCTCATGAACTCGCGGATCGGACGTACCGTCGCAACCGCAGCTTCCTCGAGTGCCGGCCGATTCGATTCGCTGGTCGCCTCGGTGTAGGGCACCACCCCTTCGCGCCACGCCTGCTGCCAGACCGGCGCCATCACCGACACCGTCAAGAACAGGCACAGCGCCGCCAGGACCTGGTTGGAGAGCAACTGCCCGGCACCCAGTGCCTGCCGCAGCAGGCCCAGCACGACCAGAAAACGGACGTAACATGTCGTCATCGCCAACACGCTTGGCACCAGGCTGACCACCGTCAGCAGCAACGCCATCCGCACGGTGGTCGTCACGTTTTCCGGAGCGGTCGCAGAGTCCAGGCTGCCGGGCACCAGGTCGAACGGATCGGTCGACCCGTCCGTCTCGGTTCCGGAGACTGTCGGCAGGTCGTCCGCCACCAGTGGCTCACCGATGGCGACCAGGCACACCAGGCCGGTAACGACGGCCGGAACATATCGGATCACCGACCTACGCATGCACCGGCTCCGCCGACGGCGATTCGGTTGGCACCACGGCCCTCCGTCCCATTCCGCCCAGGGCGCCCTCAACATCACCACCGGGTCGGTGACACAGGTCCACCAGCAAGTTCACTTCGTCCGAGTCGGTAATCTCGGCCAATGTCGAGAGCCCTTCGGACATGTCCATCGAGAGTACCAGGACCCGGGACCCGCATCGCACCAGGCTGATCGTGTGGCGTCCATCCAGTGGCGTGCGACCAAGCACCTCAACCGCCGCCACCGGCAGTCGGCCACCGGTGGACTGACGACGGCGACGCAGGACAACCGCCAGCAGTACGATCCCGACACAGATTGAGCCGAGTACGAGCGTGGCTTGTCCGATTGTTGTGCCAAAACGATCCGAAGACGTTTCCCGACCATCCGGTGATGTCGGCCGACGAAGAGGGATTCGCTGAGAATCGGACGACGCGGCGGTCTTCGTGGCCGGGACCGATGAGAGACTGCCGCTGACCGGACCGGGCGGCTGATTTGCTGGTACAGGAGATCGCCTGACCGAGTCCTTTTGCTTCCGGACCGATTCGGCAGACGAGACCGCTGCGGTTCGCGACGAAGGCGGCACCAGCACCTGCTCAGCCGCCATCACGGTGGTGACGGCACATGCCAACCACGACAGCGCGGCGGCGCACGCAGCCAGCCGCTTCGCCCCCCGGCGAAACGAGGTTCGGATCATGGGATTGTGAGATTGCGAGGAGAGAAAAAGAGGTGAGCAAAGCGGGAAGGGAGCCGGTCAGATCAATTCAACGATCCGAACTGCGAGTTCGTCCTCGATGACAATCAATTCGCCACGGGCGATCAGACGACCCGCGACCACCACGTCGACCGGATCGTTGACCTGTCTGTCGAGTGTCACGAGGCTTCCGGTAGCCAATTGCTTCATCGAATCGCTATTGAGAGGAGCAGATCCCAGTTCGATCGAGACGGGCGCCTCGACCGGGACGGAATCCTGAGTGGAGAGTATCTGTTCATGCACGACGCGGCCCTCGGGTGGCGACGCGGGACCGTTATATAGGACGCTGCCGAAAACGGGTCAAGACGGGGCTCACTCCGAGACCTTCTCGACGAGCCTCTCGATCACCTCGACCTGCCGAACCGCGTCCTCGAGGTTCGATCGGGCCAGATCCGTCACCTCGTCAACCAGGTCGCGACGGCGGGAGAGCATCCGTTCTGCCTGCTGGAGTTCGGCTCGACGTCTTCGGCAATCCGACATCCGCTCGATCACCAGTTCGCCCGGCCCGATCGCCAACCGCTGTTCAACAACAACCGATCCCGCTGCCCGCACCGTCTCGGACAACTGGTTCTCCAGATCGTCGCCGAATCGACGGACAGCAGCCAGTTGCGTTCGACACGCGTCGAGCCGACGGCGTCTCAGTCCGTGCAGCAGATCGAAGCGAGACTGTCTCACCGTGGTTCCTTCCGGCTGCCGTCCGGGACAACCTCACCTCTCAGGCCGCTGCCCTCAACCGTCCTTCGTCCGGATCGGCCGATCCCAGGTCCGCAACCAGTCGAGTCATCGTCTCGAGCGTCTCATCCAGGGGATTCATCTCGGTGGGCTGTTGCCTGAGGAAGTCGTTGATCGCCGATTCGTGTTCGAGTGCCGCGTCAACCATTCGGTTTGCCCCGTGCCGGTAGGCGCCCACGCTGACCAGGTCCTCTGCGTCACGGCGAGCCGAAAGAACCGCACGCAACTCGTCGGCGGCTCGTTGCTGACTGTCGTCGGTCAGGTCAAGCATCGAACGGCTGATACTGGCCAGAACGTCAATCGCCGGCCAGTGCGCCCGTTCGGCCAGTTCACGCGAGAGAACCAGGTGCCCGTCGAGAATCGCCCGAACACTTTCGGCCACCGGGTCGTTCTCGTCATCTCTTTCGACGAGCACGGTGTAGAACCCCGTGATGCTACCGGCGGTGGTTCGGCCGCTGCGTTCCAGGAGCCGAGGCAACATCGCGAACACGCTGGGTGGAAATCCCCGCGTGGCCGGTTGCTCGCCGGCCGCCAAACCGATTTCGCGAGCGGCTGCGGCAACGCGAGAGACACTGTCGAGCAACAGCAGCACGTCCTGGCCACGATTGCGGAAAAACTCGGCCACCGCCGCTCCCAGAAACGCAGCCCTCTGCCGCAGCAGGGCCGATTCGTCACTGGTCGCTGCGACCACCACGCTGCGGGCCAGGCCTTCTGGTCCCAGATCGCGTTCCAGAAATTCACGCACCTCTCGGCCACGTTCCCCGACCAACACAACCACGTTGACATCCGATGTGCTCGATCGAGCCAATTGCCCCAGCAAGGTACTCTTGCCCAGTCCACTGCCGGCCAGGATCCCCAGCCTCTGTCCCTGCCCACAGGTCAACAGGCCATCGATCGCCCGCACTCCCGTCACCAATGTCGATTCGATCGGCGGTCGCTCCAGGGGTGGTGTCGGAATCGAGTGCAAGGGCATGCGTTGCGAGAGCCTCAGAGGCGGCCCACCATCGATGGGGCGTCCACGCCCGTCAATCACCCGGCCCAGCAATTCATCTCCGACATCGATCGCCGGTGCCGTTCGCACCAATTCGACATCGTCTCCTCGTGAAACACCGGCCAGATCCACGTACGGCAGGACAAGTGTCTCGTCACCGTCAAAACCGATCACCTCGGCATCAACGAATGCCGCATCACCGGACCGAATCCGACAGCCGGCGCCCAGCGGCGCGGGAAAATCGGCAACCACGGCGGCCAGACCGGCAATTCGCCTCACCCGGCCGGAAATCCCGAACGGAATCACCTGCTTGAGATGATCGGAGAGGGCCTGCAGGGCGGTCATGGCGCGTCATCCACATCAAGCAGTTCGGTGGTGATACGTTCCAGCAGGGTTTCGAGCCGCGCGTCGACCCGACCATCGACTGTCTGAACCAGGCAGTCACCGCGTTCCAACGTCCCGTCGGCCACCAGCAAACCCTCGGGGAGTGCCGAGAGCCCCGAAGACACGGCCAGAGCCTGGTCCCCGTTGAGCATTTCAAGGTCTTCGGGATGCAGCCGGACTTCCACGCGGCGGCTGCCTGCCGAGAATTGCAGCGCCGTGGCAATCATCTCGGCTGCGTTCTCCGGCCTCACATCCAGTTGTCGCCTCACCAGCTTGCCAGCGATTGCGATCGCCAATTCGGTCGCCGTGTTCTGCCACCGTCCGAGTTGTGTCTTATCGAGTTCCTGCAACTGGGTGGTAACGGCAATGAACCGGCTCAACTGCTCTCCGAAGCGTTCCTCGACCAACTGGCTCGCTCGTTGCTCGATCTCGGACTCGAGATCTCCGGCAGCCTGTTCGCGCCCATCCTGTCGAGCCGTTTCGAATGCCCGCTGCCGGACCAACTCGGCCTCGACCCTGGCCGCCTCGAGAACCGCTTCGGCTTCGTTGCGGGCATCAGAGAGCAACCGGTCGTGCTTGTCGCGAAGATCCTGAAACTGAAAAATCCGACCGACCGGCCCGACCACACCAGGCAATTGGTCGGCCTTGAGAAGCCGGGGACCGCCATTCGAAGAGTCGGCCATCGATCAGGTCCTCTCGGCCTTCCACTTGGGATCGGCGACAGCCAGCAACCGGCGGGTGTGCTTGAGAATTTCACGCTGTGATCGCTGGATGTCCGACAACCGGACAGGGTCCTGCTGATCGATTCGGTGGACCAATTCCATCCGGGCCAGTGGATCCAATCGGCCCAGGATGGCGTGACGGACTTCACCGGCCGACCCCGACAGGGCCTGGTGGAACGGCAGTGGTCCAAGCAGGTCGTAGACCGATCGGATGATCACCGGTTCCACGTCGACGAGATCCTCGAACTGCGAGAGAATTCCCTCGACTGCCTGCAACAAGGCCACGTCGTTGCTCGACCATCCCTGCTGGGATGAGTTTCCAGGGGAATCGCTGGACTCAACCGGCTCGTCAACGAGGCTCGATTCCGCATCCCGCCAGCGGTCACGCAATTGCTCGGCGACTCCCAACAGCACCTCATCGTGCACATCGACCCCGGCATCCAATCTCGTCACGAGATCCTCTTTCAGTGCCCCATCCAGGCGATCGAGCACCTCTGTACGAAACCTCTCCGGCAACTCGGAAACAATCACCGCAGCCATCTGGGGATGTTCGTCGGTCAACCAACCGGCCAGCAGCGAGGGATCCGCGTTGGCCAAAAATGACAACGTTCCGGTCGATTCTTCCAGCTCCGAATTGGCCTGAACATTCTCGACCACCGCTTGCGGTTCGTGTTCAACTTCGATCTTGGAATCACCGTATTCCACATCAGCGGACGAATCGTCGACTGGTGACGGAAACGTCGACTCCGTTTCGGGGAAAACTTCCTCGGCCGCTTCATCAGCCTCGCCTGAAGGCATCATTTCTCGGGTGAGGACATCTACGGTCTCAGCCCGGCGGCGGAAAAGCAGCAGCGTCGGCACCAGGGCCAACAGGCCCACCGCGAGAATCACACCCGCAAATCGGGAGGACTCCGGCAGCAGGTTCGGTGTGGTCACGGCCTCCGGCTGCTGGCCCCGCGCCACGGTCTCTTCCGGTCCCACCGCTGGCCGAACAACATCGTGGGGAGAATCCGAGAGTGCCGTCTGGTCGAAGATGACGACGTCGTCAGCGTGCAGATCGGGGACACCTCCGGCGACGACCTGCCGGAGAATTTCGATCTGGTCGTCCGTCAGTTTCACTCCCTGCCGCGGCTTGATGCCAATGGTGGCCGTCACGCGACCCGCGCGGGCGCCGAAACTTCTGGCAGCCCGCGACCGTGCCAGAAGGACGTGGGCTTCGGAGATCTCGTCTGTCTCCACCAACAGTTGCTCGATCTCCTTCACCAACGCAATCTGACTGGCTTGCTCGTAATGACGAACGGTGGGAAACGCTCCGAGCTTCCCCACCTGTTCCTCCCAGCGGGCGGTCCACTTGTTCTCCGACGAAGAACCGCGTTCGAGCGCGGTCATGGTCCGTTCCACCTGGCTGGCTCTCACCTGCAGACGGTTGCCGCGAAAGCGGTACTCATCGATTCCGGCATTGTCGAGAGTCCGCGAAATGTCCTGTGGAGTGGCCGCCGCAGCCGTCTTGGCTCGGCCGGCATCGCCTGGGGAACGCCGGACCGACACGGAAATCCAGGGGTCGGTGTCGTTGGTCGGCCGTGTCATCCAGGCCCATCCCCCGAGCATCACCAGCCCGGACAGGGCCGCCACGAGCGCCCAACCACCCGCGGTCAATCCCTGCACCGGCCGGGAAAGGGGTCGGGTCATCTGGCCGAGACGATCGGTGTCCATGAGACGTCCACGCCGAACGACCCGCAACGGGCTCCGCCGCACGGGCGGATCCCGACTTCGGGATCTGAGAGTGGTGGGAGAGGAGATCGGGTGAGTGGACACCGGACACAACCGTCCGCTGCCCACCAGGAGAGGCAAGGCGGGAGTGATAGCCCGTTGGTCTTGCCAGTGTCAACCCGGGTTCGCCACCACTCAGAACGGCGAAATTGACCACCGCTGCTGCGGAGCCAGGTAAGAGCCCTAACGCTCCTTGAAGTACTCGATCAGCCCCGACAACCCGCGTCTCCGAGTCGGATTCGACACAGGCTCTTCAGGGGCCTCCGACACTTCGATCGACTCCGACTTCGGGTCGAATTCGACAGACTGGAGAAACGCGTCAGACGGAGGATCCAGTTCAGCCGTCGGTTGTTCCGGTGCGGGCGGCAGCTGCGCCTTCGGGGCGGCCGGTAGGCGGGGAACACAGTTTTCGGCCGGACGAGCACAACTGCCGTCCTTGACGCGCACCACTTCGATCCCACAGTCAGACAACGCCAAGCGGGCCTCTCGGCGGACCTTCTTGTCGCAATCACCCAAGGCCAGCTTCAGAGCCGCGACGATCTCCGGAACGGCGCAGTCGGGATGATCTCCGATCTGATCACCGATCTCATCAGCCGCCTTGGCTCGTACCCGCTCGTCGGTATCGTTGAGTGCGTAGACGAACGCGACAAGGATTTCCGGATTCTGCGAGCAATCGTACCCGTCCCCGAGTGCATGAATCGCTGATCGACGTTCTCGCGCATAGCAACCCGTCTGCGACTGAAAGATCAAACGGGCAATCGTCAGTGCCGCGTCACGCTGCAGAGCCGCGGCCATTTCGGCCTCGGTTTCACATTCGGCAATCGGCTTGACCGGCTTGGCACACCCCTTGGAACCCGGCGGCAGGGGCTGGGCCATCGTTCTCTGGTAGTGGTGCAAAGGCGAAACGCATGGCTCCTTGACGACTTCACGACGCTTCCCGGGTTCGCAGTCACCCGCCGTCGGACCACAATCGGCTGGCTGGACGTCCTGCCGAAGCCCCAATTTCCCGGCAAAATCGATGTCAAACAAACCGGCCTGGGTCGAAGACACGCCTATGAGAGCCAGCATCAACGACAAATTGAAGATCGTCAACTTCATCGGACCATCCCTCTCTTGGCCTCAGAATCCCGCCGTGAACTCCCAGTTGGCGGAAGTCCCAATACCGGCCAAACACCGCAAACCGAGCGACAGAATCGGACTGTCTCGAGTTATCGGCAGAAGCCGAACAACCGCTTGAAATGACACAGCCCGAGCACGGGTTGTAACGGTTAGGGGTGGCTGTAGCGGTTATTCCAGTGAGAGAAGGTACTGGCCGTACCCGTTGCCGGACATCGGTTCAGCAAGCCGCCGCAATTGCTCGCCGTCAATCCACCCCATCCGCCAGGCGATCTCCTCGACACAGGCGATTTTCAGCCCCTGGCGGGACTCGAGCATGCTGACGAACATCCCCGCCTCGAGCAGTGTCTCGTGCGTACCGGTGTCCAACCACGCCGTACCCCGCCCCAAAGTCTCGACCTGCAGTTCATTCTTCTCGAGATAAACACGGTTCACATCGGTGATCTCGAGTTCCCCTCGGCCGGAAGGTTCAAGCCCCCGGGCAATCTCGACCACCTGGTCATCGTAGAAATACAGACCCGTCACCGCGAAGTTCGAACGGGGCTCTTCCGGCTTTTCCTCGATGCTGGTCGCCCGGCCCGACTCATCGAGCGTGACGACCCCGTACCTTTCTGGATCCCCGACGTGGTAGGCAAAGACCGTCGCGCCGTCATCGCGGGTGGCGGCACGTTGCAGGTTTCGCCCGAGGTTCTGGCCGTAGAAGATGTTGTCACCCAACACCAGGCAGCTCGGCCCACCCGACAGGAATTCCTCGCCGATCAGGAACGCCTCGGCCAGGCCCCGCGGCTCGGGCTGCTCGGCGTAGTTCATCTCGATTCCCCACTGGCTTCCGTCACCCAGCAGGGCCTCGAACCGGGGCAGGTCCTGGGGCGTGCTGATCACCAGCACCTCGCGGATCCCGGCCAGCATCAAGGTGGCCAGGGGGTAATAGATCATCGGCTTGTCGTAGACCGGCAACAGTTGTTTGCTGACCACCCGTGTGGCGGGAAACAGCCGTGTCCCGGCGCCGCCGGCCAGGATGATTCCCTTGCGGGTCACCGGTTCATTCATGCCTCAGGCCTCCGCTTTTGCCCGCCCACCGTAATACTCACGATACCACTCGACGAACCGACCTACGCCATCCTCGATCGAGGTGCTGGGCCGAAATCCGGTGTCACGTTCCAGGTCATCAATGTCGGCATGGGTCTCGGGCACGTCGCCCGGCTGCATGGGCATCATGTTCTTCTCGGCCGTCATGCCCAGGCACTTCTCGAGCGTCTCGATCAGGTGCATCAGCTCGACCGGCTCGTTGTTCCCGATGTTGTAGACCCGGTACGGAGAACTCGAACTGGCCGGATCGGGTGAGGTCGCCTGCCAGTCGGCGTCGGGTGCGGGCGTACGATCCAGTACCCGAATCACTCCCTCGACGATGTCATCCACGTAGGTGAAGTCCCGCCGCATCTGGCCGTTGTTGAAGACGTCGATCGGCCGACCGGACAGGATCGCGTCGGTGAACAGGAACAACGCCATGTCCGGACGCCCCCACGGCCCGTAGACGGTAAAGAACCTGAGACCGGTCGTGGGCAGCCCAAACAGGTGGCTGTAGGTGTGGGCCATCAGCTCGTTGGCCTTCTTCGTGGCCGCGTAGAGGCTGATGGGATGGTCGACATTGTGGTGAACCGAAAACGGAACGGTCCGGTTGGAGCCGTAGACCGAGCTGGACGAGGCGTAGGCCAGGTGCTGGACATTGTTGTGGCGGCATCCCTCCAGGACGTTGACGAAGCCCACGAGGTTGCTGTCCACGTACGCGTGCGGATTCTCCAACGAATACCTCACACCCGCCTGTGCCGCCAGGTGCACCACTCTCTCGACTCCCGACCCGGAAAACACCGAGGCCATCGCCTCGCGGTCGGACACATCGATTCGCTGACACGAGAACCCGTCGCGGGATTCGAGCCGGGCCAACCGGTCGTGCTTGAGCCGGACGTCGTAGTAGTCGTTGAGGTTGTCGATGCCGACAACCTCGTCGCCGCGATCCAGCAGCCGGTGCGACAGGTGGCTGCCGATGAACCCGGCTGCCCCGGTGACCAGGACACGACTCATGTCTCGTTCCCCTTCGACTCCTCAGCTCGAAACGACGCGATCGTCCGACCCAGGCCGGTCTCAAGATCGGTCGTCGGCTCCCAATCCAGCCACTGGCGGGCCCGGGCGATGTCCGGACAACGCCGTTTCGGGTCGTCCTCGGGAAGCTCAACATGCACGATCTCTGAAGCCGACCCGGTCAGTTTCCTGACCGCCTCGGCGGTCTCGCCGATCGTCACCTCCGCCGGATTGCCCAGGTTGACCGGACCGGTCTGATCTCCATCCATCATCCGAATCAGCCCTTCAACCAGGTCGTCGACAAAACAGAACGAGCGGGTCTGTGATCCGTCGCCGTAGATCGTCAGCGGCTCTCCGGCCAACGCCTGTCGAATGAAGTTCGAGACCACTCTCCCGTCGTGCGGATCCATACGTGGACCGTAGGTGTTGAAGATCCTCACGATGCGGATCTCCAATTCGTGCTCGACGTGGTAGTTCATGCACAGTGACTCGGCCACCCGCTTGCCCTCGTCATAACAGCTGCGAGGCCCCAGCGGGTTGACGTGCCCCCAGTAATCCTCGGTCTGCGGATGAACCTGCGGATCGCCGTAGATCTCCGACGTCGAGGTGTGCAGCAACCGGGCCCCGCAACGCTTGGCGAGGCCGAGCACGTTGACCATGCCGACCGTGGAGGTCTTGATCGTCTTGATCGGGTTGAACTGGTAAGCGACCGGTGAAGCGGGACACGCCAGGTTGTAGACCTGTTCGGCATCGCGAAACAACGGCTGGACGATGTCGTGACGGACCAGTTCGAACCTCGGATGATCGATGAGCCCGGCGATGTTCTCCTCACGACCACTGAAGAAATTGTCGACGCAGATCACGTCGTCGCCCCGCTCGATCAGCCGGTCACAGAGGTGACTGCCGAGGAACCCAGCCCCACCGGTGACAAGAATCACGGCCATCGTGGGGCGTATCCCGGGAAAAAAGCGGACGGAGGTCGATTTCGACTGTAGGCCAAAATCAGCCGTCGAGGCAATACGGAACCCCGCAAGGATCTCGCCTCTCACGAACTCAACGCTCGGCCCCAACCAACCAGGCCACGGTCCTCTCCAGTCCGTCCCGCAAGAGCACTTCCGGATACCAGCCCAGTCGCTCGGCAGCGGCCGAGGGATCCATCAGGCTGTGACGAATGTCACCAGCCCGCGATGCCTCATGCCGAGGTGTCCCTGAGTCATCGCGTCCCAGACGAGCCGCAACCAACTCGCCCAGCAGTCCGGCCAACATGTTGATTTCGACTGCCTCACCGGTGCTGACATTGACCGCCGCGGCCTCACCCGGGTTGGCCCTTTCGATGGCTGCCACGTTCGCGCGGGCCACATCGCCGACAAAGACAAAATCGCGTGTCTGGCAACCGTCGCCGAAGATCGTCAAATCGGCCCCCGCTTCCAGGTCGCGACAAAATGCCGCCACCACACCGGCCTCACCCTCGACACTCTGTCTCGGCCCGTAGACATTGCTGTATCTCAGCGACACTGCGGCAAACCCCAACTCACCGGCGGCCCAGTCCAGGTAACGTTCTCCCATCCACTTCCCGATCCCATAGGGCGAAATGGGCATCGCCACCGTCGTCTCATCGGCTGCCTCGGACGTCTCGCCGTACAGCGCGCCCCCGGACGACGCAAACACGAATCGCGAAGCTCCGACACGGTGGGCCTGGCTGATGACGTTCAGCATTCCCACGATGTTGATCTCCGCGTCGACGGCCGGTTCACGAACCGACCGCGCGACCGAAACCTGTGCAGCATGGTGGCAAATCGCCTCGGGACGCGCTTCATCGAATGCGGCCGACAGGGCCGGCGTGTCACGGATGTCCACCTCCGACAACGGCACCCCCTGCGGAAGGTTCTCGCGTTGTCCGCTCGAGAGATTGTCGAGCACATGTGGTTCGTGTCCGGCAGCCAGCAGCGCATCGACAACATGGCTGCCGATGAAACCGGCCCCACCTGTGACTAGCACTCGCATCCGCACCCCTCCACCCCGGCCCGCAAACGACACCTCAGGTGCCGAACAGGGCCGTTTCTCGACCCTTTCTAGGTTAGACTGCCGCCAGCCCTTACGACAACAATCGACTCCCTGACCCAATCGAGACAGCCCGCCATGCCCCAAGCCGCCGAAATCGCCTCCCGTGGCCGCCTGCTCTTCCCACTGATTGCCTCGGTCACGATCCTGGTCCCCGCAGGTGTTGTCGGCGAGTCACCCGGGACCTCCTCGCGGTCGGCCGGACCGATCACCGCGACGTTCTCGATCGTTGCCGTCGATCCCGAAACCGGTGAATGCGGTGCGGCAGTCGCCAGCAAGTACCCGGCCGTCGGCAAGGTGGTGCCCTACGTGAAACCCGGAGTCGGAGCCTTTTGCACCCAGCACTACCACCATCCGCCCTGGGGCCCCCAGGCGCTGAAACTTCTCGGCGAGGGGTTGGCACCCGAACGGGTCATCGGGCAGTTGCTGGCCGACGATCCACGGCGTGAACTCCGGCAACTGGCGATCATTGACATGACCGGCCGGGTCGCCAACCACAACCCTTCGGCCGCCCCGGTTCGCAGCCGCTACTGGGGTGCCCAATCGGGACGATTCTATTCGTGCCAGGGCAACACGCTGGCCGGCCGGAAGGTGATCGCCGAGATGGCCCGGGCCTACGAGCAGACCAAGGGAAGCCTGGCCGACCGGTTGATGGCCGCCCTGGTAGCCGGGGATTGTGCCGGCGGTGACCACCGTGGCCGACTCGCCGCGGGAATCAAGATCGCACGCCGTGGCAAGCCGGGGACCTGGTTCCAACTGCACGTCGACAAAAGTGACGATGCGGTCGCCGAACTCCTGAAGACATACGTCGCATCCAAACATCCGGCCAAGGGGAGTTGGAAAGGCGGACGGCCGCCGTTTACCGATCCCTGTCCGAATCGTAAGACGCCACCGGCCAAATCGCCTGTTGAACGACCGACACCACGTCGGTAGGCTGGCGACCCCGGACGCAGCGACAGGGATGGGTTCGCTCGCCGTAGCAGGGATGCCGATGGCTGCCGATCGAGAGTTTCTGGACTGGAATTGTCCCGCGTTGCCCGCGGCGGCCAGTTGGCTGGTCGATCGGTACACTCGCAACGATGTACTCGATCTCTCGGAGTCGCTGCTGGTTCTGCCCGGAGCCCGTGCCGGCCGCCGACTGCTCGAACTGCTGGTCGATCACGCCACCGAAAATTCTCTGCGACTGGTCTCCCCCACAACGCTCACGGTGGGAACGCTTCCCGAACAGCTTTACGTCTCGCAGAAGCCCTTCGCCGACGACCTGGTGCAACGTTGTGCGTGGGTCGCGGCGCTGAAGCAAACCCCAGCAAAACAACTCGGCGACGTCACCGCGCACCGCCCCGGCGACGACGATTCGCGGGGATGGCTCGACCTGGCCGATCTCCTGAAACGGCAACACGGCGAATTGGCGGGCGACGGCTTTGACTTTTCTCACGTCGCCGCCTGCGAGATGCTCGATGCGATTCCGAAGGAACGCCGACGCTGGGAGGTTCTCCACAGCATCCAGCAGCGATATCTCGACACGCTGGAAGCTCTCTCGCTCTGGGACCGTCAGACCGCCCGGATGGTGGCAATCAAACAGGACGAGTGCTCGACGACGGAGGACATCGTGCTAATCGGCACCGTCGACATCAATCAGACGATGCGCCGGATGCTCGAGTCGGACGGTGTCCGTGACCGGGTCACTGCGTTGGTGCACGCCCCCGAATCGTTGGCGGATCGGTTCGATGGCCTGGGGTGCCTGGAACCCCGTCACTGGCGTCAGCCGGCAAGGCCACCCGGAGACGATTCGGTGCAGATCGCCGACCGGCCCGACGATCAGGCCACGACCGTCGCGGCGTGGCTGTCAGAACTTCCCGGACCGCGACGAGCCGACGACGTGACAATCGGCATCGCTGACGAAACGCTGGTCCCGACGATGGCCCGTCAAATGGCTGACTGCCAGGTCCCCACCCGGTGGGTTCACGAGGCGGCCCTGCCCGACACACGGCCCTGGCGGTTGCTCGAAGCGGTCGCACAGTGCCTGGAGAGCTTGCACCTCGACGAGGCGGGCGATGATGACCCGGTAACAACCGTCGCCTACGGACCGCTCGCGGCCCTCTGGCGGCATCCTGACTTCGAGACCTGGCTGAGATCCGCAACAGACTCAGACCCGGTCGCCGTCCTCGATGCCTTCCGCAGAGAACACCTGGTGGCACGGCTCGAACTCAAACCGCTGGAACCCGATGACGAGGACTCCCTCTTGCCGGGAGCCGCCCTGGAACAGACCGGATCCCTGTTGTCCACGCTGTCTGGATCACCCCGTCCGCTGACCGAATGGTCCGAACCCATCATCACCCTGCTGGCGACGATCTACCGGGACCGAACAGCGGACCGTGACGAAAGGAGCGGCCATGTGCTGCTCTCGGCGTCGCGGCACATCCACACGGCGGTCACCGAGTTGGGTGAGGTTCCCGGCGACGTGGCGGTGGAGACAACCGCCATCGAAGCGATCCGGGTAGTACTCGAAATGGCATCCGGCCAAACCATCGCTGCCGTGGCCGATCCCGAGGCAATCGAGATGGTCGGATGGCTCGAATTGCCTCTCGACGATGCCCCCGTCCTGGCCGTCGTCGGTGTCAACGAGGGCCACGTCCCGTCGGCAACAACCTCCGATCTGTTTCTCCCCGATCGCCTCCGCCAACGCCTGGGGATCCTCGACAATTCGCGGCGGATCGCTCGGGATGCCTACGCCGTGTCGGCCCTGGTGGCTTCCCGCGAGCACCTGCTGCTGATTGGTGGTCGCCAGTCAGATTCGCAGGACCCTCTGCAACCCAGTCGACTGCTGCTGTCGACCGAGGGCGACGGCCAGCCGGCCCGTGTCCTGGACCTGCTCGATGTCGACTTGACCAGGCGAACCGCCCGCTTGCCCGGCGCGTTCGCCAACGGCCCCAGAGAATCCCGGTTCCTCGTCCCGGAACCGACAGCCACCGGACTGTCACGGGTCAGCGCAACGGCCTTCGGCGACTTCCTGGCCTGTCCCTACCGGTTCTACTTGCGACACGTCCTGAGGCTGGAGTCGTTCGACGACCAGCCCGCCGAACTCTCGGCTCTCACCTTCGGCATCCTTGCCCACGACGCACTCGACGAATTCGGGACGTCTGACCTGGCCAATTCGACCGACGTCGACGCCGTGCAGGAATTTTTGCGGTCCGCCGCCTGGAAATGGGCCGGAATCCGACACGGACGCCACCGGCCCGAGGCGGTCGAAGTTCAGGTGGTACAACTGACCAACCGTCTCAACGCCCTGGCCGAGTGGCAGGTTCGATCGGTCCAGGAGGGGTGGCGGATTCGACACTCCGAAGAGTCCATCAAAGCCGGACAGGTGATCCTCGACACACCGGCCGGCCCCCTCTCGGTCACCGGCCGCATCGATCGGATCGATCACAACGAGTCGACAGGCCAGTGGCGAGTGATCGACTACAAGACCAGCAACAAGCCGGACAAGCCCGACAGCAACCATCGCAAGGGACGCGGAAAACAGAAAACCTGGCAGAGACTGCAGTTGCCTCTTTATCGTCGCCTGGCCAGGGAAGCACTCGGAGTGGATGGCGATGTCCAGTTGGGGTACCTGGTCCTGCCAGCCAGCACAGCCGACACCGGTTTCCTCGAAGCGGGATGGACAGAGGACGAACTGGCCGAGGCCGATGAGGTGGCGGCAGAGGTGGCCGAGAAGATCGTGCGAGGCGACTACACGCAAATCTCCCAGAAGCCGCCGGCCTTCAGTGACGGACTGGCAGGAATCTGCCAGGACAAACTGCCGCATCCTCCGCGACACCAGCACTGGAGCCGGTCATGAGCAGCCTGGCGATCAATGAACGCATGTTGATCCGCGCCTCGGCCGGCACCGGAAAGACCTACCAACTGACCAATCGATACATTTCCAGGCTACTCCGCGGTGTTCCCCCCTCGCAGATCCTCGCGGTGACCTTCACCCGTTACGCCGCTGCCGAGATCCTCGATCGGATCCTCGTCCGACTCGCCAGGGCCGCCAGCGATCCGCAGGAGACCGAAAAACTCGGCGAGGCCATCGGGGAAGCCGGTCTCCAGTCCGATCGCTGCCGCGAGGTGCTCGGTGAGGTCGTCGACTCGCTGCAGCAACTGCGGGTCAGCACACTCGACAGTTACTTCAACCAGGTCGCCAGCAGTTTTTCTCTGGAACTTCGGCTCCCGGTCCCCTGGCAGATGATCGACGACATCCAGACAGCCGAACTGAAGCGGGAAGCGGTCCGGCGAGTCGTCAGCCAGGGGAACCAGACCGTGCTCCGGCGACTGGTCAACCTGCTGGCCGGCACCGACGCCGCCCGCTCGGTCGAAGACACGCTGGTTCGTGTCGTCACGGATCTCCACCGGATCTACCTGGAGACCGCTGGCGGGACCGGAGACAAGGCCTGGAAGTGGTTGAAGCCGCCACCGCGACCCGACCGCAGTGAAATCGACACCGTCGTTGAGGCAATGGAGAACGCGCCGCTGCCCGAGGACAATTCGTGGCACAAGGCTCATCAAAAGGCCATCGTCGACATCGACACCATGGAGTGGGAAGCCCTGGTCCGACGAGGGCTGGGAGCGAAAATCGTCTCTGCAGGAGAGGATCACTTCGACGACCCCAAGGTCCCGGCCGAGGTGGTTGCGGTCTACAAGCAGGCCTTGAAGCTGCTGAGGGCCGATGTGGCCAACACACTGGTCGAACAGACCGCAGCCATTCATGACGTGCTGGAGATGTTCGACGCCGAATTCACACGGCTGAAGAGCGAATTCGGGTACGTGGAATTCGGCGACATCACGCGTGAACTGGCCAACGCGGCACTGGGAGACGACCCGCAACGGCTGTCCCACAGGCTCAACTCGGGCATCGATCACCTGATGCTCGACGAATTCCAGGACACCTCCCCAATGCAGTGGCACGTGATCGCTCCGTTGGCTCGCGGGATCACCGACGGCAACGACGCCACCCGATCGTTCTTCTGCGTCGGTGACAGAAAACAGGCGATCTACGGATGGCGGGGCGGTGTCGCCGAGATCCTCGAAGAAATCGAAAGGGACCTCGACCTGAACACCGGCGACCTCTCGGAGAGCCGCCGGTCGACTCCGGAAGTGATCAACACCATCAACCAAGTCTTCGGCAACCTGGACCGTCACAACAACCTCGGCCAGGTCACCGATGCCGTGACCAACTGGCCGTTTGTTGACCACAAGGCTCACTACACCGATCGAGACGGCTACGCCTGCCTGAAAACTCTGCCCGGCGAACGCGGAAACATCGATGACGAAGCGATGTTCGACGAGATCGCCGAGATCATCAATGGGTCCGGCGGGCATGATGTGGGCATCCTGGTCCGCCAGAACAAGACCGTAGGCCACATCGTTTCCCAGCTTCGCCAACGCGGCGTACGGGCCAGCCAGGAAGGCGGATTTCCGCTGACCGACTCGGCGCCCGTTCTCGCACTGTTGTCATTGATGCGACTGGCCGATCACCCGGCTGACTCTTTGGCCGCATTCCATGTCGCCTCTTCACCCCTGGGAGAACTCGTCGGACTCGACCGTTCATCAACCGAGGCCGATCAGGCCGACGTGTCTCGACGATTCCGCCGGGACCTGGCCGACCGGGGCTACGGAGCAGTCGTCGGTGACCTTGCCCGGCAACTGGCCACAGCATCCGACTGCGACGAGAGATTCCGGCTCTCGCAGATTGTCCGGCTCGCCTCCCGCTTCGACGCCCAGTCCACGCTTCGCCCGGCGGCCTTCGACCGGTTCGTCCAATCCGAAGGATTCGGTGACCCGTCGACTGACCTCGTCCGTGTGATGACGATTCACAAGGCCAAGGGGCTGGAATTCGACGTCGTGATACTCCCGGAATTGAATTCTCCGGTGTCCGGACGAACGAATACGCTCTCGGTCCGCCGCCACAGGCCGACCGAACCCCCGGACCAGATTCTCAAGACCGCCAGCAAAACGCTGCGGCAGGGATTCCATGATGCCCCGGACATCAACGAGGTCTACGTCGCCGAACAGAGTCGCAATGCCACCGAGGCGATGTGTGTGATGTACGTCGCCATGACGCGTGCTCGCCACGCCCTTCACATGCTGATTCCTCCATCGACCAAGACGAAAGAGAAAGACCTCCCGGCAACAATGGCCGGACTGCTGAGAGCCTCGTTGACCGACGGAGACGAAGTGGAGGCCGGAGTCGTGCTCTTCGAGGACGGGGAGCCGGAGTGGTGGTCCCGGGTCGAACAACCCGTCGAACCGGTTGCCGAAGAAATCGCTCTCGACATCACGCTGGAACCGTGCGGGGGTTCGCGACGGCGCGGCCGCAGCCGCCGGGCTCCGTCAGGGCTCGAAGGCCCTTCGGAAGTCGATGTCGCTGCGATCTTCGAAGCCGGCTCCGGTGCCAACATGCAACACGGCACACTGGTCCATGCCTGGCTCGAGCACACCGAGTGGGCCGACCGGATTCCCGACGACCAGGCACTCCAACAGATCGCTCACAGAAATCACATCCACGTCGACGACCTTGATGTCCGAATTGCCAAGCTGAGGACTGATCTCCAGCAGCCCGAGATCCAGGCCATGCTCACCGAAGGCTCCTACCACAAGCATCAGTGGCTGCCGTTCAACGACGAGGTCAGCCAACAGATCCTCGAGGGCGACGGACCACAACTGGAAGTCCGGTGCGAGTACCCGTTCACGATC
>PBOJ01000170.1 GCA_002724315.1 Planctomycetaceae bacterium | reverse complement strand
TTCGGCATGACCGTCTCGCCCCAGGATGCCCCCGACGAAGAGGAGACGCTGGAGATCGCTTTCGAGTCGGGTGTGCCGGTTTCGATCGACGGGCAGGCCTACAGCCCGCTGGAAATGGTCAAGGAACTGAACACCCGGGCCGGCCGCAACGGCGTGGGGCGGATCGACATGGTCGAAAACCGATTCGTGGGGATGAAGAGCCGCGGGGTTTACGAAGCGCCGGGCATGACGGTGCTGTACGAAGCCCACCGCCTGGTCGAACAGTTGACGCTTGACCGTGACCTGGTGCATCTCAGGGACCGGCTGGCGCCGGAGGTGGCCGAGATGGTCTATTACGGCTTCTGGTTCTGCCCGAAGTTCGACGCGCTGCTGTCATTCATCCGCCAGGCTCAGCAGCCGGTCACCGGCTCGGTGACACTGAAGCTCTACAAGGGCAACATCAGTGTCGATGGCCGCCGGAGTCCCAACAGCCTCTACGACGCCGAGGTGGCCAGCATGGAGGGCGGTGGGTCCTACAACCAGGACGATGCCGAGGGATTCCTGCGGATCATGGGCCTGCCCAGCCGCGTGCAGGGATCGGTGTCGCCGCGCGAGTACTAGGCCGCCGGCTCACCGCCTGAGCCGAACGGGGTGGATCGACCGGATCTGCAGCAGGTCGGCCTGAAGGTCCCGGTTGAAACCCCGTGGGCCTGTTACGCCCACCGAGCGGTTGACCCAGCCGGCCAGGCTGATGCCGGCTGCTGGTTGCAGAAACGCCAGCAGCCGCCCGTCAGGGGCGACCAGGACGAAGGACGGCAGTTTCGGGTGGTTGGTTGCGATCGGCCTGACAATTCCTGCACCGGTGAATTGCGGTGACAGCCGGGGTGTGGGTGTCGGCTGTGTTGTCTGCTGTGTGGTGGTCGGCTGCGTGGTCGGCTTGGACCGGCTTGGGGTCGTCGGTTGGGGATTGGTGTTCTTGGTGACCTGGAGGCCGGCCTGGCGAATGGCAGCGTCCCGGCGGTTGGTGGATTCGGCCAGGGCCTGGATTTCCTTGAGAGTCAGTTGTCGCTGTCGGTACCGATTGATGGCGGCCAGGCGTCGTCGGATCAGCGTCCGAAAGCCGGGAATGCGAGTGGATTCCATCAATTGCCGGTAGTCGGTCTCGAGCTTTTTGAATGACCAGCCGGCCGGTGGGCCGCCGGCGATTTTTCCGAAGGTCTTGTCGAGATCTTCCAGGGCCTGGTAGGCCGGCTTGTTGATCGGGGTTGATTCGTAGGCGATTTTCGAGCCGGATGTTTTTCCGGCGTTGTCGGGAACCTGGATTGTGGACCGGGAGACCTGACGGTTCCCTGTCGCGGTGCGGGATTTCGTGATGGGCTGGTTCGGTTTCTTGCGACTGACCGGTGCGAGCACTCCGCCGGAGACCCAGCGGTATTCGAGCCTTGGCGGTGCGATCTTCAGCAGCGGTTTTCCGGTCTTGTCCTGTCCGCGACCGATCACTTGGACGGTTTCGTCCCTGGAGAGCTGCCGCGACACGACATCCTGGTCGGTCTCGTCGAAGCGGCTGCCGACCCGTACGGCCACGCTGCTGGCGGTGATGGTGCCGGTGGTTCCGGCGACCTGGACACCTTCGGCAGGGATCCAGCTGAAGCTGCCCTGAGGAGGAGAGACCATGAACCAGCCACCGGGGTCGTGACGGTGGACGATGACCCGGTCGCCGGAGGACAGACGCCCGGTGGGGTAGTATCGACCGCCCGGGCCACTGCGAACGATGACGTTGTCGCTGCCGACGGTGGCCTCGTAGGGGAAATCGGCCGTATCGTTGAATGCTTGAGCAGCAGGTGCCAGCAGCAGGGACGACAGGGCAGCAAAGACCAGGCGCATCGGGACGCTCCGGAGACGGTTGGGAGGAGAGAGATTCGAGTGAGAGGCGGTTGGGATACCGCATTTTTGGCACCACGACAAGATCAGTCGTGGGACCTCTCGCCCGGTCTCTCCGTCCCCGTGCCGTCTACTTGCGGATCGCCCACAGGGAACCGAACGAGCGGAGGTACATGGTGCCTCCGGCGATTGCCGGCGAGGCGGCAATCGCGTCGCCGAGGTTGTTCTGGGCAAGCACCTTGAAGGTCTTGCCGGCCTGGACGACGGTGATCATCCCGTCGCGGGCGACACAGATCACCTTGCCGTCGACAAACACCGGGCTGGCGCGGTGACGCTGCCGGTGAGTCCGCTCGTGGTAGTACTCCCGCCCGGTCTTGGCGTCCATGCAGACGAGGTTGCCGTTTTCGCGGCACAGGTAGACCAGCCCGCCGTGAATCAGGGGGCAGGAGACGTCGGGGGTGTTGTTGGGCCGGGTCCAGATGTGCTGACTCTTGGCATTGGAGATGTCTCCCTTGCCGTCGGGGCGGATGGCGACCACCGGGCCGTTCTTGGCCGTGGGGATGACGATCAGTCCCGGGACGGCCGTCGGTGATGCGACGAACCGCAGCGTGCGGTGGTATTTCTTCTTGGGATCATTCTGCGGGTTCAACCCACCCTTGCGCCAGATTTCACTTCCGTCGGCGGGGTTGTAGGCAATCGTGTAGTCGGCCCCGTGGCTGACCAGCAGCTTGGTCTTGCCGTCGTTGTAGATGAACGGAGAGGTGTAGGAGTGCTTGTTCTCGTCGTAGGCATCGCTCTTGCGGACCTGCTTCCAGGCCTGCTTGCCGGTCGCAGCGTCCAGGGCCACCAGGAGCCCCTGGTCCTCCTCGGGCTTGGCTTTCCGGCTGCCGTGGATCAGCTGCAGGATGATCTTGCCGTCCTCGAGAATCAGCGAGGCGGTCAGGCCGAAGGCGATCTTGAACGGGCCGTAGGCCGGCCGCAGGTCGCGTTTCCAGGCCAGCTTTCCCGAGACGGAGTAACAGGCGATTTCCCCGTTGGCCATCATCGCCCAGACGTGCTTGCCGTCGGTGACCGGCGAGGGGGAGGCCGAATTGCCTTCGTCGCGGCGGACCACCTTGTTGCCGGTTCCGACCTGTTGCTGCCACTTCAGCTTGCCGGCCGTGCTCCAGGCCTGCAGCAGCAGTTTCTGGTCCTCGACGCTGGTGACATAGACCTGGTCGTCCCACACCACAGGTGAGGCCCCGCCGGGGCCGGGCAGCTTGACCTTCCAGGCCACATTCTTGCCAGGACCGAATTCGGCCGGGATGCCCTTGTCGGTCGAGACACCGTTCTGGGTGGGCCCTCGCCAGTTGGGCCAGTTGGCCGCGTCGACGGTCGGAGTGGCGGTGGTGATGAACAGGGCGAGGGTTGAGAGCAGTGCCAGGCGCATCGGTGATGGTCCTTGTGCGGTTGGGTTGCAGGTGGTGGGCAGTGTGCCGTCCCGGTCAACTGGCGACGCCGTCGTCGGGAGGTGACTCCTGGTTGTCATTGGACGGGTCATAGGCGGCAGCGGCGAGCGTATCGGCCGGTTCTGCTGAAGTGGGTGAGTCGGTTCGGTCGTGGAAGACCACGCAGAACCCGACCAGGATCACGGCGGCCAGGATGGCCGGGATGCCCCACAGGTTTCGCCAGTTGATTGCGGCCAACTCGTCGTGGCGTGCCGCGGTCTTCTCGGCGGTCAGCTTGGTCACCAGTGCCTCGTCTCCGGCTTCGGTGGCCGTGGTGAGTTTCTCACCCAGGGCCTTCACTTCCTCGGACTGGGCGATCGACTCCTTGGTTGTGTACCGCGTCTCGACCTCGGCGGCGACCTTGGCACCAATGAACATGCCCAGGCCGAGCGTGAACAGCACCAGCAGGCCCTGGGCCTGGGCCCGGATCGGCTCGGGTGCCGCCTTGTCGGTGTAAATCTGGCCGGTGACGAAGAAGAAGTCGTAGCAGATGCCGTGCAGCATGATGCCTCCGATGATCATCCAGCTGATTTCGTCGGCGGCACCCAGTGAGAACAGGACGTAGCGGATGACCCAGGCCAGCATGCCGACGGCCAGCATCCATTTCACGCCCAGCCGTTTGAAGAACAGTGGCATGACCAGCATGAAGAAGATCTCGGAGATCTGTCCGAAGGACATCGTGGACGCGATCGGCATGCCGGTCATTTCGACCACCCGGCTGGCGATCTGGTAGTAGAAGGCCAACGGGATGCAGATCAGGGTCGAGGCGACCAGGAAAACCAGGTAGGCGGGATTGGCCAGCATGACCAGCGCGTCGACTCCCAGGATCTGGCCGAAGGAAATCGGGCCGGCCTGGGTCGGAGGCGTGTCGGGCAGCGTGAAGCTGAAAAGCCCGAGTGCTATCGCCGATCCGGCCGTCAGGTAGAACATTCCGATCGTCGTTTCCAGCCCGGTCAGTGTCAGGGCGAATCCGGCAACGATCCATCCGATCGTGCCCGCGACGCGGATGACGGGGAATTGCTTTTCGGGATCCTCCATGTTCTTCATCGCCAGCGTGTTGGTCAGTGCCAGCGTCGGGAAGTAGGTCAGCATGTAGCCGAAAAAGTAGATGTTGATCATGTCGGCCGACGGTTCGGCTTTCTTCATCAGCATCGTGGCACCGAACATCGCCGCCCCACCGGCCAGGTGCAGCACGCCCAGGACTCTCTGGGCCGAGAAGAACCGGTCGGCGACCATGCCGACGAAGAACGGCGAGATCATGGCCGCGATCGGGCCGACCGAGTAGGTCCATCCGAAATCGTCGGCCGTGAAGCCAATAGTGCTGAGGTAGTTCGGCGCGGTGACGTACCAGGCTCCCCAGATGAAGAACTGGAGAAACATCATGGTCGAGAGTTGGACGAACAGTACGGGGGACAACTGGCGTTGAGTCGAACTCATGGATCAGTCCCGGCAGGGGAGGCACGTCGTGGTCCGTTGCAGCAGGTGTCGATGATGCCGAGATCGTCGTTGGGTCACAAGCCTCCGGCGAGTGATCTGTTGTCTCGTCCATTCCTCTGGACAGCCCCGTCCCGCCGGTCTTACCATCCGCGGCGATTCTGCCCGGCCTGGACCATCATGGAACACAGCATTCACCGCCAGTTGAAGTCGCTGTACGTGACCGACACCGAGCGTCACGAGGTGACCGTTGACGGGTTCCGGATCGACGCGGTCGACGAGGAACGGCTGATCGAAATCCAGTACGGTTCGCTGGGGGCGATTCGTGACAAGATTCGCCGTCTGCTTCGCTCGCACGACGTGTTGGTGGTCAAGCCGCTGGCCGAGCGGAAGCAGTTGCTCAAGCGGGATGTTCCCGAGGGACCGGTGGTCTCGACCCGAAAGAGCCCCAAGAAGCAGACGCTGTGGAATCTCTTTGACGACCTGGTCCACTTCGTCGGCGTCTTCCCCCACCCACGGCTGGAACTCGAAGTGCTGATGACGCTGCAGGACGAGTACCGGTTGCCGGCCGAGAAAAAGCGGCGGGTCAGTCGCGGGTACATTGTCGAGGACCGGCTGTTGTCGGAGGTGACCGGCCGCGCGATGTTGCGGACCGTCGACGACCTGTTGGCGATGTTGCCCGATGCGATCAGGCCGCCCGAGCGGACCGAGCCCTTCGGCACTGCCGATTTGGCGGCCGCTGCCGGCATCAGCCGCCCGCTGGCTCGCAAGGTGGCCTATTGCCTGCGGCGTTGTGGACTCGCCCAGGTCGTCGGCAAGGAAGGGAACGCGATCCTCTACCAGTTGCCGGCCTGCGGTTGACTCACGACGCCTGCCGCAACACCGCCCGAGGCAACTCGAGTGCCACGTCGTGGATGTGGTCTCCGCGGATCGTGTCCAGCCCGTCGGCATATCCGACCAGCAGGGCCA
The DNA here is from genome assembly GCA_002724315.1 of Planctomycetaceae bacterium. GTDB lineage: Bacteria > Planctomycetota > Planctomycetia > Planctomycetales > Planctomycetaceae > UBA8437. The sequence continues at coordinate 3,182 of PBOJ01000170.1, read as the reverse complement.
GGTCACACAACCGGCCGATCGCTCGGGGGGTTCCACCCGAGAGAGTGTGGAGAGTGGCCAGCGCGTCGGGAGCGAACGGCGTCCGGGTGCAACCGGCAGCTGCAAGTCGTCCACTGACGTAATCCGCGGTTTCGCTTTGGCTCAACGGAGGCAACTGGGAAACCAGCGACAGGCGGTCGGAGAGTTGGGGCACGCGGGAGAGGAGGCCCGCGAGCGACGTGTGGCCGATCAGCAGCAAGGTGAAGTCGATTCGGGGCGGGTTCCGGAAATTCAGGAGCAACGTCAGTACCTCGAGTGTCGACGAATTGTTCAGCACGTGGGCCTCGTCGATCACCAGTACCGGGTGCCGGTCCCGCCTGGACCACTCCGTCAACTGGTTCCTCAGCACCCGCAGCGCGACGTCGGCACCATCATCGGCGGTTTCCAGCAGGTGTTGGTCGGCACCCAGTTCGACGGCCATCCAGGCGATCAGTTCGGCCGTGTTCAACAGGGGAAAGACCACGTGCACAAACGGTTCGAAGGTTTCGGACAACTCTTCGCCCAGGCGGGTCACCACGGTGGTCTTGCCCGTGCCGATCTCGCCGATCAGTGCCGCAGCACCCAGGCCCGCTTCGATGGTGTGCCGCAGTTTCAGCAACGCCGCACGGTGTGGAGGGCAGGTGACAAATCCCTCGGTGTCCGGTCCTGCCGGAAACGGCGGCCGGGACAATCCCCAGTAACTCCGGTACATTCCCGCCGACTCCTCGTTGACCTGCCCCGCCGCTATCGAGATCGACCGGCGGAGGGTGGGGTCTTCAGGGTTTTTCGGCCTGGGCGAGTTGGGGGGAACGGGGGGACTGTATTGATTGGCAGCGTGGTCTCAGAGACCCAGCACGTCGTTCATCGTGTAGGTTCCCGGAGCCTGTCCGGCCAGGAACGCGGCGGCGGCAACGGCACCGTAGGCGTAACTGTCGCGAGTCTGCCCCCGTACGGTCAGGTCGATTGTCTCGCCGATCATGCCAAAGACGATGGTGTGTTCGCCGACGTTGTCACCGGTCCTGAGGGCGTGATAGCCGATCTCGTCCTGCGGCCGTTGGCCGATTCGGCCCTCGCGACCGTGAACATGACTGGTCTGCCCCATCTCCGCTGCGATCAATTCCCCGAACTTCAGTGCTGTTCCACTCGGGCTGTCTTCCTTGAACCGGTGATGACGCTCGACGATCTCGACGTCGACTCCGCCGGGGGACGAGGACAGGGCCCGGGCGGCGTCGACGGCCAGTTTCATCACCAGGTTGACCGCCAGGCTCATGTTGGGGGCCACGATCAACCCGGCCACGTCGGCCACCGATTCGACGGTGGTTCGCTGGTCGGGTTCGAGCCCGGTGGTCGCGGCGACCAGGGCGATCGACCGTTCGTGGCAGATACTGGCGATGGCTGCCAGTCCCTCGGGGGTCGAGAAGTCGATCACCACGTCGACGTTTTCCGGCAAGGTGGCTTCAACGGCGATGCCGATCGTTCCGATGCCGGCCAGTTCACCGATATCCTGTCCCACCAGTCCGCTGGCCTCGGCATCGACTGCCGCAGCGACTTCCAGTGCCGGGTCGGCATGCGTCAGGGCGACGATCCGTCGCCCCATCCGACCTCCGGCACCGTTGACCCCGACTCGTATCGCGTCACTCATCGCTAGGGACTCCCCGCTGATGCGGCCTCGATCGCCGCGTCGATTTCGTGTTGGACGTCTTCCATGTTCTCGACCGGGCGTCGTTGTCGCAATGCGGACAGCGCTGTCGCATCGCCGATCCGACCCAGTGCCCAGGCCGCACTGCCACGGACGATGGGTTCATCGTCGTCGAGCAAAGCGGCCAGTGGTTCGACCGCATCGGCTCGCCCCGAGTTCCCCGCGACGATCGCGGCGTTGCGGACCACCCCGGACCGCTTCGGTCGCTCGAGTGGCGTGGGACCCAGATGCTGACGGAAACCGGTTTCGTCGAGTTTCAGGAGGTCCAGGACATCGGCATCGCCCAGTCCAGCGACAGGCTCGAATTCCGGTTCGGATGTAGCCGGTGCGTCCCGATTCCACGGGCAGACCTCCTGGCAGATGTCGCAGCCGAACACCCAGTCGCCGAGGCCTTCGCGGAGTTCGGTCGGGATCGGTTCGTCTCTCAGTTCGATGGTCAGGTAGCTGATGCAGCGACGGGCGTCGAGCACATAGGGCTCGGGGAAGGCGTTGGTCGGGCAGGCGTCCAGGCAGGCGGTGCAGGTGCCGCAATGGTCGGTCTGGTCTCCGGCATCCGGATCGAGTGGCTGGTCGATCAGCAGCGCGGCCAGAAAGAACCAGCTGCCGAAATGACGGTCCAGCAGCATGGTGTTTTTGCCGAACCAGCCGAGCCCCGCCCGTCGTGCGAAGTCCCGTTCCAGCAGCGGTGCGGTATCGACGATGCCTCGGGTGCGGCAGCCGGGCAGTTGGCCGTGTGCGAAATCGGCCAGTTCCGACAGGCGCTCTCTCAGAACGTCGTGGTAATCGCGGGTTCCGGTGGCGTAGCGAGCCACCCGGGCGGGGATCGTCGTGGACGGGGAGTCCTGCTCGACAGAGGCCTCTCCCATGCTCGCCTCGTCGGCCGAACGGTAGAGCATTCCGAGCATGACGAGGCTGACCGAGTCGGGCAGTACCCCGTCGGGGTGATCGTACGCGTCGCGTCGACGCGACAGGTAGCCCATCTGCCCGTCGAATCCCGAGTCGAGCCAGTTGCTGAAGTGATCGAGGCTCTCGGGCCGACCGGCCGGGGCGATGCCGACCAGTTCGAATCCGATTCGCCGGGCCTCGCCGCGAATCGCCTCGGAAACGGCACTCCGGTCGACGGGCTCGCCGGGAGAGGGGGGAGAGGAGTTCACGACGGGGCCAACCGGGACAGGTGTTCCCGCCCGGCAGCGAGCACCTGCTCGTCGGCGACGGTTTCCAGGGGCGTGTACTGGGGGTGGCGGATCTGTCGGTAGGGGTTGTTGCGGGCGGCGTTGTAACAGCAGATCAACGCCCATCGCGGGTCGGGCGTTGTGTTGGCGTCGGAGCGGTGTAGCAGGTTGCAGTGGAAGAAAATGGCGTCGCCGGGATCCAGGGTCACGTGGACCGTCTCGAGTTGCTGCTCGATGGCGGCGACACGTTCGGGGTCGGCTCCGGTCTGATCGCCCTTGATCCCGTGTTCGAT
>PBOJ01000169.1 GCA_002724315.1 Planctomycetaceae bacterium | reverse complement strand
CAGGATCGCTTCGGGCTTCATCGAGGCGATGTTGACGTAGGTGCCGGCGTAGGCGCCGGGCAGGAACGAATTGCCCCAGTTGGCGAGCTTGCCACGAGGCTGGGCGCGGGGGCTCATCGCCACGAAGCCCGGCAGGTCCTGGTTCTCGGTCCCCAGCCCGTAGACCAGCCACGATCCCAGGCTGGGCCGGGACTGCTGCAGGTGGCCGAGGTTCATCATCAGGATCGCCCCGGCATGTTCGGGGATGTTGGTGTGCATCGAGTGGATGAAGCAGAGTTCATCGACGTGCTGGGCGACGTGGGGGAACAGGTCACTGACCCACTTGCCGGTTTCTCCGTACTGCTTGAAACCGAAGGGGCTGGGGAACAGGCCGCCCTTGGTGTTCCGCAGCGACTTGCGATCGACCAGTTGGGGCCTCTGGCCGGCGTGCTTCTTCAGCAGCGGCTTGTGGTCGAAAGTGTCGACCTGCGAGGGGCCACCGGGCATGAACAGCTGGATCAGGTACTTTGCCCTGGGGGCGAAGTGGGAGGCCAGCGGGGCCAGTCGGTTGTCGATGGAACCGGTCACCGATGTGGGGGGGGCCGCCAGGGCGGGGTTACCGACCACGCCGGCCAGGCCCAGGGTGCCGAAGCCGGCACCGATTCGGCCAATCATCTCGCGTCGGGTCAGGGCGGGAAGCGGGTTGACGTGATGCATTGAGGATCCTGTCGCAATGACCGGTGACCTGGTTGTCTCTGAGATTATAGATCGGTACGACCGGCCGCGGGACTGTGGGTTGGTTGGACGGTCACCTGACAAACATGAACTCGTTACTGCCCAGCAGCACCTGGGCGTACTGCGTCCAGCGGTCCAGTGGAGGTTCCTTCGGCGCGGTGGCCTGCTGGTTGTCGGTCTGGACGATGTGGTCGACGTTGATGTGGCCCCAGCCGCCGGTGACCTGGTCGACGATCCGGATCCGGACCGTCTTGCCCGACCACGGGGCCACGTCCCAGCTGCTCCATTGCAGCAGTTCGTTGTTCTGGCCGGTCGTGGTGCGGACCACCTTGTCACCGACGAGCAGTTGGATGCAGGTTCGGCCCGGGTGGTTTCCCCCGCCGACCAGGAAGGCGATCCGTTTCCGCTGGATCGTGAATTTTGGCGAGGTCAGTGTTCCGACGGTCTGGTCGCGGTTGAAGAACGTGTTGACCAGCCCGCGGCCACGAAACCCGCTGACGTTCATCTGGTTGGGCAACGTGCCGGGAGCGGGTTTGGGTCCGAACGCCTGACCGGTCACCGTCCATTTCCCGTAGTTGCCGCCTTCGAAATCGCTGATCAGCACGTCGTCTCGCTTGCCGGTGGCTGCGGCGGCCTTCGGTGTGGATTCGCCATCCAGGAAGTCGTGGGCAAGCCGGGATTCCAGTGGAGTGGGCGACCGGCCGTACAGCAACTGGTAGGCTCGCTCGATGCGGGCCGACGGATCGGGAGCCTCCTTCTTCAGTCTGGCGACCAGGCCACGGGCGCGGTCGATCATGATCGGGCTGTTCAGCAGGAAGAGGTATTGCTGTGGCACCGTGCTCAGTGGTCGCTTGGCGATCGTCGCCCGCGGGATCGGAAAATCGAACAGCCGCAGGAAGACATCGGTCGAAAACCGGTCGCCGGTGCGGCTGACCTTGAAGTACATCGTCCGTCGCCGGCTGCCGCGAACGTCCTCGGTCGGAGCTCCGCCGAGGTTCAGGTCGAGTTCTCCGGTAACCGCCAGCAGGGAATCCCGCCACGACTCGACATCCAGACGCCGGGGATTGAACCGCCAGACCAGCCGGTTGTCTCCGTCGGTCGCGAAGGCCTTCTTGTTGAAGGCGGAACTCTGGCGGTAGGTGGCCGAGAGCAGGATCGTGCGGTGCAGCCGTTTGATCGACCAGCCGTGTTCGACGAAGTCAGCGGCCAGCCATTCGAGCAGGTCGGGGTGAGTGGGTTTCTGGCCGAGCGTGCCGAAGTTGCTGGGGCTGCGGACCAGCCCACGGCCGAAGTGCCAGGCCCAGACACGGTTGACGAACACCTTGGGAGTGAGCGGGTTCGAAGGGGCCACCATCGCTTCGGCCAGCCCCAGCCGGCCGCTGCCTTTCGTGAACACCTTCGCATCGGGGCCGGCCAGCAGCCGCAGGAAGCGGCGAGGTGCGATGGGACCGGGCTTGCGGAGATTGCCCCGCAACGCGATCGGCATGTCCTTGTTGCCGGTGTCGCCGAGAACGTGGGACGGCGGATAGGCGGCCGGTGCCGTGTCCCGGAGCGTTTTCAGCTCGGCCTGTTTCTTGGCCAGGTCTCGCTTCTGGGCGTCGGTCGCCTTGTCGCCGGCCTTGCCGATCTCGGCGGCCAGCTTCTTCACCTCTCCGTCGAGCAGCTTGATGGCAGCGTGGTGGTCGTTGTAGGCCTTCAGTTGGGCGGGGGTGGCCAGCGTCTTGACGACCATCTTCGTGTTGTTGAAGACTCCGGCCAGCGAGTAATAGTCCTCGTGCGGGATCGGGTCGAACTTGTGGGCGTGACAGCGGGCACAGGAAACGGTCAATCCGAGAAATCCTCGGGAGAGAGCGTCGACGCGGTCATCGAGCGTTTCGGAGCGGGCCACGGCCTTGCTGTCCGGGTCGCCGCCGTCGGACTTGTAGGTTGGCCCGATGGCGAAGAACCCGCTTCCGGCCCACGCCTCGGGCTTCTCCGGCATCAGGTCGCCGGCCACCTGCTGACGGACGAAGTCGTTGAACGGCAGGTCCTGGTTGAAACTCCGGATCACCCAGTCACGGTAGCGCCACGAGTGGGGCAGGGCGGCGTTATCGAGAAATCCTCCAAAACCGTCACTGTAGCGAGCCACGTCCAGCCAGTGCCGACCCCAGCGCTCCCCGTAGTGTGGGGAATCCAGCAGCCTGTCGATCAGGCGAGCCCAAGCGTCGGGGCGGTCGTCTTCCTGGAATGCCCGGACCTCCGCGGGAGTCGGTGGCAGGCCGACCAGGTCGAGTGTCAGGCGGCGGATCAGCGTGCGGCGGTCGGCAGCGGGTGCGCCGTCCAGTCCCGCGGCTTCGAGCCGCGAGAGGACAAAACGGTCGATGTCCTGCCGGATCCAGTTGGTCCCCTTGACGGTGGGCCGTTTCGGCTTGCCCAGAGGGCGGTAGGCCCAGTGGGTGGCTTTGATCTTCTTGAAGTCGTAGACCCCCTCGGCAGTTCGGGCGATCGTCGCCGACTTTTCGGTCGGCCAGAACGCCCCCCGCCTGACCCATTCGACCAGCACAGCGATCTCGGCGGGCTTCAGCTTTCCGGTGGGAGGCATCTCGTAGGCCTGGTAACGGATCGATCGCACCAGCAGGGACTTGTCGGGTTCACCCGGAACCACCGCCGTCCCTGTGTCACCTCCCTTGATCACTGCCTGGTGGCTGTCGAGTCTCAGGCCGCCCTTGAGCACCTTGGACTTGCCGCTGTGACACTGGAAACAGCGGCTGACCAGCAGGGGACGCACCCGCTTCTCGAAGAACTCCACCTGTTGCGGTGTGAGTGCCTTGTCGGCGGCGCCGACCGGGACCAGCGGCAGGGCGAGAATGGCCAGGGTGGCTAGCCACAGTGGCCGGGTCGGATGAAAGCGAACCGCGTGCATTCGTGGATTCTAGCACTCCCGGGGATTCGTGTCGCTGCCGCATCTGGCCCGGTTCCAGCCGGAATGCCCGTGGACGTGCTGACGCAAAGTTGTCACGATGGACGGAGGTGATCTTCCAAGCCCGGCATGCACTTCACCGATGGCTTCGTCTTCGACCAACAACACCTCGCCGAATTCCCCAGAGCGCCGGATCGACGCCGCTGAGGGGTACCTGATGCTCGAGATGCCCGAGCAGGCGATGCGCGAGTTGCGGGCGGTTGAGGCCCGGGTGGGACCCGATGACGACCTGCACGTGGCGATCGCCCGTTGCCGTGGCGAGGCGTGTCGTCAGCAGGAGGATTTCGAAGAGGGGGCGAGGCAGTTTCTGGCTGCCCAGTCCGACGACTCCGAGGATCTGTCGGTATCGATCGGGCTGGCCTGGTGTCTGAAACGGACCGATCGGCTCCAGGAGGCGATCGACGTGATGATGTCCGCCTACCAGTTTCACGAGGAGGAGCCGATTGTGCTCTACAACCTTGCCTGCTACTTCGCCCTGGCCGGGGACAAGGCCCACGCACTGAGCTGGCTGGGACGGGCGATCCGGATGGAATCCTCGCTTCGCGAGCTGGTTCCTGACGAAACCGACTTCGACCAACTGAGGCAGGATGCCGACTTCCAGATGATCGTGGGAGACGGGGAAGACGAGTCGTCCTCGGCGGTTTGAATCCGGGACAAAACGGATTGGCAGAGGGACGCCAGGAGAGAGTTCCCGGATGGTGGATTCGGAGCAGTTGTGGAGACACGTCGAACGGCTGGCAGCCGAGCCACGACCGGCTGGAAGCCGGGTCCTGGAATCGTGTCGGGGGTACGTGACCGAACAACTCGAGGCGGCCGGTTGCCAGGTCGAACGCCATCCCTTCGCGGTCGATGATGAACAGGGAGGGCTGTTGGAGGGTGTCAACCTGGTGGCCCGTTGGCCCAACCGGTTCGATGAAGGCGGTCCGCGATTGCTGGTCGGAGCTCACCTGGATTCCCTGCCACAGACTCCCGGGGCAGATGACAACGCCAGCGGGGTTGCAGCGTTGCTCGAGATCGCCTGTTGCCTGGACAGGGAATTGCCCGGAGACGTCTCCGGCAATCCGGTCAGCCTGGAACTGGTTGCCTTTGATCTCGAGGAAGACGGGATGCTGGGCGGAGCGGCCCGGGCGGCCGATCTCAGACGGGACGGGGTGAACCTGGTCGGCATGATCTCGCTCGAAATGCTCGGGTACCGCGATCCGGCGCCCGGCGCCCAGTCGCTGCCGAGGTTGCTCGAGGGTCTCTACCCCGATACCGGCGACTTCATCGCGGTGATCGGCAACCAGAGATCCGAATCGCTGGTCGAACTCTGGGCCGCGGGGATGCGCGAGATCGAGGGGTTGCCCGTCGAGACGCTTGCGGTGCCTGGAAACGGTGAAGCCCTGCAGGCGACCCGGCTTTCCGATCACAGTCCCTTCTGGGATGCGGGGTTCCGGGCCCTGATGATCACCGACACCAGTTTCATGAGAAACCCGCACTATCACCAACCCAGTGACACTCCCGAGACGCTTGATCCCCAGTTCCTGGCTGATGTGACTCGCGGGTGCCTGGCAGCGGTCAATCGGATCGTGACGGGTACGGAGACTGGAGAAGAAAGCGGGAACGAGACGGGCGGAGTGATCGGTGGGTGAGGACGTCGGGAGTCGACCACGGTTTGCTGACTCGAGTCCACCACTCGTCGGGGTTTTTGGCGTAAACTAGGATGCGGGTCTGGCCGGTGTGGCTGCAGCCCCACGTCCTGGAACGAACAACACGCGGCAGCAGGCAGGTTTTCTGCACCTGGAGCTTTCATGTCCGACCCAATCGACACCAACGAAAATCCCGGTTCTTCCGGCGATCAGGTACCGATCGATGCAGAGTCCACCCCCGGTCCGATGGCCGGACCGAATCTCGTGCTGAGGTTGATGGTCGGTCTGCTGGTCCTGGTCATCGTTTCGGGCACGGTCTGGATTCTGTCGAGTCCTTCGGCCGATGGAGACGGCCAGGCGGCTGCAGACGGCGCGAATCCGGCGGACACGGGGTCCGACACGCTGGCCGGCCGCAATCCGTTTCTCTCGACCGGTCCCGGTCGCAAGACGCTCGAGGGGAACTGGGTGCTGATCATCAGCCAGCCCGACGACGTCGAGCGTCGTTTCGACGAGATCTGTTCGGGTCTGTTCATCCTCGCTCCACGCCGGGGCGACCTCGACGATATGACGGTTCGGTTGTCGTTTCGAACCCCGGTCTTTCCGGAAGCCGAGATTGTCGCCGACGCGACCGTCGCCGATCGCACCCGGGCCAGGATCGTCTTCGTCGATGGGACCCACCGGGTCGACTTCGACGGCACCCTCGGCGAGGACGGGATTGTCTATGGCAATGTGGTCAGGGGCGACGTCTGCCAGGCGGCTCGCTTGATGCCCACTGACGAGGTCCAGCTCGATAGCCAGGTCACCGTCATGTCCACGCTCGACCGTCCCAAACTCGATGCGGTCGTCAACAAGGCCAAGACCCAGAAGCTGACTCTTTACGACACCTACAGGTTGTTCTGCAGCGAGCATCCCGACACATCCCTGGCACTGGACATCAGTCTGAAGAACCTGATGGGACACGCGGATCCGCGGAAGATGCCGTTGAAAGATTACCTGGCGGCTGTCGACGAGCATCTGGAACTCACCAAGCGGTGGGGGACTCGGATGGAACTCGTCAACACGTTGATCCTCTCGCACGTCGCATTCACACGCGGGTATCCTCCCAAGGCCGCCATCGGAATCTCCAAGGGACTTTCCCAGGCGCTTGGTGAGCAGTCCTGGGCGGCCCCGTTCCAGCGGCGGCTCGCCGAACTGATCGACCAGTGCGATGGTACCCAGGCGCGGGTTGACGCCGAGGACGCTCTGAAACAGTTGGCCTCCAAGTCCACCACCGACCGGGAGGCGCCTCTGGCCAAGCTCTACGAGCTCCGCAAGAAGTTCCCCTACAGCCACTTCGTGACCTTCGGCCTGGCCGAGGAAGCCGAGAAGGCCAAGAAACTCGACGAGGCCATCGCGTTGTACGGCGAAATCGTCGGGTTGCCGCTGCTGGAGCGGTTGCTGGAGTTCGAATGGGAGTCGGCAGGTGTGAAAGCGGTTCGTCCGGGAGACACGCTGGCGAGATTGTGGAAGACGAAGCACGGGGACACAAAGGGCCTGCCGGCCTTCCTGGACACCGTTTACCAGAAAGCGGTTGACGGTCTGGCCAAATCTCCCGGTGGACCTGACCTGCCCGATCCGAAGTCGACCGGTCGCAGTGTGTTGTGTGAGTTGTTCACCACCGTGCGGGCGGATTCGGCAGTGGCGGCCGAAATGTCAACGGCTGCGCTGGCTCGGCGTCTGGGTGCCAACAGGCTGATCGTGGTCCGGTACCATCCTCTGGACGCCGCCCGTCGCAACCAGGGGGGGGGAGATCCCTTGTCCAACGACGCGTCGCTAGGTCGCCTATCGTTCTACCGGGGCCGGTCTCTTCCGGCCATCTACCTGGACGGTCGGCGGTTGCCGTCGACCGACGGACTGCTTGCTGACACACCGCGGGTCCACGGGCTCGTCTTCCGCGAAATCGCCAAGCGGTTGTCGGTCACCAGCGACTGGAAGATGACTCTCTCGGCCAAGCGGACTCCCACCGGGGTCCAGGTGAAGGCCGGTGCCGAGAGCAGCGGGGCGGCCGACGGCGAGTACCGAATGCGGCTCTTGCTGGTCGAGGAAAAAGTGATGATGCCGGCGGCCAGCAACGGAATCCGTGTGCAGGAGATGGTGGTTCGTTGGCAGATCGACGGTGGGGAAGGTGTGGCTCCGAAGGACGGCAAGTTCGCCGTCTCCGAGTCTCTTTCGATTGACGAGGTTCGCAAGCAACTTGCCGATGACCTCGCGCGATTCGAACGCCTCCAGGGGATGAATTTCCCGGAGAAGCCGCTCGACCTGAAGTCGTTGTTCGTGATCGGGCTGATCCAGGACGAAACGACCCGCGAGGTGTTGCAGTCCATAGCCGTGCCGGTCACCGGGGGGGCGTCTTCCAATTGACCAGGGCGATGCCTGTGGCCACTGCCGCACCGGCGACCAGGAGCCACGGCGTGGGGGCTGCTTCACGGAAGGCCCAGGCGATCAGGACGCCGAAGATCGGTGTCGAGAACGCGAAGACGCTCAGCCGCGCCGCCGGATGGCGTTTCAGCAATTGGGACTGAACCGCGAAGCAAAAGCCGGCGACGACCAGGCCCTGGTACAGCAGGCCCAGTCCCGCCTCGATCCGGACCTCGCCAATGTCGATCTGTTCCCGCTCCAGCGCTGCAGCGGTCACGGCAAACAGGACCATTCCGATCACGTCGTGCCAAAGAATCAGTCGTGGCGGCGGCACAACCCGGACGGCCTGCTTGGTGTAGATGATCTTCACTCCCAGCAGGAAGCCGCTGCCCACCAAAAGCAGGTCACCGGTCATCGAGGGCTGATCGAATCCGGCTGCGGCCTGCTGGGGGTCTGCACCCGAGAGGGCCAGCACCATCCCGACTCCCGAGGCGGACAGCACCAGTCCGCCCAGCCGCCGGGAATTGAGACGATCGGTGCGGGTGATGAAGTGTTCGATCCCTGCCACCCACAACACGAAGGTGTTGATCAGCAGCGAGCCGTGCGAGGGGCTTGAACGGTGCAGCCCGAGGTGAAACAGGGCGATCTGGGCGTACAGCAGCAGTCCACAGATCAACGCCGGTCGACGTTCTTCGGGTTTCAGCTTCAGGCTCACTCGCTGGATGCTGCACCAGGCGACCATGAAACCGGCCGCCAGCAGGAACCGGGCTGCGGCCACGCCGATCGGGGGCAGCACGTCCTGGGAGTACTTGATGGCGACCGGTGTGCCGCCCCAAAGGAAACTGGTCAGAATCGCCAGCGAAGCGGACGAAGGTCCGATGGGTTGGCGACCGTCATCGTGGCCCTGTCTCATCGATCTCCACCCGGGACGTCAACACCGTTGGCCAGGGCCGCCACGCAACCGGGCCGATGTCACCGGGAATCGGTGACGGCTTTCGTTCACGACAGTACACGAAGGGGTTACGGTAGTGGCACATCTCGAAAAGTCAAATCGCCGGACTCAACCGAAGTCGCTGGAGACACCCACCGTGAGCCTGTCCCCTCTGCACGCTCTGCTGCTGGCCGCCCTGGTCATCGATGTCACTGCCGGCCGGCTGGCTGCTGCCGAAAAGCCACCGACGAGCCGTGATTCCCGGTTGGTGATCGAGCTGTTTTCTGCTGACCCTGACATCGTCACTCCGACTGGCCTGGACGTCGACCACCTGGGTCGGGTGTTCGCGATCGAGAGCAACACGCATTTCCCGCCGGAGGGTTACGATCGGCATCCGACCGACCGCCTGCTCGTCTTGCGTGACCGCGACGGTGATGGGCGCGCCGAGAAGCCGACCGTATTTGCCGACGGGTTCGTCCACGCGATGAGCGTCGCGGTCAGAACATCGTTCGAGCCCGGGCAACCCGACACGGTGCTGGTGGCGACGCGAAAAGAGGTGTTGGCGCTGTGGGACGACGACGGTGATCTGGTGGCCGATCGCCGACGCCGTATCCTCCACCTCGATACGCCCGGCAACTATCCGCACAACGGGCTGGCCGGTTTTGCCTTTGATGGCCGGGGCCACATGTTCATCGGCCTCGGTGAGAACCTGGGGGCCAACTACAAGCTGATCGGCAGCGACGGGACGACACTGGCCGGCGGCGGCGAAGGGGGCAACATCTATCGCTGCCGCCCCGACGGCTCGGAACTCAAGGGGTTTGCCACCGGGTTCTGGAATCCGCACGCCAGCTGCGTGGACACCTTCGGGAGGTTGTTCAGCGTCGACAACGATCCGGACAGCCTGCCTCCGTGCCGCCTGATGCACATCGTCGCCGGTGGCGACTACGGCTACCGGTACCGGAACGGCCGCAAAGGGTTTCATCCGTTCACGAGCTGGAACGGCGAAATCCCGGGCACCCTGCCGATGATGGCCGGTACGGGCGAGGCCCCGTCGGGGATGGTCTCCTACGAGTCGATCGACTTGCCCGACGAGTATCGCGGTGACCTGCTGGTGACCAGTTGGGGAGATCATCGCATCGATCGTTTCCGGATGGTCGAACGCGGTGCGTCGTTCGAATCGGTCGCCGAGCCGTTGATCCAGGGCGGGGTGAACTTCCGGCCGGTGGGCCTGGCCACCGCGCCGGACGGCAGCCTGTACTGCACCGACTGGGTGCTGAGAGACTACAAGGTTCACGGTCGTGGACGGGTGTGGCGGATCCGTCGGAAACCGGGCCGGAAGGCCGAGTCGTCCAGGCCGGTGATCGATGTGGCGACGGTGACGCCCAAGCGGGGTGTCGACGAACTGACCGACCTGGTCGGATCGGCTCATCTTCCGCTCCGTCGTGCTGCCGCGGTCGCGTTGTCCGGGACCGATGCGGGCCGCCGCCGACTCGGAGAACTGATCTCCGATCCCCGGACCAGTTCGCGGTCGCGGATCGAGGTCCTGTGGGCGATCGCCTCGGTGGACCCCGAGACCACCGATTACGGGTTCCTTCGGCCAGGCGGTCGGCGGACACGTCTGGGCGGAGGATCGACCGAGGTCGAGATCGCGGTGATCGAGCTGATCGGGTCCCCTCAGTTTCCCTTCGATGCCTCGAAACGAGATTTTCTCCGGGACGAACAGGTGGCAGCGCTGTTGTGGGTGCCCGACCCGTTGGACCGGCCGGTTGCGACACCCGGACACCGGGCTCGCTGGGCGGCTGCTTCGATGCGACTGCTGTCACTGGAGGCGGCGCTGGGACTGCTGGTCCCCGACGATCCGTTCCTGATGGCCGCCGTTCTGGAACGGGTGGTTCGCCGGGATGTTGCTGAGGCGGACCTGTTGAAGGCGGTTCGCGTGGCACTGGACAGAGCTGCCGGTGACAACGGGCGACGCCGGGCGATTCGTACACTGCTGGCCCTGGCGGTGCGGAAGCGGTTTCATGATCCGGCATTGGCCAGACGGATGCTTTCCGGAGGTCCGTTCGATCCGGTCGTGAGACGCCTGGTGGTGCAGTGGGTGGCCGAGACGGGCCGGAAGGAACTTCGGCCGGAAGTGGCCGCGATCCTCGACAATCCCGACATCACCGCGGACCTGTTCCGCACCACCCTGGCCGCACTCGACATGCTCGATGGGGGAGACCCGAAGAAGATCGACAAAACGGCTCCGGCCGACTATGTCCTGCCATTGCTGACTGACACCGGGCGGCCCCCGGCGGTGCGGTCACTGGCGTTGCAACTGGTCGACCCCTCATCCGCATCGCTGGATCGCAAACTGTTCGCCGATCTGCTGGCTTCCAGTGACAAGAAACTGGTTGCCGAGGCGGTGCGGACACTGGGCCTGTCGTCTCACACCTTTGCCTCCGAGTTGTTGTTGGGTGTTGCAGGGGATTCGAAGAGGCTTCTGTCAGAGCGTGCCGATGCCGTGGCGGGATTGGGACGGTTTTCTCGGAGTCCGGAGGTGGCAGAAAGGTTACGGCAGTGGGTCGCCGATCCCCGGTCGCCACTGAAGAGCGAGGCCCTGAGGTCGTTGCAGCCGACGTTGTCCACCGATGCGGGAAGCCGGTCGGTGGTGGCGAAGTTGATCGCGACGGTGACAACGGCCGGCAAACCGACCGCCTCGGACCGGGACCTGGCCGATCGGCTGGCCACTTCGCTGGGCGTCGCCGGCGAGAAAATTCCCGGGGCGTTGAAACTGATGGCGGCCCACCGTCCTGATGATCTCCGGGGATGGACCCGGTTGTTGGCTCGAGGAGGTGATGCGGCGGCGGGCCGTCGGCTCTTCTTCCACAATGCCGGCCCCCAATGCGCTCGCTGCCACATGGCCAATGGCCGGGGCCGCCGAGTGGGGCCCGACCTGTCACTGATCGCACGCTCTCGCAACCGACGTCAGTTGCTCGAGTCGATCCTGGTGCCCAGTCGGGAGGTCGCTCCGCAGTTCACGTCGTGGACGCTGGTGACGACTGACGGCCGGGTCCTCAACGGTGTGATCGTCTACGAGAACCGTGATCGCCTGACGATCGAAGACGCTACCGGCAAGCAGACCAACCTGGCCAACACCGAGGTCGAACTGAGAACGCCCCGGAAGACATCACTGATGCCCGAAAAACTGATCGAGCGGATGTCGATCAGCGAGGTGCGTGATCTGCTGGCGTACCTGGAGTCTCTGAAGTAGCCCCGGGTTCACCTGGCCAGCACGTCGCCGAGTGCCGAAATGGTCCGCTCGATTTCCTCGAGCGTATTGTAGTGCAGGGCACTGATCCGCAGTGTCCCGCCGGGTTCGAGACCCAGGGCTTCGGTCACCGGCAACGCGTAGTGGTTGCCCGCCCACGTGAAGATGCCTCGCCGGGCCAGCTGTTCGGCCAGTTCTCCGGGGCTGAGCTGGTCGTGGGTGATCGAATAGGTGGCCACCCGTTGGTCGATGAGAGCGGCGTCGGTGATCCCGTGGATCGTGACACCGGGAAGACGGACCAGGCCGTCGAGCAATCCCAGCGACAACTCCCGTTCGTGATCGCCAATGGCCCGGAAGGCTGTTGCCAGGGCCTGGCGTCGAGATTCGGCCGTGGGATCAACGTCCCGGCCGAGGTCGGCCAGGTACTCTATCGCTTCACCGACGCCGGCAATGCCCTCGTGGTTGCCCGTCCCGGTCATCCACTTGTCGGGCAGTTGGTTGGAGGCCGGACGCAGTTTGTAGGCCTTGAGTGACTCGAGCAAGTTGCGGCGTCCCCAGAGCAGACCGACATGAGGACCGAAGAACTTGTAGGCCGAGCAGGCCAAAAGGTCGCAGTCCCAGGCCTCAACGTTCAGTAGGCGGTGCGGGGCCAGGTGGACCGCATCGACAAAGACCAGAGCGCCAACTCGGTGGGCAGCCTGGGTGATCTCGGTGACAGGGTTGATCGAGCCGGAGAGGTTTGACGCGGCTCCGATGGCGACCAGTCGGGTCGAATCGGTGATCCGGTCATGAAGAGTATCGAGATCGAGAGTGGCCGTGTCGGGGTGGATGTCGATGTGATCGACGGCGACCCCGGCATCGTGGGCCGCCAGGGTCCAGGGCGTGACGTTGGCGTCGTGGTCGAGGCGAGAAACAAGGATCCGGTCACCCGGTTGCCAGGTGGAGGACAGTGCCCGGGAAACGGCCAGGGTCAACGTCGTCATGTTGGCGCCAAAGGCGACCGTATCGGGGTCAGCGGTTCCCAGGAAGTCAGCAGCAGCCTGGTGTGCTGCGTCGAGCATTGCGTCACTTTCGACGCTGGTAGCAAACGGGCCACCGTGATTGGCGTTGGTGCCAATAAGGTAACCGCTGACGGCTTCGGCCACGCGGGAGGGCACCTGGCTTCCCGCTGCTCCATCCAGGAAGACGACAGGACGACCTTCAACGGTGCGATTGAAGGCCGGGAACTGGCCGCGGACGGTGTCGAGATCGAAACGGGCCGTCATGTGGCCACTCGCAGAATTCGTCTCTACTCGTCCGATTTCTCGTCGGCTTCGTCCGAAGCTTCTTCTTCGGCCGTTTCTTCTTCGGCCGTTTCTTCTTCAGCCGTTTCTTCTTCAGCCGTTTCTTCTTCAGCCGTTTCTTCTTCAGCCGTTTCTTCTTCAGCCGTTTCTTCTTCGGCCGTTTCTTCTTCAGCCGTTTCTTCTTCAGCGGCTGCTACAGGCTCTGGCGTTGCTTCCGGTTCTTCTTCTGGTGTCTCGATGATTTCCAGGCCCGGCACGCTGATGTCAGTGACCTTGATGGAAGTGTACTTCTGTCGGTGGCCGGTGTGTCGTCTGGAATTCTTCCGACGTCGGATCTTCTGGATCTCGAGCTTGGGTCCTTTGACCTCGGTCTCGACGACCTCGGCCGTGACCGTGGCTCCGTCAATCACCGGTTGTCCGATGGCACTTGAGCCGCCGCCATTGGCCAACAGCACCCGGTCGAACTCGATGGTTTGACCGGGCTCTGAGCCCTTGCGGTAGTCGATGGTCAGTTCGTCACCGGGCGAAACACGGTACTGGTGACTTCCGTCGGTAATGACAGCGAACATGGCCGGATTTCCGAGTCGCGTCGCAGGGAAGGTGAAACGTGGAGAATCGACGATTGTAGAGGGTTATTTTTTCGATTTCGAGCCACCTGGCTGGGAAATCCGCACGTCTTTGCCGTGTTGATCCTTGCAGGTGGCGACCAGGTGGTTGGGGGAACAGTCCTTGAGAGTCGCAATGGAGACAGTAGCACCGCACTCTTGTTCGATTTCGTTGAGACTGCGGCGTTTGCGGTTGTTGAGGTATTCGCCGACCCGTTGGTGAACTTCGAGCTTGATGGATTGCACATTGTTGCGACTGGCATTGCTGGCTACCAGTCTCATGACTTCGATCGCAACGCTCTCGGCCGTTTTGACCAGCCCCGTCCCATCGCAGCATGGACAGTCTTCGTAGACACTCCGTTTCAGTGACGGTCGAATTCTCTGTCGGGTCATTTCGACCAGTCCAAACGGGCTGATTTTCAGCACCTTGGTTCGCGCCCGGTCTCTCTTGAACGCGTCCTTGAGGGCTTTCTCGACACCACGGCGGTGTTTTTCATCCCTCATGTCGATGAAGTCGTTGACGATGACTCCCCCGAGGTCACGAAGTCGGATCTGACGGCAGATTTCCTCGGCGGCCTTGAGGTTGAGTTTGTAGGCGGAGGTCTCGGCATCATCCTTGGTACGGAACGTGCCGCTGTTGACATCGATGGCAACCAGGGCTTCGGTCTGGTCGATCACGATCGAGCCGCCGTTTTTCAGCGCAACTGTTCGGTCCTGGATCGCCTCGATTTCTGACTCGATGTTCCACTTCTGGAAGATCGGTTCGCTCTCCTCGTAGAGCTTGACCCGGTTGGTTTGCCGTGGCATGCAGATCTTCATGAATTCCTGGGCCCGCTCGTAGGCCGCCTTCTCGTCAATCCACACCGTTTCAATTTCGCTGTTGTAGATGTCGCGAATGGTGCGGATGACCATGTCGCTGTCTTCGTAGATCGCGGAGGGCGTGGGGGAGGAGGTGATCCGTCCGACAAGGACTTTCCAGAGGCGGATCAGGTAGTTCATGTCGCGTTGGAGGTCGCGCTTGGTGCGATCGGATCCGGCGGTGCGAACGATGAAGCCGACCCCGGGAGGCGGGTCGAGTTCGTTCATGGCCTTGCGAAGCTTGCGGCGGATCTCATCTCCTTCGATCTTGCGGCTGACTCCAACCCGGCCCAGTGCGGGCATGAGCACCAGGTAGCGACCGGGGATCGAAACGTAGGTCGAGAGCGTCGGGCCCTTGGTGCCGATGCCTTCCTTGATCACCTGGACAACGACCTCGCTGCCCTTCTTGAAGATGTCCTGGATCAAGGGCTTGTTGCGTTGCCCCCGGTCGTTTCCGGCTCCGCCGCGCCGCTTGCCTTCGTTTCGTGCTGCCTGTTCCTTTTCGGTCAACAGGTGCTTGTAGTACTGGTATTCGACGTCGCTGACGTGAAGGAACCCGTTGCGACCGATGCCGAAGTCGACGAAGGCGGCCTGGATCGACGGTTCGATGTTGACCACGCGGCCCTTGTAGATGTTGGCCACGCAACTCTCCAGGCTGTTGCGTTCGACGTAGAGTTCCTCGAGTACTCCGTTTTCGGTGATCGCGATGCGACTCTCTTCGGGCTGCAACGCGTTGATCAACATTTCCTTCTTGATCTTTTTCTTGCCGTCGGTCCGTGACGACTTGTCTGCGGATTTTGTGTCAGGACTCTTTCGGTCCGACTTGCCCGATCCGCGCTTTCTGCGTCGGCCCCGTCCTCTCCGCCTTGAGGATCCGGATCCGTTGGCGTTTTCGTCGGACGACTTGTCATCGTCCTGCGTTGCGTCAGCCGGGGTGTCAGCTGGGGTGTCAGCTGGGGTGTCGAGTTCCAGCCCGGCACCGAAGCCGGATTCCGGTCCGGTTTCAGGTTCTGTCGGAGGTTCCGGGTCGGCATCGACCCGGTCGAGTGCTCGTTCGAAGTCCTGTTCGGCCGAGTCGTCGGCAGTGGCCTCGAATTGGGGGCCTGTGGTCTCGTCGATCATCTTTTTGTCCTTGGTGGCGGGCGGAGATCCGTCGCCTGTTGCGGCAGTTCTCCGTGGCGACGCACTGCCCGACTTCCCCGGCACTCGAACCGGTCCCTGTGGGGTCCGGGAGTAGTCGGGGTGCGGGTGAAACCGTCGGGATGACGGTTTTGCGCTGTCGCGCCCTTGGTTGACTGTTTGTCGTTCGTTTCACTGTGACGAACTTGTGTGTTTCAGCGTTGTTTTGGATTGTTCTGCTCGATCGCCCCCGGATCTGTCCCAGCGATGGATTCCACAGGACGGTTGTGACCGGTGGAGGCGCGGCTGGTCAGAGCACCAGGTCGGGGCAGATGCGGTGGAGTTCACCGCGGAGGTAGTTTTCGACGTCACGTGCGAGGTCGAGCGTCAGGGCGTGAGCCGCGATCTGCTCGGCCGACTCGATCGTCAGGTTTCGGATGACTTCCTTGATTTCTGGGATCGCGTGAGGTGTTGAACTGAATTGTCGGATGCCCATGCCGATCAACAACGAGATGAATACCGGATCGGAACTCATCTGGCCGCAAACGGTCACAGCGACATCGTGCTTCGCGGCGGCAGAAACAACGTTGCGGATCAGTCGGAGGATCGAGGGATCACCGGACCGATAAAGGTTGGCGACGCTCGGATCCGCCCGGTCGACCGCCAGCGTGTACTGGATCAGGTCGTTTGTGCCGATCGAGAAGAAATCGACCTCTTGGGCGAATTCCTCGGCCAGCATCACCGCTGCGGGCACCTCAACCATGATACCAACCTGCACGTCCCGGCGGAATGGCACCTGTTGTTCTTCGAGGTCATCTATGACGTCTCCAAGGATCATGCGGGCCTGCCGAAGTTCCATCAGGTTGCTGACCAGAGGAAACATCACCCGCACGTCGCCATCGACAGCCGCCCGGAGGATGGCTCTCAGCTGCGTCTTGAACAGCGGGATGTTGTGGAGTGAGAGTCGGACGCTGCGGAGTCCGAGCTGGGGGTTGACCACGTCGGGGGCCAGTTCTCCGATCGTCTCGGGCACCTTGTCGGCTCCGACATCCAGCGTCCGGATCGTCACGGGGTGATCGGGGGCGGCGGCTATCACCTTGCGGTAGGCTTCGTAGTGGTCTTCCTCGCTGGGAATCTGGTTCCGTTCGAGATAGAGGAACTCGGTTCGGTACAGTCCGATTCCCTTGGCGCCCCGCTCACGGCACACCTCCGCCTCTTCGGGGAACTCGATGTTGCCCAGCAACGTGATCGATTCACCGTCGATTGTCTCGGCCGGCAGGGTCTTCAGCGAGGCGAGTCGTTCGGTGACCGAGTGGACGCGTTCTTCCAGATCACGGTATTTCGCCAGGGTCTCGTCGTCGGGTTCGAGAATCACCTCTCCGTGGTTCCCGTCGATGATGACCATCTCGCCGCCGGAGACATCCGAGAGAAAATGTCCGAGACCGACGACGGCGGGGATTTCCAGGGCCCCGGCCAGGATCGCGGTGTGACTGGTGTGTCCCCCCACCTCGGTGGCGAAACCCATCACGAACTCACGGTCGAGACCGGCGGTTTCGCTGGGTGTCAGGTTGTGGGCCAGCACGATCACCGGCGCCCTCAGGTGCAACAGTTCCTCGCGACGTTCACCGAGCAGGTGCCTGAGAATTCTCTTTTCGAGATCGAAGATGTCGACGGCCCGCTCGGCGTGGTACTGGTTGCCGAGGTTCTGGAGGTCACGAGCAAATCGCCTGAGGACCCGGCTCGAAGCGTATTCGGGCGAGAGGCTCTTTTCGCTGATCAAGCTCTCGATCTCGGCGATCAGTTTCGGGTCACGAGCCATCTGCAGGTGAGCCCCGAAGATCGCACCGAACTGGTCACCGAGTTGTTCGCGAGCCAGTCGTTCGTTTTCCTCGATTTCTTCCCAGACCGCGTCGAGCGTACTGCGGAATCGTCCGAGCTCGGTTTCGACGGCGTCGATCGAGACGAACCGTTGCGGGATGCGAAAATCCTCGGTCCCCAGCACGACCACTTCACCGGTGACGACACCGGGAGAGACGGCGATCCCGCGCTTGATCTGCATCCGGCACCGACCTTCCCGGGAGCTAGCGATCCGACCCGGTGGCCGGTTGCGAGCCGGAGGCCGGGTCGTCGAAGTTGGACTCGAAGAGTCTTGCGAGCGCCTTGACGGCCTCTCCGGCTTCCGCTCCGCGGGCTTCGAGAACCAGCACGCTGCCGTTCTCGGCCGAAAGCGTTAGCAGGTCAAGCATCGTCTTGGCATCGGCCGATCGATCCTCTTTCTGGATCTGGATCTCACAGGAAAATCGCTCGGCCGTCCGAACGATCAGCGAACAGGGCACCATGTGCAGGCCCTGTTCGAGACCGACTCGGACGGTTTTTTGAGCGGTGTAAGTCATCGGCTTCTGTGAGCGGTCTGGGGGTTCGAGTGGTTGGGAAAGACCTCAAGTCGCTCTGCGTCCCCGGAAACTGAGTCCGGCGACGGTTGGTGATGGTTTTCTGGTTGTCCGTTGTGGGGCCGTCGCGGCGGAGACAAATTCGAATGAGACTGATTTGCGACGGCAAGAAACGCCCGACAGGGTCCCGCCGGCCGGACCATGCTGTCACGACCGGAGGCTGTCGGGAAACGAGTGATTAGTCCAATTGGTTGTTGTCGGCTTCCTCGAGCAGTTCGACAACTTCCGTTGAGGTCTGTGCCTGTCGGAGGAAGTTGCAGAAGTTCGGGTTCCGCAGGTGCCGGGAAATGCTCTCCAGCCCACGCAGGTGGTCGCCTGGGAGATCGGGCGGCGAAATCAACAAGAACAGGATATGCACAGCTTCGCCATCGAGGCTGGCGAAGTCAACACCCCGGGTGGAGAGGGCCACAGTGGCGGTCAGTTGATCGACTGCGGCATGTTTTGTGTGTGGGACGGCGACACCGTTGCCGATGCCGGTCGATCCGAGTTCTTCTCGTTTGAGGATCGCCGAGATGATCACGTCGCTGTCCTCAGCGGGGATCCGCCCGGCCGAGGAGAGGCTCTCGACCATGCCACGGATGGCCTCGGCCTTGGTGCTCGCGTCGAGATCGGTGACGATCGAATCGGGAACGACAAATTCAGTCAGCCGCATGTAACACTCCGTGGGATTCCGCCCCGGTTGTACTGGCCGACCCTGGCCAGATGATCCCCCCGGGGCGGCTTCCTCGTCCCGCTCTTCCTCGCGGGCCAGATTTCGTCTGTCAGTACGTTCCGCCGGTGATCCTGCTGACGCGTTCTGTGGCGTCCGGGGTCGCCCTCGAGCCGGTGCAGGTCCGTTCCGAGGGTTCTTGAGTTGCCACTCCGAATGAGCGGCTCAAGACATGAGGCGTTTGATTGTAGTGGGCCGGTCGGGAGCGTCAATTCAACCGGAGTGGTCGAATGTGGACAACGGCACGGGGAACCGGTGTAGGTGTCTCAGCGAGAACGGTTGTGCCGGTTATTCGGCGCCGTCGGCCTGGCCGTCGGTTTCACCGCGCGAGACACCGTCCTGGTCGACGTTCGGTTCCCACTGGTCGGGGATCGCCGAGAACTCGAATTCGGGCAATCGCGTGTCACTGTCGATCGATGCTGAGAAATTCCCGATGTGGCACCCTCCCAGCACCGTCAGGGTGATGCTCAGCGCCAGCGTGGCCAGCGTGGGTGAGAATGCGGCCAGGTGAGGGCGTGACATCAGTGAGTTTCCACCGCGTGGCTCGGGGGTCCAGCGGTTGATAGCAGCCACTTGGTTGACGAGGCAAGAGGAAACGCCGATTTGCCTCGGGGCCACCCAGAGGTGGCCAACGGAGGAAGAAATGAGGGGGAGCGGAGAAGGGCCTGTAAGCCGGGTTCTGTCGAGAGTGGTCATTTCTCTGGGACGGCGGTTGCCCGTCGCCTCAAGCGATCGACCCGGGGGTGACGGCGGGCCGGACCAGCCCGACAAGGCCCCCTGTTTGATCTTGCTCCCGGTGGGGTTTACCAAGCCAGGCCGGTCTCCCGACCTGCTGGTGCGCTCTTACCGCACCGTTTCACCCTTGCCTCCTGGGACCCCGGAGGGTCCCCGATCGGCGGTCTGCTCTCTGTGGCACTTTCCCTATCCTTGCGGACGGTGGGCGTTACCCACCACCGTGTCCTGCGGAGCCCGGACTTTCCTCCACGTGGCTGGTTCGTTTCGGCCTGGGCCCAAAGATCCCTCCACGCAGCGACCACTCGGTCCTCTCCGGCTCCCCCTCGGCTGTCATTGTAGGTGCCCGCGCAGGGGGGTCAACGGCTTCGATCCGTGATCGGTTGTCCCGGTCGAATTTGCTCGGCAATTTGACCCCGACTCACCCCGGCGCTAGATTGGCCAGCGACACATGGCGTCGAGGCCAGGGGTTTTGGGCAAGAAAAAGAGCAACCGCAAGCGGAAGGTCCGCGTGGCCCTGAAGAAGAACCGGGGCAAGCGGGCTCGACGGGGCAACCTGACCCAGCAGGCGCGTACGGATCCGGAGCGGATCGAGGACATCGCTGCCGGCGAACGGGTCTCGGGCAAGGGGGACACCTCCCGGTACCGCACGGTGATTGCCGCCGAGACCGAAGAGGGGGACCTGCAGATCGATGTGGATCTGTCGACCTGTCACGCCGGACGGGTGCTCAGCGCGATTGGACAGATGTCCCGCGTACAACTCGACGACGGCCGCGAACTGGAGTGCACTGTTCGCCAGATTGTCCGCTCGCTGGCCCGTGACCAGCGGAACGCCGTCGTCACCGGTGATCGGGTTCTGGTCGGGGATGTCGATGCGGAGACGGGGGTGATCGAGCGTGTCGAGCCGCGTCACGGGGTGCTGTCTCGCAGCAGCCGGCATCGTGCCCACGTGATCGTCTCCAATGTCGATCAACTGATGGTTGTCGTCCCCGCCGACGACCTCAAGCCGGTCCTTGTTGACAGATTCCTGGTCAGTGCCGAGCAGGGGGAGATCGCGGCCGTTCTGTGCATCAACAAGATTGACCTGCTCGATCCGGCGGAACTGGTCGGCTGGACGGGACTCTACGCTCGGTTGGGCTACGAAGTGGTGTTGACCAGTGCCGAGACCGGGGCGGGGATTTCCCGGTTGAGACAGCTTCTGGCTGAGCGCGAGACGGTCTTTGCCGGTCAGAGCGGTGTCGGAAAGTCGTCATTGCTCAACTCGATCCAGCCCGGGTTGAGGCTGTTGACCGGTGAGATCAGTTCATCCACCGGAAAGGGACGCCATGTCACCCGACGCACTCAGCTGATCGAACTCGACGGTGGAGGCTATGTCGTTGACACGCCCGGTATCCGTCAACTGGCTCTCTGGGACCTGATCCCCGAGGAAATCGAGGGGTTTTTCGTGGAGTTCCGGCCGTTCGTCGCCCTGTGCCATTTTCCCGACTGCTCGCACACTCATGAAGAGGGTTGCGCGGTGAAGCGGGCGGTGGAGACGGAGTTGATCCACGAGTCGCGTTATGCGAGCTACCTGAGAATCCACGCCGGGGAGGACCTGGTTTAGTGGTGGCTACCGCTTCTTTGCCCAGTCCAGGTGCCGGTGCAGGAAGTCGAACGTTCCCTTGCCGTTGATCGTGTGCGGTCCGACGAAGACTTCCATCTCAGCCCGATCGCCGATTCCGATCAGGTCGTAGTGACGTTTCACCCTGGCGAATTCCCAGCCAACCCATTCGTCGGGCGCCACGCCGTCGTGGTGACCTCTTTCGACCATGAACGGCCGTGGCGTCATCAGGTTGGCCAGTTCCGCGTAATTGGCCACGTGCCCCATGTTCCATTCGAAGATCTCGTACTCACCGGTGAACACGTAGCTGTAGCCGTCCTCGCTGCTGGCGTTCTTGACGACCCATTCGTTGAAGTCAGCCGAGCAGATTGACAGCGCGTACTGCTTGACCATCGGCGGCACCCGCACGGCGGTCTTGCCACCGTAGGAGAGGCCATAGAAGGCGATCCGTTTGGGGTCGACCTGAGGCAGGGACGAGAGCCACTCGAGGGTTCGCTCGTGCTGGGGAATGATGTAGCTGAAGAGAGATCGTTTCATCGGGTTGCTCTTCCGCTGGAGCGTGCGGAACCGGTCGCGGCCGCGGTAGGGGTTCTGGGGGGCGTAGGTGATGAATCCCCGCTCGGCAAGCCGTGATGCGAACGCCTTGTAGGGGCCATACCCGGAGGTCCCCTTGCCGCTGATCGTGTCCATCGGGACCCCTTCCAGTCCGTGCTGGCAGACGACCACCGGCCGTTTCTCGCCCGGCTTGATGTCCTTGGGCATCAACAGGATTCCCCCGGCGATCACGTCGGGATAGACATCGATGGTGGTTTCCCAGCCGCGGTAGGCCGGAGTGTCGAGAACCTGCCGGGTGCGGACGTTGAGGGGAATCGTCGGTTTCGGCAATCGCCCGATCAACTCGTCGTAGACCATGTCGCGGTAAGTCTCGACGCTGTCGGCCCAGGTCTTGAGGTTCGTGCGATTGGCCCCTCTCCAGAGCTTGTCCCGCAGCTTGGCACAGCGTCGGAGCAGAGTCTGTGTGAAGGCGACCAGTTCGCCGACCTGCTG
>PBOJ01000168.1 GCA_002724315.1 Planctomycetaceae bacterium | reverse complement strand
ATTGCCCATGGACAGAACTCCTCTTCCCCGATCCCCTGGGCCTCGCTCTTGGTCTGTTTCCCGCTGGCCACGTCAACAATCTCGTCGAAAATCTCCTCGCCGACCTCTTCGACCGTTGCCCCTTCGAGAATACGACCGGCATTCACATCCATGTCATCGCTCATCCGGTCGAACATGGGGCTGTTGGAGGAAATCTTGATGCAGGGAACCGGCTTGCATCCGAAACAACTGCCTCGGCCGGTGGTGAACACAAGCACGTTGGCCCCCCCGGCAACCATGCCGGTGATCGAAGCGGGGTCGTAACCGGGCGTGTCCATCACGACAAACCCCTTGGCCGTCACCGCCTCCGCGTACCGGTAGACCTCCTTGAGAGCCGTACTGCCGCCCTTGGCAATCGCCCCGAGAGATTTCTCGTAGATCGTCGTCAGGCCCCCCTTCTTGTTCCCCACCGACGGGTTGTTGTTGATCTCGGCCCCGAATTTCCCCGCATAGTCCTTCCACCAATCGATCAACGCCACCAGTTTCTCGCCGACCTCCGGGCTGGACGCCCGCCGGGTCAAGAGATGCTCGCCCCCGTAGATCTCGGGAGTCTCTCCCAGGATCGATGTCGCCCCGGCGGCCACCAGCATGTCACTGGCCACGCCGACCGCCGGATTGGCGGTGACACCACTGTTCCCGTCACTGCCACCGCATTCGGTCCCCAGGATCAGTTCCGAGACCGGGATCTCGGTTCGCTCGACCGCATTGATCTCCGGCAGCATCTCTGTCAGCACTCCCACCGCGCGATCGACGGTCTTCCGCCCCCCCCCCTCGTCCTGGATGTTCATCACCAGCGGGATCGGCTCTGACTCTCGGCCCGGAACCTCAAGTTGCACCAGCCCGTGGTTGTCAACCAGGAAGGATCCCTGTCCGGTCTCGCAGCCGAGGCCCAGCACCAGGTAGCCACCGATGTTGGGGTGCCGGGCAAAGCCGGCGAGTGTCCGGGCCAACTGCTGGTGATCGTCGCCACCCAACTGCATCGCACACCCCCCCTGGTGGACCAGCGGCACGATTCCGTCGATGTTCGGATAGTCTTCCAGCAGCCCCTCGTCAAAGGCCCGGGCGACGTACTTCGATGCGGTGGCCGAGCAGTTGACGGTGCTGACGATTCCCAGGTAGTTCCGCGTTCCCACGCGTCCGTCGGCACGACGGTAACCTCGAAATGTCCTTCCGGAGATGGGGTCCGGTGGTGCCGGAACGTCGGACGAAAATGCGTAGTCGAGATCCAGGTCGCCGGGTTCGACGTTGTGAACGTGCACCCACTCACCCGCCTGGATCGACTCGATCGCAAACCCGATCACCTGGCCGTACTTGCGGATCGGTTCGCCGGCAGAGATCGGCTTCGACGCGACCTTGTGTCCCAGTTCGATCCTCTCGGATGCGGTAAAGCCTTGCGGGCTGTCCGAAATGCTCGCCCCGGCCGAGACCTCGGCCCGCGCCACCAGGATGTTGTCATCGGCGTGCAGCCGCAGGCACGGACTGAAAGAAGACTCGGTGCTCATCGGTACGCTCTCCGGTGGGGAAGCCATCCGTTCTATCGGAATCCACGGAGGGCATCAATCAAGCCGCAAAACAGTCTCTCGCGGTGACTCGGTCTTCTCACCCCGCCATCAAGCTGGTAATTTTCCGCCACCTCACACCAGCCGGAAAGATCGGAATCCCGCCATGATCGGTTCCCAGTTGTCACCCCGCGAGTACTTCAATCTCTGCAGCGAAGCCTTTGAGGCTCTCGATCTCGACTCGATCGAGACGATGGGCCGACACATTCATTCGGCCTGGCTCGACGGTCGTTTCGTCTTCATCTGCGGCAACGGCGGCAGCGGTGCCAACGCGTCCCATTTCTGCGAGGACCTCGGTAAGAGTTCACTGGATCCCAAGGACTTCAACAACGACGGAATGCCGCGGCTGAAGGTACTCTCGCTGACCGACAACACGCCCTACATCCTGGCCTGGGGCAACGACGAGGGATTCGAGCGGATCTTCGTCGAGCAGTTGAAGAACTTCGCCTCCCCCGGCGACATCCTGATCGCCATCAGCGGCAGCGGCAACAGTCCGAACATCTTGCGGGCCGTCGAATGGGCCAACGAGCACGACATGACCACGTGGGGCGTCACCGGGTTCGACGGTGGTCAGTTGCAGCAGATGGCCGGCCACAACCTGCACGTCGCGTCAACCGACATGGGACTGGTCGAGTCGGTTCACCTGGTCGCCTTCCACTGGGTCCTGGACGACGTCTACGCGCGGATCAACCAGGTCGGCCGCCACGAGTCCTCGGAGATCCGACGGGCCGCCTAGGGCCGTCGACTCAGCGGGGCAACGGCACCGCCGGTGGATCCGCCGAGCCGAGCCGATTGGCCGGTGCAGCGAACTGTCGGCCGGATTTCAGGTCCTCGAGCAGTCCGAGGATGACCTGGGCAGGAATCGCGTGCGATTCGGTTCGTCCCTCTCGGGCGATATTGATTCCCACGGCCCGGCCCTCCAGGTCGACCAGTGGCCCCCCGCACTCCTCGGGCTTCAGCACCGTGTCATGGGCAAACGCGTTCGGAAAACCGCCGCGTCGGAAACTCAACTGTCCACCCAGCTTGTTCATGAAAATGCTGCGATTCTGCACGTGTTGGGCCGGGGACCCCAGCCGGGCGTTGGCGTCAAACTCGACCCGTCCACGACGGATTCTCAACGGCAGGAGCTCTCCGGGACGGAATCTCCGGATCTGGTTCCGGAGAGCCTCTCCGCGGGGGATCGTCGTGCCGGCCACCCGGGTGATCACGTCACCAGCCTTCAGTCCCACGCGACTGGCTCCGCTGTTGGGCATCACGCGCGAGACCCGGACTCCGCCGGCGGAATCCTCGAACCCGATGCCCAGGAAACCGAAAAAGTGCGGGATACGACGGCGATGGATACTGACGACGCCAACAGCCAGCGGCAGGTCACCGGGACCGCAGGTGGCCAGCAATGACCCGACCGACGGATCCTGGTCAGTCCGCCACATCACCACCGGGAGGCCGGTGGCTTCGAGCTTGAGCATCGCCAGGTCATGTTCGCGGTGAAGCCCGACCTGCCTGGCGGAAACTGTCTTGCCGTCTTTCAACTGGCAGGTGATCGCACCACCATTGATGCCGTTGACCTGGCTGGCCTTTGTCAGCACCCAGCCGTCGGCCGCAACGATCGCTCCCAGTGCCTTCTGTCGCCCGTTGACCAGCACCGCCACCGTCGCCCGGGCCGTCCTTTTGACGATCGGACGAAACGCGTTGCGGATCGCCGCTCCGCTCTTGTAGAGATCCCGGGGCAACCGAGGGGGTGGGGCGGCCTCGACGACGGCCGCGAACAGCAACACCACCGATACCAGTGCCGGACGTGTCAATCGAATCAAGGAGATGCCGCTCATGGGCCTCGGCCTCCTGCCAGGGTCACGGTGATCTCGACCGGCTTGCCGTTTCGCTGAATCAACAGCCTCAGCTTGTCACCGGGTTTCTTGTTCTGGATGTGGTTGAACAGGGAGTCGAATCCCTGGAATGTCTTGCCGTCAACCCGCACGATCACGTCTCCGGGCTTCACCCCGGCCTTGGCCGCCGGCATGTTGGGATTCACCCCGGTCACCGTACAGCCCTTGTCGTGGTCGGTTCCGTTGATGCCCAGCACCGGCTTGCGGTCGCGACTGGGTTGGCCAAAGGCCTTGCCATCCAGGAACCTCACCCAGCTCTCGGTATAAGCCCGGACCGGCACGTGAAAATTCCAGCTGGTCGGAGCCCCGATACGGCTGTGGATCCCGATCACGTTCCCGGCCAAATCGAACAGCGGACCTCCCGAATCACCACCCACCAGCGTGCAGTCGGTCTGTACGAATCCGTTCGCGGTCCGGATCACCCGGCCCAGCCGGACCACCGGCGGACGTCTCCGGTCAAATCCTCCGGGGTGCCCCAACGCCAGGCACCAGTCACCGGTGCGAACATCCTGGGGTCGTGCCAGGGACCGGAAGGGAAACGGCCCCTTTCCGTCGATCTTCAACACCGACGCATCCAACGTACGATTCAGCCCCAGCGTCCGGCCTCTCAGTCTCCGGCCATCGGCCATGAAGACATCCACTCGGCGGTTGGGAGCACCGGTCACATGGGCCGCCGACAGCACGTAACCATCGGCACTCACGATCACGCCACTGCCCGCCCCGTTTCCGATCCTCAAGCCGACCGTGGCCGACGAGAGATTCTTGACCAGTTCCCCGACCCGCTTCTGGATCGCCAACAGGTCGGCCACGTCTCGCGGCACAGTACGTGTCAACGAATCCGGCTGCATCGGCCTGGCCACGACCGGAGCCCTCACAACCGGCAGGTCGCGGGGCAGCGGAGGCGGAGGCGGTGCCTGCGTGTCGGCCGCGGTCAACACGGGGGTCTCGGCAAACAACACCGCTGCGACCAACAGGGCCCAAAGCCGTCCTCGCCTCATTCGGAACTCCCCTCATGGTCGTTGCCGGTCACGCCACCAGCCCCAAATTACGCAACAGCCACGACCTTCCGCAAGTTGAGCCGCCTTCTCGGTCCCCCGTGACTCCGATATGCTAACCTCCGCACAAGCCCTTCAGACGCCTCCACGACAGTCGGTTCCGATGAAAGTCCACGAGACCCCGCTGCCCGGAGTGTTGGTGATCCAACCACGCGTTTTCGAGGACGAGCGAGGTTTCTTCCTCGAGACGTACCAACAGCCGCGTTTCACCGAGAACGGCATCGACGAGACCTTCGTTCAGGACAACTGGTCCCGGTCAACCCGTGGCACCCTGAGAGGGCTCCACTACCAGCTCGAACGCCCCCAGGCCAAGCTCGTGCAGGTCGTCGCCGGCAGTGTCTTCGACGTCGCTGTCGATCTGCGTCGCAACTCGCCCACCTTCGGACAGTGGTTCGGCATCACGCTTTCCTCGGACAACCACAGCCAGTTGCTGATCCCCGTCGGATGTGCGCACGGGTTTTTGGTCACCAGCGAAACAGCCGATTTCCAGTACAAGTGCAGCGACATCTACCACCCCGAATCGGAACGGACACTGATGTGGAACGATCCGACCGTCGGCATCGAGTGGCCACTCTCGGATGGCCCGACGCTCTCGGAGAAAGACCGCCACGGGACACCGCTGGCCGAAGCGGACTGTTTCGACATGACGTCCGACAGCCCGGCGGGAGCCGTTGGTGATGCCTGAACGATCTGACCCCCAGCAGCCTCGATTGGCGCTGCTGATGGGAGACGTTGCCGGAGTGGGCCCCGAAGTGGTGGCCCGGGTCCTGGAAACGCACCACCAGACGGCCAACCTTCTGGTCGTGGGTCACCCCGCTGTGCTGACCCGGGCCCTGGACCTGGTGGGACTGGACCTGGCGGTGCGGACGGTCGATTCTCCGGAACTCGACAATCGAGATCCGGACCTCTCCAGCATCTCCTGCTGGAATCCGACGACCGTTGACGTCGGCGACATCCCCGCGGCAACCGTCGACCCCCGCTGCGGTCGAGCCGTCGCCGACTGGATCGATTCCTCGGCTGTGGCGGCTCTTGATGGACATGTCGACGCGCTGGTCACCGCACCACTGAACAAAGCAGCCCTTGCCGCTGCCGGAGTCGACGTCCCCGGCCACACCGAACTGCTCGCCCGTGCCTGCCACAGCGACTCGGTCGCCATGATGCTGTATCTTCCGCCGGCCATCTCGCCACCCCACGGCCTGGGTGTCGCCCACGTCACGTTGCACACCTCGATTGCCAGCGTCCCCGGACTGCTCTCAACCGGT
>PBOJ01000167.1 GCA_002724315.1 Planctomycetaceae bacterium | reverse complement strand
TCCTTGTCGGTCCACGTGACCGGCAGCCCCTTCTGGCTGCTGATCCCCTTGCCGTCCGGGCCACGGAACCTGGCCCAATTCTCGGCGTCGGCGACACCGGCAAAAAACATCACCAGGACAGCAATCAACAGCGGGGACAGTCGACGCACGGCAAAATCTCCAAGTTTGGCAGCTTCCAACAGTCCGACACCAACAGGTTACCAGCTTCGTCAATAAGGGAACACGGTGAGCCAGTTCACCGCCCGATCAGTTTTCCGACCAACGGTCCGAAGATCCCCGTGCCCCGGGTGATCTTCACACTTCGCAACCGCTGAGGATCACTCAGCGCGAACCGAGACCTCCCAATCTCACGACCATCCTGCCGAACCACCAGCCGATCGGCAAAGACGAGGAACTCGAGCGACAACGGCTTCCCGGTCCACTGCACGACGGCCGAAAGGTGACCGGGCATGGTCATCTTCAACACCGCCCCGTACTCGCGGCGCTCGGCGTCGGTCAGGAATTCGTACTTGTCGTACCACTCGTAGGTGCCCTTGGCAGACGTGGACATGAACAGCGCGTCACCAACCGAGACCATCCCGGTGATTCTCTGGCCCCAGTGATTGGAGACCAGCTTCAGCCGGTCGGCCTCTTCCTGGTAGGGATGCACCGTCTTGTCGGTGAGTTTTGGGTGGGTAAAAGCGCGTCCCATCGAGGTCCAGTGGTCGATGTCGTGGTCATACCGCCACAACTCCGCCCAAGGCCACACTCCGGTGAACATCTCGCCCCGATAAATCCCTGTCGTCTGGGCTTCGCGGGCCCGGGTCGATACCCCGGGCAGCCTTGGCGGATATCCGTCAAGGTGTTTCAGCGTAGTGCCTCCCCGGTATTCGAAAAGGTGCCCGGTGGGATACTGGGCCAGCAGCGCCCGGTCAAAGACGTTCAGGAACGAATAGACCTGGTAACTGACCCGGTTGTCGCCTTCCTGCAGGGTTCGCCAGCGGCGTCCATCAAAGGCATGCACACCACCCTGGTTGGTCACCGTCATCGCCTCGCCACCGAACTGGCCCCAGGCAAACGGCGTTGCACCAACATACTTGGCCTCCAGGGCCACTCCCCGGGACACATCGATCACCGACCGGGATTCCGGCTGCCAACGGCAGGCAATGATCCGGGTGAACGGCTTCGGAGCGTCGCGATCGGTGAAGTAGAAACAAAGATGTCCCAGCGCGTAGTAGAAGTTGTAGTAACGCCCGCGCGGGGGAGCCTTCAGGATCACCCGGCCATCGAAGGTTGCCGTACTGCCACGGAACACCAGCAGGCCGCGGCCGATCCGCATCACGCCGTCACCGCTGCTCAGGCCGCCGACACGATCCAGTTTCGTTTCCCAGCGTTGCTTTTTCGGATCCCACCGCTTGACCCGGTTGCCGCGGGCATTGGTCCAGGCATGAACCCGGCCATCGAGCTCGAACAGGTAGACGCCACAGTCCATGTCCGGGTGCGGCAACCTCTCGATCCGAAACCGATCGCCGCCCTTTGCCGGCCGCACGAAGAACTGCACGGTGTGCCGGTTGCTGCGGAACCGCGTGTTGTAGACCTCTTCGAATCCGGCTCCCGCCACCAGCCGACCCTTGGCATCACGGGCCTCGAACAGCGACCCGAAGGGCTGACCACGGTCACGACCCAGGTCGACGGTCGTCCGCCAGTGGGCCACCGGTTCTTCCGCCCAGGCGGCCGAGGTCGCAAAGAACAGGACCGACAACAACACCCGATTCCCGGTCATGCTCTACCAGTCCACCACCGACCCGTCGTCGGCGTCATAGGGTTGAGGGTTCCGCCAGTCGTGTCCGATCTTTTCTTTCAGGGCCTCCTCGTCCAGTTCCACACCCAGCCCCGGTCCACCGGGCAGATCGATGTATCCGTCGCGAACCTCGAACGGCTGCTTGATATAGCCCTGGCCCAGGTGCACCTGTTCCTGGCAGAGGAAATTGGGAATCGAACCGGCAATCTGGAGTCCGGCCGCCAGGGAAATCGGTCCCAGCGGGTTGTGCGGAGCGACCGCCGCGTAGTAACTCTCGGCCATCCCGGCAATCAACCGCACCTCGGTGATTCCCCCGGCGTGGCACAGATCCGGCTGCAGGATCGTGGCAGCACCTTTTTCCAGCAGCTCACGAAATCCCCACTTGGTGAACACCCGCTCGCCGGTAGCAATCGGCAGGTGAGTGCCCCGGGCAATGTCGGCCATCACGTCGACGTTCTGACACTGCACCGGCTCTTCGATGAACATCGGCTGGTAGGGTTCCAGCGCCTTGATCAGCAGCTTGGCCGTTTGGGGGCTGATCGCTCCGTGAAAGTCGATGCCGATATCCCGTTCGTCACCGGCAGCCTCTCGAAGCTCCTCGAACCGCTTGGCCACCCGTTTGACGAACCCGGGGGTTTCGACAATTCGTGCCGGCCGGTGCTTGAACACACCGGTTTTGAATGCCGTGAATCCCTCCTTGGACCGTGCACGAATCGCTTCGGGAGTGGACGCGTGTGCGTAAACCCGCACGCGACTGCGAGTGGGCCCGCCAAGCAGTTCGTAGACGGGCACACCCAGCGCCTTGCCCTTGATGTCCCACAGCGCCATGTCGATGCCGCTGATGGCACTGGTCAGTACCGGGCCGCCGCGGTAGAACGCGTGGCGGTACATCGCCTGCCAGTGGTGCACCACCGAACGGGGATCCTTGCCGACCAGGTAGCCCTCGAGTTTTTTGACGGCCGTGGCCACCGTATTCGCCCGCCCTTCGACCACCGGCTCACCCAGCCCGACAATTCCCGCGTCGGTGTGAACCTTCAGGAACAACCACCGCGGCTGAACCATCAGGGTTTCGAGCTTTGTGATCCGGATCTTCTCGCCCGCTCCGAGCATCGGCTGGAACCCTCCTCCGCGGCGCTTCCCCACGTAGGGATCTTTCCGCGCGGCCTTGTCCTTGTCGTCGGCCAGCAGGGCACACAGCCCCGCAGTGCCTCCGGCGGTTCCCAACAACGACGCCAGGAACATCCGGCGACTTCGACTGTAAGCTTTCGTGGTACTCATCGCATCCTCCATGGAGGTCTGTGGAAAAGAGAAACGTCCGCGGCAGCAGTTGCCAGGTTCTCACATGATGGCCAACACCGGGAAATCGTGGTAAACAGATGACCCGCGACCAACTGGCAACCCTTCGACTCGCACCGCAGAGAATCACTCATGACATTCGGAGTCGGCGTTATTGGAGCCACCGGGTTCATCGGCACACCATACCGGGCCGAGATCCGCGAATGCACGGACGAGGCACGAATTGTGGCACTGTGTGCCCGCCGGCGGGACCGGCTAGACGCCGCCGCGGCCGAGGACGGGTGCGACTTTGTCACCGACGACTGGCGACAGGTGGTCGACCATCCTGAGGTGGACCTCGTGCTGGTCCTGACCCCCGATGCCCTGCACCTGGATCCGGTGCTCGCCACCGCCGCGGCCGGCAAGCACCTCTTTTGTGAAAAACCGATCGGCGTCAACGTCGACGAGGCGTATCGGATGTGGTCGGCCGTCCGCGACGCCGGCGTGGCTCACTACGTGCCCTTCTGGACACGCTACGTCCCGGCCTTTGCGCGGGCCCGCGAGATCGTCCAGGCAGGAACCCTGGGTGACATCCGGGGCATCATCTACCGCTGGCAGAACCCTCGCCCGGCCGCGATCCCGCACACCTGGCGCGACGACGCCAGCCTTTCGTCGGCCGGTTCCATCGCCGACGTCGGCAGCCACGCCTACGACATCGTCCGCTGGATCACCGGCTGCGAAACGCGGCGGGTTCTCGCCCACGCCGACGTCGTCTCACCTCCCAAGCCCGACCTCGGCGACATCGACCTGGGGGAAGCCATCGGCTGGGGCCAGGAAAACCAGGCGACCGACGCCCAGCAGGTGAAACAGGGCACCGCTTTCGACTACGCCACGATCGCCTGGGAATGGGAGAACGACGCTGTGGGAGCGATCATCCTTTCCCACGCCCCGTTCCTGCGAAAGGGCATGGCTCCCGAACTGGAACTGCACGGCACGGAAGCCTCGCTGGCCATCGACCGCATCCGCAGCACCGTGACGCTCTACCCGCCCGACGACACCGATGGTCAGCCCGAGACGATCGGGGACGAGGGCTTCGGCAACCGCGCGGCCAAACACGTCTTCACCTCGTTCCAGGAACAGGTGGCCGGCACGCGAGGCGAGCACCCCGGTATGGATGACGGATGGCGGGTGCAGATGTTCACCGACGCCGCCGCCACATCAGCACGTCGTGGGGGGTGGGTCGAACTGGCCGAACTGGACGCCGAGGCGGGAACGTCGACCTAGGCGACCTCCTCCACCCGCCCGCTCTTACCCGAATCGACCGCCGCCTGCACCGTGGCCGCGATGTCGCGGCTGGTCACCGCGTCCAGGATCCCGCCACTGCCGCTGTCAATCGCCTCGGCAAAATCCTCCATCAACTGGAAATCCAGGTCTATGGCCATCCGCCGGTGCCGGAATTCCTGTGGTGGCTGGTTGCGGTAATAAACGCTGACCTCCGGACGGGCCTCGCTGATCACCAGCCCACCGGTTTCGCCCAGCACGTGCAGCTTGATCTCGCCGATGTCCGGATGTGAAGCGGCCCCGATACGACCGATGCACAGCGTGCCGATCACTCCGTTCTCCATCTCCAGTGTCACCGTCGCCAGGTCCTCGACATCGTTGTCGACATTCGCCTGGTGAAAATGCGAAGCCGTCCGGGCATACACCCGCTCGACCCGGCTTCCGGCCAGGTGCTGGATGTAGGCCAGCGGGTAAATGCCCTCGATCTTCAATTCTCCCATCGGATCGACACCGACCCCGCCGTCCGAACCATCCGAGTGGGCCTCGATCTGACGCTCGAGCCAGTCGATCGGTGGATCGTCGGGGCCCCGGCTGCCCTTGGGAGGGCCCGAGTCCTTGGCGAAATAGAAATCGACGTGGAACGCGTACGGCTTCCCGATTCCACCCTCGTCAATCACACGCCTGGCCTCGACCAGCGCCGGCAGGAAGTTGCGGTTCCACATCATGAATCGCACGTCGTGTTCGGCCACCGCCGCAACCACCCGGTCGCATTCCGAAATCCGGTTCGACATCGGCTTGTCCTGCACCACGTGCAGCCCCAGCCCCGCACAACGAACAGCCAGGTCACAGTGCCGCTCGGCCTCGGAACTGATGACCGCCACCTGCACGTCGTGATCGGCCACCGCCTGCTCGATTCCCTTCACGTAGGGGATGCCGTGCTCGTCGGCGTAGAGCTGGTTTCGCTCGTGAACCCAGTCGGGCTGATCGGCGTCGTCACAGACGACGACCAGGTCGAACCGCGGATGCGTAACCACGCCGTTGGGCACATAGGCGTGCTTGACCACGCTGACCACCGCACACCGAAAAACGGAGTTGTTCTCAACCGAGCTCATAGCCGTCCCCTGTCTCGTTGAGCCTCAAGGGTGCCCCAGCCTCGATCGACTTCTCGGCCGCCTCGGCCACCTTCAACGCTTCCACAGCGGCGGACAGTCCGGGATCGGCCGCCCGACCTTCGGCCACCGCGGATGCGAACTCCGTCAGCAGGTTGACCAGCCCGGACACGCTCTCCCCACCTCGCACCGCCTCCGGCTGACCGCCGCCATACAGCAGGTGCATGTTGTGATGGTCATCGGCATAGACGGAACCATCACCGCCGATCAGCGACAAGGAATAGTAGTCGTCACCTTCGGGAAGAGTGGTGGCCACGTCGACCAGGGCCATGCCGTCTCCGGGAAACCCCAGGTGCACGTGGGCGTAACCACCCGCTTCGCCACGGCGAACAGCGTAGACTTCGCTCGGCAGCGTGCCGAACAGCCAGTTGGCCAGGTCGAGTTGATCGGCCAGGCAGGCGATGCCAACGGGGGCGCCACCGGGCAGCCATCGGTGGATCCTCAACAGCCCGAGTGGTCCCAGTGATCCGTTCGAGTTGACCGCCTGCACCTCCCGAATCGACGGCTGAAACCGGCCGGTCGCCGCCAGCATGACGACGGTGCCGTCGGGTGCGGCCAGCCCGGCCGCCTCGTCCGAACTGCCCAGTGCTCCAGGGACCAGCAACACATGGCGGCCGGATTCGGCGGCCTGGTTGGCAGCATCGACACCGGCTACCAGCACAGCATCAGCCGCATCGGCATCGACGATCGTCACGTCGGCCAACCGATCAGCGGCGTCCTGCCAATGACCAACCGATGCGGTTCCCGAATCAAGCACCGCGATGTTCAACATTCTGCACCCTCAGCAACCGCTCACAAGCAGCAAGTCAGTCCTTCAGTTCCTGTTCTTTGCTGAACGGGGCAAAGACGATCACGATCAAACCAAAGGCGTAGATGAACCCCGTGAACTGGCCAACCAACGGATACTGGCCCTTGAGCGCCGTCTTGAGCACGGCTGCAGAAACCAGGATGCCGACAGTCGTCAGGATTCGACCCCAGTTGAAACTGACACCGGCCCCGGTCGAGCGAACCCGGGTCGGAAACAACTCGGGCAGGCATAACGGCAGCCATCCGAAGAAGAAGCCGCTAAAGAATCCGAGTGCCGCCGTCCAGAAAATGAACGGCGACGGCGCCCAGCCGAAGATCGTGAACAGGGCTTCCTTGCTGGCCGGATCCTCAACTCGGAACAGGAACTGCGTGCAGACCAAAGCACACACGCAGAGAATGCTGTAGCTGAGCTTTCTGCCCAGCATCGCGGCGATGAACCCACCCAGCAGACTGGTCACCGACCCTGTCAGCGATCGAGCAATCGTGGTCTTGGATTTCAGTGCCGGATCGGATTTCTTGACCGGTTCATCAGTCTTGTCGTCCACAGATTTCTCCGCCGTATCTCCGGAAGCCTTGGCCACGGGTCTGTCGCCCACTTCGCTCGCCCATGCGCTGGCCCAGTTGGACACGCCCCAGCCTCCGAACAGGGGAATCGTCCCCAGCAGGATCCCGATGATGGTCAGCTTGTGGATCGGCGGCTTGAAGATCTCGGCCACACCCACTTTGCCAGCCTCCTCCTCGGCAACACCGGCCCGAATGGCCAGCCACCGGGGCGACTCGGGAACAGTCAAAAACGATAGGATCGCCAGGATGATCGGGCTGGCACCCACGACCATCGTCCATCGCCAGTCTTCGGCGGTGACGAAGCGATACGTCGTCGCAATCGCGAAGAAAAGAATACCGACATTGGCCGCGGTCCCCATCACGCCGGCCAGGATCGGACGACCGACATTCGACCAGGCTTCCGAAAGCAACGCGATTCCGTTAGGCCACATACCTCCGACCCCCATGCAGGTCAGAAACCGCAGCACCAGCAATATCTCGGGACTGCTGGCAAAATAGGTCGCTCCCGAGAACACCGAGTAACAGAGGATGCTGGCAGCCATCGCCTTGGCCCGACCGAACCGATCTCCGACGATCCCGAACAAATATCCACCGGTGGCGGCTCCCAGCAGGAACGCGCAGACCAGCCAGCCAAACCACTGACCAATTTCCCCCTCAGGAGTTTCTGCCGGCAGCAGATCAATGAGAGCCACCCGCATGACGATGCTGGTGATCGACATGTGCACCCCGGCAAACGCCCAGCCGACAAAGGCAAAGAACAGAATCACGATCTGTCCGAATCGGTTGATGGGCTGGCCGGACTGTTCCGGCCGGATCTCGTCACTGGCCATCGGGAGACTCCACGGGTCATCAAATCAACGGGCGTGGATTCTACCTCAGCCGTCGACGGGATTCGATTCACCGGTCATCGGTTTGCCGTCACGGTGGCCACAACCTGCCCACATCGACAGAATCGGGGTGCTTCCCGAACCGAGATTTGCACCCATGACACACGACGCCGACCTCCGTGACCGACTCAAGACCGTTCACACCTACGCAGCCACTCCGTTCACCGACGACCTGCTTCAGCTGGATCTTCCGGGGTTCGAAAGGAATCTCGAGTTCCTGGTCGACCACGGGATGAAAGTCATCGCGGTGGGAGGCGGTACCGGCGAGATCGAAACGCTGACCGTGGACGATCTCGAGACACTCGTCGGAACCGCCCTGCGAACCGTCGATGGTCGGGCCCTGGTGATTGCCTGTCTGCCGGCCAACCTGGGTGAGGCCATCGAACTGCTGGGCCGGTACGAACGGCTGGGCGTGGAGATCTGCCTGGGAATGCCACCCCTGATCCGATCGAAGATTCCCACCGATCTCTCGGGAACCTGGAACTACTTCAACGAACTGGGTCGCGCCACCGGACTCCCGCTGATGCCCTACAACACGCAGGGCTGGCCAGCCGAGTTCGTGGTCGAGTTGGCCGAGATCGAAGCGATCATCGGGGTCAAGGACCCCTGTTTCCTGCCACACGAGTTTTTCCGGGCAATCCGCATGCTGGGCGATCGCTTCGTCTGGATCGGCAACAAGAAGCACGATCCGGGCGTGGCGCAGTTGAGGTACCAGATGGGTATGGAGGGTTTCACCTCGGGACAGGGCAATTTCTGGCCCGAACCCGAACTGGCGATCCACGCGGCGGGAGTCGAGGGGGACTGGGACCGGATTATCGAGATCCAGCAGCGGGTGGCCGTGCTCGAACAGCTGCGGCTGGCCCACGACGACGCCGGGATGGTCAAGGCGGGCATGGACCTGGTGGGCCTGGCCGGCGGAAAGGTTCGCCCGCCACGGGTGGATGCCCCCGAGGAAGCTCGCGAGGCCTTCCGCGAGGCCCTGGTAGCTGCGGAGTGCCCGTTGATCTGATCGACCACGACGAGCAGACAGATGTCCATTCCCGAATTCTCCCCGGTTCCACCCGACGGAACGAACCGGGACAGCCAGCCAACCAATGTCCGCTGGGTGATCTTTGGCCTGGCATCGCTGGCCAGCTACATCAACTACGTTCACCGGTATTCGTGGGGCGTGATCAAACCGTACCTGCTCAAAGACGGTGTGATCACCGAAGAGGAAGTGGGCTGGCTCGATGGACTGATCGGGCTGAGCTACGGCTTTGGACAGTTTCCCGGCGGCCTGGCCGGCGACCTGTTGGGTCCGCACGTGGTCATTCCGGTCAGTGCCGTGCTCTGGTCGATCGTCACGGCCGCGCCTGCAGTCGTGTCGGCATTTTCCGGGCTGGCAACGATCCGGCTGGCAATGGGCCTGGCCCAGGCCCCCTGCTATCCATGCCTGGGCAAGATCACCCAGAGCTGGGTGCCCAGGGCCGTTCGCACCTCCCAGCAGGGGTTCATCTCGTCGTTCGCCGGCCGAGCCGGCGGTGCCTGTTCGTCACTGATCATCGGCACGCTGTTGATGGGCTGGCTGGGAATGACCTGGCAAACCGGCCTGGTCATCACCGCCAGCGCGGGAATCGTCTTCGCGATCGCATTTGCCCTGCTGTTCCGGAACTCTCCTCGGAAACATCCCGGGGTCAACGACGCCGAAGCAGAAATGATCGAAGAAGGAGAGCTGGTGGTCACCGACAACCAGCCGATCCGGTGGGACTGGTCGGAAGCCAACATCCGCAACATCGCCGCGTTCTTCGGTGCGTCGTTTTCGAGCACCTTTGCCGACAACCTGTTCGTCTTCTGGATGCCGACGTTCCTGGTCCAGGCGAAGGGATTCAGCCCGGCCGAAATGGGCCTGTTTGCCAGCCTGCCACTGTTCGGTGGAGCATTGGGTGGACTCTGCGGCGGATTCCTCAACGACTGGCTGATCCGGGCCATCGGCAACCGCCGCTGGGCCCGCCGGCTGATCGCCGGAGGATGCAAGGTGATCGCCGCCGTACTGATCTGCTGCAGCCTGCTGTTCGAGGACGGCCAGGTGATCATGGGGGTCCTGTTCTTCTGCAAGTTCTTCAGCGACATGAGCCAGCCGACCTGGTGGGGCACGGTCACCGATATCGGGGGACCGGCGGCCGGCCGGGTGTTCGGCATGGTCAACACCGTCGGGGCCGCCGGCCTGTTCGCGGCCGGTCCGATCATGGCCTGGGTGAAGACCGAGTACGGCTTCGACGGGCTGTTCTACTTTGTCGCCGGGGTCTACCTGGTGACAACGGCCTGCTGGCTGAACGTCGACTGCACACGGCGACTGGTGGTCGTCGACAGCGCCAGCGACTGGTGGTCGCCGACACTACCCGACGATCCTGTTGAGGAAACCTAGGATCTCCTCTGTCGCCTCGACCCAGTTCTGCTCGGCTGTCCGGCCGGATCGCTTCCGGGGCACCAGGTCGTGGTCCCCGTCAGGGATCCAATGGACGTGGATCGACGCGGAGAGTTCATAACCCGCCACTTCCTCGGGCGTCCCGAACCGGTCGCGATCGCCCTGCACGACCAATGTCGGGGTGACCAGCCCGGCCAGGTGTTCGGTGCGAGTTTTCTCGGGTTTGGCCGGCGGGTGAAACGGGTAGCCCAGGCAGACCAGCCCGGCCACCTCGCATTCGTCAGCCACCAGGCTGGCCATCCGGCCACCCATCGACTTGCCGC
Source organism: Planctomycetaceae bacterium (assembly GCA_002724315.1). Taxonomy (GTDB): domain Bacteria; phylum Planctomycetota; class Planctomycetia; order Planctomycetales; family Planctomycetaceae; genus UBA8437. The sequence continues at coordinate 19,248 of PBOJ01000167.1, read as the reverse complement.
CGATCACCAGGCCGTCGGACCCCAGTTCACCGATCACGTCACGCCACGTCTCCAGCAACACCGGTTGCCGATCCGGAGGCCGCCGCGTCCCGTCCTTGCGGCGTCGCACCATGTAGGGGAATTCGAAGCGGACCACCCTCACATCCCTGGCCGCCAGGCCGACGGTGATCGCCTCCAGGGCAGGAGTGTCCAGGCCTCGCCCGGCACCGTGAGCCAACACGATCGTATGAGCCGCGTGGCTTGGACCGTCGAAATGAAGTTGGGTCGATGGCATTCGGAGGGGTCGGCGGGCTCTAATCCGTTGTTACCCCAAACTAGTTCCTCAACCGAGTGGTGTCACGACCATGCGTTGTCTTCCGGGTTTGTTGTTGCTGTTCGGCGGCGTGTTCGACCAGCCCATGGCGGCTACCGCCGAACCAGTGACTGTCGACCAGCTGCAGAAGGCCGTGTTTCACCGTGTCCCGGGAAACGCCGGACGCGGTTCCTGCGTCGCGACCGGAAAGCCGGGCAGCTGGAACAGCCGGTTTGTCGGTTCGCCGACGGTCGTCCATGACAACGGCACGTACTGGATGTGGTTCAACGGGGGAAAGGTGACATCTGACACCAGCTACCCGTACGAGATCATCGAACGAATCGGTGGAGCGACCAGCCGGGACGGGGTGAACTGGAAGCCGCTGAACGGCGGAAAACCGGCACTTCAACTCGGCCCCAAGGGAACTGCCGATCACCGCGGCATGTCACACCCTTACGTGCTGAAGGTGGGTGACCGGTTCCTGATGTGGTACGGAGCCATCGATGGCCGCAGCGGCGGGGACCTGGGAATTGCTCCCAAACACGTCCGGGTCGAACAGATCTGCCTGGCCAGCAGCCGCGACGGGATCCACTGGAAAAAGGAAAACGGCGGCCGGCCGGTCATGCCGCTCGGGAAAAAGGGCACCGTCGACAGCCTGCAGGTGACCGGAATGCACATCCTGAGAATTCGTGAGAAGGGCCGGACGGTCTACCGGATGTGGTACGGCGCCTACAACGGAGCACACCGCCTGGCTGTGGCCGAGAGTCCCGACGGACTGAAGTGGACTCGCAAGTTCGGTGGTCGGCCGATCGCCGGCCTGCGAGGAGGTTCCCAGGGACAGCTGGGACCCAGCGTGCACTACGACGGCCGTCGCTACTTCCTGCTCTACTGCGGTGACGTCGGCAACCAGTGGAAGACCTACTCGGCGGTCAGCGACAACGGTTTCACCTTCCGGCAGCTCAACGACGGCCGCCCCGTCCTGGGCCCTCCGCCCAAGGGGAACTTCGGCACGGCTGGACGCGGAGCGAACCACTCGGTTCACGCCTCGCAGATGATCGTGGTCAACGGCCGGGTGCGGACCTGGTACGGAGGCGAGGACGCGCTGCCACCCCATCACCAGAAGATCGGGCTGATGGAAGCGAAGCTCGTCCGCTGAACGACCGGCTACTCACCCGCAGCAGCAGCGGCAGCCCGCTTGCCGATGCAGTACAGGTGCTCGGTCGTCCGCAACAGGATCTGTCCCTGCGAGAAGATCGGCGTGGCGACAGTGAACTCGCCCAGTTCGTTGGCGGCGACGACCTTGAAGCTGTCCCCGGAATCCACGACGAACGTCTTGCCGTCCTCGCGAGTGATGTAGATCCGGCCACCGGCCAGGATCGGAGAACTCGAAAATCCCTGGCGATTCTTCTCGGCCTGGCCACTCCAGATCGCTTTCCCCGTCTTCACGTCCAGGCAGGTCAATCGACCACGGTCGCTGCAGACGAACGCGCGGTCGCCCTGCACGATCGGCGACGGCACGTCCGCGGCGGCCCCGCCCTTGTTCTTCCACGCAACGTGCGACTTGGTGACATCACCGTTACCGCCCAGGCGGATTGCCGTCAGGGTGTTGCCTCGCGAATACGGGGCCAACAACAGGTTTCCCGCGACGACCGGCGAGGAGATGCTGCGGAAGTACTTCTGGCCACCGGGGTTCAACCCGCCGACACGCCACAGCTCCTTCCCCGAGGCGACCTCGTGGGCGGTGACGTGGTCGGCACCCAGCACGAGCAGCCGTTCGACTCCTTCACGCTTCAACACGATCGGGGTGGTGTAGCTCTGGGCCGCCTCCAGCGGAGCCTCGAGGTTCCGGTCGTGCTTCCATGCCACCTTGCCGTCGGACTTGTTGAATGCGGCGACGTAGGAACCGCCGGTCTGCATCACCGCGACCAAAACCTTGTCGGCCGAGAGTACCGGCGATGTGCCGATGTCCCACCACAGGGTGTCCTTGCCCCAGGCTTTCTGCAGATTGGTCTGCCAGACGGCCTTGCCGGCCAGCGTCAGGCAGACCAAATCGCCGTTCTTGAAGTAAACGTAGATGTGCTTGCCGTCGGTCACAGGCGACGGGTTGCTGCCGCTGGCCTTGCGATGCTTGCCCTTGACCCCCGGACCACCGCTGGTCGTCTTCCAGATCGTCTTGCCCGACCGGTCCACCGCCAGCGTGGTGTTCTTGCCGGATTCCTGGGACGTCAGGATGATCTGTCCGTTCCAGATGATCGGAGTCGAAGTCCCCTTGCCGGGCAGCTTGAGCTTCCACGCCACGTTCTTGGTCGCACTCCAGTTGACCGGGTAGGTTCCCTTGGGAGCGACACCGTTGAGCGTCGGGCCCCGCCAGTTGGGCCAGTTGTCCGCCGAGACGGTGGAGGTGACCAGGAACAGCAGTCCGAAGACGATCGCACGGATTCTCATCGAAAACTCCATCGGCTGAATCATGACCTGGGCCGGTACCTGTTGCCGGTCTCCACAGGATAGCAAACCGTCCCGACGTCGGGCATCACTGTCCGGCGAATTCAGCCATCAAGCCGGGCTCGCAATGCAACGATCTGCCGGGCCATCCGATCGCGAAGCTCCAGGAACCAGGCATCATTCTGTGACCAGTTGGTGTTTTCGGGAAAAAATCTTCGGATGTCCGAGAGTGCCCGCTCGGCTTCCCTGGTGTCCACCGACTTTTTGTGACCGGCCTTCACCAGGTCCTCCAGCATGCGGGCGTACTCGAAGTCGTCCACCGATTCGCGGAACGTCGAGAGTCGCAGGGACGGGGTGATGGTGAAATCGGGCTTCTTCGAGCCGGGCGACCGGCGAGGCGGATAAAAGAATGCCAGCGACCCGTTGGCGTGCCGCGTGTAGGGATCCTTCCAGGGATCCATCGAATCTCCGTAAAGATGGTCCCAACCGAACGACTCCCACATCAACGCCCCGCTGCCACCTCGCTGAAACACGTCCAGCGCCAGCACCCGGTTGTTGATACCGGGCGTGTCGATGGCGATCCGGCTGGTGGTAACGATGTAGCACCACAACTTTCGGCGATCGCGAGGGATCTTGTAGTCCTCGAAGTAATACGGCATCCACCGATCGTAATTCTCGTCGATCTCCGGGCAGTAGGTGTCGATCAGTTTCGGGAATGGAAACTCCTTGAGGCTCTCGTTGCCAGGTGAGCCCGGATCCATCAGACCCAGCCCCTGCATGCACGCGACCACTCGGATTCGTGCCGTCAGCGGATCGGACTTCAGGAGTTTCAGGAAGTGGGCCAGGCGGGTCGGATTCTCGGTCTCGTCAATCAGCACGTGAACCCGGTCCAGCCAGCCGTGCTTGTCGAGTTCCCGGGCGGTCCGACGAAAGAACTGCATCACGACGTTGTCGAACTGCTTGCGGGTGACCTCGACCACGCTCTTGCTCGACTTCGGCTTGTCGTAGGCCACGATCGTCATCTTCCGCCATGTCTGCCAACCCATCGAGGTGTGGGGCGACGAGATTGCCGGGCCATCCAGCGGTGCGCCGGGCAGGTGGTTGAAGTGATTGCAGGCCGTGGGATTGGTGTGCAACAGGCAGAGGCTGTTGACCTTGCGACCATTGATGAAGTGATCGAGTTCGGCGTTGAAACGGGTGAAGTCCCAGTCCTTGAGCGTGATGAAATTGCCCGGCCGATCGACGTTGAACCCGGCCGGCGGTGGCGTCCAGTTCATCCCGATCTCGGTCAGCAGTGCCGTGTTCTTGGGGTAGAACTTCGATACCGCCATCCGGTCGTAGTAACCCCGGGTCAGCTTCAGGATGTCGGGTTTTGACGAGACGCCGTGATAGTCGATGACCCGCTGCGGGTTCTTGTTGAGGTGGTTGAGCCGCTTGACCATGTACTGGCCACCCATGTCGGATCCGAACGATGCGAATTCGGGCAGCTCGAACCCGTACACCTCCAGTTCAAACGGCACGTCCAGCCCCTCGTCCTTGAAGGCCACCCGCAATGTGCCTTTGTAGATGCCGGCGGGAGTGCCGGCCGGAACGTGTACGGTGATCCACACCGCACGGTTGCCGTCGAGCGGATCGAGTTTCACCGGTCGATCAAGCGGCAAAAGCGGGTCACCGACATCGCCGCCGACCCGCGCCGGCGTGATGTAGCTGCCGGTCCGGATCGGCACGTACTCAACCAGGTTCACCTCGGTGTTTCGCATCGAGATCGTCCGGCCCGATCCGGTCACCGCCGAGAGCGTGATCGAGTCAAGTGTCGTGGAACTCGTGGGGGTCAGCACCAGCTGAAACGCCTGAGACTCGTTCGCAGCAGCCGTGACACGGATGCCGCGGCGGATCTGTCGGGGCGGGCGTCGCTTGCGGGTCATCTTGACCGTCGTTTCGGCAAACCACGCACGCACCGATTCCGAATCGCCCACCCGGTACCGTGTGTCACCGGTGTACTCGGTCGCCACTCCCACCGACCGCAGTGTTGCCACCCGCTCGGGCACCTGTTCGCGACGGCGACGGGGAATCTGAAGATGATGGCTGCCCATCGGCTGGTAGTACACGTGGAAACGACGTGTTCCGGGCCGCGTGATATTGGCCATCAGGCGTATCTGGGCAGCACGAACACTGATGTCGTGAATCGTTCCGATGAACCGGCCCCGGACCAGCAGATCCATCGCCTTGCTGTCAGGAACGAACAGCACATCATGCGTCGTTCTGGACTGCGGCAACAGGGGGGCAAAATAGCTGATGCGATAGACGTGTTTCCTGAGCGGAGTGCCTGGAGGAAAGATCGGCTCGTAGGCCAGTGCCGGACACTTGCCGCCACCCGAACTCGTGAACCGCATCAGGTGATAACGTCCCGCGGTGACGGCTATCGTCTTCTTGTCGGCCTTTCCGGCCAGAACCTCGGCGGCCAGTTCCGGTCCGCTGGTGACCAGGGTGAATCCCCCGTCGACGTTTCTGTCGATCGCCTTGCCCGACTCGTCGACCTCGACCAGCTTCACCTGGTTGAAAGCGAGATAGTGAGGATCAAAGCGAAACGGTCCGACCCGATTGATCTCACGAGTGATCCGCTCGGCATCGATCGGCAACACCTGCCACCCCGCCGCGTCGGCCTCAAACTCGACAGGAAGACGAAACTGGTAAAAGCTGTCCACCCAGTCGTCAGCAGCCGAAACCGGTTGAACCAACAGGGCAACGATCGCGGACACCAGCAAAGACGGAAAACGGAGTGACAAACATCTCACGGCGGGTGACTCCTGTGGAACTCAGAACCCGATGATAGCGAATTGCCCGGTACGGCGTTTCCGGAGGATCGATGTCACGACCCGAACTCGTCACACTTGTCGAGAACCGGCCGAGCCGAAAGACTGAATCGATCACTCACCCGGTTCGCCACTGAAGCGTTGAACCTTTTCGAGGTCGGCCGCGACGTCACTGCCGCGGCCAGGAGACGACCCATGAACGCGACCGACAACAATCCCGCAAACGTTCTGTCGCGGGATGTGCCCGTGGCGGTGATCGGCCTGGGCACGATGGGGCACGGGATCGCCCAGGCCTTTGCCATGGGGGGCTACACCGTTCGGGCCATCGACGAAACGGAGTCGGCTGCGGGATCCGCACTGGCACGGATCACCGGCAACCTGGAGCAACTCGCCACCGTCGGTCTTTTGGTGGCCGAACAGATCCCCGACATACTCGGACGGATCACCGTCTGCGACACCCTGGAAGACACCGTCACCGGAACCGGCCTGGTGACCGAGGCGGCCTGGGAAAACCTCGACGTGAAAAAGCAACTGCTGGGTCTCATCGAACCACTCGTGGACGAGCACACCATCCTGGCGAGCAACAGCTCGAGTTTCCCGATCTCCGAATCCGCTCGTGACCTGGCGCATCCCGAACGGGCTGTCGTTACACACTGGTTCAATCCGCCCCACGTGATTCCCGTGGTCGAGGTGGTTGGAGGCGAGCGAACCAGCGACCAGACAGTCGACACGGCACTGGCAACACTCGAGTCGATCGGCAAGACCGCCATCCGAATCGACAAGGAACTGACCGGTTTCCTGGTCAACCGGGTCCAGGTGGCGATGTTCCGCGAGGTGTTCGATCTGCTGGACCGCGGTGTCGCAACCGCTTCAGAGATCGACCGGGCGATCCGTGGCAGCATGGGGCTGCGGCTGGCCGCACTGGGTCCGTTGGCGATCATCGACTACGCCGGATGGGACATCTCCTCGGCGACCTTCGCCAACCTGGCCCCCGACATGAGAGGTGACGCCGAGGTTCCCGGGACCATCAAGCAGATGGTGGAATCCGGTCACCTGGGAGCCAAGTCCGGCCAAGGGGTCTATTCGTATCCTGCCGAGACAATCGACGAGAAGATCCGGCAACGAGACGCGGACTACCTGTCGCTGGTGAAGCTGCTGCATTCCGAGGAGGATTCGGCGTGATGACACCCGAGGACTTTCGGAAACACGGCCGCGAGGTGGTCGACTGGATCGCCGACTACATGGAGCAGGTTGATCAGTACCCGGTACTCTCGCGCGTCGAGCCGGGAGACATCCGGGCCCAGCTGCCCGACTCACCACCGCTCCAGGGCGAGGCATTTGACCAGATCCTGGAAGACGTCAACCGTGTCATCCTGCCCGGCATCACCCACTGGCAGTCCCCCAACTTCTTCGGCTACTTTCCGGCCAACACGTCGCCCCCCTCGATCCTCGGTGAACTGCTTGCTGCTGGGCTCGGCGTCCAGGGCATGCTCTGGACCACCAGCCCGGCCTGCACCGAACTCGAACAGCACGTCCTCGACTGGCTGATCGAGATGCTCGACCTGCCCGCCACATTCCATTCCAGCGGTGACGGCGGTGGGGTCATCCAGGACACCGCTTCGAGCGCGACATTGTGCGCGTTGCTGGCCGCCTGTTATCGCGAACAGTCCGACAATCCCCGCGACACCCGGCGGCTTGGGATCGATTCCTGGCAGGTCGCCTACACTTCCGACCAGGCCCACTCGTCAGTCGAAAAGGCCATGATGATTGCCGGGATCGGGACCGATCGTCTCCGCGTGATCGACAGCGACGAGAACTGGTCGATGCGACCCGATCTGCTCAAACAGCAGATGGACATCGACAGGTCTCACGGTCTGAAGCCGACCTTTGTCTGTGCCACGGTCGGCACGACCTCTTCGGGCGCCGTCGATCCACTGCCCGCGATCGGTGCGATCTGCCGGGATCACGGCGCCTGGCTGCATGTCGACGCGGCGATGGCCGGCACGGCGGCGATTTGCCCGGAATTCCGCGAGATGCATGACGGACTCGAACTGGCCGACAGTTACGCCTTCAATCCCCACAAGTGGATGTTCGTCAACTTCGACTGCGACTGTTTCTATGTCGCCGATCGACGTCCGTTGCTGCGGGCCCTGAGCGTATTGCCCGACTACTTGAGGAACCGAGCGTCGCAGTCGGGCGAGGTGGTCGACTTTCGTGACTGGCACATCCCCCTGGGCCGCCGCTTCCGTGCCCTGAAATTGTGGTTCGTGATCCGCAGCTTTGGCGTCCAGGAGCTGCAGCAGAAGATCCGCTCACACGTCGAGTGGGCAGGTCGGTTCGCCGATTGGGTCTCGGCTGACGACGACTTCGAGCTGGTAGCGCCGAGATCGTTGAACCTGGTCTGTTTCCGTCACAAGGGCGGTGACGACATGAACCGGAAACTGCTCGACGCCCTGAACGATTCCGGAGACCTGTTCCTGACCCACACCCAGCTCGACGACCGGTTGACACTGAGACTCTCGATTGCCCAGACCTCAACTACACTGGAACACGTCGAGCGAGCCTGGGCGGCGATCCGTGGGACGGCCACCGAGCTGGCCTAGGCCACGCCGCAGAAATTCATCGCCGCCAGTGCGTAGATGCGTGCCGAGTCGACCACCCGGGTGATCGACACGTTCTCGATATCGGCGTGGGCCGTTTCGTTGCTGGGACCGTAGTAGATCGTCGGCACGCCGCAGCCGTGGACGTAGAGATTGGCGTCACCGACAATCCGCCGTCCGATCACCCGCGGATCCTCGTCAAAGAGATCCCGATGCGCGGCACTGACGGCCTGCACCAGCGGATCGTCCACCGGTGTCTCGAACGGTTCACGTTCGTGCTCCATCGTCACCTCCGCCGTCAATCCCCCCGCGTCGGCGATCGGTGCCACCAGTTGCCGGAGTTCCTCGAGTACCTCGCCGGCGCTCCTGCCAGGCGACCATCGGCGAGTGCCGGTAAAACGACACGACACGGGCGTGCGGTTGAAGTAGTCGCCGGCGTGCAGGATGCCGAGGTCGATCCGTTCGGCACCGGCCAGCGGATGGACGTCTCCGTTGTCGAGTTCATCCTGGCAGGCGGCAACCGCGGCAACCAGATCGCCGGCGAAACGGATCGGGTTGTCCTTGAAATCGACGTACTGTGTGTGGCGACCACCATTGGAGGGCGTCAGCATGATCGTGAAGACCATCGACCCCATGCTCATCACCCACAGCTCGTCGTCACCCTCGACAATGATGATCCGCTCGGCGGCAATGCGGCCGTCGTTGATGTCGGCGATCAACGCCTTGGGCCCGTCCTTTTCGGCCTCGGGTTCCTCGTGTCCGACCACGGCGGTCAGCCAGAGATCGCCGGCAAGCGTGGTTCCCGATTCGAGCAGAGCCCGAGCGGCTCCCAGCACCGCGGCCATGCCACCCTTCATGTCGGTGGTGCCACGGCCGTAAAGCAGGTCCCCATCGCGGTAACACGGCTGCTCGGTCTGGTTGGGGATGGTGTCGAGATGCCCGTTGAGCATCAACGTGGGCCCGGCGCCCTGGCCACGAAGACACGCATAGAGATTGGGACGACCCGGCGTGACCTCGCGGACATCCACTTCCAGGCCCAGTTCCCCCAGCTGGCGTTCGTAGTACCCGCAGACCTCGGTCTCGTTCATGGTCACGCTGGGAATCTTCACCATCTCCTCGGTCAGATCCGCAATCCAGCCACCGTCGATCTTTTCAAGAACCGCTTCAGTCATCGTCGTCGTTGTCCGTCTCGAGGAATTCGTTGGGCCGTTGGAAGATCCCGATGCCCAGGAGTCCGTCCGGAGAATGTGCCTCGTGCACGCTTCCTGGGTGTCGCCACACAAAATTGCCAGCGGTGCAGACACCCTCGTCATCAACCAGGCTGCCCTCGATGATGTAGCTCTGCTCGACACCCAGGTGCCGGTGAAGCGGAAGCTTTGCACCCGGATCAGCCTGGAACAGCGCGGTGAAGCCCTCGCCATCGGGTTCCTGGAACAGGATCTTGATCCGGATGCCGGGAAACGGTGTCGACTGCCACTCCATCGCATCCACGTCGACGTAGACGGAGCCCGCTGGTGGGTTTGTGCTCATCTTTTGTCACCGCCCGGCGGGATTCTCCGAGACCTCAATCCCCGAGAGCATTGGCTGCTGACCTGTCTTGGGAACCAGTTCGATCATCAACCGATCTTTGACCGAGACATCGGAGATTTCGTGCACAACTGTCCCGTCCTTGCCGGCCTTGGCCGCATCGACGTCTTTGAGCACGACCTGTCCCTGGACGCGGACATCGAAGACCCGCTGTCCGGCCACGGGCTTCTTGGTCGATCCCGACGAGAAATACAACCGCACGGAATAGCGGGCTGGCTGATCATTCGTTCCCCGCAACGGCACCGCACAACGCATGATCCCGCGAGCTGATGACGAGAAGACCCACGACGCTGGCCGCGAGCTGATCTCGCTGGTATCCCCGTCGACACTCACGAATTCGCCTCCCTTGACGAAGGCCTCGCCCAGGTCGAGATTCAGTTCCAGGCCGGTCGTCTTGCGCGACTTGGGCCGCGGATAACTGAGCCAGAGCCTCCCGGTGGCGTCGCGGCGATCGCCAGGAGCTCCGAGGTTCAGCGCCAGCTTTTTGACAGGCGTTGCCGTGCCCACACCGCTGTAAATCCCCCACGGACGCCTGGGAGTACGCGGTTCCATGACTATCGTCGAGGCAATCGAGAACAGGCAAACACAGCCGGCACTTGCCTCGGGGATCATCACCAGGCCGTTGGCCGGGATCGCGTTGATCCAGCAACCCAAACGGTGGCCAGCAAAGTGCCGCGTGCCACTGTCGGACTGCAAATCGTAAAAAGCCGTAAACCCCGAACGGAAGAAGAGCATGTTCGGGGTGGCCGTGTTCATGCCGCAGTGGTGCCCGGGCCTCATGAAGCTCCACGGCACTTCCTGCCCGGTCAATGGATGGATCCGGGTGATCTGTTTGCCGGTCTTCAACTCGTAGGACCACGGTTCGGCGATGATCCGGTTCCCCACGATGATCGGCCGGTGACGGTAGTTGGCGTCCTTGGACCACAGCTTGTAGCCGTTGACCGACGAGAGCGCCACCAGCCGCCGTTTCTCGAATTCGCCGGCGATGAACTGCTTCCAGTAGTGCCCGTTCGCGTTGGCACCCCCCAGCAGCAGCACCCCGTCCTTGTAAACCATCGTCAACCGGCCGCCGCCGATTCCGATATCACTGGTGTCGGTGACATCGACGGGCTGTCTCCAGAGCTCCTTGCCGGTCTTCGAATCAAGTGCCATCGCCGTGCGGGCATCGATCCGCTTCTGACGGTCCTCGGCCCGCTTCCGCTCGGCACCCTTGAGCTTCTGCAGTTCGGTCTTGTCCTGCTTCAGCAGCGCCTGACGCTGCTCGGCGGTGATGGTGCTGTCGATGAAATGGACTCGACCCGGCCCGAGGGCGATCGTGCGAAAATCGATACTTTTGCCCTGGTAGTTCCACAGGTGCTTACCGGTCTTCAGGTTGATGGCGAAGATCGCATCGGTAGCGTCGGTGGTCTGTTGACCTCGACGAGCACGGGCGGCGTCCAGCCGCTTGCGGCGGGTGGCGGTGCCGATCAACATCCCGTCCGAGAGTGCCACGTAACCCCACTCGTGTTCCTTCACGTCCTTGCCGGACGGCAACAGGTGCGTCGCCTGCAATTTGCCGGTGGCGGCATCGAGCTGCAGGCAACGGGAATCGAGCATCATGAACACGCTGTCATCGCTGGCAACGAGGTTGCCGGGAGCGTGATTCTGGAAGACACCGGTGCGAATGGACTTGCTGTTCTTGAACTCCCAGAGGAACTGCCCGTTGTAGGCGTCGTACGCCATCAGGCTGTCGGTGCCCTGGATGAACATCCGGCCATTGGTCGAAACCGGGCCCACGGCACCCTCGTGACGATTCATCATCTTGCCGGGACCGGGATCTCCAAACCACAACACGCCGAGCCCACCCCGGATCAACTGGTCGTCCGAGCAGGCGGTGTTGCCGGGATCTCCGTACTGGTGTGACCAGCTGCCCGCGCCGGGCAGCTTGCCCCGGACCAGCGACGTGAAGCTCTTGCCCTTCGCGATCACCGACTGCTTGGCCAGCCCAAGACTGTTGCGCCAGGACTCACCAAACGGGTGTGAGCCTCCAAGACACACGGCACCACCACACGGCTTGACGTGCCGGGCCACAACGTCACCGGCAACCGGCACGCGGCCGGTCAACAGGTGCGTATCGCTGACCACCAGGTTGGCGAAGTAGCTCGAGTAAGGAATTTCCCCGGCCGCCGCCTCGTGGATCGTGATCCGGTGTCCATAGAGCCCGGTTCGCACCAGGGCGGCGCGGGCCGCGGCCACCTTGGCCGGATCGGACTCCACGCCATAGATCTTCAGCCCGCTGTGGCGAGCCAGGGCCAAGGCCAACCGGCCCTGTTCGGCGCCGACGACCAGGCAAAAACCGGTCCGAATGTCCGTCTGATCGAGAATCGACTTCGCCGCCGACTCATAGACGTCGGTCCACTTGTCCCGTGGGTAGGGATCGGCCACGGGCTTCGCCGCGGCAACCTGCTCGCCCGCCTCGCCCGCCTCAAAACAGTAGATTCGCCCGGAATCGGTGCTGACCACCAACCGGCCATCGGAGACCGCCAGGCCGCGAGCGTTTCCACTGACCTTGAGCTGTCCGGTGGGCTTGCCGGTCTTCGCATCGAAGATCTCCACCAGGTTCTTACCGCCAACCACCACGTGGGCGGCAGTGACGATCACCGCGGCGTTGGAGGCGCATTTCACCTTCCATTCCACTCCCGCCTCGTCCTGGGAATTGAGCTGCTTCCGCAGCGCGTTGGCCTGGGCCAGGTATTCGGGCTTCTCGATCTTCCCTGACCGGTAGTTGCTGTAGATGGTGCGGAGTTGGTTGCGAAGCTTCGAACGATTTCCGTTGACGGTCGAGTAGACCTTCTGGTTGAGCCGTGCCAGCGTCTCGCCCGTGGTGACATAGGTCGAACCGGCCGAACCGGTGACCTGGCTGCCGAGAGAGAAGGTGCGAAGGGAGCCGCCGAGAATCACGGCGTTGGCACCGGCGACCTGTCCGGAGGAGAGGTTGAGCGTTTCGCCGGCCACCCCACCTCGCCAGCCGGCGATGACCTGGATCTTGCCGGTCTTGCGATCAACCGCCGATGGCCGGGATCGCCCCGAGGGAAAATAAAGTGCCGTCTTGGTGGCCAGCAGGTAACCCTGTGGCGAAAGATCGGCTCGACCGGCGTTTCCGTGACTGACCTGGTCGTTGCGCCAGATCGGCTTGCCGGTCTTCGCATCAACGGCGGCCAGGTAGACATTTTCATGGGGGAAAATTCCGGCGCCGAAATAAGCGACTCCGTTTTCGACCAGGATCCCGGTGCGAACCGGCCAGCGCGAGATCATCTCGCCGCGGGCCACGATCCGTTCATCGGCCGGACCCAGCCGGAGCCGCCAGTGCACCCGACCGGTCGCGGCGTCCAGGCACCACGCGTATCCGTCCTCGCTGCCGATGTAGACCCGGCCGTCTGCGACAGTTGGAGCCAGCCGGATCGGAGCATCGGTGAATGTCGACCAGACGGATCGACCGGTTTTGGCATCGATGCAGTGAATGCGGTGATCCACCGACGACCCGAAGTAGACCCGGCCCGCCACAACGGCCACGTGCAGGGCGTCGTCGAATCGCACCCGGTCATACAGATCCTTGCCCTCGACCGATCGCCCCTCACTTCCCGACCAGGCGGTCTTCAACGGTGCCGGAGTGCTGTAGGTCCACCGATTGGCCAACGGCCAGGCCAGCGTCTCACCCGACGCTCCGGCGCGGCTGGCGTCATGGCGATAGGTCGGCCAGTCCTCGGCCGAAGCGACCAGGGACAGGGAAACCAGAGCCAACCACATAATCGACCGCGGCTGCATCGCGAGATGTCTCATCGGTTTTCTCTTTGCTGAGTGAATGAGAGAAGGTGCAACCTTCATTGTCCTCCTGTGACCCGGGGGGTGCAAGCACGAGCCACCGGCGCACGAAAAAGGGGCCGGTCCCGCCCTGGCGCGACCGGCCCCTTGCGTGTCTTCGATACCGATTACTTCCGCGACGCCGTCTGTTTCTCGGCCAGCCGCTTGAAGTATTCATCGATCGCCTTCCGGTAGTGAGCCGGGTAGTTGCGATCGAGAATGTTTCGGGCTCGTGCCTCAGCCTTCGGCGGCAGAGCGCCCCAGCCGGTGCGATTGCCCGTGTTGCGATTGGCGACGTTGCCGGGACCCTTCGCACCACGGATGGTGCTGTCCTGGGCGGGGCTGTTAGCTTGATTACGACCACCCGGGCCGTTGCCACAGCCAGGTCACGTACCGCCTTGCTGTTCCAGCTTCTCGATGATCGCGTCCAGGGCGACCACGATCTCATCCTCCTGCTTCTGGACCCGCTGGCCACCTCGGCCCAGTTCCAGGCGTCGCTCGACATCCTTCATCTTCCGAGAGATCTCCGAGAGCGAGTCCTTCTTGAGGGACTGCAGATCGTGTTGCATCAACTCGGCGGTGGTCTTGTATCGCAGAGGGACTCCGGCGGTCTTCTCGAGCAGCGTCTGAATCGTTGCCAGGCCTTCGGTCTTCTTCAGCAACTGGTGTTCGCAGACGGCCTTGAAGTACAGCAATCCCGCCGGATCGACGACCGACTTGGTCTCAAGAGCCACGAGCAGGTCAAGCGCTTCATCGTACATCTGTTTCTGTGCCAGGAACCGGCCATAAAACAGCTGCATGTTGGAGGTGTAGAAGGCGCTCTTTCCCTTGAGAATCTTCGCGTCCGGCAACGGGGTTCCGGGCTCGAGCTTGCAGGAGTCGAGAAACGCTTTCGTCTTGGCGTCCACGCTCGAAAAAGTCCCCACGACCATGTCGAGCACGCGGCTGCCGGACATCGACTGCTTGTCGAAGGCCCAGGCTTTGCCAATCCGCTCGAGAACCGCCTTGTCAGTGATGCCCTGGGCTGCCACCCAGTGCTGGACCTTCGTACGGGTTTCGGTTGGCGATGGGGCGGCAACAACGTAATTGGCGGCTCGAACCGAATCGGTCAAACCCACCACGGCTACCATGGCCACCAACGAAACTGACAGGAGACGCATCATGACGAAACCCTCTGGTTCGTTTGTGCTGACAGGACAGCGCATAAGACACCATCCTGTCTCAAAGGATACGGCTGAAAACCACGCTCGGTCAAGGCCGTCCCTGCAATGCTGCCTATCGCGGTGCCTCGGGTGTCCCCACCACTATTCGATTCGACAATCGGGCAACTTCCGCTTGAGTCGCTCAAGGCCTTCCGGCGTGATCTTTGTCCCCTGGACCTTCAATTCCCGGAGTTTCTCGAAGCGGACAATCACCGGAATGCTGGTGTCACTGACCGGCAAACGGCTTCTCAGGTGCAGAACTTCCAGTTGAACCAGCCCCTTCAGATTCGACATCCCCTCGTCGCTAATCCGGGTTTCATCCAGGCAGAGCGACTCGAGGCTGGAGAGTTTGCCAAGATGCACCAGTCCCTTGTCGGTGACCTCGGTACCGTAGAGGAACAGCCGGTTGAGCCTGGAAAGTTTGGCGAGGTGGGCCATTGCGGCGTCTGTGACCTTGGTCTCGGAGAGGTTGATCGAGCGAACATCCTTGAGCGCGGCAAGATGAACAGCTGACTTGTCATCCATCTCGGTTCCCTTCAGATCGATCTCAACGATGCGGTCGCGGAAATCGAGCTTCATCTCTCCACCAATCGCCTCCAGGGCCACCATCGCGCCGGCCTGCTCAACCGGAACCATCGGCAAATCCTCGTCGAACCCCTCGTCATCACCCTTCTTGGCGACCTTCTTGGCACCCTTCTTGACGGATGCTTTTTTGTCGACCTTCGGGACGGGGAGCGACGGGGTGTCCGGATCATCACCTGGGATGACCGGCTCGAATTCCGGCGCCGGAGTCAGTTCAACGGCATCGGCTACCGGTTCGTCCGGCTCTCCCTGGGCACATCCGGCGACGATCAGCAGCAGGCTGGCCAGCAGGAAGAATGTCGCATGGAATCTCATCGGAGTTTCTCCAGCCCGGGGGACTCTCGGTCGGCAGACTCATCATACGACAATCCCCACGGCCCGCCATCCTCTCCTCACGCTGTTCACCTCACGACTTCGGGTCCCGTAACGCCTGGCCGTTTCCTGTTCGGTGATCTCGGCACAATCCTGGAACCGGCAATCGGGCTTCAGCAGGTGCAGGGCCTGGTACCACACCTCTCCGAGCGTCTCCCATGCGTATCCCCCGATTTCCACCGCCGCGCGGTAGAACGCGTGATTGGGAATCCCCGAGTTGATGTGCACGCCTCCGTTGTCGGCATCTCCACGGTATCGGTCGTCCCAGTGGGCCGGCTGGGGATCGTCACCCAAAAAGGGATCATCACGGTAGGCGGTGCCCGGAGCGGCCAGGTCACGGAGTGCCCGACGGGTCGGTGCCTTGACCATCAGTTCCCGACCAATTGTCCAGTCACCACCGCGCGCTTCCTGGCGACGTTTCCACTGTCGAACCAGCACACCGAAGACATCGCCGAAGTGCTCGTTGAGCGCACCGGATTCGCCGTAATAGCGGAGATCGCTGGAGAAGGCGATCACGCCGTGTGCCAGTTCGTGGCCCACCACTTCGATCGATCGGGTGAATCGCCGAAAGAGAATTCCGTCGCCGTCGCCGAAACCCATCCGGGACCCGTCCCAGAAGGCATTGCTGTAATTGCGGCCGACGTGGACCACGCTGACCAGGGTCATGCCACGGTCATCCAGCGACTTGCGGCCATAAACCTTGTCGAAAAAGTCCCAGACACTTCCGGTATGCCGGTACGCTTCGCGGACCGCGATATCCCCGGTGTCGGCATCACCTTCAGACCGCACCAGCCGACCGGGCAGGTCGAAGGTTCCTCCCGCATCGTAGACAAGCCGCTGCTTGCCCCCATCCGGCGACGCGGCAACCATCAACCGCGGAGCGACCCGGGTGGCTTCACGAAACGCCCGGGTCTCGATCGAACGCAGCATCGAGTCGCGGGCCCAGTCGGCGAGGTCGGGATGGTCCGATTCGGCCAGCCGTTCGAGCATGTGAGGCGGGATGATGCACTGCAGCGAACCGTGTGCACAGCAGGTGTCGACGATGTCCATCGGCGAGAACCTCCCGGCCCGCAGCTGTTGACTCGGCCACTTGGATTCGTGGCCAGGTCAACAGGCGAAAGGCCGGCAGACATATCACGCCGCTGGTTGGCGAAGATCACTTTCCTGCAAACTTCACGGTGACCACGCGGTCGACAGGTGTCTTGACCGACTGCCTGCGATTGCCCGGCCAGAGAATCTCCAGCGTCACCTCTCCCGAGTGATCACCGAGGCCGAAGTGCATGGCCGCGTCGGCCTGGTTGCCCTGGCCGGTGCCGGTGGTCACCTGGCGGGTGATCACGCGGCCCTTCTCGCCACCGACGCGGATCCGCACCTGGGCACCAATCGCGGTCGTGTTGACCGGTCCGGACCCGACCAGTCGCACCTTGATCCAGTGCCCGGGGTGGCCGGGATTCTGGTAGAGCCCACCACCGACGACCAGGTCCAGTCCGCCGTCATTGTCCCAGTCGGCCCAGGAAGCCTGGTAAGTCTGCGGCCGATCCATCCCCGCCGCCCCGGGCACCTCGGCAAACTTGAACCCTCCCTTGTTGTGGTAGAGCACACTCTTGTCGCCGGGGTAGACGGTGGTGAAGAACAGGTCCAGCAGTCCGTCATTGTCGAAGTCGCCCAGCGCGGGAGAAGCGTAGGACTCCTGCCACCTCAACCCCGCCTGTCCGGACAGGTCCTGGAAGTGAAACTTCTTGGCCTTGCCGAGATTGCGGAGGAACTTGGGACGGTCCTGGTAGGCCGGCGGGTGCGAGAAATTGCCGACGAAGATGTCAATCCGGCCATCACTGTCCAGGTCACCGAAACAGCTGCCGATGGTGTGGCCCCACGCGCCCAGCCCGCCATCTCCGTCGGTCCCGAAGGCTTTCGAAACATTCGCCAGGTTGCCCTTGCCGTCATTCTGCCACAGGAAATTCGGAACGAGGCGGTAATTGCTGACATAGATATCCAGGTCACCATCCTCGTCGAAATCAGCCGTGGTCAGGCCGCGCGCCGGGTTGGGCGCGCCCTTGGTCCGCCAGACTTCCTTGAACGTCCCGTTGCCCTGGTTCCGGTAGCGGACATCGATCTGGTAAGCGGGAGCCTCGTAGCCCCCAACATAGAGGTCCAGCAACCCGTCGCCGCTGAAATCACCCCAGACGGCACACATCGGGGCGGCCATCGGCAGCTTGGGGACGGCGCCCTCGAGGTGCTTGAACTTGCCGCCACCCATGTTCTTCAACAACCGGCCACCTCCGCCGGGCGTGTAGAAATCGATCTTGCCGTCACCGTCAAAATCACCCCAGGTCCCTCCACCGCCGACACCGGGCGACTCGACCTTCTTGAACGACTTCCCCTGCTGGTTGTGCCACAGTGTTCCGCCGTCGAACAGGTCGACCCAGCCGTCGGCGTCGAAGTCGATCCAGTGAGCCGACCCACCCCCCAGGCCCTGCAGGCCAACCTTCGCCGTGATGTTTTTCCACGGCTTGACCTTCTGGGCCCAGCTGTTACCAGCCGAAATCAACACGATCCCCAGGACGATCGCCATCACACGGTTCAATCCACGCATCGTCGTCTCCTTGGCGTTCAGCCGTCTTCGGAAAGCAGTTCCAGCTCGGCAGCAATTCCCTGCATCGCCTCGATGCAGAAGTTGATGTGTTCGTTCAGTTCGACCCCGAAATCCTCGGCCCCGCTGGTGATGTCGTCGCGGTTGACCGCGGCGGCAAAAGAGGCCTGCTTCAGCTTCTTGCGGACGCTCTTGGCCTTCAACCCCTCCAGCCGCGTCGGCCGCACCAGGGCGCATGCGGTGAGAAACCCGCAGAGTTCGTCGCAGGCGTACAGCGCCTTGTCCATTACGGACACGCGGGGACAGTCCTCCAGGTAATCGGCGTGCGACTTGATCGCGTAAATCACCTCCTCGGAGTACCCCCGCTCGGCGAGGATCTTCGACCCTTGCAGCGGATGATCCGGAGGATCGGGCCAGCGTTCGTAGTCGAAGTCGTGCAGCAGCCCGACACGACCCCAGATCTCCTCATCCTCGCCCAGCTTCCTGGCATAGGCCCGCATCGCCGCTTCGACAGCCAGCATGTGCTTGCGAAGGCTGTCGCCCTGGGTGTATTCGCACAACAGGGCCCAATCGTCGTCCCGGCTCATTCTGCCCCCAGTTCCCTGGACCTTCGGGTAGCGGCTTCGACCGCGTTGATCAATGTTCCCCGCAGGCCCGCCCGTTCCAGTTCAGCCAGGCCGGCTATCGTCGTCCCCCCGGGACTGGCGACCGCATCCTTGAGGGCCCCGGGATGTTCCCCGGTGACCAGCACCATTTCGGCGGCCCCCTTGACCGTCTGGGCGGCCAGTTGCAGGGCAACGTCACGGGGCAGTCCGCACAGCACGCCCCCGTCGGACAACGCCTCGATCACCTCGTAGACGTAGGCGGGGCCACTGCCGGAGAGACCGGTAACGGCATCGATGAGAGGTTCCTTGACCGGCAGTGCGAC
>PBOJ01000166.1 GCA_002724315.1 Planctomycetaceae bacterium | reverse complement strand
CCAACACCGCAGCCGCCGGCCATGTCCTCAAGGGCCACACCAGCTGGATCTACTCGCTGGCCTTTTCCCCCGACGGCCGCACGCTGGCCTCCGGAGGGTGGGACGAGTGGATCCGGATGTGGGATGTCGAGACAGGGCGTGAGCGGGTGGTGCTCGAGGATCACAAATCGGAGGTCTACTGCCTGGCGTTTTCTCCCGACGGCAAGACGCTGGCTTCCGGAAGTGCCAACAACAGCAGCGTGGTGAAACTCTGGGACGTCGCCAGCGGGACCGAGCAGATCGAGTTGACCGGCCACGGCAACGTGGTGCACGCGCTGGGCTGGTCGCCGGACGGCCGCTGGCTGGCCAGCGGCGGATACGACCGGATGGTCCGCGTCTGGGACGTCAACGGACAACCCGGATCAGCCGCCCTGCAAGCCACCCTCGGTGGCTACAACCACAAGCTCTACTCGGTCCAGTTCACCTCCGACGGACAGCAACTGCTGACCGCCCAGGCCGACAAGGTCACCCGCAACTGGAACCTGGCCGCCTGGGACACAACCGGTCTCAAGCCGCCTGCCACCGGAAAGGACACGGCGGACCCGAAGGCGGCGACGGTGGTTTCGGTCGAGCCCGGCTGGGTGCACGCCACGGCCTTCTCGCCAGACGGCCGCCTGCTGGCCTGCGGGTACGGACGGCATCAGCCCGATCGCAGCGTGGTGGGCCACGTCGAAATCCGCGACGTCGCCAGCGGGCGAGTCGTCTCCGACTTGCTTGGCCACCGGAACTTCGTGCATTCACTCGTCTTCAACTCCGACGGATCGCAACTGGCGACCGGAGGCTGGGATGGGGAGGTGAGAACCTGGAGTGTCACATCCGGCAGCGAACTCTCCCGGACACCGGCCCACGACACGCCCATCCTGGCAGTGGCCTTTTCCCCTGACGGTCGAATGCTGGCCTCGGCCGGTTACGACCAGGTGGTCCGCACCTGGAGACTGTCGTAATGTCGTCCGATCTCGAGGCAACAATCCGTCAACCGGAACCGTTCGTGTTGTCACAGCCCGGATTCTTCCGATAATACTCGTGGTGCTTTGGCCACCCGGCCGAGGCTCGTTTTTGAGCAAACGATCATGCTGAATATCCTCGGCCCCGGATCCCGGTTCTGCGACGGAGTGTCCCGACGCAGCTTCCTGTCGATCGGTAGCCTGGCTATGGGCGGGATGGGATTGCGCGAGATGCTGGCGGCCGAGTCGGTCCAGGGCGTCTCGCGGCCCCACAAGGCCACGATCATGATCCTGCTGCCGGGCGGACCACCCCACCAGGACATGGTCGACCTGAAGCCGACGGCTCCCAAGGAGATCCGCGGCCCGTTCCAGCCGATCCGTACCAACGTGCCGGGGATCGACCTGAGCGAGATGATGCCCAGGACGGCGGCGATCATGGACAAGATGGCGATCGTCCGGTCGCTGCACGGTGGACTCAACGACCACAACGTCCACATCAATCTCACCGGCTGGGAAACCCATCCGCAGATGGGGGACAGTCCACACCGTCCGGGATTCCCCACCGGTGGTTGGCCCTCGCTGGGCGCGGTCGTCTCGAAGGTCCACGGCCCGGTGCATCGCTCGATGCCTCCCTTCATCAGCCTCTCGCCACCCAACGCCGAATCGACCACCCGGGCCAGCCTGAACCAGCCGGGGTTCCTGGGCGTCGGCCACGCCGGATTCGAGACCAACCGCCGCAAGCGTGATGACATCGTCTACAAGTCGGGCGTCTCCAAGGAACAGGTGGCCGCCGACGCCGAAAGCGGCGCCGACATCACGCTCAGGGGCATCTCGCTGGACCGTCTCGGAGACCGCACGCTGCTGCTGAAGTCCTTCGACCGGTTCCGCCGGAACATCGAGGCGGGAGGCGTGATGGACGGCATGGACATCATCACCCAACAGGCCCTGGGCATCCTGACCTCCAGTCGATTGGCCAAGGCCCTGGATTTCCGGCTCGAGCCGGCCGACCTGGTGCAACGTTACGGCATCTCGGACGCCGCCAAGCCGGTGCACGGCGGCCCCGAACTGCTCAAGCAGTTCCTGGTTGCCACGCGACTGGTCGAGGCCGGTTGCCGCTGCGTGACACTCGCCTTCAGCCAGTGGCCGCTGGAGCGAATGAGCCGTGGCGGATTCAACTGGGACTGGCACAAGGAGAACTTCCCCAACGTGCGGGCCACCGTCCCGATGCTCGACATCGGACTCTCGGCGATGGTCGAGGACCTGCACGCCCGGGGACTGGCCGACGACGTGTCTGTGGTGGTCTGGGGAGAATTCGGACGCACCCCCAAGATCAACGGCAACGGTGGCCGAGACCACTGGCCCAACGCCAACATGTGCATCATGGCCGGCGGCGGCATGCGGACCGGGCAGGTGGTCGGATCGACCAACCGCCTGGGCGAAGTGCCCAAGGATCGGCCGGTGCACTACCGCGAGGTGTTCGCGACGCTGTACCACAACATGGGCATCGACCCCGAGTCCCTGACGCTCGATGACCTCAGGGGTCGCCCCCAGTACGTCGTCGACCAGCAGAAGCCGATCGACGAACTGGTCTGATCAGGGACCGAGGCCAGGCCGGGGATGGCTCGATCGGAGCCCGTGCCCGGGTATGGCCTCCCTCGTAACCCGCAAATTCCGCATAACCCGCGTTTGAATCGGGGAGCTGGGGGGTTTACGGTGGATGGCTGGAGGGATCCTGTGATGTCGGTTCAACCGTAGGCACTCGGAGTGTGCCGTCGGTTGAAACTCACACCGAGGCCCTCTCGCCGATGCTCATCAGTTCATGGCTTGATCCGTTCCGTTCCCGCTTCTCACATCGTCCCGGCAGTCGAACTCGGACTCACCGACGCCGCGGACGCATGTCACCGGCAGCCGAGTGGCTTGAGGATCGCACACTGCTGGATGGCACACAGGTGCTTCAGCAGGCCCTTGTCGACTTCCACGGCGACGACCTTGTGGGCAAGGATGGCGAGATGGCATCGATCGGTTTCGATCTGACGCTGGTCCACAATGAGTTCACCACCCACGCCGAAAACGGCGCGGGATCATTCGAGCCGAGCAACGATCTGTTGAAGTTGCACGGGGACGATGTGCTGGTTCATGCGACAGCTGTGGGTGAAGTCGGGAACCTGGTCGATTCGTTGACGGCCATGGGTGCCACGGTGACAGGCACGTGGGGCCCATCAGTCTCGGCGCTGGTCCCGATGGCGTCCCTGGACGATTTGGCGTCATCAGCCAGTTTGCGGTTTGCAGCTCCGGGATTTCCGGTGACACACGCTGGCTCGGTCACCAGCCAGGGCGATCCAGCCCAGCGGTCCGACCTCGCCCGTTCGACCTACGGCCTGGACGGTACCGGTGTCGTCGTGGGTACGCTGTCGGACAGCTACGACTGCGAAGACGACGCCAGCGACGACGTGGCAAGCGGCGATCTGCCCACCGGAATCGTGGTGCTGCAAGAGGAAACCGGTTGCGGTTCGGGCAGCGACGAAGGTCGGGCGATGATGCAGATCATCCACGATGTCGCTCCGGGATCCGACCAGGCGTTCCACTCGGCCTTCCTGGGAAATGCGTCATTCGCCGAAGGCATCGTCAAGCTGGCCAAGGACGCCCAGTCGGACGTGATCGTCGACGACGTGGGCTACTTCGCCGAGCCGATGTTCCAGGACGGCATCATCGCGCAGGCGGTCGACGAGGTCACGGCCCTGGGTATTCCCTACTTCTCGGCCGCGGGCAACAGTGGTCGTGACTCCTACGAGAGCGTGTTCCGGGATTCGGGAACCACCGCCTATGGTGGCGTCCTGCACGATTTCGATGCCAGCGGCGTCACCGACACCTTCCAGAGAATCACCGTCCCGGGGCTCAGCTCGATGGTGTTGAGTTTTCAGTGGGACGAGCCCTTCGGATCACTGGGAGGAGCGGGCTCAACCAGTGACATGGACATCCTGGTGCTGGCCAGCGAATCGACGTCCGCCACGGTGCTGGCCTCCGGCGCAACCGACAATATCGGCGGGAACGCCGGAGAGATTGTCGGCTACACCAACAACTCAGTGTCGACGGCAACGGTTTACCTGGCCCTGGTCAAATACAACGACATCGGCCCGGACCCCGGTTTGCTGAAATACGTGAAGTTCCGCTCGGGCACCATTGCCGAACACGACACCGACAGCAGTACGACATTCGGGCAGAACAACGCCGCCGGTGCCATGGCGGTGGCAGCGGCATTTTTCGGAGACACTCCGGCGTTCGGCCAATCTCCACCCTTGCTCGAAGGGTTCAGTTCCCGCGGCGGTACGCCAATCTTTTTCGACACCGACGGCAACCGCCTGACGACACCCGTCGTCCGCGAAACGCCGAGTTTCACGGCACCCGACGGAGCGAACACGACATTTTTCGGCTCCGACATCGCCGGCGATGCCGACACGTTCCCCAATTTCTTCGGGACTTCGGCCGCCGCTCCCCACGCGGCCGGCATTGCGGCATTATTGCTCGAGACCCGTCCGTTCACCTCACCCGGTGACGTCCGCGACGCGTTCACCGAGGAGGCGGTCGAGATGGTGCCGGCCGGCTTCGGCCACGACAACGGCTACGGCCTGGCCGATGCGGAGGCGATGGTCCCGGTCATCCAGGCCGGTCCCAACGTGTTGATGGTCACCGCCTGGGACAGCCCGACCTCCAATGTCGGTGACGACGACACGGCCGACACCATCCTGCTGACCCGATCCGGCAGTGACCTGGTGGTGACGGTCAACGGATTCGAAAGCGGGCGCGTGCCATATGCCACGGTCGGTTCCATTCAGGTCGTCGGCTCCGACGACGACGACACGTTGCTGATCGACCACACCGCACTGGCCATCGACGTGCCGGTGTCGTTCCTGGGCCACGACGGCACGGACACGCTCGATGTCACCGGCGACTTCGACTTCACACTGACCGGGACCCTGCTGACCAACCCGGGAGCCGGCAGCGTGACGTTCGAGACGATCGAGCAGGCAAAACTCACCGGTGGCGGCGGCGACAACACGATTGACGCGAACACGTTCTCGGGAACCGCCACGCTGATCGGCGGTGATGGCGACGACACGCTGGTCGGCGGTGACGGCAACGATTCATACGTCGGCGGCAGCGGCACCGACCGCATCCTGCAGACAACCGGCACCAACCAGACACTCACCGATACGAGCCTGTCCGGCCGCGGCAACGACGCGGTCTCGGATGTCGAGGAAGCCGATCTGACCGGGGATGGATCGAACAACGTGCTAGATGCCAGCGGGTTTTCCGGCACCGTCACGTTGTCCGGACTCGGCGGCAACGACACGCTGTGGGGCGCTGCGGGCAACGACTCGCTGGATGGCGGAGACGGAACCGACCTGGTCGCCCAGTCCGTCGATGCCGACCAGGTCCTCAACGATTCCGTGCTCACCGGCGACGGCAATGACTCGATCTCGTCAATCGAACGGGCCGACCTGACCGGAGGCGGCTCGGCCAACACGATCGATGCCACGGGATTCGGCAGGGGTCCGGTCACCCTGGCCGGGGCCGGTGGAGACGACACGCTGTGGGGCAGCCCCGACGATGATGTACTTGAGGGCGGCGACGGCACCGACCAGATTCGCCAGACGCGCGACGCCGACCATGTGCTCACCGACACGCTGGTCACCGGCGACGGTGACGACACGCTCTCGTCGATCGAACAGGCCCAGTTGACCGCCGGTGGCTCCGACAACACCCTTGATGCCAGCGGATTCGACGCTGGCCCGGTCACGCTCGACGGGGCCGGTGGTGACGACACGCTGCTGGGATCGGCCAGTGATGACTCACTGGAGGGAGGACCGGGGACCGATCAGCTGAGACAGACCGTCGACGCGGACCAGGTGCTCACAGACAGTTCTCTGACCGGGCGTGGCACCGACGTGGTTTCGTCTGTCGAAGAGGCCCAACTGACCGGTGGAGCCACCGCCAACACGCTCGATGCCAGGGCCTTCTCCGGCACCGTGACCCTCGCCGGACTCGCCGCCGACGACACCCTGTGGGGCGCCGCCGGCAACGATTCGCTCGATGGCGGAGGTGGCGACGACCTGGCCCGCCAGCAGATCGACGCCGACCAGACCCTGGCCGACACGCTGGTCACCGGTGACGGCAATGACACGCTGACAAGTGTCGAGAACGGGTGGCTGATTGCAGGAAGCTCGAACAACACGATGGATGCCGACGGGTTCACGCTCGGATCGGCCACCCTCGACGGGGCAGGCGGGGACGATACGCTGACCGGGTCCGGCCAGGACGATTCACTCGCCGGCGGTGCCGGCACCGATCTCGTACTGCAGTCCACCGACACTCAGCAGGTGCTCACCGACAGCAGCCTCTCAGGCCGCGGCAACGACGCGGTGTCGAGCATCGAGTTGGCCCGCCTGACCGGGGGCAATTCGGACAACCGGATCGACGCATCCGGCTTCTCGGGCACGGTCACGCTGACCGGCGGTGCGGGCCACGACACGCTGCTGGCTGCGGCCGGCGACGATTCTGTTGACGGAGGAGCCGGGACCGACGAGATCCGACAGACCGCCGACGCGGACCAGGTCCTGCTCAACACCAGTCTCACCGGTGACGGCAACGACACGCTGAACAGCATCGAGCGAGCCGAACTCACCGGAGGCAGTTCGAACAACACGCTGGATCCCAGCGGCTTCACGCTCGGCCCGGTCACACTCCTGGGACTCTCCGGAAACGACACCCTGCACGGCAGTTCCGGAAACGACCTCATCGACGGCGGCACCGGCAGCGACCAGGTGCGGCAGACGGTCAACAGCGACCAGGCGATCACCGACACCAGCCTGTCCGGGCAGGGCAGCGACCAGTTGGTTTCGATCGAGCAAGCGATCCTGACCGGTGGAGCCGGCGACAATGATCTGGACGCCAGCGGATTTTCCGCCGGACCGGTGACGCTCGTCGGAGCAGCCGGCAACGACACCCTCACGGGCACCTCGACTTCCGACACCCTGGACGGTGGTGACGACACCGACACCGGACGAGTGTTTTTTGACGGCAACCTGGTGCTGACCAACTCGACGGTCGTGGGCCCCGGCAACGACACCCTGGTGTCGATCGAACATTTCACGATCACCGGCGGCAGCGGCAACAACCACATCGATGCCTCGGCCTACACCTTGGGCTCTGTGACCCTGGACGGCGCCGACGGTGACGACACCCTGCTGGGATCGAGCAGTGACGATACGCTGATCGGTGGCACGGGAACCGACACCGTCGAACAAACCGTCGACGCAAACCAGGTCCTCAGCGACAGTTCTCTGACCGGGAGCGGCTCGGACGCGCTGTCGGGAATCGAACAGGCGATTCTCACCGGTGGAGCATCCGACAACCTGATCGATGCGGGATCGTTCAACGGGCTGGGCGTGACGCTGAGCGGCGGCAACGGCAACGACACCCTGCTGGGATCCGCGGGCAACGACTCACTGGATGGTGGAAACGGTATCGACCTGGGCGGCCAGGCTTCCGACACCAACCAGGTGGCGACCAACACCAGCCTCGCCGGTGACGGCACCGATGTCCTGGCTGGGATCGAGGAAATCCTGTTGACCGGCGGTGCCGGAGACAACAGGCTCGATGCCACCGGTTTCACCGCTGGCCCCGCCACGCTCAGTGGTGGAAACGGGAACGACACGCTGCTGGGAACCGCCTCCAGCGATTCGCTAAACGGTGGTGATGGCACCGACATGGTGGTCCAGGTCACCGGGTCCAACCAGGTGCTGACAAACACCACGCTGACCGGACTGGGACTGGATATTCTCTCTCAGGTCGAAGAGGCTTCGCTGACCGGAGACAGCCAGGACAACCAGATCGATGCCTCGGCATTCACGGCCGGGCCGGTGAACGTGTCCGGCCTGCTCGGGGACGACACCATCACGGGTTCGTCCTCCGACGACACTCTCGATGGTGGCGACGGCCTGGACGTGCTCACCCAGGCCTCCGACTCCGACCAGGTCCTGACCAACACCACGCTGACCGGCCACGGCAACGACACCCACAGCTCGTTCGAACGGGTCCAGTTGACTGGCGGCGTCGGCGACAATCTGCTCGATGCCGGGTCCTACACCATCGGCGTTGTCACGCTCGACGGTGACGACGGCAACGACACGCTGATCGGTGGCCAGGGCGACGACACCCTTGTCGGCGGCGACGGAACCGACCAGGTCGAGCAGTTGGCCAACGGCGACCAGGTGTTGACCAACACCCAGTTGACCGGCCGTGGTGTCGACACGTTGTCCTCGATCGAGAGCGGCAGACTCAGCGGCGGCAGCTCGGCAAACCTGCTCACTGCCGAAACCTTCACCCACGGCCCCGTCACGCTCGACGGTGGTAGTGGCGATGACACGCTAGTCGGTTCTCCGGCCAGTGATTCGCTGGCCGGGGGCAGTGGTACCGACCGGGTCCGCCAGACTGCCGACAACGACCAGGTCGCCACCGACACGCAATTGACCGGGCACGGAACCGATGCGCTGACAAGCATCGAGAACCTGGAGCTGATCGGGGGACCATCGGCCAACCGGCTCAACACATCAACTTTCACCCGGGGAGCCACCACGCTGCTGGGAGCCGGAGGCGACGACACGCTGCTGGGATCCGCCGCCGATGACTCCCTGGATGGCGGCCCCGGCAACGACCAGGTCGAGCAGTTCTCCGACGCCGACCAGGTGCTCACTTCCTCGTCCCTCACCGGCCGCGGCAACGATTTGCTGGCCGGAATCGAGCTGGCCGTGCTGACCGGCGGCCCCGGTGACAACACGATCGATGCCACCGGGTTCGATTCCGGAGACACCACGCTGACCGGTTCCGACGGCGATGACACGCTGCTGGGTTCGTCCGGTGATGACCAGATCGAAGGGGGTCCGGGCACCGACCTGGTGGTCTCGACAGGCGATTTCGACCACGTGCTTTCGGCTACGTCGGTGACCGGTGCAGGCAATGACACGCTGGTGGACATCGAGACCGCTCACATTTCCGGCGGTGACTCGGCCAATACGATCGACGCCAGCGGTTTCGCAGGTGACACCACACTGGAAGGTGGTGACGGGGACGACACCCTGCTGGGCGGCAGTGGAGTCGACCTGGTGCTGCAGACTGCCGATGCCGACCAGTTGTTGACAACCACCACCCTGACCGGGCTGGGTCAGAACACGCTCTCGAACATCGACCAGGCGAAACTGATCGGCGGCGACGGCTCCAACCGCCTGGATGCCTCGGCCTTCACACCCGGACCAGTCACGCTCGACGGCGCCGGTGGCGATGACACGCTTCTGGGTTCAGCCGGCGACGACCAGATCACCGGTGGTGCGGGGTCTGACCTGATCGTCTCGACCGGCACCACCAACCAGGTGCTCAGCGACACCCTGTTGCAGGCCGACAGCAATGACCTGCTGGCGGGAATCGAGCTCGCCGAACTCCACGGCAGCAGCAGCGACAACCTGATCGACGCCACCGCATTCAGCGGCAACACGACGCTCCACGGCAGCTCCGGAGACGACACGCTGGCCGGCGGAACCGGAAGCGACCTGCTCCGACAGACCGTCGACGCCGACCAGTCGCTCACCGATTCGCAGCTGACCGGTAACGGCACCGACGTGATTTCCGGAATCGAGTTCGCTTGGCTGACCGGCGGCGGAAGTGACAACACGATCGACGCCCGGGACTTCAGCTCCGGCCCCGTCACTCTCGACGGCGCCGCCGGCAACGACACGTTGGTCGGGGGATCCGGAGACGACCGGCTGATCGGCTCCGATGGCATCGACCAGGTCCAGCAACAATCCGATGTCGACCAGGTACTCACCGACTCGCTGCTGACCGGTTCCGGAAACGACGAGATCGACGGGATCGAGGAGGCGCAATTGAGCGGGGGCAGCGGCGACAACCTGCTCGACGCCACGGCGTTCAACAACGGCCCGGTCACGCTCTCCGGACTTGACGGCAACGACACGCTCCGCGGCTCGGCCGGCAACGACAGCCTCGTGGGAGGAGACGGACTCGACCGGGTCGAACAGACCATCGACGCCGACCAGACGCTGTCCAACACCCAACTGGTGGGACGTGGCACTGACGGCCTCGACGCTGTCGAGACCGCTCACCTGGTCGGCGGCAGCAGTAACAACGTGATCTCGGCGTCTTTATTCACACTGGGACAGGTCACCCTCGATGGAGCCGCCGGCGACGACAACCTGACCGGCGGCAGCCAGGACGATTCGATCATTGCCGGCGACGGCAACGACGTGGCCAACGGTCGAGGCGGTAACGACATGATGTCCGGCGGTGACGGGAACGACGATTTCACCGGCGGAGGAGGCGACGACACGATGCTGGGCGAGGCCGGCAACGATTCGCTCAACGGCCAGGGCGGCCGGGACTCGATCTTGGGAGCCGACGGCGACGACTGGCTCTACGGCAACGGCTCACCCGACACCGTCACCGGTGGTCGTGGCGATGACCAGGTCCTGGGAGGCGCCTCGGGTGACGTTCTCAACGGATCTTCCGGCAACGACACGGTCGATGGTGGCGACGGCAGCGACCGGGTGTTCGGCGGCAGCGGAACCGACATGCTCGACGGGGGCGACGGTGCCGATCGCCTCAACGGGCAGGGTGGCAGCGGCGACGTGGTGCTGGGCAACGACGGAGATGACACGGTCCAGGGCGGTTCCGGCAACGACCTGCTCGACGGTGGACCCGGCTACGACGAACTGCGAGAGAGTGGCAATGTCGACTTCCTGCTCGAGGACACCTCGCTCGCCGGCCAGGGAACCGATGAGATTTCTTCACTCGAATCCGCCCGGCTGACCGGCGGCCGAGACGCCAACGTGATCGACGCGTCCGGGTTCTCGGGACCGGTCACACTGCGTGGCAGCGGCGGAGATGACCTCCTGAGGAGTTCATCCTTCGACGACCTGCTGTTGGGAGGCAACGGTGACGACACTCTCGAATCGGGCTCGGGACTCGACACGCTCGAGGGTGGTACCGGCACCGACCGCGTCAAGCTCTCCGGTGACGGCGACTTCGTCATCACCGACGCCACCTTTACCGGACCGGCGACGACCAGTTCGATGGCCGAAATCGAGGCGGTCGACATCCTGGCAGGCCCAGGCGACAACATTCTCGACGCCAGCAATTTCACCGGAAGCACCACCCTGTGGGGTGGCGGTGGTCGCGACGTGATCACCGGAGGAATCGGCAATGACTGGCTCAACGGCAACGACGGCGAGGACCAACTCACCGGTGGTGGTGGCATCGACCTGATGCACGGAGGTGCGGGCTCCGATCTGCTCTTCGGGGGGGATGGCGACGACACGATCAACGGCGAGGCCGGTGACGACACGATCGACGGTGGCGATGGCAACGACTACCTCGTCGGAGAGGACGGCCACGACCGGCTGCTTGGTCGGGACGGCGATGATTCGCTCTACGGCGGAACCGGCAACGACGAGTTGCTCGGACACGCCGGTCGAGATCGTCTCAACGGCGAATCCGGCAACGACACGCTGCTGGGAGACCTGGACCCGGATACCCTGTGGGGCGGCAATGGCAACGACGTGATCTCCGGAGATGACGACAACGATCGCCTCTACGGGCAGTCGGGCAACGACACCCTCCTGGGAGCCGCCGGTGACGACAGGATGCAGGGGGGATCCGCCCGGGACGTCCTGTCCGGCGGAGACGGGGACGACACACTCAACGGCCAGAAGGACTACGACACGCTGATGGGTGGGGACGGCCGCGACCGTTTCAACTCGTTTGATTCCACCGCGGTGGTCAACGAACTGTTCGCGCTGCCGGATGAACTCTTCACGGCAATCGACCGGGTGCGGAACGGCTAAGACGTTTCGGAGGCGTGGTTGGATTCAACGACCTCGAAGATGTACCCGTTGGGGTCACGAAAGAAGAACCGCTGGAACGGGGTGGCCCGTTCCGCATCGATCAGTTGAGCCCCGTGTTCCGCCAGTCGCTGCCTGAGTGATCCGAAGCCCTCCAGGGGCCAGGTCACGGCAATGTGGCGGCCAAACTCGCGTTCGAAGGGCGACACCTCGAAATCGGCCACTTCCAGGAGATGCAATTCCTGGTCGTCGGCAATCTGCAGCCAGGCCGAACCCATCAGCAGGTTGCCCGGCCGATCGATGGGCTGCCAGTCGAGCGTCGCCTGGAAGAACGCCGCCGTTGCCGCCACATCTCGGGTGGCCAGCGTGCAGTGAGCCAGTGGCATGGTGTCCTCCGGAGCGCTCGAGGGGAATCGTCGGGACCACGGTCCCAGGTGACGAACACGTGGCAACAGCATAGGCAAACCGTCTCCGGAATCTCCGCTGCAACAGAAAAAAACCGTCTCGAAACGGCTATCCGAAGCTCCTGGTCCGTGAAAACCGAATCGGTCCCCTCCACCCTCTTTCAACGGTTGTGCGGACTGTACGGCCGGTTTCGATCGTGATCGGACGATTCCTCGGGCACAGGACTTCTTGCCATCAACGGCCACAGCGCCCGGACCCGATCTCTACACCGGGTCGTGCCACTTCCACGGTTCGCCCGTCCTCACAGCCGTCACGATCCCCGACAAATCACTCACGATTGGCCGCCGAGATGCTTCGCCTCACTTCACGTACCGCCTGGTTGCTCGTCCTGTTCCTTGCGATAGCCGCTGCCGCTCCTGCAGCCAACGTTCTTCGCCTCTCCACAGCGGTCGTCCCCGGAACGGGTCTGAAGATCGAGGAAATGGGCGACGACTTCGAGGCCTCAGACTGGAAGTGGTATCCCAACGGCCCGAAGGCCAGCCGGAACCTGGACCGTCGCGAGAGACTGCCCGGGGGAGTCAGCGAGAACGAGCTGTGGTACGAGAGCACCTACCGCGGTCGACCTGACCTGGTCCGGCGGGTGGGCACCCCGCTGGGCGGCGTGATCGGCAGCAAGGGCTCACTGCTGATTCGCACACTGCACAGCGGCGTCCCGGGACGAAGGACCCGCACCAGCCAGCAAGACGACCTGATCTTCGGTGGCGGTTCGCGATTCGGCACCTTTATCGACGTCAAGCACCGTCCGAACTTCCAGGTCCACGTTTACCTGCCGCCGTGGAAGTACTGGGACAAGATCACCGACACGTCGCTGGGCATCCGCTGCGACATCGAGGGACGCCCCTGGAAGACCCTGACCAAGAAGCTGTTCACCAACAGGATCTCGAGCCAGACGAAAACCTACTGGCCGGGATTCTTCATCCAGTTCAACAGTCCCGACGATCCGCGTTACGGTTTTTCGGAGCCCTCGGCGTTGATCATCATGCGTGCCGACGAGCGGGGCGAAGACGTGGTGGGCCCCGAAATCAAGCGGACCGGGTGGTGGACATTCGGAATGTCATTCACACCCGACGGCCGGGTCCACTACTACGCCTCTCCGGGTGTGGATCGGCTGAAGAGCAGAGACCGCATCGGCAGCTTCTTCCCGTACAGTTGCCGGGCCCAGAAGTTCAACTCGTTCTTCTTCAACGTCATCAGCCGCAACGACGCCAAGCACTGGTCGACCCCCTGGGTGATCGACAACCCCTATGTCCACGTGGCGACCCGGTCGTCGCTGGCCCGCAAGAGCCGTTCGTCCCGGACCCGCTAGAGCAGCCGGAGATCGCGGGCCGTTGAGAATTCCGAATCACTCGGCCGCCAGCGACTTCAGCCTCAGCACGATCAACCCCAGCAGCACCGCTACGGCGATGCCGCAGGCATAGATCGTCGGCAACGCCATTGCCACTTCTGTTCCGGTCGCCGAACCGACTGCCACCGTCGGGACCCAAAGCAACGGGACCCCGCAACCGCCCACGACAACCGTCAGGGCCAGGGCCAGCGGCAGTGCGCCCCAGCGAACGTAAAGGCTCAGCAACATCACCAGGTGCACGAACACCAGGTAGACCAGGCCGGCGATCCAGGCTTCATATGCTCCCGCCAGTCGAACAAGGACGGACCTGTCGACCAGGAATCCAGCCAGCAGCCAGAGCGCGACAGGCGACAGCCCCAGGGCACAACCCACGAGCTTCTCGACGACAATCCGCCAGATCGGGACCGGGAAACCCAGGGTCACTCCCAGGGTGTGGTATTTGCGTTCGTCGTGAAAAACACGAGAGGCGAACACGGCCGCTTCTACTGACATCGCCAACAGCAGGAACAACGTCAACGGAACCACCGAGATTCCCAGCCAATGCTCGCTGCTCGATTCGTACAATATCCATTCACTGCAGCCAATGAACACGCCGTAGCCCAGGATCTTCAGGACGAAATAGACCAGGCCTCCTGTCGTGAAGTGAAACTCCTTCCAGGCGATTGCCATCCGCCACGTTCTGCCGGCGGCCAATCTCCGAGGCAGCCGCAACCGCTTCTGCCGGCGACGGACACTTTTTGTGGCGACGGGTCCCCGGGGAGGAACGCCGGTCAACGCCGTCCTGGTGGCAGGAATGAAGACACACCAGGCCAGTCCAAACAGAACCGCGGCAGCACCAAGATCCACCAGGACCTGGCCGCTGATCACCGATTCGGCAAAACCACCGCTGCCGATCGTCTGCAGTCGCGTCACGATGCTCAGGCTGTCGAAAGCATCCGTCCACTCCCTCATGACGGCCCGGGACACGACGTCACCAACCCAGTCCGTCTTGCGCAACCAGTTGTCCACAGAACTCGGGCGGCCTTCCTCCGGGCCGAACAGATGAACCTGGACGTAGGCCACCGTCACGAGCACCAGCCTCAGGACCAGTTGGCGACCGAGAACCAACCCCAGCACCAGGAACGTCATTCCTCCGGCATTGCCCGAACTGCGACAAATGACACTGGCCAACAGCGCGATGTTGGCCGCCAGGGCCAGGAAAGCCGCGAGAGCGACGTAACCGGCCACGATCTGGGTGAAGGTCACCCCTCCCAGCACAATGGCCATCAACGCGAACGGAAACTGCACGACCAGCAGCAGGGCCGTGCTGAACTGTCGACTGGCCGACTTGCCCAACAACATCGCCAGCGGACTGACACCGGCCAACATCAGGAGTCCCAGCGTGCCTTCCTCCTTCTCCTCGGTGATCGCCGTGGCAAGGAAACTGACCGCTGCCAGCACGATCAAGGCGAAATTCAGCCACAGGATGTTGCTGAAGAAAAACAGGCCGGGAGCGCCGAGCGAGAGACTGCGGACGTGGGCGATGACCAGGCTGCCCAGGATCAGTCCGGCAAAGAGCATCCGGAACAGGTGAGGAGACATGCGTTGGGCATCAGTCCGCATCGCCCGGTGGAACATCGCTGTAGTGCTTCCGGGCATCAGTCGACCCCCCCGCTGGTCAACGAGAGGAATGCTTCGTTGAGTCGATTGCGGTCGCGAACGAATGCCTCGACCACCGTCCCATGTTGGACGAGTGTGGCAAGCAACTCACCGAAATTGATCTCGGTAGTCCGGCACACCACCTGCCACGCTGCTGAAGATTCCAACGACACCACGTCGACCACACCCTGGTGACCGGCCAACAACCGACCGATCCCCTCGTCGTCGTGCCCCAATCGCAACTGGTAACACGCCAACTCGCCGTCCGATCCGGGCAACTGATCAATCGGCCCGTGGAAACAGACATCGCCGCGGTCCAGCACCGTGACGCTGTCGCAGTGATCTCCGAGTTCGGTGAGAACGTGAGAACTGACCAGGACCGTCTTGCCGCCGTCACTCAGGCCGCGCATCAATGTCATCAACTCGGCACGGGCTCGGGGATCGAGGCCCGCTGCGGGTTCATCGAAGATCAACAGTTCGGGATCGTGGACCAGCACCCGGGCAATCCCCACCCGGCGTTGTTCTCCGCGTGAAAGCGTGCCGACCTGGGTATCCCTGTGAGCCTCCAATCCCACCGTCTCAAGCACAGTGGCGATCGCCTTGTCACGTTCACCGCGGGTTTGCCCATGAACGGCACCACAGAAATCGAGCATCTCGAAGACGGTCAACTGCCGATACCCAACGGGATCCTCGGACAGGTAACCCACCCGCCGGCGAATCGACAGGGAGTCCTCGGAGATGTCCATCCCCAGCACCTGCACCAACCCCGACTGGGTCTCCAGCAACGTGGACAGGATCTTCATCAGCGTCGACTTGCCGGCTCCATTGGGTCCCACCAGCCCGTGCAGGCGACCGGACGGAACCTGCAGGTCAATCGATCTCAGGGCACGACGATCGTCAAAAACGTGACTGAGGCCCGAGACCGAGACCGCCGGAACCGCGTCAACCGATGGGTCCTGGACCGATGGTGTCATTGGGAAACCGCCACCTGAAGGTCCCAGGAGTGCAGCACCCGCCCCAGCTGGTCGACCGTCTCGTCGACCTGCACCGCCAATCGCTCTGTTGACGGAGCATAGACGAAAACCCGGATGCGGTCCGGAGGCAGGCTGAAATGAGCCGCTTTCACACGGTCCACGAAACCCAGGCTCCGCAGGACCAGGTTCTCGAAAATTTCGTCAAAGACCTCGGCGACCTCGCGACGCTGATCCAATTCGGGGTCAATTGACAAGGCAGTCTTCCTCTTTCGTCGAAAACTCGACGGAGCCCGGACACCAGCCGCACGGTCGAACTGCAGTCGACCGTCCCGGTAAACCAGCGGGAAGCGGTGTCCCCCGACCATCACCGACGCCCGGTCGACCGTTTCGGGGAAACCCTCCCCGGTGGCCAGTACCAGGGACTGCAACTGCCCCCCCGTGATCTCGACGTCGATCGGCGTCAACCCGATCCCCTCCCCGGGCAAACGGCCATGAACCAGGAACGTGCTTGAGGAGTGCGGCGCCATTTCCGCGGTCAACGAGGCGTCCTGGCCGTGTTGGATCCGGCCGACAAGCTTCTCGAAGTTCTGCGCTGTCGAATAAAGCCGCGCTCGTCCCCGGTGAGTGAACCGGTACTCACCACCCCGGGTTGACGCCGCCTCGACCCACTGCTGGTACTCGAGATCTCCACCGGCGAGGTGATGGGCGACAGTGGCCGTGCGGACCGTCAACCTCGCAGAGTCTTCACGACGTCCGACCAGATAGAAGATCAAGCTGAAGCTGACGACGGTGACACCGAGCATTTTCAGCACGGCACGAAAATCCCGGCCTCCCTGCCCGTAGACGAATCCCCCGGGGAACAATACCACCATGTAGATCACGCAGCAGATGTAGATCAGGATCCAGTTTCGGCTCGGCCTAGTCATACTCCGCAACTTGCTGAAGATTCCCTGGTCATCGAGTGGGACCAACAACTCGACGTCGAACCGCAGTGGCCGGATTCCGGTGACGGTTGGCTGTTTGGTCTCCGACGGCAGGGGCAGCGAGTCGGGAATCTCGGCCACACCGAACGGTTGCCGGATCACCCGTCCGGCTCCGACCCGGGTCAGAACACCCGTGCCGTTGAGCACCTTGAGTTCCGCTCCGAATTCGACCGGACGACCGCCGGGTCCCTTGAGCACATGCAGAGTGCCGCCTCGGCCAAGCCACTCCAGGAAGGTACGGCGACGGGGAACGTCCCAGCGAGGCGAATGATCCAGAAAGACGCCGCCCAGGCCGGTGGTGGCTGTTGAAACCGGCGGAAACCACGACTCGTCCAGTTCTCTCAACCGCCCACCGGAGCCGGTCAACCGTGAAGACGGTTGCAGCAGAACGTTGGCCGGCTTGCCGATTCGCATTCGCAAGCCGCCAGTGTCGAGTTGGCGTCGCGTACCGTCACGGGAAATCCAGCTCAACCGCCAGTCGTCGAATTCTCCGACCACGTACGGGTAGAAGCGGACCGGTCGACGCGTGGCTGGCGAAAGATACACGGATTGACGAATCGGGAGACCGACCGGCCAGTAGCCGTTCCGAAGCCTCTGCAGTTCAAGTTCCCCCGCCAGGTCGTTGCCACCGGGGTTGAACACGATGACCGTCAGAGGGTTGAAAGCGGGGGCCACAGCGCGGCCGTCGAATCCCCAGTGAACCGACTCGACTTCGATGTCCCCGGCGACCGCCACCGAAAGGGGCAGAGCCAGCCAGGCCACTGCCATCGACAGCACGACACCAATCCGGGTTGGCCGATTCGATGATGCCAGGTTCACGATTGGTCAGCCTCTGGCCCGAATTGCCTTTTCGCCTCGACCGAGGATCGCACTCAACAGGCTTCTGCGCCACGACGGTCCATTCTGCTGCATCGGTCCTCCGACTGGCAACAGCGACGCTCCATTGGTCGTCGAATCCCGGGTTTGCCGGATACCGACAGGTCGGCTAGGCTGAAAGCGGCCCCAGTGACGGCCTGCCGGTCCACCGGTCGCCTGGATTCCATCACGTATCCAAGGACCACCCACAGCCACGACGAGGCTCCTCATGCGCGGCGTGATTTCGGCCGGACTGCTTTCCTGCCTGGCAGGTCTGTGCGGCGTGATGGGATGCGGGAACGACGCTCCGCAACCGGTCCCGGAAATCACCATCGGTGGAGGAACCGATTCGCCCAATCCGGGTCCGGAAGAACCCGCAGCGGAGGTGGTGCCGGCGACCGACGGAGCCGAGACGACCGAAAATGCGCTCGAGGCCATCGGAGCGACGATCACCCGCGCCCCGGATGGAACGATCCGCTCGATCTCCTGCTATCGCAACAAGCGGCTGACCGATCACCACCTCGGGCACATCGCCGAGAATGACCAACTGACCGCGCTGGATCTCCGTGCCACCGGTCTGACAGACATCGGCCTGAAACACGTTTCGGGTCTCCAGGGGCTCGAACAACTTTATCTCGGCGACACCCAGGTCACCGCAGACGGCCTCGCCAGTCTCAAGGATCTCACCAACCTCAAGGTGCTCAACCTCCAGGATCTGCCGGTCGATGCGCAGAGCTACACCAGGCATCTTGGGGGGCTGACCAAAATCTCTCGACTCAATCTCGCCGGCACCAGGTTCGACGACCAGGGGCTGCAGGCCCTGGCCGAGTTGAAGAATCTGCAGGCGATAGTCCTCCCCCGGACAGTCACCGACACCGGACTCACCCATCTCGCCGGCCACATCCGGCTCGAGACTCTCGTGCTCGACAAGACCGGTGTGACGGATAAGGGCCTGTCCGAATTGTCCCCCCTGGCCGCACTCAAGCAACTCTCGCTCCGGAACACGAGCGTGACCCTCGAGGGAATCTGTCGCCTGTCCGCTCCCCGAACCGGGCTCAACGTCGCATTTGACCAGGGAACGCTGGCCAACGGTGAGTTGGTGCTTTTCCGGAACATCGGCAACGACGACCTTGCCGCGGTCGCCGGACTCAACCAACTCAAGGTCCTCAAGCTCGACGGCACATCCGTCAGTGACCCCGGGCTGGCTCACCTCTCGAAAATGTTCAACCTCCAACAACTCGTCCTGCCTCGCTCGATCTCCGACAAGGGACTCATTCACCTCTCGCGGCTCTCGGGACTCAAACGACTCGCGGCACCCGGCCCAAAGATCACCGGGGAGGGCCTGAAGTCGCTGGAGAGCCTGTCAGCTCTCGAGGAACTCTCCATCGATGACTCGCAGGTCGACGACGCCGGGCTGGCCCACCTCGGCCGTTTCGGCAACCTTCAACGGCTCAGTTGCCGCCGCACAAAGATCACCGATTCGGGTCTGAAACACCTCACCAACCTCTCACTGCTCCAGACACTTCGTTTGGACCACAACCGGATTACCGACAAGGGTCTGTCCCACCTCGCCGGACTCCCCAATCTGCGACGACTGACACTTGTCCGAACGCGAATCACCGGTTCCGGTCTCGAGACTCTTCGACGACTCACACGCCTCGTACTGCTCGACCTGGGCGGAACCACTGTTTCCGCCACCGATCTCCA
This sequence comes from Planctomycetaceae bacterium, assembly GCA_002724315.1. Classification (GTDB taxonomy): domain Bacteria; phylum Planctomycetota; class Planctomycetia; order Planctomycetales; family Planctomycetaceae; genus UBA8437. The sequence continues at coordinate 2,637 of PBOJ01000166.1, read as the reverse complement.
ATCTCTCAAAACCGCCCTGCCCGGATGCGAAATCCGGTTTCCCGTGGATCCACTGGTCTCGGCTTTGCAGGCCAACGGCAACAAGTTGGCAGAGGCACTCGAGCAGATTGGGTCGATCAAGCAGGACCGCGGTGAAATCACCGCGATCAATGTCAAACAGCCTCGGTTCTCCGACACCGCGCTCAACCAACTCGGGGGGCTCAAACGGGTCGAACGTCTGAGCCTCTCGGGCACCAAGGTCACCAACGATGGCCTGGCTGCGCTGTCCGGTTACGGTCGGCTGCGGGAGCTCTGGATCGACAAGACACAAATTGGCGATGAAGGCCTGGACAAGCTCAAGCCACTCAAGAAACTCCGGCGAATCCTGGCCCGCGACTGCCAGGTGACCCTGCCGGGGGTCGTGGCTCTCTCTCAGGCATTGCCTCGGGTCGAGATCTTCTTCACCGGAGGACGCTTCCAGGCCGGTCGACTTGAACTCGACCCTCCCCTGGTCGAAGCGGATCTGGTGAAGCTCAACGGGGCGGCCAACATCCGTGTGCTCGACCTGGCCGGCCTGAGTGTCAGTGACAACGCCATCCGCACGCTCAAGGGGCTGCCGGCACTGAAGGAACTGGAATTGACCAACTGCCGAATCACCGACCTGGGCCTGGCAAGGATCGCCGAACTGACGGGCCTCGAAGCCCTGGACCTCTCCGGCACGCGGTTGACCGACGTCGGCCTGGAACCGATCGCCCGGCTGACCAACCTCAAGAAGCTCAAGCTGGCCCGTGTTGCGATCGGCAGCAACGGCGTAATCCACCTGGCGAAGCTCGCCAAGCTCGAGCACCTTTCACTCGCGGGTACCCGGATCGGGGGCAACTCGCTGGCCCATCTCGCCAAACTCGACAACCTCACCGTCCTGGACCTCTCCTCGACGTCAATCACTGACAATACGCTCCGGAATCACGTCGCGTCCCGTACCGGACTGAGGGCCCTGGGCCTCAGGAATACCAGCGTCACCAGCGGCGGAATGAAACATCTCAAACCCCTCAAACAACTTGAGGTCCTTTGGCTTGCTCGCACCGCCATCTCCAACAACGGAATCGCCCAACTCGCCTCATTGCAGTCGCTTCGTACGCTCGACCTCAGCCACACCCGCATCGACAACACCGCCCGCGATCAACTCAAAAACTTCCAGCAACTCAAATCACTGGACCTCTCGGGCACTCTGTTCACCTCGTCGGCCGTTGCCGGCTTGGCCGCCGAGTTGCCGAAATGCCAACTGGCACACATCCCCGATCCGCTGGTTGATGCGTTGGCGCGAACCGGTGGCAATGTCCCCGAAGCTCTCGAGACGATCTGCCAGATCCGCACGGGACCGGGAGGAGCCATCACCGGACTCAGCGGGTGGAAACAACCGCTGACTGACGCCGGGATGAGTCACATCGCGCTGATCAAGAGCCTGAAGACACTTTCGCTGACCGGAACGAGTGTAACCGACGACGGGATCGTACTCCTTGAGTCACTTCCCGGTCTGACCGAGTTGTATCTCACCGGTACGGCGGCGGGCAATCGATCGCTGGCCGCAATCGGCAATCTCAAGAATCTCGAAGGCCTCGGACTCAGCCAGACTCGGATTACCGACTCCGGTATGGCCCACCTCGCTCAACTCAAACGGCTCACCGGACTCAACATCAATCACACTCGTGTCGGCGATGCGGGTCTCCAACACGTCAAGGAACTGACGGCACTCAGCCACCTTGGGCTCAAGGAAACGCGAGTGACCAACGTTGGCCTGAGGCATCTCGCCCATTGTCAGGCACTCAGTGTCATCTGGCTCGACAAAACCCATATCACCGATGACGGAATCAAGACGTTTCGTCGTCTGCCCGACCTTCAGCGACTCTATCTCAGCCACACCAGGATCACCGACGTCGCGCTGCTGTATCTCAAGGACAACACGACCTGCCAGGGACTGGAACTCAGTCACACCAGGATCACCAACGCTGGACTCAAGTATTTGTACGCGCTCAAGGATCTCGTCGGAATCAACCTCACCGGAACCCGCTGCACCGAGGTCGGTGTCCAGGGACTCCGCCGGGCACTGCCCAAATGCCGAATCGCGTTGTAACCGTGTCGACTGTCTTTTGGTCCGCGGACCGACCCACACTTCATCATTCTCTTCCTGCTGACTCTGCTTGACAGTCGTCAAAAAAGAGAGTGAACTAAGAGTCAGGGAAACCATTCTGCGGGCCACGTCAAGCTGACCAATTCACCCCGTTTCGGGACGACGTGGAGAAACTCCGGCTCAGGAGGAACGACCATGCGGAATTCATTCAAAAACTTCGCTTGTGCGTGGATCGTGGCGGCCATGGTGGCCGGCCCTCTGCTCGGACAGGGAATTCCCGGAGCAGGATCCCCCGGCGGTGGCTCTCCCAGCGACGGTGTTCCCGGATTCGACGACCCCGGTGGCGGTCAACCTGGCGGTGAGCAACCAGGTGGCGGTGTCCCTGGTGGTGGTCAACCCGATGGCGGTATCCCTGGATTCGACGATCCAAACGGTGGATTCCCCGGCGGTGAGCAGCCAGGCGGTGGATTCCCCGGCGGTGAGCAGCCAGGTGGTGGATTCCCCGGTGGTGAGCAACCAGGTGGTGGATT
>PBOJ01000165.1 GCA_002724315.1 Planctomycetaceae bacterium | reverse complement strand
GCGATCGGACCTTGCCGGACGGCAGCCACCGGCATCGCGCGAGTGCGAAGATCCGCAGTGGTGAGCAGCGAGAGAATGTTGACCGCATCCGGACCCGACAGCACGATCGTCGCCCAGCCGCCAGTCACATCGACCACCGCCGGATCGCCGAGCACCTCGGGACCGGGGTCGCCAAAGATGATCGCCCGGGCCGGTGTCAACCGGCAGATGATTCCCGCGCGACCAGCCGCCATCCGCCGGACCGCCACATCTGAGCCGACCAGCCCTTTGACCAGTTCACCGACCCTCGGCCCTCCGAGTTCGGTCACCGACCGGTGAGACCAGTCCAGCAACAGGTTGCCGGTGGCAGCGGACGGGTCCTCTTCGGCCGGATGGCTCACACAGATTTCCCAGCCGCCGACCGTCTCCATCCGCCCGCCGGCGCGACGGTGCCAGGCAACCAGGGGGCCGCGGGCTGTCGGAACTGATTTGGGTGAGATCATCTCGAATGGTCCTGCAGTCGCTCAGCTTTTCAGCCGAGCCCCCTCGGGATCGTAAAACGGTTCACGTTGAACCACGGCATGGACCAGTTGTCCGTCCAGTTGGATGGTGATCTGCTGGCCGTTCTCGGCCGACTCGGCCGGCACCCACGCCAGCCCGACGGTTGCCCCGACCACCGGCGAATAACGGGCACTGGTGACACGACCTTCGAGCCGCCCGTCAACGAGTACCAGTGACGGTTCCGGCGGCACCCGGTCCCCCTCGAGCCGAAAACCAACCAGTTGCTGCCCCCGGTCACGTCCCTGGGTCCTCTGCAACGCACTCCGGCCAACGAAGTCGGGTTTGTCGAGCTTGACGATCCACGGCAAACCGGCATCAAACGGATTCGACAGCGCGTCGGTGTCCTGACCGGACAACAGATGCTGCTTGTCGAGCCGAAGACGTCGCTGGGCTTCGATACCAAAAGGCCGGATCCCGGACTCGGCGCCGGCGGCCATCAGCTCGCGCCAGACGTGTTCGGCCAAGTGGCTGGGCACGTGGATCTCATATCCCAGTTCGCCCACGAATCCGATCCGCAAAACGATCGCCGGCACGCCGGCAACGGTCAGCTGCGATGCGGCAAGATACGGCACCGCCTCGGTCGACAGGTCACCGTCACACACTGTCGACAGCACCTGCCGGCTCATCGGCCCCGCCAGGTTCATCGCCGCCGTCGCTCCACTGACATTCGTCAGCCGAACGTCCCATTCGGGCCGGGTGGCCAGCCACCAGCGAAACCAGCTATCGACCCCATCGGCGTTGCCGGTGGTGGTTGTCAGAAACCAGCGGTCGTCTTCCAGGCGAGCGATCGTACCGTCATCAAGAATGATCCCCGCTTCGTCACAGACCACTCCATATCTCACGCGGCCGACCTTCAACTTCGCGAAACGGTTCGGGTAGACGAACTCGAGAAATTCGGCCACGTCGCGTCCCCGCAACTCGAGCTTGCCGAGAGTCGACACGTCGATCAGGCCAACCCCCTCGCGCACCACCTGGTATTCGGCTGACGGATCACCGTATGACTCGGGCCGTTTCCAGGCTCCCGAATCCAGGAACACCGCACCGGCTTCGGTGTGCCAGTCGTGCAATGCCGTTCGTCGTACCAGGTGCCTATGCGGAGCTCGTCCGGCCAACACCCCCAATGGCACCGGCTGATCGGGCGGACGAGCTGTCGTCCGACCGGTCTCGGCCACAGTCTTTCCATTGGCCCGGGCACACGCGTCAATGGAACCGGCCTGGCACATCTTGCCCTGGCAGGGCCCCATGCAGACGGTGGAATATCGCTTCAGCGTTTCAATATTCGAGAACCCCTCGGCAACCGCATCGAACAGGTCCTTTTCGGTCACGTCCTCGCATAAGCAGACAAACGCCTTCTTTCCCTGTGGAGTTCGCCGCACCGGCGGCGAAGTCTCTGAAGGCGTTATGTCAATGGCCCCGCCCCCCTCTCCGGCCGCCGCCACTTCTCCGGCCAGCCGTCCCTCACGGGCACACGCGTCGATGTCGAAGGTCCCGTTCACCGCACCCGCAGCACGGAAGCCGTCGGCGAAGTGCTCGACACGGAACAGGTCACGCGACTCGTCGTGGACCAATCGGCAACCGGCCTGGGCCAGCAACCCGGAGGCTGTGGTAAATCCGACGGCCTGGACAACCCACCGACAGCGAATCGACTCGCTCGAAGCCGCCTCATCATCCAGCGGCCCGACAACCGCCGACGTGACATGCCGTCTGCCACTCACAGAATGGATGGTCTGTCCTGCCCGGACCGGCAGGTCACCGGGATCGGCTGCCGGGGTCTCGTTGTGGTCCACCACAGCCACAACCCGCGTGCCGCTGGCCCGCAGGGCATGGGCCACGTGGTAGCCACTCGCATTGTCGGTCACGACGACCGCGTCACCGGGAAACTGACATCCGTCCCGCCACAGCATTTGCTGGACGCCGCTGGCCAACATCACGCCGGGACGATCGTTGCCCGGGAAGACCAGCGGTTTCTCCCACCCTCCGGTGGCAACAACGACCTGGCCGGCCCGCAGTCGGATCATCCGGTCTCCGGCCTGGACAGCCACCAGTCGGTCCTCGTAACAGCCAAACGCCGTCGCTCTGTTCAACACCCGGATCCGGGGATCATCCAGAACCGCCTGAACCGTGGACAGGAATTCGGCCTCGCGTTCCACCCACGAAACCGGATCAAACAAGGCGTGTCCGCCCAGTTCCTCACGGTCGTCCACCAGCGTCACATCACAACCACCACGCGAGGCTTCAATCGCGGCGTGCATTCCCGCCCAGCCTCCGCCGATCACGACCACGTCACTGTGCAACGTCTGGCGGTCGTAACGTCGTCGGCCGCCGGACTGCCGGTCGACACGTCCCAGCCCGGCGATCCGGCGGACGATTGCCTCAAACACGGGCCAGAGGAACCGCGGCTTGTGCATGACCCGGTAATAGAAACCGACCGGCATGAACCGGTGCAGCCGATCGAAAACCGACAGCACGTCCCACTTCAGCCCCGGCCACGCATTCTGACTGCGAACGGCCATGTCCGGCCTGGCCGGCGTGACACACGTCCTCACGTTGGGATCGCCGTCAACCGTGCACAGGCAGTTGGGACAACGGCCCGTCGCGCAGAACAGCCCGCGAGCCCGGTGGTACTTGAAGCTCCGTGACACCACGTGCACACCAGCCTGGTGCAGCGCGCCGGCAATCGTCTGGCCGGGACGAGCGGTAATCGACCGGCCGTCAAAGGTGAACGTGCAGGGGCCCTCCTGGCTACTCATCACCGGCCTCACTGTCGTGCGTTCCGGTTGCCACCTCACCGGGCATCGCGGATTCCAGGACCTGGTTGGTCCGGGTGTCGCGGCGGACCAGGAACCACTGTCGGCAGGCTGCACGGTGGAACCACCACTCCCACTGGACCGCCCGTCGATTGGGCTGGTCGTAAGTGTAGGCGACCCACTCGTCGGTCAACGCATCCGGCTCGGGCCGTTCCCGAACCGGGCCACCGAAGTGGAATTCGCCCACTGGACGCCGCTCGCAGTGCGGACACGGAATCATCACCGACACGCCGTCTTCCCTTCCCTACTGGCTCCGGGTCACCCACGGAAACCGTTCCATCCCTGTGTGCCTCGTCTCCGATTCCGCGCTAGAACAACGTCAAGTAGCGGTCGATCTCCCACGAAGTGACCTGCTGTTCGCTGGTCTCGAGTTCGCGGGTCTTGACATCGATGAATTCGTCGGCGATCACGCCCAGCCCCCCCTGGACCACCGCGTCGTTCTTCAACGCAGCCAGGGATTCCCCAAGCGACTGGGGGAGGATGCTGATCCCCGCCTCGCTGATCTCATCCAGGGTTTTCTCGTAGAGGTTCCCCAGGTTGGGTTCCCCGGGATCGATCTGGTTCTCGACTCCGTCGAGTCCGGCCGCCAGGTAGGCGGCCAGTCCGAGATACGGATTGCAGCCAGCCGAGACCGTTCGATCCTCGACGTGGCCCGGTCCGGCGGTGCGGATCATCTGTGTGCGATTGTTGTCGCCGTAGCTGATGAAAGCCGGGGTCCAGGTGAAGCCGGAACGGCTTCCCTGCAGGCCCGAGCCCAGCTTCAATCGCTTGTAGCAGTTGACCGTCGGGCAGGTGACAGCCACCAGAGCCGGAGCATGGGCCAGCACGCCGCCCAGGAAGTGGTAGGCGAACTGCGAGAGTCCCAGCCCACGGGCATCCGATTCATCCAGGAACAGATTTCCGCCGGTCTCGGCATCGGCAACATGGAAGTGCACGTGCAGCCCGCTGCCCGTGCGATCGGCGAACGGCTTGGGCATGTGCGTGGCGATCGCCCCGTACTTGGCAGCGATCTGAGAGGTTGCCATCTTGAAGAACGTGATCCTGTCGGCGGTGGTCAACGCGTCCTGGTAATCAAAATTGACCTCGTACTGACCGTTGCCGTCCTCATGGTCGGTCTGGTAGACGCCCCAATCCAGGGCATTGAGCGAACTGGTCAGTTCCTGCAGGTAGTCCATCGCCGGAGCCATCGAGCGAAAGTCGTAGCAGGGCTTCTCGAGGTGATCGACACCGCCCGGATCCCACGGAGAAATCGAGCCATCCTCGTTGCGGGTGACCAGGAAATGCTCGGGCTCCATCCCGATGTTGAACACGTAACCCTGCTCGCGCGCGGCATCGAGCACCCGCACCATGTTGGTCCGGGCACAGTACGGATGGGGCTCGTCGTCCACGTAGAGGTTGCCCGCCAACCTCGCCGTGTTGGGTTTCCACGGCAAAGGGGTGTAGCTGTCCAGGTCGACCCGGGCCAGCATGTCGTGGTCATGGGGCCCCTGGCCCAGTCCCCAGAGAGCAGCCCCGGCAAAGCCGGCACCACTGTCGATACAGGCGTCGAGTTCACTGGCCGGCACCATCTTGACCTTGGCCGTGCCGTTGAGGTCAACGAACTGGACCAGCAGGAACTCGATTCCGTCCTGCTCGATCCTCGCCTTGATTTCGTCCCTTGTCGTCATCGCGGGTCTCCCGGCCCCGATAGAAACTGCCAGATGCCGCCCATACTACAGGCGTCTGCGGCCGCATGCCACGCGACCGGTCAACTCCCTGGATCAGTGTTCGACGTGCTGCAACCGGGGATCCAAGAGGTACCGGCCAGGGGGATCCTCGCCATGGCGGCAGCTTCAACCGTCAGGGCGGCCAGGTCTTCACGTTCCAAGTGGTGCACGTCCGACTTGCCGCAGGCCCGGGCCAGTGTCGTGACCTCCATGTTGACCACCTGCAGGTAATTGCGGACCCAATCGGCAGCCTTTTCTGGCAAGAGTCGCTGTTCGAGACGTTCATCCTGAGTGGTGATACCGACCGGGCAGCGACCGGTCTGGCAGTGGTGGCAGAACCCGGGTGCCGTGCCCAACTGCTGGTAGTCGTCAGAGACATCCACCCACCCCTCGCCATCGTGGTGGCAGCGATTGTTGCATCCCAGCGCAATCAACGCAGCTTGGCCGATTGACACCGCATCGGCGCCCAGGGCCAGGGCCTTGGCGACGTCGGCGCCGGTACGGATCCCACCGGAGATGATCAGCCCGACCTCCCCGGCCATGTCCATTTCCTCGAGCGCCTCGACCGCCTGGGGCAAGGCCGCCAGCGTAGGAATGCCCGTGTGTTCAATGAAGACCTGCTGCGTGGCCGCCGTGCCCCCCTGCATTCCGTCGATCACCACCACATCCGCCCCGGCCTTGACCGCCAACTTCACGTCGTCAAAGACCCGCGTGGCTCCCATCTTCACGTAGATCGGCTTCTCCCAGTCGGTGATCTCCCGCAGTTCCCCAATCTTGATCGCCAGGTCATCCGGACCGGTCCAGTCGGGATGCCGGCACGCCGACCGCTGATCGATCCCCTCGGGCAGAGTCCGCATCCCGGCCACACGCGAACTGACCTTCTGCCCCAGCAGCATGCCGCCACCACCCGGCTTGGCCCCCTGTCCGATCACGATCTCGATCGCGTCGGCCTGCCGCAGGTCGTCGGGATTGAAACCGTACCGACTGGGCAGGCACTGATAGACGAGTGTCTTGGACGACTGACGTTCCTCAGGAGTCATTCCCCCGTCACCGGTCGTGGTCGAGGTCCCCATCTCCGAAGCCGCCCGTCCCAGCGCGTCCTTGGCCGATGCCGACAGCGATCCGAAACTCATCCCGGCGATCGTCACCGGAATATCGAGCTCGATCGGCTTCGTGGCGAATCGTCCTCCCAGGACGGTCCGCGATGTGCACTGTTCACGGTAGCCCTCGAGTGGGTACCGCGATGCCGAAGCCGTCAGGAAGACCAGGTCATCGAAAGTCGGCAGACGCCGCTTGGCCCCCATGCCACGGATGTCGTAAAGACCACACTGGGTGGCCCGACGGATGTAAGCCATCACGTCGGCATCGAATGACGCACTGGCCTCGAGCTGTTCGGGGCCACCGGCCAGCGGCAGCGAAACCTGTTCGGAGGGACCGTTCACGCGACCTAGTACTCCTGGTGGGCTTCGGCGTTCCAGTGATAAAGCGACCGGGCCGACCCGACCCGTCGAAAGTTTTCGGCGTCGCCTTCCAGGCCCGCTTCTGTCAACAAGTCACGAAGGGCTTCAACGTCGGAGGCTTCCATCGGTTCCTCACGAGCATCAGCCCCCAGGCTGTCGATCGACCCACCGACATAGATGACCGCTTCGTAGAGCGAGTCCCCAAGATTGGCTCCGGCGTTGCCACAAACGACCATCGTGCCGGCCTGGGCCATGAAAGCCGAGAAGTGCCCGACGTCACCGGCAACAACCACGTTGCCACCTTTCAATGAGATGCCACAACGGCTCGAGGCATCACCGTCGATCACCAGCAGGCCACCGTGAGCTGAAGCCCCCGCCGATTCGCTGGCATGCCCGTTCACCCGAACCTGTCCGGACATCATGTTCTCGCCCACGCTCCAGCCAACGTTGCCATGCACCGTCACCCGGGCCTGCTTGTTCATGCCGGCGATGAAGTACCCGGCGTGGCCATGAATGTCCACCTCGACCGGACAATCGAGCCCGGCACCGATGCTGTGCTGTCCGTTGGGGTTCTGGACACTGATCCGGGTGACATCGGAACCGGGCAGTTCAGCGTGCAGGTACTGATTCAATTCGCGAACGCTCGTCGCGGCCAGATCGAATTCCCGACTGTCGCTCATGAGACCACCGCCGTCGTCTGGGTGGACCCCGCTTCGACAACCGACCACGAGTAGATCGTCTGGGGAGACGGCTCGTAGACGTGCGCATCGGCCACTCCCGGCAGATGAGCCAGGGCACGGAACTCGGATCCCACCGCCACGTAATCCTCAGTCTCGGCCACGACGGCCGGCTTGCAGGCGAACGCGTCCCGCACCAGCACCATCTTGTCCGCGGTTGCCATCAGGAAGGTGAAGAACCCATCGAGTTCTCCAAACGCGGCCTCGATCGCTTCCTCGAGGCTGTCTCCCTCACGCATTCGCCACTCCAGGTAACGACATCCGGCCTCGGTGTCGTTGTCGGTCTGAAATGCGATCCCCCGTCGCTGCAGTCGCCGCCGAACACTGTTGGGGTTCGAGAGCGAACCGTTGTGGACCAGGCAAAAATCCTCACCGGCGGTGAATGGATGGGCGTGGGCGGGCGAGACCATCGACTCGGTGGCCATACGCGTGTGTCCGACCAGGTGGGTGCCGACGAGCGATTCGAAATCGTAGCGCGACGCAATATCCCTCGGGTGTCCCTCATCCTTGAACAACCGGATGCGACTTCCGGCCGACAGCACATCGACACCAGGCCATTCGCGTTCCAGCCACTCGGCCACCGCCAGTGGTGAGAGCGGGCTGGTCAGCAATGCGTTGTCGGCGTTCACATCCAGCGACACCTCATCACCGCCGAGTTGGCGATGCTGCTCGAGCAACGCATCCCAGTCATCCTCGCCTCCGGGGCAGTAGAGGCTGAATCCCAGCCCCGTCGTCTCGACCCGATCCTCAAAGACGGCCAACCCGGCCGAATCGGGTCCGCGATCCCCCATGCAGTCCAGCATCGGGACCGCCAGTTGACCCAGCGACGCGCGCATCTCTGCCCGCCTGATCAACAGTCCCACAATGCCACACATGACTTCACGCTCCTGGAAGGGGATCGGCACCCCGAACAACCAGACTAACAGACGACCGTCGGCCGAGGAATCAAAGGGAACCGGGGCGACGACGAACCCGCGACAACCTCGTCCGGGCCGCCTCGGTCGGCCGCAGCCGCAACGATCGTTCCCAGGCCTCGATCGCTGCCTCACGATGCTCGGAACCGAGCCCGTCAAGCACGTCTCCGGTCAGCAGCCAATCGAGCGGACCCATCGCGGCCTGCCCTCGCAACCGGCCGAGCATTTCACGAGCTTCGGCGAACTGCCCGGCCTCGAACAAGGCGCTGGCCAGCAGGCGGGTGGCCGCCGGGTGTGCCTCCTCTCCGACCAGCCGTCTCAACCCCACGATGGCCCCGCCCACATCTCTTCTCTCGAGCATTCGTCGGGCATCGGCCAGCCGGCCCCAGAAACCGAACCTCTCGGCTTCGGCCAACAGGTGCTCGACAACCAGGTCGGTTGGCAGGCTGCGGGATGTCCGCTGCACCAACAGGTCGTGCGCCTGGGCCATCTCGCGGTCACCGATCGCCTCGGCCGCTCGGGCTTTCCAGTGGTGCAGTTGAAAGCAATCCGGAGTTTCGGAGAGCAACTTGTCGAGAATCGGAATGGCCTCCCGGGCGCGGCCCGTCCGCACCATGATCCGGACCCGTTCGTAGCGAGACACCCGCAGATCACCGGCCTGTTCAAACGCCACTTCGGCCTCACGGACCTCTTCAAGCCTCAATCGATTGCGTCCGACCAGGTGCCACAACGTCGGACGTTGTGTCGGCGGTGCCACCTCCAGGGCGTGGACAAACGCCTCGATGGCCTGCCGCGGCCTCCCCAGTCGATCCAGGATCAAGCCCTCCCAATACGACGATCGCCAGGGCTGCAACCGGTCACCGGCTCTCAACATCAATCTCGCCTGGCGGCACGTCTCCAACGCCTCGGGGAAGCGACCATAGACCGCATAGCACTCAGCCAGCCGCTGCCAGTCGTCACCACCACCGCCGTCGAACGCTGTCCGCCACAGCCGCCGGATGTCACCGGCGGTCTCCCGGTCCAGAGACTGCGGGTCGATGGTCTGCGGACGCGGACGTCGCTGCCAGCGAACGGCATCTCTCACCACCGACAATTCGCCTACCAGCAGCCCGACAAGCAGGACTTGCAGCAGCAGCGTCCGGGTCCGGGACCGTTTCATCGTTCGCTCTTCCGGACCGAGTTGGAATCACGATGTTTCGTCCGGTTGATGAACACGGACAGGGCGGCCGCACGGTCGAATGGGGGCGAGACGTGCAGGCTGCCGACAACGATATCGTCCCGGCCATCACCATCCAGATCGCCGCAATCGACAGTCGACAGGTGAGAGGGACGCGTCGAGATCACTCGTGCAAGCCGACGATTGCCCGACCCGGGTGAAACTAGCAGCACGCTGGCTGCATCGTGCCGATGCCAGGCGTTGAACATGCTGACCAGCACGATGCCCATCTCGCCCACCGCAGCAGCGTAGGTGCCACCCAGGTCGGCCAGTGGTTCCACCACCCATGTCCAGTCGCCGTCGTTCCGGATCAGCAGACAACCGTGATACGGCTGAGGGTAGGTGTAGCGATATTCGAAGTTGTCACCGGTCGGCAGCAGCAGATCCAGATCGCCATCTCCATCGAAGTCCGTGGGCACCAGCCCGGCACTGCCAAGGTCGTGGTTGTGCGTGAACCACAACCGGCGGGACCGGAACCTCTCCGGGCCCCGACCGGCACCGAGATTCTCGAAGCCCCAGACCTCCTCCTCGTCCTGGGACACCACCGTCACGATATCCAGGTCCCCGTCACCGTCAAAATCGGCCAACGGAACATGGATCGCCCCGGGTGCGGACAACAGCCGGTGTGATGTGAACGACTGCTTCCCGTCGTTCTCCAGCCACAGCACCTCGCCTCTCGCGTAGCCAAACACGGCCACGACCAGATCCTGGTCACCGTCCCCGTCGAGGTCACCAGCGCGGGCATCGGCCACACGTCGGACGCCATCCAGGACCACGTGCCGTCGGTATCCCTCCTCGACACGTTCCAGCCAAACAACCTGGCCCACAACCCCATCGTCGGGCTGGATGTTGCCCAGCAGCGAAACGACAAGATCGCGATCCGCATCACCGTCCAGGTCGACCAGCGTGGCGTGAGCGGGAGCCAGCAGATCGTCAGCCAGGGTCTCCACCGCCCAGCCCATCCCGTTTCTCCGGCAGACGGCAAGGCGATTCTCACCAGCATCGCAGGCCAGGATCTCGCTGACCCCATCAACGTCCAGGTCAACGACCTGGACGTTGGTGATCCACGATCGTCGGCCCCCGATCACGGTCTCGAGTTCCCAACCGGGATCGTCGGTGCCGGTGATCACCGAACCCGTCTCCAGGAGACCCGGCCCGCGAGCCGGAAGAACGGGAACGATGGCCCAGGCACCCAGCGGCAGCACCAGCACCAGCACCAGCAGCACCGAGGTCACCCGCGACCGTCCCCGATCGCCGGACGACAGCGGTGGAACAGGGTCGGGCCCAGATGCAATCGCCTCGGTCATGGACCGTCCGCTGTGTCGTCATCGGGCCCCTGCAGCGCCACCCAGGATCGGTTCTGGTAACTGCAACGGCAGCCGGCCGACGCATCGGGAATGAAGACAAGTCCACCGGCCGGCAACGCGTTGACCCAACACCCCGGCCGGATCCCACCGAAGTTCTCGGTCCCCGCCTTGCGAGTGAAGTCGAAGTACCCGACCGTTGCCGAACGAAACAGGAGCAGGTTCTTCGAGCCGGCCATTTGCCCGCAGCCGTAAGATCGCTTGAACGACCACGGTTCGTCCTCACCGGTCAACAGGTCCAGCCGTGCCGGCTGTGTGATGATCGTACGATCGTTGACCAGGGGCCGGGTGATGTAGTCGATCTTCTTGTCCCAGACACGGTACCCCTCGGTGGCTCGGAACACCGCCATCCGGCCCCCGACTTCCGAGGGCAACTTGAATCGCGTCGACTGGTAGCTCATCAGCAACATGTCGTGCTGCTGACTGAAAACCAGGACCGTCCCGAAAATGTCCTTCTTGTTCTGCCAGGCCGGTTTGCCGGTGCCGGCATCCAGGCAAACCAGTTCACCGGTGGCATGAGCCGGCGGCTTTCCGTCTTTGGCACCCCGACGGGCAGCTTTCTGGTCGAGCAGGTCGATCAGTGCACGATCTCGATCGATCAGGAACACCCGCCCATCACCGATCGCGATGGCATTGTGACGGATCGATCGCTTGGCGTCATACCGCCATTTCAATTTCCCCGTCCTGGCATCCATCGCAAAGAATGTTTTCGACTCTGTGAACAGTCGGCTCATGTCAGCCGGTCGCCAGGCATGCCTGACAATGTGCTGCTCGTTGATCAATGAACCAAACAACAGTCCGTTTTCGCAGGCGATGTACCCCCACAGGGCTTTCTTCCCATCGGCATGAGGTGGCGCAGGGAAGGTGCCCAACACTTTCCCGGTGGCCGCATCGAGCCGATAACACACACCCTTCTCACGGACGTAGACGCTGTCGCCGTTGGCGCAGAAATTGCTGCCGGTGCCCGAGACACCAACGATGTGGTCGGCATTGTACGGATGAAGGACACCCGGCAACGCGAATTCCCACAGCGTGCGACCGTTGTAGGCGTCGACTCCCCGCAACGCGTCCATGCCTTCGACGAACAAGCGACCGCGATGGAACAGCGGGGAGGGAGCCCGGCCGTGACGACTGGGCAATTCCAGGTTCACGTCGTGAAACCACAACACCCGCAGCGGTCCTCGTATCGGGTCCGTCGAACAGAGCGTGTTGGCAGGAGTCGAGTACTGGTGATTCCAGGTCCCCGCCCCGGCCAATCCCTTTCGGGTGTCAAACGTCAGCCCATCGGCGGGGCCGACGGCCACCACACCACCCCATGGCCGCTGCAGGCGTTTGGCCTCTGCGTCCAACTTGCCGGCCAGGGCCTGGCCGGCAAGTCCTCGCTGAGAAACGACCAGGTTGGCAATGTACTTGGGAAACCGGGTGGCTTCGATTCGCCCCTGGTGGACTGTGACACGATTGCCCAACAGCCCCGCCGAGGCCAGGCGGCGACGGGCGTCCGCCACTCGTGCGGGGTCGGGATCGATGGCGAAGATGAACAGTTCACTGTTCCGGGCCAACTGGCTGGCCAGCCGACCGTCACCACAGCCCAAATCGACACAGTACCCGCTGCTGATACCCGACGTCTCGAGGATTCTTGTCGCGGCGGCGGCAATCACCGGGTCATCACGTTCGGCATCGGGTTTCGACGGCGAGTAGTGCACCGGCTTGCTGACCGGCTTGCCACCAAAACAGTACAGGCGGCCGGAATCAGTGGACACGAACAGACGACCGTCCGAGACGGCCAGATCGTGGGGGACGCCTCCGACCTGGTGAGTCCAGGTCACTTTCCCGGCTGCCGCATCGACCAGGGCGATCCTGTCTTTGCCGGCCGTGACAACCGTGGTTCCGGCCACCAGCATTCCCTGCCCACCGGGCACATCGGCCAGCGACGAATGGCGTTTCAGTTCACGAACCGTGACGGGCTTCCCCTTGCGATCCTTGCCAACCCGCTCGGTCAATTCCCAGTTCTCCAGTGCCGTGCCGGTGCCTCGCCAGAGCGTCTTGCCGGCCGAAGCGACACTTCCAGCTCCCAGGCCCTTGAGCAGCGATCCGGTGGCCAGGTCGTAGGCCAGGCCACCGTTGATGAACACCCGGCCGTGCCCCATCGTCGCCGTGGCACCTCGATGGGTGTTCTGTTGCAAACGGTAAAAGAGAAACTTGCCGGTGGTGCGATCAAAGACGGCCGGAACCGCCCGTCCGGTGGGCACCAGCAAACGGTTGCCGACAACCACCAGGTGGCCCTGTGCCGTAACACCACTCTTGGCAGTGGCACCGCCGTGCGGTTGAGGCATTTCGATGCCACCGGACTTGTCGTTGAGCCAAAGGAGCTTGCCGGAATCGGCTTTCTGGGCACGGATAAAGATGCCCTCGGACTGCCAGATCCCCGCCGCCCAGTAAACGATGCCGTCGGCGATGACAACACCACCCCGGGCCGGCCATCGAGAGATGACATGACCGTTGCCCATCACACGCTGATCCGTCGGGCCTCCCCGCCATCGCTCCTGTAGAACCCCGTTTGCGGTCGCCAGGCAATACAGGTAACCATCGTCACTGGTGACAAACAGCCTGTCTCGCCAGACGGCCGGAGCAAAACGAATCGGACCACCGGTGGCAAACGTCCAGCGGGTCTGGCCGGTTTCGGCGTCCAGGCATCGGACGCGACCGTCCACCGAACTGCCGTAGAACACCAGGCCACCGGCAACCGCCACGCGGCTGGATTTGTCAAACGACATCCTGCCGTCGCGAGGCCACGCAGGCCGAGGGGCGTGACGGGCCTGGCGGGACCAGGCCAGATGCAGGCTCGTCGCCAGTGTCTCGCCGGCATGATGATCACGGGCCGGCGTGCCTCCGAAACCGGGCCAGTCGGCAGCAATGATCGGTGACGCCCACAACACAACACTCAGCACGACCGCTATTCGCATCACCATTTCCTCCACGTTTCGAATGGACGTGTCGTCGATTCTACCCACGACAACAGTTCCACGGCTACGGCCGCGGCATCAGGCCACCGGTCAACCGCCGCAGCAAAGCCGCCTGGCCAGCATGATAGGCGACGTGTTCGACCTGGTGCCACAACACCTCCCTCACCGGCAGTGTGCGATCGCGGAACCGCCGGTCATCCTCCCAATTCCCCTCGGTCACACCGGACAGAAAGCCCTCGCAATGGGCACGGGTCTCGTCAAGCAATGCGTGCAGCCCGGCCCGATCGGGCCCGTCGTCGCGATCAAACTCCAGTTGCCGATCCCGGATCCAGTCGCCTCGAGCCAGCCCGTTCTCGAACCAGTCACGCATCGAGCCGGCCACGTGGCAGACCAGATTGCCCAGCGACACGACTCCTTCACCCGGACGAACCCAGATCGCCTCCTCGGGAAATTCCTCCAATACGCTACGAATGGCGTCCAGTTGCTTGTCGAGAAAACGGACGGCGGTTTCGAATTCGGGAAATGGGCTTGGCATTGTGGGTGGACCGATCGAGTGTTTTCAGGGAACGGGACTCGCGAAGGTCAAAGCATATCCGTGCGACACCCGTGGTTGATAGACTTGGGCCTGGCAACCTCCCGGACAACTGACATTCATGGCCACTCGCATTCTGCTGCTCGTCGTCATCGTGGTGCCAGCGGCCATCGCTGCCGAGCCCGACTACGACCGGGAAGTCAAACCGATTCTGCG
>PBOJ01000164.1 GCA_002724315.1 Planctomycetaceae bacterium | reverse complement strand
GGAATGCGAGTGCGGTCTGCAGGTCGTCTGGTCGATAATTGTGGAGACCGGAAATTCGCAACATTCGTCGGACGATCACCTGTGGGTCGAGAGGGATGGGCGGGGATTCGAATACGCTGCCAACGAGGATGGCCTGCCCTCCGATCCGGAGCCATCCGAGAGCGGCTTCGATTGCCGATGAGGCCCCCGAAACATCGATCGCCACATCCACGCCGTGGCCCTCGGTGAGGTCGTCAATCACTTCGGGTTGTTGGGTGGCTGTTTCGCCCGTTGAGGCGTCAAGCAACAGAGGGATGCAGCCTGCAATCGTTGTTACCTGTTGGAGACGGTGAGGACTGATGTCGGCGAGGATGACGCTGGATGCGGAGTTGTGCAGTGCGAATTCGGCAATCGTCAGGCCGAGAGATCCGGCGCCGAGAACCAGCACTACGCTACCTGCGATGGGCTCGGCCATCCGAACGGCCGCGACGGACGTCGCTGTGCAGCAGTTGGCCGGGACCGCTTCAAGGTCACTGAGTTCATCCGGAAGGCGAAAGATCGCGGTTCCCGCCAGTAGTCGACAGTGAGAGGCAAAACCTCCAAGCGGTCCGTTTTGAGTCGGGTCGGCGTGGCCGTACTTGGTCAGATGTTCACATTTTTGCGGCAGGTCTCTCGCGCAATAGAAGCAGGAGCCACATGACGCGGCGATGGACCACGTGATGCGGTCTCCGGGTGCCAGTGGTGTGCCCGACCAGTCGGCGACAGTCCCCTGGGTGTCCACGACTTTGCCGACAATCTCGTGGCCGAGGATTGTGTGCTGTGGACAGGGGCGTCGGCCGGCAATTGTGTGCAGATCGCTTCCGCAGACTGCACACGCCGTGACCTCGACCAGCACTTCTCCGGCGTCCAGAGGTGACAGGTCCATGGTGTTGAGGGAAAACCCGTGTCCGGGGCCCTCGAACAGTGCAGCGGTGCATTGGCGGGTCATCCAGGTGTCCGGTCGCCGGGTGATGTACTGGTTGGGAACAGGCTCATGAGTTCCGCGACCTCGGCGATCGCATTGAGCAATCGTTCAATGTCCGGGGGGTGGACATCGCCGATGTTGCCAATGCGAAACGTGTCAGCGTGAGTCACCTTGCCCGGATAGATCACGAAACCGTGTTGTTTGAGCAGACCGTAGAATCGGGCGAAATCAAAATTGGCCACCGGGTCATGGAACGACGTGATGATGGGCGATTGCAACGACGTCGCGAGAAGTGGGCGAAATCCGATTTCCACCATTCCAGCGACCAATCGCTGCTGGTTGGTGGTGTAACGTTCCGCCCTTGCCGTGACGCCTCCCTCGGTTTCCAGTTCTTCGAGGGCCTGGGCGAAGGCCAGGACGGTGTGGGTGGGCGAGGTGAAACGCCATTTGCCGTGATGCGCCTCCATCTCGGTCCACTGGTCGTACAGGTCGAGGGAGAGTGATCTGGAATTTCCGGAACAGCTCTCCAGTGCCTGTCGCCTGGCGACTACGAACGAAAACCCCGGAACCCCCTGGATGCACTTGTTTGCCGAAGAGATAACGAAGTCAGCCGAGAGGCTGTCCAGTGTCATCGGCATTCCTCCGAGCGAGGACATGGCGTCGACGATGAACGACATCTTGTGTTTGGCAACGACGTACCCCAGCGATTCAACCGGGTTGAGAATGCCGCTTGTGGTTTCACAGTGAACGGCGGCGACATGGGTGGTGTCGGGGTTTTCAGTGAGCAACCGGTCGAGATGTTCGGCCGAGGCGGGTTCGGTTTCACCAAACCGGGCTTCGATGCTGGGGATTTCCAGCCTGCGAGCGATCTCCAGGATCCTCGCTCCGTACGCGCCGTTATTGATCACCACCAAACGCCCGGCGGGTGGGACGACGGTTCCGATGGTGGCTTCGACACCGAACGTACCACTGCCCTGCATCAGGACTGAGGTCGTGTCATTGCCACCTCCGAGCATCGTTACGAGTCGCTGGCGGATTGTCTGTACGATGTGATTGTAGTCAGCGTCCCAGGTCGAGAGGTCGCGGTTCATCGCACTGCGGACGGTGTCCGAGGTGCTCAAAGGGCCGGGAGTGAGCAGGATGTATTCGGGATCCATGGCCGTGACCCGCAATTGGACTCATGCGCCGTACTGATCAATCCAGTCCGGCAGTTGGGCGATCGAGGACAGTATGGCGTCCGCACCCGCTTCCTGCAGAACTCCGGCGGCTCGATCCGTCGCCTGTTGTTGTTCATCGGAAGTCAGTCGGCCCCACTCCTCCTCGCCCAGGCCCACTTCGCTTCCGGTGGCTGTGATCCCGATGGTGCGGACACCTGCGTTGATTCCGGCCTGGATGTCCGGGATGGTGTCGCCGACTTTCAATACCGCCGCGGCGGGGTACACCCCGAGTTCTTCCATGTTCCGGAAGATCATCCAGGGGGCCGGTCGTCCGGCAGGGACATCGTCGGCACAGACCGTCGCGGCGGGCTGATAGCCTTGCTGTGCTGCAGCGGCGATCGTTGGGGCTGCGACCACTCGGGGATAACCAGTTGAGGACCCGACGTGGATGCCCCGGCGTGTGAGCTCTTCGAAACATTCACGGACCCCGGGGATCAGGTCCGAGAGTTGTTGGGCCTGTTCAATCTGCAGAGGCATGAACGCCTGGTAGAGCCGTTCAACGTCATCTTCTGTCCACTCACGGCCGTGAGCCTGTTCCCATTGGGTGGCGGCGGTTTCGAGCCCGAAGAGTGATCGGATGTGGTCCTTCTTGTGGAGGCCCATAGGGCCTCGGATGTCGGCATGGGACAACTCGACTCCATGGGCACGGAACGTTGCGTCGAAGGCGTGTACCGGCGCGAGGCTGCCGTGGTCCACGGTTGTCCCGGCCCAGTCGAAAATGACAAGGCGGACAGGGTGTGGCGTGTGTTCAGGCCGAGCGGGGGAAAGCGTCATGTTGGTACGAACATCGAAGGGTCAATGAGGCTGAGGAAATGCTGAAGCGAGGGGGTGGGCAGGCCGGGGATCTTGGCCTTGTCGTCCCAGGTCCGAAGCCGAACCGCCGACTCACTGTAGGGGGTTTTGCGGAAGGCGGCCACTTCGTCATCGGTGAACGGCCCTCCCTGCAATGAGAGGCTGAGTTGTGATGCTTCTGAAAGGCTTGCGTGGTAGTCGGCGTCGACGGCACACAAAAATCGTTTTGCTGGCACGTGCAGTCTGACCGGTTGTGTTACAGCACCGTGGAAGCCGGCTTCGGATTCGAGCCAATCGGAACCGGCCCGCTCGTGGATGTCATCGATGCCACGCTCCGCACAATCATCACCAAGGTCGTGGATCAGATGGCCGACGTCGTGGAGCAGTGCGGAAACGATTTCGTGCGAGGGGCGGTCTTCCTGCTCGGCCAACTGGGCGGCCTGCAGGGCATGCTCCAACTGTGTGACGGCTTCGCCGCCATAGAGTTCGCCTCCCCGGTCGGTGAAGAGTCCGGCCAGGCGTTCGACGATGTCGGAAATGCGTTTTGGGGACGAATCGTCTGATGACATGTCTAAAGGTCCTCGGCATCAGTTGGCGGAGTGCCGTCGCCGAAACCCGGCAGGCTCGGCACGTGGTGGACAGAAGTTGTTTGGGCGGTTGCACGGCCCGGTTGGCGTTCATTGAGACGCCAGTAGATCACCGCCGTGGCCAGCGCGAACAGCGAGACGCCCGCCAGGCCCAGGAAGGCGGTGTTCCAGCCGTAGCGTTCGGCAAGCAAACCAACCGTGTAACCAGAGAGGATGGCGCCGCCATATCCCGCGCTGTCACTTAGACCTGACACGGTGCCGCTGGCCTGTTTTCCCCCGATGTCCAGGGCCATCACTCCAGAGAGATAACTGTACGGGCCCAGCAAGAAGAAGGAGACAAAGCATAGGAGCAGGACCGCAGCCCAAGGTTTTCCCGTCAGGTCAACCGTGCCCAGCAAGGTCAGTGCGACGATCAGCCCGCAGATCGAGGGGACCATGATTCGGCCGTGTCGCCCGGAAAACCGGTCCGAGAGGACGCCTGCCAGGATGGCGGAAACGGCCCCGACGAGTGGGAAACTGAGGCTCGCCGTGGCAGCCAAACCGGGAGGCAGTTGGGCGACCTCATTCAGGTAGGTGGGCGTCCAGAAATTGAAGGTCTCGCGAATCAGGGTCAGTCCGAAATTCGTCAGGCAGACGGTCCAGAACAGCGGGCTCCTCGCGAGGGGGGCCAGCATTTGTCGGAGCGATTTTCGCTGGGGTTTCTGCCCGTCGTCACCGTAAAGATTGACGGGATTCGCCTCCGGTTCAACAGCACCCACATATGACGGGTCAGGTTTGAGCAGTCGGACCAGGGCAAAGCCAATCAGCAGAGTGGTGCCGCCCGCGATCCAGAAGACGGCTCTCCAGTCGTTGAGATAGGGCAACGTTGGGGACGTTTCTCCCAAGCGAATGACGCCGCCAAGGTAGGCGCGTGCGACCGCATCGCCAACAAGAAAACTGCATGACAGGAACGCCATGATCGTGGCATGACGAGAGAGAGGGAACCACCGCGATGCGATATTGACCAGAGCCACCCAGCCGCAGGACTGAAACAGTCGGTTTGCGGCCCAGGCAGTGGCAAACACGGCGACTCCGGCCAGTGACCAGAGACTGCCGGAGACGGCGAAAACGATCGTACAGACGACCGAGGCGAACAGCCCCCCGAGGAACAAGGGGCGGCCGCCCAGGCGATCCGACAGGAGGCCGTTGATGATTTTGCCGATTGCGTAGGTGGCGACTCCCGCTGAGGCAATCAGCCCCATCCCCTCCTTGTTGAGTCCGCGGTCGGCGTATTCGGCCAGAAGCAATGGCGTTGCGACCGAGAGGTTCGCTCGGCAAATGTAATAGGCGGCGTAGCCCGAGAAGAGTGAACTGGCAGTGATCCACTGCCACCGACGGAGTGAGGAAGGGGTGACCACGGAGAGCCTTGTGCAAATTGATGAGGGGCGTGCTCAGGCCAGGAGTTCGTCGAGCACTCGTCCGTGCACGTCGGTCAGGCGAAAGTCCCGGCCGGCATGGTGATATGTCAGTTCTTCGTGGTCGAAACCCATCAGGTGAAGCATGGTGGCGTGCAGGTCGTGGACGTGGACTGGCTTGTCCACAGCCCGGTAGCCAAAGTCATCAGTCGTCCCGTAGGTCATTCCGCCACGTGTGCCGCCGCCGGCCATCCAAACTGTGTACCCGTGGTGATTGTGGTCTCGACCCGTGGGTTTGCGGTTGGCCCCCAGTGGGATTTCCACGGCGGGCGTGCGTCCGAATTCTCCTCCGCAGATGACCAGGGTCTCGTCGAGCAGTCCTCGCTGGGCCAGATCGGTAAGCAGTGCGGCGATGGGGCCATCTGCCTCACGTCCAAGCTTGGCGTGGGCGTCAGCGAGCCCTTCGTGGGAATCCCAGGGTTGAACGTCGCCGTGGTAGCACTGCACAACACGGACGCCACGTTCGACCAGGCGTCGAGCCATCAACATCTGCCGGCCGTGAAGTTTGTCGGTTCCGTAGAGCGTGTGGGTGGTTCGTGTTTCGCTTGAGAGATCCAGCGCGTCGGTGGCTTCCAGTTGCATGCGGAATGCCAACTCGAACGAGGCGATGCGAGCTTCCAGGAACGGATCTTCCTTTCGCGTCTCGCGATGGCGACGGTTGAGTTTTGCCAACAGGTTCAACTGCTGACGCTGAGCGTCCAGAGGAAGAGTTTTGTTGCGAATGTTGGCGACGAGGCTCTCGGCCGCTTTTTTTCGAGTGTCCAGGTATGTGCCCTGGTAGACACCCGGCAGAAAAGAGGATCTCCAGTTGGAGAAGTCGGCGACAGGAAGTCCGGGACACAGGGTGACGAAACCGGGGAGATTCTGGTTTTCGGTCCCCAGTCCGTAGGTCAACCAACTGCCGTAACTGGGGCGCGAGAGCCGTTCGTCGCCACAGTTCATCAACCGCATGCTCTGCTCGTGATTCGGGGTGTTCGAATGCATCGAGCGAATGACACATAAGCGATCGGCGTGACGAGACGCCGTCTTTTCGAACACGGTGCTGGCCCACAGGCCGCTGTCCCCGTATTGCTGGAAACGGAATGGGGATGCGAGTGCGACACCCGTTTCGCGTTCCGTGGTCAGATTGCCCACCGGGATGGGCCGCCCGTCGTGTCGATCGAGGACGGGCTTCGGGTCCCAGGTGTCGACCTGGGACGGGCCGCCGTTGAGGTAGATGTGAATGATGTGCTTGGCACGTGGCTGATGGTGTGACGAGCGTGGAGCGAGTGCGGTCGTGTCGGCGTCGAGCAGTTCAGGAAGTGCCAGGGCTCCGATGCCGGCCCCAAGTGACAGAAGGGCGTCGCGGCGGGAGCCAGCCGGTGTTGAGAGGGGGTGAAATCCGGACACTTCTGGACCCTCAGTCCACAAACATCAGTTCATTGGTCATCAACACAACCTGGGCAAACTGGTCCCAGCCGCGGGCGTTCACGAAGGCTGTCCCAAGTACAACCTCGTCTTCTGTCGCTTCTCGTCGCAGGGCCAACCGGTAGATACGGTCAACGCGCCTGGCTATGTCGGGATCCTGGGATTTACTGCGTGAGGCCAGCGATTGGGCCGAACGAAGGACGAATTGCGAATTCAACATGAACAGCGCTTGCTGAGGGACGGTGGTCACCTGACGGCGCGCCGAGGAACAGTCTGGGCTGGCGAAGTCGAAATTGCGCACGACGTCGGGGATGTTCTGCCGTTCGACTATCGCGTAAAGCGTACGGCGGCGGTTATCCGGTGACGTGATTGACGTGGGGCGTCCGAACATCATCGGATCCAGGCGTCCGGAAACAGAGAGCAAGGTGTCTCTGAGGGATTCGAGGTCGAGCCGTCTGCGGTTGGCTCGCCAGAGAAGACGATTGTCGGGGTCGGAAGTCAGTTGGGTGGTGAACGGCCGTGTGGGGGGGACAACCGAGTCGCGTTGCCATGTCCGCGAGGACACGATGAGTCTGTGGAGCGGTTTGAGCTTCCAGCCGTCTCGAATTAACCGGTCTGCCAGGAAATCCAGGAGGGCCAGGTGTGTGGGCCGCTCGGACTGGAGCCCGAAGTCGCTGGGGGTCTGGACGAGCGGCTCTCCGAAATGGTGCATCCAAATCCGATTTGCCAGGACACGTGCGGTGAGTGGGTTCGTGGGGGATGTGATGGCGCGTGCCAGGTCGTAACGGCCCGACCCGTTGGGAAACGCCTTTGCCATCGGGCCAGAAAGCACCTGCAGAAACCGTCGGGGTACCGGTTGCCCTGGAAGCGTTGGGTCGCCTCGGCGAAAGATCACCGGGGCGTACAATTCGTCGCTGTCGCGAAGGGTCATCGCGCGGCCGGCAGCGTTCGGTGACTTGACGGCCAGAATGTCCAGACCTCGGACCAGTCCGCGATACTTGTCCTTGTCGGCGCGTGACATGTAGTACCAGGTCTGCCTGAGTGGGAACCAGGTGGGGCTTTGCCGTCCGATAAGTGTCTTGCGAAGCGGGTCAGAATCAGTGAGCGTCTTGTCAGCAACGGCAGCGAGCAGCACTCGGGCATAGAGATCGGTGACCTCTTGGACACGTGTGGGTGGCGAAGTGGTCAGCGCGTCCAACAGGCGCGGGTCAACACCGCTCGCCTTCCACGCAGGCAGAAACTGCGTCGATTCGGGGACTTCGTCAGAGTTGGGCGGCCGCTTTGTCAACAGGTCGTGCCACGGCCCGAAAACGGGGTCGCCAACTTTGGCGCGAGCGGCGACGAACAGTCTCCAACGGTGAAGGATTTGAGGCCGAATCTGTTTTGGAGTGAGCGAGAGGAAGAAAATGGAGGTTTCGTTGATGTCCGGCTCGGTGGTCGCGACTTTCAGCAAGTAACGAGCAGTCCGGGAGCGGGCCGTGGCCATCAGCGATGTGTGCTGGGATGAGAGCATCTTCCGGACTTCCGACAGTTGCTTCTCGTGCTCGGCCTCGTAGCCCAGGCCGTCCTTCCCGGGAATTTCAATTCGAGGCCGATCGACAGGCTCTTCACTGCTGGCGAAAACTCCGTAGAGCGAGTAGTAGTCGGCTGTGGGGATGGGGTCGAACTTGTGGTCGTGGCATCTGGCACACGAAACCGTCAGACCGATCAGGCCCCGAGTGACGACGTCGATCTGGTCGTCGATGACATCGTGCCGGTTGCGATCAAACATGCGACCAAGTGTCAGAAAGCCCATCGCCGCCAACTCGGGAGCATTGTCGGGAAGGCCAAGTTGGTCGGCGGCGAGTTGTTCGTGGATGAAACGGTCGAACGACTTGTCCTGATTGAACGAGCGGATGACATAATCACGATAGGTGTAGGCGAACGGGCGAATCCGATTGTCGCCGTACATCAACACTCCATCCTTGGTGTCGGCGTATCGAGCGACATCCAGCCAGTGGCGCCCCCACCGTTCGCCGTAGTGTGGAGAAGCGAGCAACGATTCGGCGAGTGCGTTCAACCCGTGTTGGGCAGCCAGTTTCTGTTGGTGACGGCTTGGGGGAAGGCCGTGGAGGTCGTAGCACAAGCGGCGGACAAGAGTGGCCATGTTGGCCTGTCCTACGGCGCGTACGCCGGCGGCCTTGAGATGCTTGTCTACAAGGACGTCGATTGGATGGGGGCCGGCAGGGACACTGGGCGGCTGAATGGGCTGGAATGCCCAGTGGTCATCCGCATGGACAAAACGCCGAGACGCAGCGGCCGCCAGGATCAATGCCGAGACCACGAGGATTCGACGTGGCGTCATCATGATTGTGATGCCGTGGGCACGAAACGGATTGTGTGGCGACAGGCTGATACGCGTTCGCTCACGGTATCTTAGTGCATTGGGAGGTGCGATGAGAGTCGCCGAAGTTTTGGCTGGCGACCGTGGCAACGCGACACCAATCCCCGGTAAGGGGGGCGTGTCGCGAAGAGACGATTTGCCATTGAGGGGCGTTCGATGGAGGATGTCTGTCCGGATGGTTGAGAAACGATCGTGATTACCGTCGAGAGCGCCACGATGCCAGATACGGCTGTCGTACTCGGTACGGCCCAGGACGGAGGAGTGCCACAAGCGGGTTGCGGCTGCGTGATGTGTGAAAAAGCCCAGGGGACTGCCGGGTTCGTGCGGCGTCCCAGTTGCCTGGGCCTGATTGACGGTGTGACGGGAAGTCGCTGGATGATCGATGCGACCCCTCAGTTCCCCTCACAACTCAGTGAACTGTCCCGGGTTGATGGGGCTGCGGATTCCGGATCTCTCGACGGTATCCTGTTAACACACGCCCACGTCGGTCACTACACCGGGCTGCTGCATCTTGGGCAGGAGGTGATGTGTGGGCACGAGGTTCCCGTGTGGGCGATGCCACGCATGGCAGAGTTTTTGGAGGCGAATGAGCCGTGGGCTTCCCTCTTGGCTCGCCGCCACCTGCTACTCAAGGACATGTCTGCAGGGACTCCAGTGACACTGGGAGAACGGATCACGGTGCGTCCCCTGCCGGTTCCGCATCGTGACGAATTTTCGGAAACCGTTGCGTTTGAGATTGCCGGTGCTTCGCGTCGAGTTCTCTGGCTTCCGGATATCGATGCTTGGGAAGGACGGCTGTCCGAGTGGGTTGCGGGTGTGGACGTCGCCTGGCTGGATGGGACGTTCTATTCCGATTCAGAATTGCCTGGCCGGCAACTGGATCAGGTTCCGCACCCTCGCATCAGCGACCATCTCGCGGAATACGGCAGGTTGGCCAACCAGGTGGGTGTGGACGTGCGATTGATTCACCTCAACCACAGCAATCCCGCTTGCGATCCGAATTCGCCGGAGGCGCGTCGCATTAGTGACGCGGGTGTGCGGGTGGCATCTGAGGGTGAGCGCGTCGCGTTGTGATACCTGGCTCTATGTCCGCCAAAACGTGGATTTGCGGGTGGACTTGTACTTTATGCCCAGGTGCGGGGTGTCGAGTCGCTTTTGCTTCTGGAACAGCGATTCCACGCCAGCAGCCGTCATCCCGGTGGTGAGCAATGTTCGCTCGACCGGGTACGGAGACTTTCCGGTTCGGAACAAAGTCTCGATGTGGTTGACGAGTGGATTGAAGAAATTCCGCATCGAGTAGTACGGGAGATAGACCAGTGTTGAAAATATGTCGTCGTTCTTCATGCGAACCGTGATAGGCGTGTCGCTGAGGATCCGTCCCTGTCTCTCCTTCTCCCGAAATGCCAGCGCCGTGGCACGAGTGCCATCCCGGTATTGGAACCGATAGGCGTAGGATCCAGGCGCCATTCGTTTCAGGTCGGCGATTTTGGGGAGTACGACACCGTAATTTTCGCGCACGACCTGGATCGTGTTGCTGCGGGTAAACCCGGTTTCCATCAACTGGCGGTCCCAACCGCCCTTCTCCCACGATCCGGCCTCCATCGCTTTCCAGAAACGGTCTCCTTCAAGGGCTTCGACCCACGCGATACCGGTTTCGCCATGGTTTCGCCGCTCAATGATGGCCTGAAGCGCTTCTATGGTGTGGATGTCGCCACCGTCGAGCCACCCTGGTCGCATGACCAAGGATTCACGAATCTTCGATTTCCACGGAAGATCGATCGCAGGCATTCGTCTGGCGACCGGCAGCGACGAACCGGCCATAAAACCGAAGTCCATCTTGCGGGACGTGTCATACATCTCTCTGGCCCACTTCCAGTTCCACGACAGATGTTTGTCGTTGAAGACCGGGGCGGTTCGCCCGGTTTTGCGATACACGTCAACGATCTTGCGGAAGTACTCGTATCTCGGGTACTGCGTCTGCCCCTTTTCGTTGACCGGGTAAGTGCCGTGTTCGCCGATCAGGAGAACCCCGTCGACAGCCAGTTTGCCTGTGCCGAGCGTCAGCGCCTGCTCGATGGTCTTGGCATGCTTCATGCCGGGATAACGTTTCAGACGTTCTTGGCTCAGGTCGTTCTCACCGACCTGTTCGACGTACAGCGACACGACGTCCATGTCGGGACGATGGTGTTTCCCCTCCCAGCCGTACCCTTCCAGGAAGCGATCGACGATGTGCTGTGCGTGTGAGTATTTGAAATAGATCGTCGTGACCGCCGCGATTTTGAGTCGGCGGCGCCTGCTGGCTGCGTGAACGGTCGGCAGCACAGGAAACGGCCCGGTGGCTCCTGCGATTCCAGCGAGGCTTCCCGTCAGGAATCGCCGTCGAGTGAAGTTCATGAAGTCCCTTTTGGTTCGAGTCAATGAGGCAGGAAGTGATGAAACGGACTGTCCATCTTGATGAAGCGACGCGTCGACAGGCCGGATCGTTGTGGGGCATCACCGTTTGTCGGGAAGTGACCAGCGAATCGCTTCGATGTGGGTTTTGCCTGCCTTATCGCGGTAGCTGTAAACCGACACCAGTCGGCCGTCGGCGGTTTGGATGGTGTTCCCGAATCCCCCTCCGCTGGAACCGAAGTTGACGTCACTGATGACCATGCGATCGTTCCGGAACTCCCAACTCTTTCCGTCATTGTCGTTGATGATCGCCCTGAGCCCGAGATTGTGGCCATCGGTCGAGTTGCTGCGGACGGTGAACGTCAGCAGGATGCGACCATCCTGAAGCTGGAGAAAACGCGGGTACATCTCTCCGTAGGTCCCGAAGTTGCCGATCTTGTTGTGCCGGTGAAAATGTCGGCCGTTGTCGGTGGATTCCCACAGCATCATTCGGTCACCCTGGTCACCACTCTCCTTCTTCAGGCTTTCCGGTGTCCCCGGGATGTGCCAGTGGGGACCAGTGCGGTCGACACGGACCGGGTGGAGGATTTTGCCGGTTTTGGTGCGAAACGTAACCGTCTGAGAAAAGAATCCGTCGACGTCCATCCAGCCCTGGGTGTCGGGACGCAAAGAGCGGTCCCACGTTTTTCCACTGTCGGCGGATCTCCAGATTCGAACCACCTTGGGCGCATTCTTGTGACCATCCTGCATGCTCACGCCGAGGCAGGCCAACAGCTTGCCGGGGTTCTTCGGGTCTGGCATTTCGAAGGCCATCCAGTCAGCAACCGTGGCTGCACGGTCGGGAAAGGCATCCGGGCCGATGCGGGTTTCGGACCACGTTTTGCCCTCGTCCGTTGACCGGAAGATCTTGCTGTGAGTGTGTTTCGAGGGGTTGAAAACATCCCGGGCGAGCCAGTGGCAGGTCATCAGCAGGGAACCGTCTGACAAGGCGGTCAGGCCAAACTCACGGCCTTGGACATCAATCCGTTCCTCTCTTGGACCCCATGTCTTTCCGTTGTCCTTGGATCGCCAGAAAAGGGCTCTTTCGGCGTAGCCCTTCACTCCAGGGATGGGGCCAAAGCAGAATGCGACAGTCAGTAAGTCGCCACTTTTCAGCCTCGCAATGAATGGCTTGTAATCGTTGGGGACACCTAAAGGTGTCCGGACTGCGGAAATCTCCTTGCCGGACAATGTTTTCGGCTTGAGGATCGTGACCCCCTTGCCTGTGCTGGGTGCGGCGGCGTGCGAGGCCCACGGCGCTGTTGTTGCCGACGCTGTGATCAGCAGGATGGCGATGACGCGAGACGGATGTGCTGAGAAGTGAGTCATGGGATTGGATCCTCGGTTTGCCGTTCTGGCTGAAACGTGGCTATCCGGACGATCAAGTGAATTGTGCCGGCCCGATCATCGTGGGCTGAGGACCGGCATCATACACTCTTGCCGCTTGCAACACGTCTGAGGCGTTAATGTGCGGCGGCGTTATGACTGCGAAACGGGAGCATGCGGCGACGCCGAAGGGACCCATTCCCAATGGCCGATTCGATCATACTGTCGCGTGATCGAGAACCAGATCGTCGCCAACAGGGCGCCGATGTTCATCGCAACAGCCTCTCCTGAGCGTTGCGTCTGGATCGTCATCTTACTGCGAAACTCCCAGGCTCCGCTTGAGCTTTCATTCCAGATGGCGACATCCAGGAAATCGGCAAGCTTCTTGGCCTGCGTCATGGCGTAATGGCCTCGTTCCGATTTGACGATGTTGATGCGGGCTCCCGATTCCAGGACCAGGTTCACTTCCAGTCCCCTCTTGATGTAGTACTTGCGAAGGATCTGGATGGCGGATATCTCATCTACCTGTCCTCGACGGATGTTGCGAGGTGGCGGTACGGAGCGGTCAATTTGTGCCGGTTGTGAGATATGACAGTCACGGCTGACAGAAAATCCCTGGCCCCAGTCGAAGTACTGGCGGTTGAGTTTTGCCGGGATTTGGCGAAAGAGTAAGTGCAGTGCGACAAGTGCACTTGGCACAGCGATCGTGAGTCCGAAACAACTGAGAAACAATCGGTTGGCAAAATTCCGAGTCGGTTCGAAGAGTGCTGAGACGCCTGCCAATGCGAGAAAGAGGAAAAGCCCAAGTGCACATCCCAGCCCGGGCAGATTGTCGAGCTTTGAACGTCGTTCCACTCGATCGGCTGAGATGTCTTCCCATTGACGAAGGTCTTCGGCGGCGGTGAATCCGACGGCGCATGGGTGCCAACGCACCCGGCTTGCGACCTCATCTTGCTGCTGCAAAGGGGTGTTGGTCCATCCGATAGACTCGTAATTGTCCCAGGCAAATCGCGGCATGATTGGAATTCATAACGATGTCGGCGCCCAAGCCAGTGGTCGCTGGACCCGAAAAACAACGTATTTAGCGACGCACGTAAGTCCGGCAAGCAGTCACGTGATCAACTCAAAATCGGCTAGGTCAATTCCGCTTGCTTGACTCCGTGGCTTAACGAAACAAAACGAACCGTAGCGGGGGCGTGTCTGCCGAGTGGTTTTGCCGATGAGGGAGACGCCATGACTGCGGGCCAGGCACCCAGGGGAACGCGGTGCGCTATGCGGCATACCCCAGTCGCACGTGCTCTGCAAGGTGGGTAAGAGACGAATCAACTGCCCCTGGCAACCTTCGCATTGATGAACGCCTGGGCGAGGTGCTTGTAACACGAGCGGGCTGCGGCCAGTGGTTCGTAGCCTTTCTGTGACCACACTTGCCCGCTGATTTCGACGCAGATGTCGCCGCGATATCCACCCCGATGGAACTGAGTGATGAGGCGGGAGTAATCGATCCGTCCTCCTTCCCCTGGCAACACAAAGCGCAACCGCTTGTTGCGGCGGACAACGTCCTTCACGGCAATGTGACCGACGTGGGGGAGTGATGTGCGGATGGTTCCCTCGAGTGTCATGTCCCGAAAATCGTAGTGTGAGTAGTCGTAGCACATCTTCAGCCGTTTGGGTTTGCCGAGACCGGTGAGCAACTCGGAGGCTTCACTGGGACGACTGAAGGCGCCCCCGCGGTGTGGCTTGACGGCGATGACCAGATCGTGGGTATCTGCGATTGTCATCCAGTCGGCAATTTCGGCGGCATAGGCGTTCCGTTTCTCGGCCCACTTGCCGCCGCCGCCGATCGTTGTTTGCAGAAGCGGGGGGCGTTGTGGTGAGAGGTCGTGAGCCAGTCCAGCGGCCAGTTTCAGGCGTTCAAGTCTCTGTGCGGGCGTGCGTTTCCGCTCGTCGATATGGAGGTGCTCCATCAGGCTGGTGACTCGCAACCCGGCGTCGGTCAGCCTCTTGCGAATCTCCTTGCGACGTTTTGGGCCCATCTTTGCCGGATTGGCATCCCAGTCGGGCCATATGGTCAACTCGATCGAATCGAAACCGGTTTTGGCGATCATCGTGATCGCCGCCTCAGTGCTCAGGGTTTTCGCTCCATAGGTGCTAAAGCCGAGCGTAAGTGCGGGAGTTGACTGGGTGGCCTCGAGAAGGTGCGGAGTGGAGGCCATGGCCGTGCCGGTCAACACCGCCTTTTCCAGAAAACGCCGCCTGTGAATGAGCTTGTGAGATGTCATGGTGCAATTGAGGTCCAACGGATGGGAGCGGGTGGAATCTATCGGGGGCGGGACTCGAAAACCGCTTCCAGAGGCACCAGTCGCGTCATCGGCCTCTGGCGATCCTGTCGTGGATAACTTCCACGAAAATAACCTTTCATCGAAATCACTTCCGACGACTGCTTGGCGTAGGTCATCACGAGTTCCAGAGTGCCTTCGTAGCCGAAGCCGTCTGTGCCGGAGTCGCTCAGTCGTACGCGACCGATTGCCACCGCGTGACGATGGCGCGAACTTGAGACGGATGGAGCCAGTGACAATTGTCCCGACACTCCCGTGATCACGTACGCCTTCTTGGTGACGGGATCGACTCGCTCCATTACCCCGGGGGGATACACCTGGCTCAACCACTTCTTGAATTGTGAGGCGTCGACAGATCGCCGTCCACTGGGCCAGGACAACGCGTCCCAGTCGGCCGGGGCCATCTCAACCACCTCGACGACGGGGAATCGGTAAGCCGGCATACGGCGGTCGTCGAGTCGGACAAAAATCCTCAGCCCCAGTTTCCCTGGGGGCGGTTCTGGAAGTTTCAACGCGAGCGGAGACTTGGAGAGGCGAGTCAGGGCGGGGAGTCCCAGTCTTCGGGAAGCCCTTTTGAGTTGCTCAACCGTATTCTGCACCAGGTCGTTCGACCGGCCAGGACCAGAAGGTTCGACTGCGTCGAACCAGGACACCATCTTCCCTTCGGGATCGAGCAGTGCGAAGTCGACATTGCTCTGCCTGGTTTTGGGTTGGCCCGGAGAGGGACGGAATTTCTGTTTCCAGACATCCCGTACCGGCTCCGGAATGTCAGGGTCATTGCGATGCCCCGACCATGACGTGACCAGGAACGGCCTCAACTCGGAAACAACACGAGGGTGGCTCAGAGAGGTCCCACGGACCTGCGTCGCGGTGGCTCAGCAGTGGCCGGAGGCGAGGTCGCCATACTTGGCATGCACGATCACCAGGCAAATGGGACGACTTTCGCGAGCCGCACGTTTGCGAGCCGTTTCGAGGGATGCCTCCCAGTCCAACTGATAAATGGACAGTTCCCGGTTTGTTGGTCGCAACAGGTGGTACCAGGTTTCCACCCGCGCGGCCTCGAGGTCCTCGGCACGCAGCGTTCCGCAGGTTGCCAGCAGCAGTGTGCAGCAGAGGGCCAGGCGAGTCATCTCCGTCTCCTTGTGGGGCCAGGGGAATTCAGTTCCGGGTGTGAAGCCCCGGGGAACCGATGAAAGCCCGCACGTCGGATCCGGCGTTGATGTTGCGAATGCGTATCTCCCCGTCGTAGCTGCCTGTCGCCAGCCGTCCATTTGTGGTGTCTAACGCCAACGAGTAGATCCAGTCCTTGTGATCGTCGAAACGTTTGATCTGCTTGCCGTCGAGGGAATGAATCCTCACGGTGTGGTCGCCGCTACAACTGTAAACACGGCCATCATGTCCGACGACCACTCGAATCACCGTCCCGTCAAATCCCTTGATGGTCCGAACCAGTTTCGCATCGGCGGAGTTCCAGATCCGGAGTGTTTTGTCGTTTCCACAGGAGACAACCTGTTTGCCGTCAGGCGTAAATGCGACGCCCAGGAGACGGCCCCCAAAGTTCGATTCGAAACTCTTGTTGAAGGTCGCCAGTTGCTGCCCGGTACGAGCGTCAAAGATCTTGGCGTTTTTGTCCCGACTGGCGGATGCGAGTCGTTTCCCGTCAGGTGACCAGGCGACCGACATGACAGCCTTATGGTGGTCAAGCAGTTTCAGTAGTGGCTG
>PBOJ01000163.1 GCA_002724315.1 Planctomycetaceae bacterium | reverse complement strand
AGCGTGCGACCCAGGCACAGCCGCTGCGACATGCCCTTGGAGAGCGTATCGATCGGCTTGTTGACCAGGTCTCCCAGCTCGGTGAAATCGAGGACACGTTCAACCGCTTCTCGTCTCGATGCTCCGCGGAGCCCGTAGGCCCGGGCGAAGAAGTCGAGGTACTCGGAGATGTTCATGTTCGGGTAGCGGCCGAACGAGTCCGGCATGAAACCCAGGACCCGCCGCACCCCGTCCGGCTTGTCGATCACCGATTCACCGCATATCAGCGCATCCCCGGCGGTTGGCAGGTCGAGCGTCGCCAGGATCCGCATCGTGGTGGTCTTGCCGGCCCCGTTGGGACCGATGAAACCCAGCACCTGGCCGGGATGCGCCGTAAACGAAACATCGTCGACGGCACGCAGCGACCCGAAGAACCGGTGCAGGTGCCGGATCTCGATCGATGGCGACGATGGTGGCGCTTCGCCACCGTGTTCGGTTTCGTCGGTCACGACTGACACGCCTGTTGTGACTCCCTGGTAGTGGCCCGGCCGGGTCCGCCTAGTACCGGCCCAGCAGAAGGTGTAAGGATTCCTTGTCCTCGGTTCCGCATCCGCGTTCGATCCCCGGGTCCTCGTCAACAATCGCCACGTACGACCCGGGCGGCAGCCGGTAAAACCCGCTCGCATCCCGGAACGCGCCAAGGCTGACTTCGAGAATTCCGGTCTGGAACAACACCGGAAGCTCACCGGGCCGGGTGCCACGAGACTCCTGGCTGGCCACGGCCATCTCCTGGGCGACTGAATAGTGTTCGGACAGCAGGTTCAGGATCGGAGTCAGGCGACGCGAATCGCTCGTGGCCAGCTTCTCCACCGTGGCCGACCCACCCGCCGGGATGTTCTGGGCCAGGTAATGATTGCCGTTGGTATCGGCAACCACCAGGAAACGAAGACGCCATTCCAGGCCATTGTCGACACTGACGCGCCCCTGGTCATCAGCTGCACTGATACCGATGCGTCCCCGGAGCTGGTGTCGACGGACCGTATACAACTGTGACCTCGTACGTGTCTTCACCCAGTCGTTGAAAAACACCTGCCGATCGGTCCAGTCAACGGAACCCGTTCTGACCGTCCGCCGGTCCCTGCTCGGAGAGACGGGGTAGACGGCGGTGTCGCGGGGAAACTCCAGGGCTGAGGGACCCATGCCGGCAAAGAACGCAACGCGGGCCATGGTCACCGCCGTCTCGTTCCGCTGATCCAGAAACGTGACGCTGCGAGTCAACGACTGGATCCCGATGCCATCTGATACCAGGGCGTAGGAAACCATCACCACACTGGTGACCACGGCGATCACGGGAACCGTGACCACCATCAGGTAGAGCTGGCCTCGACGTTTCAGGAGGATGAAATTGACCGGTCCGATCACGACCGAGAACACCGTGATCAGCAGGAGGAATGCGACGACCGGAACACTGCCGACTCCCGGAACGGTAAAACCGAGGAAATCATCCTGCCTCTTTTGGGTCGACATCCCGTGACGGCCTTGCCATTCAAGCCACCGTCCTCCTGCTGGCCGATCCGATTGTGAACCAAAGAACCAGAGCCAGTCTCGCTGGCTTCCGGTCATCGGGTCGCCGGCAAACGCCACGACACGGCCCTGCTGAATCGCTCGCGAAGAAAAAGCTGCCGCACCCTCCGGCCACGTGATCGCCGTCCCCGCATCCGCGGTCGTTGTTTCTTCCGGAGCGGGACCCACCGTCGGTATTTTTGCCGGTGGGGCGATGGCAGATCCCTGTCGGCTTTTGGGGGGAGACAGATCGAACCCTTCGGCTACCGACCTCGACGCCGACGACGCTGCAGTCCACTCATCGTCGGCAGCAGCCCGATCGGCGAATCCCAGCACCGTCGACAGGCGATCCGATTCGGACGCCGGTCCACCCACCTCGGTCACCAGCAGGTGACCACCGGTCTCGACCCATCCCAGGATCGCATCGCGCTGTTCGGGGTCGATCGCTTCCAATGTCGCCAGCGACACGGCCACCAGGTCGAGACCGCTGTAGGCCAACCAGGTCCTGGGCAACAGGGTGGGAGTGATCCACTGTCGGTCGCTCTCGCTGCTCACACCGTAACTCGAAGCTCTCGCCCAGCCGGACTGGGTCCGGAAAAAGGCATGGACCGCCTTGTCGAAACCATCGAAGTCGACCTTGTCGTCGGAGATCACCAGCAACGACGACTCGGGCCAGGGAGAGTGCTGCCCGGGAAATTCGACACGGCTGACAAGGCCTTCGACAAGGCGTCCGTTCACCTCGACGTTCAGTTCCGCTCCTCCGTACCAGTTGCTTCCGACCCGGGGCACCAGCAACGTCAGTTCGGTCGTGGCCCCGGACCCCAGGTCGATCACCCGGCTGACACTCACAGACCGTTGACGGTCGATCCGGAACGTCACCTGCCGGTCTGCGGCGTTGTTCTTGACGCGGATCCGCACCGGGAAATATCCCCCGTAGTGGGTCCCGGCCCACCGCGAGTCGACCAGGATGTCGAGATCCTCGCCTGTCAGTCGCTGGACCTGGGCTGCAACCGGTTCCGTCGACACGAACACCAGCACCGGCACGATCACGGCGACTTTGGCCAGCCAACCCGATCGGGAACCCCTCGCTCGGCCGTTCATCCCGCCAGGTCCTCGGGCAGTTCATTGGCCATTTCCGCCACCGACTCGATCAGCACATCAACCACCTGGCCGGTCGTCCAGCCCTCGAGACGGGCCGAGTAGTCCAGGATCAGCCGATGGCCCAGCACGCTGGCGGCCACCGTACGCACCTCGTCGAAGCCCACGTTCGGCTTGCCGGCCAACAGTGCCGCGGCACGGGATGTGCTCGCCAGTGCGATCGCCGCCCGCGGAGACGCCCCGTAACGGACAAACTGCTGAACCGGTTCGGGTGAACCCGGATCGGCCGGATGCGTGGCACCGACCAGCCGTGCGATGTAACCGGCCACCGCCCGCGGCAGGTGCACCCGGTCCACCATCTCGAACAACTCCGACAGTTCCTCGGCAGAACACACCACGTCCAATTCGGGCGTCTGACCGTGCCGCCGCGTGGTGATGATCTCGGCCAGCGTTTCGCTGTCAACACCGTCGACGAGCACCTTGAAGGTGAACCGGTCGATCTGGGCCTCGGGCAACGGGTAGGTTCCCTCGAGCTCGATCGGGTTCTGCGTCGCCAGCACGAAGAAAGGAGACGGCAGCGGGTGGGACTCCCCCAACACCGTCACCCGCCGTTCCTGCATCGCCTCGAGCAGTGCGGCCTGGGTCTTGGGCGTCGCCCGGTTGATCTCGTCGGCCAGCATCAGGTTGGCAAAGATCGGCCCCGGCTGAAACTGCAGCTTCCGCCCGCCCTCGGCGTCCTGCAGGATCGGGGCCCCGGTGATGTCGCTGGGCAGCAGGTCGGGAGTGAACTGCACCCGGCGGAACTCGAGACCAAGCAGTGCCGAGAGCGCCTTGACCAGCTCGGTCTTGCCCAGCCCTGGCAGCCCCTCGAGCAACAGGTGGCCACGGGCCAGCAGGCAGATGGTGACCTGTTCGAGCAACTCGTCCTGTCCGAGAATCGCGATACCGAGTCCGTCGAGCAGGCCGGTGATCCGGGTCCGAGCCCGTTCGATATCTTCCGGCGCAAGCAGCGGCCCGGAGTCGGTGGTCGGCACGGGGTCGGTCACGATGTTGGATCCTGTCAGGTCTTCGGTGCGCGGTGGGACGTATCCGGCAAGGCGGACTGGGGAAACAAGTGCAACGGTCCGAGGGAAGCAATCACAACGCGGGCAATGCCTACCGATCGTCTCGATTGACGGATTTCTTCCTGGTCGAACGTCCTCCGAAGTACTTCTTCACCACGCCCCGGTGACGTGGCCTGAGTCGTCGATTCCAAGTGGCTCCCCCGGCAGCCGGACCCTGGTCACGAACACCGCGGCGACCAGCCGCGGCACCCGGGTCCACCTGGGGCGCTTTGGAGGTGATCTTCAGCACGCGGTTCTCGGGATCGTCAAGCGTGCCCGGCGGCAGCACCACCTCCTGGAACTTCACTCCCTGGGCATCAGATTCGTCGCCGAAACTGATCGGCGCATCGCCGCGGCCCCGGTTGATTCCCCCCTGGCCGGGACGGCCCGACTTGTTCGAACCCGCCACCTGTTCATCCTTGCCGCTCCGACCGGAACGGCCACCGCCACCGTGAGGTCATGTGCCTCCGGGGTGCGGCTGGCCTCCACAATTCTGTCAGGTGCCACCGGGATTGCGTTGAGCCTGCTGGCGGAGCTCTTGCAGTTGTTGCGACTCCTGCTGGAGAAACTCCTTGAGGTCCTGCAGGGCCTGTTGCCGCTGAGCCGGGTCACGTGGTAACCCAAACCGGCGATTCGTCCCGCCGGCGGACTTGTTCTTCTTGCCCCGGCGACCGGACTTGTCCTTAGCCTGTTTCCCCTGGCCCTTCCGCCCTTTCCCCTGAGCCTTGCCGTCCCTGCCCGCCTTCGTCTCCTGGCCTTTCGGCTCTTTCCCGTCTTCACCCTTTTGCCTCTCACCCTCCTGCCCGGCCTGCTGCCGACTGTAGCGACGGGCCAGGTCCTGGAGGCTCGGGGGCAACTCGTCAATCGACGTGTTCTTCAACGCGTCGCGGATATCCTCGAGCAACTGCTCGGAGTATTCCGGGTCAAGGTCGGCCAACTCGCCGTTGGAGTCGAACTCGGCTGACTCGAGAGACCTGACGGCCGACAGCGCCTTGTCGAGTGAACGGGCGGAGGAATCCAGTCGCATCTGCATCCGCTCACGGAGCGAATCGACCGTCTCCCATTTTTCGTGTGTCAGCGGCGACCGGCTGGTGTCCTCGGCCAGCTTCTGGATCTCCTCATCCAGTTTCTCCTGCTCCTGCTGTTCCAGCACGCCCGCCTCTTTCAGTTCCTCGAGCAACTGGACCAGTTCCTGGGTCTCCCGCTGCCCAACGGTGTTCTGGAGCGTTGAGCTCGAAAAGGCCATCCGCCAGGGCACCACGCAGGCCACGATCGCGAACACCGCAGGGACTGCCACGTAGCTGGTGAACCGCCTGGGTCGGACCGGCGGCATCGACTTCCGCCACACCTCCTGGTGCTCTGGCAGTGCCGTCGCCCAGGAAGCAGCCTGGTCATCGGCTGCCGTGGCGGTTTCGCTGAGCGTCATCAGCAGGCCGCCAACTCCAAGTCGACGATCAAGCCAGGCCACCAGGTCAGTCCGCGACAGGCGACTCCGCTCGGACTTCCACCAGCTGATGGCCAGCAACACGGCCGAACCCAGGCCACACAGGACCAGCAACCAACTGACTGCGGGACGATAACCGCCACCCAGAGGACCCGGCCAGATCTCGCGGGGCACCAGCAGCTTGCCGGCCAGGATCAGGGCACCGACCACCAGCAGGTAGACCGCCAGCCAGTTGGCGGCCCGGTGCAGGAATTCGCCCAAGCGAACCCGACGGGCCAGGCGGTCGATCCACTGGTCAAACTGGCTCATCCAGGTATTCTACCTCGCCAAAATCCCGGTCGCACAAGAAATGACAACGCTGAGGTAGTGACGGTCAACTTTACCCTCACCCAGATCACCGACGCGGGATTGGTACATCTCACAGAGTTGACCAACACGCAGACGCTTTACCTCTGGAGCACCCCGAGCACCGACGCGGCGGTGGTGAATCTCAAAGGTATGATCAATTTGAAAACGCTCGATCTTCGCGACACTCAAGTCACCGACGCCGGATTGGAGCATCTGGAAGGACTAACCAATCTGAAAACACTCCAGCTCCGCAGCACCCAGATTACCGACGCGGGTATCGCCGAACTGCGGCAGGCGTCGCCCAACTGCAATATCTATCGGAACTAGCCCCGCCGCCGGTGCGGGTCCGGTTCGGCAGAGTATTTTTGCTCCATGACGACGAGCTGTTCTTGTGATTCGAGTCAACAGGATACGGTTCGAACTTTTTGTGTTTCCGTTTTTCACGATACTCGTCATTTCTAGTTGAGTCTCTTGGCGTACACTTGCCAATCGTGAATTTCGCGTTTCACCGCCAGATTTGACGTTTCGTCACGGCTCTCGGCCGAGGCGTGGTAATGCCGTCGTCGCGGAATCCGGTTCCCGTCACTCCGAGAAACGGAACGAGAACACGTCGGCATCCTCGAGAACCAGTCGCAGTCGCACAGTTTGACCGGCAAGCTGGCGGACGTCGGCCGAGCCATTCCACGTGACTGTACGGTCCAGATCATCGCCGTAGATGTCGTCGCACTGATTCATCGAATAGCCAGGTATCGGACGGCCACTTTCATCCTGGATTTCCACTCGCACATCT
>PBOJ01000162.1 GCA_002724315.1 Planctomycetaceae bacterium | reverse complement strand
CAGTTGGCTCCGTGTGTTGAACATGCCCCGAGTTCTCCATCCATTCGTCAGCCTGTGGTTGATCCTGGCGACTTCCGTTTCCTCGCCGGCATTCGCCGACGGGCCGAAGACCTTGCCGGGTTCCCGGCCACTGACCACAACCCGGCCACTGGTCGAGGTGATGGTCGAGGGCATCAACCGTTTCTCTCTTCGCGAGTTGGCCGCCTCGCCCGCTCGCCGAAGTCGAAAATGGACGGCGATGTTCCCCGTGGCCGGAGAATCGGCCGTGGCGATTCAACGAAAACTCACCAAGCTGCGGAACCAACTGCAACGGCGAATCGGCATCGTCGATCGACGTCTGACCGACACTCCAAACCAACACCACGAATTCCAGCGATCGCCCCGTTCAGGCGACCTGGCACACACCGATGACTATTCGGTCAACACGGTCTGCTGGAAAGTCCTCGACGGGATCACTGCAGAGGGAGTACTGATCATCCCTCGAAAGATCCGGGCCTGTGTCGTGGCGATTCCCGACGCCGACTGGACACCCGAACAATTCTGCGGGATCGACAAGGGGGTGCCCGCGTCGGCCCAACTGCCCCGACGTCTTGCCGCCGCCGGCTGCCTGGTCGCGGTCCCGCTGCTGATCAATCGAGACGACGAGTTCTCCGGAAACCCCAAGGTGGCCTACACCAACCAGCCACACCGCGAATTTCTCTACCGCCAGGCCTTCGAGATGGGCCGGCACGTGATTGGCTACGAGGTGCAAAAGGTACTGGCGGCCGTCGACCTGATGAGCCGGTTCGACGGTGGCCGACTGAAGAGCCTGCCGATCGGCATCGCCGGTGTCGGGGAGGGGGGCCTGCTGGCACTGCACTCGGCAGCGCTGGATCCCCGCATCGCCTCGACTCTCGTTTGTGGATACTTCGAACAGCGAGAAGCCATCTGGCGCGAGCCGATCTACCGCAACGTGTTCGGACTGCTCGAGGATTTCGGCGACGCCGAACTCGCCGGCCTGATCGCGCCCCGACGCCTGGTCATCGAACCATGCCGGGTGCCGGGTGTCGACGGCCCACCAGTCGTGCGACCAGGGCGACGGACCACAGCCGCTCCGGGACAAATCGTCGTGCAACGAGACGAATCGGTGCGAGCGGAGTTCGACCGGGCGCGTGAACTGTCAAAACAATGGGATGCCGATGCGTCCATCCGGCTGGTCCGCGCAGATCGCTTTGCCGAACGGGACGCCGGCTCCGTCGCGGCGATCAGGCTGTTCGCATCCGGACTGGGCCTGGCAGCGACTTTCAGCAAGAACCCACCTCCCTGGCAACCCGGGCCGGTGGCAAATCGCCCAACGACTGACGCACATCGTGCCCGACAAAAACGGCAGTTTGACCAGTTGCAGGACCGGGTCCAGTCACTGATGCGGCAGAGTCCACGAGCACTGGACCGGACATGGTCGAGTACCGCGACTTCGGTGAAAACCTGGAGCGTGACCGGCGACAAGCAACGCCGGAAGGTCTACGACGAATTGATCGGAAGATTGCCCGACCGGCCGCTGCCGGCCAAACCCCGCACGCGGCTCGTACTGGACCATCCCAAATACCGTGGCTACGAAGTGGTGCTCGATGTCTTCCCCGATGTGATCGCCTCGGGATTGCTACTGCTGCCACGAGACCAGAAGCCCGGCCAGAGACGTCCGGTGGTCGTCTGTCAGCACGGACTCGAGGGCACCGCGATGGACACCGTCTCGCGTGATCCAAAAGCGTTCCGGTTCTACAAGGCCTTCGCCGAAGAACTCTGCCTGCAGGGATTCGTCGTCTACTCGCCTCAGAACCCCTACTACGGCCGTGACCGATTCCGGGTCATCCAGCGCAAGTCGAACCCCCTGGGCCGCACGCTCTACAGTTACATCATTCCCCAGCACGAACAAACACTGCGGTGGCTGGCCACATTGCCACAGGTCGATCCGGATCGGATCGGCTTCTACGGACTCTCCTACGGCGGGAAGACCGCGATGCGGGTTCCCCCCTTTGTCCGCGAATACGCCCTGGCCATCTGCTCGGGCGACTTCACCGACTGGATCCGCTCGATCGCCGGCATCGACACCCGCTACAACTACATCTTCACGAGCGAGTACGAGATCCCGGAATGGAACATGGGTCACGTGGCCGGTTACGCCGAGCTGGCAATGCTGATGACGCCACGTCCCTTCATGGTCGAGCAGGGTCGGCGCGACGGTGGAGCGCCACCCGAGTGGGTCGCCGACGAGTTCGCCAGGTTCCGACGACATTACGACAGGCTGGGACTCGGATCCCGCACCGAGATCGAGTTCTTTGACGGACCGCATACCATCAACGGGGTCGGGACCTACCGATTCCTGCGACGCCACCTCGATTGGCCTGACAAGACACCGTAGCTGGATTTCACCGGAGACCGCCGGACCATGGATTCACTCCCCCTGAATGAACTGTCCTCCGACGAAGAGCACGTGATTCTTCGCAAGGGCACCGAACCTCCGTTCTCGGGGGAATACACCAACCTGAAGGACCCGGGCACCTTCGTCTGCCGCCAGTGCCATGCGCCGCTGTACCGCTCCGACGACAAGTTCGAGAGTCACTGTGGATGGCCGAGTTTTGACGACGAGATTCCCGAGGCCGTCATCCGCGAGACCGACGCTGACGGGATGAGAACCGAAATCCTCTGCCGCCGCTGCGGAGGACACCTCGGTCACGTTTTTCTCGGCGAGGGCTTCACAAAGAAGAGCACCCGCCACTGCGTCAACTCGATCTCGATGCACTTCGTCCCATCTGACGACTCCCTGCCACCGCTGCTGGGAGCCGACCCCGGCTGATCACAACCCGATCTGGCAATGACCGCGTCAGCCAACCATCAGGATCGGGTGAGACCACCGGTCACCGAGACAGCCAGCCAGGTCCTCCCGACTGGTCTCGGTCACGAGACCCTCAACGAGGTCGTAGAGGCGGAACCGTCCGGTTTTCCGAGTCCAGGCCTCAACCACCTCTGGCAGATCGTCGCTGTCGGATGGGGTTCGCGGGACCACCAGCATCATCGTGGCCGATTCTCCCACCATGACCGATTCCGATTCCGTCCACTCCACACCCGTCACCCGTTCGGCCGACAGAATCGTGTTCAGGCAACCCAGCGCGTGGAACACCGGACGGGGATTGCAGAGCGAATCAAGCAGACCGTTGCAGACATCCATCGTCCGATCCATATCGACCAGGGGCCCGACAAACAGCCGCGACTCATCAGCTCCCACGGCTGCCAGCAGTGACATCACCGCCCACCTGGCCGACTCGAGATCGTCGTGACCATCAAGTTCCAGCTGCCAGTCGACGCCCCGAATCGCCTCAAGACCGGTGCCCCCTCGGATTCCTCGCAGGGCGTCGACCGGCGAACCGCTCAAGGCCAGACGGCAGGCGACGCGATCGAGCCCGACATCGGCCCGGGCCAACGTTCGGTCAAGTTCTTCGAGATCCTCGACGCGAAAACCGGTCCTTGTCCGAGGATGCTGCTTGCCGGGAACCTGTTCGCCGGGGACCACTGCCGACAGCGATTGTGAGACTCCGGCATCCTGCAACTGTCGCAGCACATCCAGTTGTGAGGCGGTTGGCAGGTCCATTCCCGGCAACTGCCACTCCCAGGTGTCAACCATCCCCTCGTGTCGCTCGACCAGGTCTTTCGCGGCCAGGGTTTCATCCCACAGGACGGTGGCAATGATGTCGACCCGTTCGTTCCTCAGGATCTCCAGCCGCCCGGCCAGGAACAGATCCTCGAGATCCCCGGCAGGCACCCGCACGGCACGAGCGCCCAGTTCGAGACATGCCAGCGTGGGGTAGTCATTGCGGACCCGCTGGCGAATCGCAGACGGCCAGGCCCGGGGAATCTCGGTTCGTGTGCTCAACGGATGAGCCAGGGTGAATCCCAACGGCGACCCCGGCAGCGTCGCCGGGGTCCGGGTCACCAGCCTCTGCCAGCGGGAATCGGGAGACCGTTCGTCCGGGGTGCGGCCAGCGGTTCGCAGCCAATGCAGGTCGATCCCTTCGTCGCGAACGCGAGCCAGCAGGAAACCCAGCTTTGGCGCATCGTCACGACCATGGTCCGGGGGCGGAGCCGAATTGAACAGGTGGCAGAATCCGGGACGTGTGAACGAGGTGGATCCCAGGACAAGAAATCGGGTCGGTCCGATCCTGTCAAAGAAACGGAAATGCACGTGGGCGGCCAGCAGCAGCTCGACCTCGTGACCGGACATCAGCTCGGTCAGCCAGCTGCGATCCGGTTCGGCGATGTTGTCGTAGTGACCCAATCCCGGTTCGCCCGGCACGTCCAGGTAGGGCGGCAGGTGCAACATCACGACCAGTCGACGGCCCGAATGATCCGCGAGATCCTGTTCGGCCCAACGCCGCTGAGCATCGGCTTCGGGCAGGTCGGTGTTCATGATCTGAGAATTGAGCACCACGACATGAAGAGGACCCAGGTCGAGGCTGTACCACGAGGGTCCCAGGATGCGGTGGAAATCGTCCAGGGACTCCGCAGTCACCGGACGAGTCGGCATCGTCGGATCCGGCTTGTCACCGACATCGTGATTTCCCGCGACGAAGTGAGGCGAGA
This sequence comes from Planctomycetaceae bacterium, assembly GCA_002724315.1. Lineage (GTDB taxonomy): Bacteria > Planctomycetota > Planctomycetia > Planctomycetales > Planctomycetaceae > UBA8437. The sequence goes on along the minus strand of PBOJ01000162.1, from coordinate 9,024 downwards.
GGCCGAGCTGGGAGAACTGTTCGATCGCCGACGTCATGGCCCGCGAGAAATCCCCGGTGCCGGGGAATTCCTGGACCAGGTCCCCCAGGTGGAAAACGTGCGGACACTCCAGGGACGCCACCTGTTCCCACGCCGACGCGGCCCTCTCTGTCTGGAGACGCCGCGACGAAAACTCGACCGGCCCATCACCGGGATCGATCATGTAGTGCGTGTCGGCCAGGACGACAAACTCAAAATCGGCGGCCGGCAACAGCGACCGATCCCACGTGGCGATCCGACGGGACACTCGAATCTTCTACCTCTCGGCCAATCACCACGTGTGGCAACAAGCCCTGTCAGTTGTTCGGCCGGGAAACAGCGTGATACGATCGCAGTACGGCGCTCAACTCTCAACTCACTCTCACCACCGCCGAGGTCTCTCATGACATTCCCGCACAGACCAGTCCACACGGTTCTCACCCTGCTCCTGGTTTGGGCGTGGTGTTCCCACGCGGTGGCTGATGACAAGACCAGGACCAACCGCCGTGACGGGGCCAGGATGGTGCTGGTGCCGGCCGGCCAGTTCCTGATGGGATCGACGCCCGAGGACGTCGGACCGCAGTTCACCGAAACGGGCCTGCCGGTGGACTGGAAAAAGTACACCGACGACGAAGCCCCGCGACACGCCCGTAGCATCGACGCCTTCTACATGTACCGTTACGAGGTCACCAATTCTCAGTACCACAAGTTCACCACCGCCACCGGCCACCGCACCCCGCCTCATTGGAAGGGTCCGAAATATCTCAAGGGACGGGCCGATCACCCGGTGGTCGAGGTCACCTGGGACGACGCCACCGCCTATTGCCGATGGGCGGGAACCAGCCTGCCCAGCGAGGCCCAGTGGGAGTACGCCGCGAGAGGGGCCGCCAAGAAGGACGCCCAGGGCAAGCTCAAGCCCAGCCCCGCCTTCCCCTGGGGCAACAACTGGGACCGCACGCTCTGCAACAACTCGTCCTACCATTTCGGAAGCGACCTGCTCAGTGCCAAGGCCTGGACCAAGTGGTACGAAGGCAAGCAGAAGGTCAACTATCCGCTGACGACCAAGGTTGGCTCGTTCCCCAGGTCCAGGAGTCCCTTCGGCATCGACGACATGGCCGGCAATGCCTGGGAGTGGTGCCTGGACTACCAGTTGCCCTACCAGACGGACACGCTGCCAACAAAGTCGACGCTGCGTTCTCGCCGTGGCGGATCGTGGGCCAATGTCGCACTGCATCTCCGCAGTGCCGATCGCCAGGGTGCACCTGCCGGCAACCTGAACCTCTACACCGGTTTTCGCTGCGTGATGCCCGCCGACAAACCGCGGACCAGCGGTCCCGTCGACGTTCAGCAGGCCGGAGATCGTTTCGTCAACTTCGTGTTGAAGGAAATCAAGAATGCCACCAAGCGGCTGCCGGGAATCACACGGGCCGCCAACCGCGCGGCCGACCGCATCGTGCATCTCGACGGCAACCTGCTCTCCGCCGGCGACCAGAGCTTCTCACTGGAACCGGTCTGGCGGGCCGGGGGAATCGCCTTCTCGCGACAGTACACGCCCGAAGGATCCGCTGCCGGTTTCAAGAAACTCGACTCGCCGGAGGACAAGGTTCCCTACTACCGCACCAAGGGATTCGTCGAGCATTTCACCGTCAAGAAAGCCACGGCCAATGATGTCGTGCTGCTGGGATTCGAGAACGAAACCGAAGAACTCAAGCATGCCATTCCGCTGGCCCGAGAATTGCTCACTGCCAAGGCCCTGGTCATCTTTTTCGGATCGGCCAAGGCGGCCGCACGGCTCCAGAAGGACGTCGGTCCCAACAGGAACCTGATGACCATTACGCACACCGTTCCCGACGGCGGAGTGCTTTCGGTCAAAGGCTGGCCCAAGAAGATCTGCTCGGGACGCAGCATCGCCAACCGGCTGTACCTGTGGGCGTTCGAGGCCGAACTGATCGGAGCATTTCTCCGCCGGGACCGGATGCCGGGAATCCTGTTGTCGGTGACCTACGAGAGCCCGCAGATCTTCAACCAGCCACTGCTGAACAAGTACAAGTTCGTTCCCGCCTTCAACATCACCCCCGTCCAGGAAGGAAAACTCGGCCGCACCTACCTCGGTCACATCGACCAGATCGTCGGCCGCATCCTTGACGGACAACGCCACAAGTTCCGCAAGGCGGCCAGTTGGCTGGCCGAAGCAGCACGCAAGAAACGGACCAGCTACGCGCTGCTGATCCACGGGCTCGATCCCGAGAACCTGCCCGGTGATCCCGGACTGTTCAAGGTCTTCAGCGAGGGCAACGCCTATTACCCGCAACTGGACAAGCTGATCCAGCCCGACGACGTGGCGCTGTTCGTCGGTTACAACTGGTACCCCCGCCGATTGGCCAGGACCGTCGACAAGGGCAAAGCCCGGCAGATCCTCTGCTTCACCCTGGTCGACCAGGCACCGCCCAATCCCGCGCTGTACGGCGAAGTGGGAGAACTGTATCACCCGACGTCGTTCGACCAATTGCCGCAGGGAGACAACCGGATCTACATCGACCTGAGGTTCGCCCAGTACAACGCCGTGCTGAAGATCCCCGGCTTTCCTGTTCCGGCACTCGAAACTTCGTCGTTTGCCGAGGACGTGGTCTACTGGCACCTGGTGGCCGACACCGTGGAACTGCTGGGGAAGAAGAAGTAGCAACCGGCTTAGAGTTGCACCACCGTTCCCGACTCGGATGAATCGAGCATGCCGACGATTGCCGCCACCGCGGCGCGGCCGTCGGCCTCGGTCCCGCAACCGGTCTCCTGGCCGTTGATCCGATCGACGAACGCCTGGACCTGGTCTGTGTAGGCCTGCATCCGACCGTCAGAAACAAACGCGGCATCGGCGTCATCGAGCGGGACGTGAGGCTGTTCATAGGCCAGCTCCCACTCACCTCCACGGCCGACCCGGATCTTGCCGAATGGCTGCGCGTCGATGATCCCCTCGTCTCCCATCAACCGGAACCGGAAGTCCTCGCCGTCGAACCCCGGCGACGGACAGACGCTTGATGACCAGAAACTGGCCATCGCTCCGCCGGCAAACCCCCACATCGCCATCGTCGTGTTCTCGTTCGGGTTCTCCTCGCGGAACGTCCCGCAATGGGCGACCACCGAAACGATGTCGTCTCCCAGCCACCAGCGACAGAGGTCGATGTTGTGCGGTCCACTGTTGAGAATGTGAGCACGGCTGCGGGGGTCCTTCCACCAGCCCCAGTCTCCACCAAACCCCTCGTCGGATCGCAGGGCCTCGATGTCAAACAACGCGGCCATCTGGACACAGCGGACCGTGCCAATGGCCCCGCTGGCAACGAGTTCCCGGACGGTGCGGTTCGACTCGCGGAACCGCTGGTGATAGCCCAGTGCCAGCACCAGCTCCCGCTCGGCGGTGGCCTCGATCATGCGGTCGCAGTCCTCGAGCGATGTGGCCATCGGCTTCTCGACCAACACGTGCTTGCCGCACTCGGCTGCCAACAGCGTTTCGTCGATGTGACAGTGGTGTGGCGTACTGCTGATGATCGCGTCGATGTCTTCCCGACGGATCAACTCCTCGACCGTCTCGACACAGTCGATCCCATAATCTTCGGCCAGCCCCGGAGCCCGTCGGCCGCCGGCAACCGCCACGATCTCGGCCCCCGGAGCTCGCCGAGCCGCCTCGACGTGGGTTCGCCCCATGAACCCCGAACCGGTAACGCCGATGCGAATCAGTGATTGGCTCATTTCGTGTCGTCCTCTTCAGTTGATTGCCTGACCCGGTCGGTCGTCACTTCAGCTTGGAGAACCACAGCCGCCGGGCCGTTTCGCCCAGGACATTGCGGCGGTCCTTCTCGGCCAGCGGCAGCACCTCGGTGAAGATCTTGAGGTGCTGACCGTAGGTCATCTTCGGAGTCCAGAGCACGTTGGGGAAATTGCTGCCCCAGACACACCGTTCGGACCCGTAGGTGTTGATGATCTTCATCGCCGCGTCATGCAGATCGGCGCCCGGGAACCCGATCTTCGTGCCCGTGCTGATGAAGTCGACCTTCGCGTAGAGGTTCTTGTACTTCGAGAGCCTGAGCACCTCGGCCAGCGAACGCTCGTAAAGCGGACCGGGCTTGATGTCCATGCAGTGGCAGAAGGCCACCGTCAGCTTTGGGAACTCCCGCAGCAGCTTCTCGGCAGTCGGCACCAGGTCCGGATGCATCAGGAAGATGTCGACGGTGGCTCCGGTCTCGGCACACGTCTTCCACAACTCCCGCACCCCGTCGTGATCGAAGGTCCGCCGCTTGTTTCCCGCGGTGCTTCTCAGGGTGCGGACACCGAAATCCTTGACGAACTGCCGCATCAATCCGGGGCTGTGGGGATCATCGGGCTCGAGCGTGCAAACGCCCGAGACCCAGTCGGGGTTCGCCTTGGTAGCGTCGCAGAGATAACGGTTGTCGTACCCGTAGAAGGACACGGTCTGGACCGCGCGGACAGCCGAGACACCCTTGGCCCGGCTGATCTGCCGCAGGTCCTTGATCGAACCTTTCCCACCGGGAACCCGCAGCGGTTTGGCCACCGGCGGGTACTTCTTTTCGTCGGGCGAGTAGATGTGGGCGTGGCAGTCGATGATCCGCATGCGAAATCCCACCGAGGACGGTTGGCTGACCGGTTCATGATAGTTCGCGGTTGGCTCGCCAACCACATGGTGGAGTTGTCACAATCTGCGGTTTGCCGCTGACCATTGTCCGCCGGCTGCCGGGCGACCACCGCCCACGGCTGGTTTCGAGGTATTCGTGTCGTCTGAACGACTGTACAGCCGCAACTTCAACTGCGCGTTTCTGAGCCAGATCGGTTTTTCGCTCGTCAACACCGCGTTGTTGGCACACTACCCCCGTTGGATTGCTCACCACGGAGGCCAGGTGGATGTGGCCGGATGGATCACCGGCACCGCCTCGATCGCCGGGCTGGTACTGCGACCGTGGATCGGCCAGTGGATCGACCGTTTCGGTGCCCGGACCATCTGGATTTGCGGTTACGTCCTCTTCGCGATTGGCGCGGTGTCAAACCTCTGGATCGACGACCTTGGCCCGGCCATCTACTTCGCCCGCAGCCTGCTGGTGGTTGGCTCGGCGGTGATCTTCTCGAGCAGCCTGACCTATGTCACCCACCTCGCCCCGCCAGGCCGCAAGGCCGAGGCGATCGGAACCCTGGGAGCGGCGGCGTTCCTGGGAATCGTCTTCGGACCGTTCCTGGGAGAACTGGTGCTCAGTGCCGAACGGAATCGCGACGAGTTCGAGACCCTGTTCGTCAGCGGCGTCGTACTCCTGTTGCTGCCGGCCTCGATGCTGACGCTGGTCCGGCCCGCCGACAGCGAACCGGGCCACGGCTCGACCCGGTTCATCGAGTTCCTGAAAACATCGCGTCGCCACTGGCCGGGAACCGTGGCGCTGATGCAGGTCACTTTCGGCCTCTGTACCACCGTGCCGTTCGTCTTCCTGACCAAGTTCGTCGACGACATGGGGCTGGCCGGAGATGGGTTCTCACGAGTCAGCCTGTTCTACATGTGTTACGCCGGTTGGGGACTGACACTGAGAATCGTGTTCCGGCGGACACCCGACAGGTTGGGGCGTCGCAAGGTACTGCTGACCGGTGCGGTGATCATGTCCCTGGGCATGTCCAGTTTCCTGCTGGTCAGTCCCGACAGGGGGCACCTGATCTTCATCCCCGCATTGTTGTGTGGCACCGGGCACTCGCTGATGTATCACACCTGCACGTCTCTGTTCCTGGACTCGTTCCCGGCCGACGTGCGCGGTGCCGGATCGGGTCTCTCGATGGTCGGGCTCGACATCGGCATGATCGGCGGGGCACAGGTGTTCGGCGAGGTGGCTCACCGATTCGGATACAACCTGATGTTCCTGGTCATAGCCGGAATCACACTGACATCCGCCTCGATCTATGCATTCTCGAGCATCCCGGTTTGGCGGGAACGTCGGCGGGAATCAGCCTGAAGACAGTTCCGGGGCGCAAGAACAAGGCCCCGGACCGGAGATCCGAGGCCTCGTGAAAACCCTTGGCTAGCCCTCCGCAGGCGGCTCACCGGCATCCACCGGTGCGCCACCAGCATCACCACCACCGGCCGCCGCATCACCGGCCAAGGCCGCGGGGCCCTGATACTCGGCCGAACCGAAAGCCAGAATCGGAAGAAAAATGGGGCCCAAAATAATCAAGCCGGCCGCAAAAGCGTTGTCTTTGCCGTACGACTTGGCCAAGTCGAGGACCACGATGATGCCTACAATCGCGTTGACAAACGGGATGCAGAGCAGAAAGAACCACCAGCCCGGACGTCCGACAATCTGCAGCAGGACCACCACGTTGTAGATCGGAACGAAAGCTGCCCACCCAGGCTGTCCCGCCTTAGAGAACACCTTCCAGTAACAGGCCATGAAGAAGAGGCCGAGAACCGCGAACAACATCGCGAATGCGGAAATGAATGCTATCAACGCTGCAATGATGCCACCGGCGGCCACCTGCTCATCTGTCATCTGCGCCAGCAACTGAATTTGTCCCATCAACACGTTATCCCTCCCATGATGAATCGAGTTCATTAACCATTCCACGGCAACCTGCAGGACAGCCCACAGCCGCCTGCCGTCAGGAACGGAAACGGATCAGGGGGGTCAAAGATCATCCGGAACGGATTTTTTTGGAGGAATCCAAAATTTTTCCGCCAGGATCAACCGAACGCCCACCGCCGACTGGCCCTCAAGGGGACTCAGACCGCCGCTCCGGTGAACAGCGAATCGATGCGTTCGCCGCGGTTGAGATGTACGGGGCGGTTCAGCCGGTCGCGGACGACCGAGTGTGGCTCGATACCCAGCACGCTGTAGACGGTGGCCCCGACATCGTTGGGCGAGAAGGCCCGGGTGATCGGGTAGGCACCGATTTCGTCGGACTTGCCGATCACCTGGCCGGGCAGAACACCGGCACCGGCGAAGACGCCAAAGAAGCAGGGGCCCCAGTGATCCCGGCCCTTCTTGTCGTTGATCTTCGGCGTGCGACCGAACTCGCCCAGCATCATCACCAGCGTTTCATCGAGCCGACCCGAATCGTGCAGGTCGTCGATCAACGCGGCCACACCCCGGTCCAGGGGCGGCAACAGCCGGTCCTTGAGCGAAGGGAAGATGTTGTTGTGAGTGTCCCAGTTCTGGACCCGGCCGATGTTGCACTGCACGACCGGCACGCCGACTTCCAGCAGTCGCCGGCCAAGCAACAGCGACTGGCCGGTGGTGTTGCGGCCGTAACGATCGCGCGTCTTGTCATCCTCGCGGTGCAGTTCGAACGCGCGGGCCAGATCACTGGAGGTAAGAATCGAGAAGGCCAGGTCCTGGTCGTCGCTCATCCGCCGCGCCTGGGCGTTGGCCTCGAGTCGTCGTTGCTGGCGATTGAGTTCGCCCAGCAGTGACCTGCGGTCCTTGAGCCTCGAGACGTTCAACCCGTCCCGCAATGTCAGCGCATCGACCTTGAACGACTTCTTGTTCGGGTCACCGGTGATCTGCCACGGGTCGTACTTGGGCCCCAGGAACCCCGCGTGTTGGCCAGGCCAGGTCAAGGGCGGCTGCATCAGGAACGTGGGCAGGTTGACGCCGGTGGGAATCCCGTCGTTGCGGGGACGCAGGAAAGCACACCCGGCAGCGTAGTCGGGCCAGTCGTCCCGCGAGGCCACCTTGTCGAAGAAGCCGCCGGGTTGCTTTTCACCGGTCAGCACGTGGTGGGTCGACATCAGGTGATTGTTGTCCTTGTGGGACAACGTGCGAATGACCGAGTAGCGATCGGCACGGGCCGCCAGGTGAGGCAGGTGTTCGCTGATGCCGTAACCGGGAATCTTCGTGGCGATCGGATTGAAGTCACCCCGAATCTTGGCGGTCGCCCCGGGTTTCATGTCGAACGTTTCGTGGTGACTGGCCGCCCCGGTCAAGAACACGATCACGACCTGTTTCGGCGTACGAGACACTCCGTCGGTGGTCGTTTCGGCCGCAGTTGCCGAAGAGGTTGTCCGACCGGCCAGTGCCTGGGACATCCCCAGCCCCAGCAGGCCCGAATAACCGACCTGGAGCAGTTCGCGTCGTGTGGGCTCTGGATGCTTCACCGCTAGTTCCTGCCGTCAGTAACTGTCATCCCACGCGGGAGATCGTCCCCTACCAGAGTATCGTCAAGTGCCGGACGACATGTTGCAAGTTCCCGTCGATTTCGGCAACCGCAATGCCGTCAGCAAACTACTCGTCACCGTCGTCCCCGGTCGCGGCATATCCCTTGCCACCGAAGATCGCCCGGATCTCGGCTGCCGAACTGGCCTTCTGCAACTGGCCAATCCGGTCGCCCTCCTCTTCGAGCAGCTTGATCACGTTCTCCAGCACCTTCTCGGCACAATCGGCCGGGAACTTGCATGCCCCGTTCTCGTCCATGTGGATGATCTCTCCGGGCGCCACGTCCATCCCGGCAATGTGCACCGGCGCGTTGACCGAATGAACGGCCTGGGCTCCATGGCCGGGAGTGATCCCGCTGATGTGGTACTGGAACCCCATCGGACGAATCTCGTCGATGTCCCGCGAAGGACCGTTCGAGATGCATCCGACACAGTTCAGAGCCTGCATCGCCGCGGTCATGTTGCCACCGGCCAGTCCGACCTTGCCGGCGATCTCGGGCGGGAATTTTTGCTCGAGGGCCAGGATGGTCGGCTTCGGTGACGCGTCCAGCGCGTCAACGATCTCCATGAACGTCAAACGCTTGAAGGTCGGGTCGGGCAGGCCAAAGACACATGTGACCGCGTAACCGCACAACGCGCCCAACTCGGGGTACATGCAGTGGATCGTCTGGTCGGTGTACCAGTTCTCGCTCCACGGGTTGTAGAGACCCAGGCACAGCGGGTGTTCGGGATAGGTCGCCACCACGTTGGTGATCGAGGGCGTGTCGTACTTCTTGAGTTCTTCCAGGACTTGCGGGTCGACCATGAGTTCCTGCCGT
>PBOJ01000161.1 GCA_002724315.1 Planctomycetaceae bacterium | reverse complement strand
GTCTCGCTGGGGCAACTGGAGCAGTTGATGCTGAGCAAGATCAACCGGCGGCACGCCGAAGACCGTCAGCGGGATCCTCGTCTCCAGGCCCGGATGTCCTCCTTCCGCACCGCAGCGGGCATGATGAAACTCGCTCCCCGCGTGCTCGATGTGAGCGGCGAAACGCGATCGACGCTCGAGCAGTACGGCCTGGTGTCGGGAGATCGACGTTCGGTTGCCTGGCAGATGCTGGCAGCGCGACGACTGGTCGAACACGGTGTTCGGGTGGTTGAAGTGGTCCACACCGGCTCGGGAGCCAACTGGGATTCCCACGGAGACATGCAGCAGCATCGGACGCGGGCCGGTGAACTCGATCGTCCACTGGCCGCGTTGATCGGGGACCTGGAGCTCCGCGGGATGCTCGATACGACGCTGGTGGCGATCTGCACCGAGTTCGGTCGGTCTCCGGCCGGGACACAAAACGAAAAGGGCCGCAACCACCACAATTCCGCCTTCACCTGCCTGCTGGCCGGAGGCGGGGTGCGAGCGGGTGCGATCCACGGACAAAGTGACCAGTACGGGAACCTGGTTGCCAGTGACGAGGTGCACGTGCACGACCTGCACGCGACGATTCTGCACCTGATGGGGTTGGATCACGAGCGGTTGACCTACCGCTTTGGCGGTCGCGATTTTCGTCTGACCGACGTGCACGGCCGGGTGGTCAGCGAGATCATCTCGTAGTGATCACCGGCGGTCCGAGCGTTTGCGTGGGCCGTGAGCGGCAGATAGTGTGTCCTTGCGTCCTGAAGACTCGACACGTGATCTGTGACCAGCGGGAGAGAGCATGATGAATCGCCTGGCGTGCTGGATGATGGGGTTGGCCCTGGTCGGTGGCCAGGGGCTGGAAGCGGCTCCGCCGATCCAGATTCGGCTGGATGTTCGGGCCGGGAAACACGATCGGAAGCAGACTCCGTTGGTGGCCAGCGTGGCACTGCCGATCTCGAGGATCGCTGCCTCGGAGGTTGTCCTCACCGACGCTCGTGGAAAACGTCTGCCTGCCCAGTTGACGGCGCCGAGTCTGTTGGACAGCAAGAATCGGCATGCCGAGTTGCACTGGATCCTTCCGGGACTCAAGGCGAACTCCTCGACACACTTCACGGCCGAGATTCGTGCCAGAAGTCAGGCTGACAGGAAGGTCCGCGGTGGGTTCTCCTGGCGAGATGCCCCCGGCCGGCATACCGACGTGATGCATGGCGATCGTCCGGTGGTGCGGTACATGTACAAGGCGTACGAGAACGATCCGGCCAAGCGGGATCTCGACAACAAGCCGTTCCATCACGTGTTTGATCCGGCCGGGACACGATTGTTGACCAAGGGGACCGGCGGGCTGTACACCCACCACCAGGGGTTGTTCTACGGGTTCACGCGGTGCACTTTCCCCGGCGGCAAGTGCAACACGTGGTACTGCCATGAAGGAGAGCACGAACTGCACCGTGAGGTGCTGGCCGAGGAGGCGGGCACAGTTCTGGCTCGCCATCGGACGGCGATCGACTGGAACGACCTCAAGGGAAAACCGTTCTGCCGGGAACATCGGGAACTGGCCGTCTTCGCCGTCGGTGGTGGAACGTTGATCGAGTGGAGTTCGCGATTGTGGAGCGTCCGGGGCACGGTGACACTCGACGGAGACGCCCAGCACGCCGGGTTCCAGTTCCGGGCCGACGACGAAGTGGCCAAGCGGCAGAGCGAGAAACTGGTCTATTACCTGCGTCCCGACGGCAAAGGTGAACCCGGGGCGACCCGAAATCCGGTCAAGGGCAAGGGGCCCGAAGATCCGGCCAACAAGCCGATGGTCAACATGCCCTGGAACGTGATGTCGTTCGTTCTCGGTCCGCAGAGGTATTCGGCCGTGTACATCGACAGCCCTCGGAATCCCAAGCCGAGCTTTGCGTCCGAACGGGCCTACGGTCGGTTCGGCGGTTGGTTCGGCAAGCGGACGCTCGTCGAGGGCAAGCAGCCGATCGACCTGGTCTACCGGGTGTGGGTGCAACGGGGTGAGATGACCGCCGCCGACGCCAATCGGCTTTCCGCTGACGTCTCCGATCCTCCCCGCGTCGCCGTGTCGAACGTGAAACCGGCCGGGAAGAAACCGGCAAAGAAGAAGCGGGCCGGAAAGAACTCGCCGCTGCGACAGGTTGCCGATGATCCCACGCTGCCACGGGTTTTGCTGATCGGCGATTCGATTTCGATCGGGTACACGTTGCCGTTGAGGGCGGCGCTCAAGGGGCAGGCCAATGTTCATCGTCCGTCGGCCAACTGTGGACCGACCACTCGGGGGATTTCGCAGTTGGACAAATGGCTGGGATCCGGGGCATGGGACGTGATCCACTTCAACTGGGGGCTGCACGACCTGAAGTATCTCGGCACCGATGGCAAGTCACTGGCCGATCCCAAGTCGCCGGGCAGCCGACAACAAGTGCCGATCCAGCAGTACGAGAAGAACCTTCGCCAACTGGTCGCCCGGCTGAAACAGACCGGGGCCACTCTGGTCTGGCGATCGACCACGCCGGTGCCGGAGGGGGCCAAGGGCCGGGTCGTGGGAGATGCCGTGAAGTACAACGCGGTTGCGACCCGGGTGATGAAGGACAACGGAATCGTCACCGACGACATGTACGCTTTTGCCAAGGCGCGGCTGAAAGAGATCCAGCGTCCGGCGAATGTTCATTTCACCCGTGATGGGTCCAGGGCCCTGGCCGGTCACGCTGCCGGGATCATCCGCAAGACGATAGATCCTCGAACCGGACTTCGGACGACCATCAGTGAGGTGATCCGCTTGCTGGAGAGGAAGGATCACGCCGCCGTTCTCAAAAGAGTCGTTCCTCCGGAACAACTCAAGCAGATCCTCAAGCGGCAGACTTTCGAGCAACTGGTCGAGGGATTCTCGACGACGAAGGCGGCCCGATTGCTCGCCGTGCTCAGGTCCATCAAGGACGTCGGGCCCAAGCTGGATTCGACCGGTCGCGTGGCGACCTTCACACTGGTCGAGCCGGTGGGCGGGAAGAAGGCGATCGTCCTCAAGAAGATCGGTCGTTTCTGGTTCATCTCCAATTGACCCCGTCATCAGCCGACCAGCAGCGGCTGGTCCAGGTTCCGGCGTTCGTGTGGGGCGATGTAGCCGTGGATCTCGGTCCGCGTGAAAACCGCAAGCAGACCGTTGGACAGACGGATCAGGTCACTCTCGTTCTGTCCCTCGAATCCCAATTGCGGGTTGTAGCTGACCGTCGAGAGATACTGCCAGTTCTGCCCACGGTCCTTGGACTTAGCCACGATGACACGTGTTTTGATCCAGGGGTTGCCCATCTCGTAGGCCACGGGCGAATCTTCTCGCACCCGGTCTCCGTTCAGTCGTCCGTACATCGTCATCAACAGGCGGCTGTCGGACGCTTGCCGTTCTTCAGCGGCAGATAGAACTGCTTGGCACTGGGAGTCCAGGCGTCGAATCGCTTGCCCTGGACCGAGATCATCCTGATCCCTGTCGAATTGACGAATGTCTTGCGGACAGCAGCGGGCGTCTCCCGGGGCCAGGGGGCGTCCAGGGCACAGATCACCAGTGTGAGAAACCACGCGGCGGTCATCGGCAACGAGCGAGGCATGAGGATGTCCTGTCGGTCGTGGGAGTGGTGAGTCCGAAATCTCCGTACCCCGGGTTACTGGTTGCCCTGGGATTTTTCGGGTGGAGCGGTGACGACATTGACCCGACGATCGAAGACGCTCCGGGATTGCGGCAGTTGGCCGTAGTGGGATGACAGTACGACGCAGTTCCGGGTGGACTCGGCCTGGAAGACTCGTTCGTAACCGGTCACGTAGGTCAGTTGTGCGGTGACAAATGCGTCGGCGTGTTTCTGTTCGATCGGAATCCGGACGTGTTCGGTGTAACAGCCGACCACGTCGTTGACGATTCCTCGCTGGGCCATCGTTTTGCGGGCCGGGCAAAGGTCGAACTGGTAACCGATGTCCCCGCTCTCGATCACCTGGCCGTGAAACACGTTGCCGACCCCCAGGCAACGGACTGCGACCTGGCAAGTGGACAGGTGCCCCCCGTACACCTGGTTGGCGTTGGCCGACTGCATTTGTTCACCCCGGTCGTAGGTGAAATCGAATCCGACGCAGCCGTTGGTCTTGTAATCGGCTGTCCCGGCGACGTGGCAACCCGTGAAGACGTTGTAGTAGGGGGACTGGGTGTTGCCGGGGCCGAAGAAGCCGGACGTGTTGGGTTGTCGCAGGTGCACGGTGATGTGATCGAACCGGCTGTAGCTCATGCCACTGAGGTCCACTCCGTAGGCTCCCTCGGTCTGGACCAGGATGTTCAGCCGCGAGATGGCCAGCGAAATCGATCGGGGGACCCCGTCGACTCGCAGACATCCCGTTTTGGCTGGTCCCGAGTAGTTCAGCACCGACAGCAGACCGGTTCCCGACAGGTGGACACCCTGGGGGATACGGAGTGGCTGGCTGATGCCGAATGTTCCGGCAGGAATCGAAACTTCCCCTCCACGATGGGCAGCCGAGAGCGCCCCCTGGATGGCCTTGGTGGCATCCTCTGTCGGATTGGCACCGAACCAGCGAATGTCCAGGGGACCCGAATCCACACGGGTCCATCGCCCTGTCTGTTTCTCAGGAGGGGCCACCACCAGGCCGTTGTCGTCCGGGGTTCTGGACGACGCGTTCCAGTGGAACATTCCGCCACCGCCGTCGCCGGGGCGAGTGTGTCCGAGGACGAAGGCTGAACGAGCCGATCCGGGCATGACGTCCCGGAGTTCGGACAGTGAGTCGACTGTGAACAGGTGGTCCATGGAATGACCGTCGGTAAGCAGGAGTGGGTGGAACTGCGAACCGGGGAGCGTACTGCAATCGGTCCGACTGGTTCCACTGTGACGGCGTGGCCCAGGCGGTGGACTCTCAATCGAGTCGTCGTTCGGTCATCATGTGGGCATGTACACCGACAAGGGCTGTCCGAGGATCGCATCATGAATCGCCGAACTGTTTCCTCGCCACGCGTTGTTCTTGGCCTGGCACTGATGCTGGCGTCACTGGTTTCCGTTTCGAGTCGTGCCGACGACAAGTCGCCGGCTGTTGGTCCGCAGACCGAGAAACGGTTCCCGCCGCTGGTCGTTCCCGACGGGTTTGTTTCGACCCTGTTCGCCTGTGATCCACTGGTCGAATACCCCTCGGTGATTTCGATCGGTCCACGACCCGGAACGCTGTTGGTGGCCCATGACTACATGACCGGACTGGGCATCAAGATTGTCAGGCGTGACGAGGTGCGGTTGATCGCCGACACCGACGGTGACGGGTATGCCGATCAGTCGACCGTCTATGCCAAGGGGTTCAATTCGATCCAGGGACTGGC
>PBOJ01000160.1 GCA_002724315.1 Planctomycetaceae bacterium | reverse complement strand
CCAACTGCGGTGAGGCCGTGTGAACCGGGTCAGATCTTAACCGAAGCAGCCCTAAGCATTTTGGCTCTCAGGTGCACGCGGAGATAGCCTTTCGCGCCTCTCTGTCTGGCCCGTCCTTGTTTGTTCTCAGCCACCGCCAGATTTCTCCGTTCCCGTAGCAGGATGCACCGGGCCGCATGGACCAGCAGTCGACTCACTACACGGTTTTGGCACGTCGATTCCGGCCCCAGACCTTCGAGGAGGTGATCGGCCAGGAACATGTGGCCGGCGGATTGCGGAATGCGATCGACACCGGTCGGGTTGCTCACGCCTATCTCTTCACCGGTGCGAGGGGCGTCGGCAAGACGTCGATGGCCAGGATTCTTGCCAAGACGCTCAACTGTCCCAGTTCCGACGTCGGCCAGCCCTGTCACCAGTGCGAGGTCTGCACCAGCATTGCCGCCGGCCAGGATGTCGACGTGCTGGAAATCGACGGCGCCTCGAACCGCCGTATCGACGACATTCGGGATCTCCGTCGTAACGTCGGGATCAAGTCGATGCGGTCGCAGTACAAGATCTACATCATCGACGAGGTGCACCAGTTGACCTCCGAAGCCTTCAACGCATTGTTGAAGACGCTCGAAGAGCCCCCCGAGAACGTCAAGTTCATCTTCTGCACCACCGAACCGACCGCTTTGCCCGACACGATCGTGTCGAGATGTCAGCGGTTTGACTTCGGCCTGATCGGAAACGATCAGATTGCCGCTCGTCTCTCTTCGATCGCCGTGACCGAGGGAGTGGAGGTCAGTGACCAGGCGGTCGAACTGGTGGCCCGCAGAGCCGGTGGGTCGATGCGGGACAGCCAGTCGCTGTTCGACCAGTTGCTGGCCTTCGGTAAGGAGCGAATCGACGTCGAGGATGTTCACCGTCTGCTGGGTACCGCTCCTGATGAGTTGTTGCTGGCGATCATCGAGCCCCTGGTGGGTGGGCAGCCAGATCGTGCGATTGGAGCCTTTGAGACGGCCCTGGCCACGGGAGCCCAACAGGAGGAACTGCTGGGCCAGTTGATCGAGTGTTGTCGGGACCTGATGGTCCAGGCCGCCGGAGCCGAGGATGTCCCCGTCCGCAGTGTCGGGTTGGCCGCCGCCAAGCGGTTGTCGGAACTGGCCGGTGACTGGGGGATCGAGACGGCGATTGCGGCCATGCAGGTGCTGGCGGAAACTGTCAGCCGGACCCGTTGGACGCGGCAGTCCCGGGCCCTGGCCGACCTGGCCCTGGTCAGAATCGCCACGCTGGAACAACTCGACGGTGTCGTCGGCTTGCTGCAGCAACTTGCCGACGGGACAGTTGCTGCCCCTGTTGCCGATCCGAAACCGGCTGCTCAAAAAAAAAGAGCCGATGAGCCGCCTGTAGAGGCAGCGGTAACGTCTCGGCCGGCCGAGGTGGTCGATGTCCAAGACAGTGACCAGGACATGGAAGAGGGACAGCCTGTCGAGGATCCGACCTCCGCGTCGCCAGTGGAGTCGGACACGGACACGGACACGGACACGGACACGGACACGGACACGGACACGGAAAAGGTGGTTGAACCGGCCGTCGCCGAAGATGTCTCGGTACCAACGACCCCGTTGGAAACGGGCCGGGAAGAACGGATCTGGGGCGAGGTCACCGGCCAGATCAGCGATCTGTTGCGGGAACACGTTGAGAGGGTGGATCGTGTAGCAATTTCCGGGCCAAATCGTCTGGATCTCGTCTTTCCTGCGGAATATGATTTTCACAAACGTTTCTGCGAGCGTCCGGAGGTGATGAAGCGGCTGGAGCAGTTGCTGCAAGATGTCACCGGTGGCGTCGTGCAGGTGAGGCTGATTCTGGAGGAGACGGAAACTGCAGAGGCCACTACGGAGGCACCTGCGACTGAGGAGAGCACCGTTGAGGCCGATCCAATGGTCGAGGAAGCGCAAAATGTCTTCGGCGCCACCGTCGAACGGGTGGTGCCAGTCAATCGGCCTGCTTCCAAGAGTTGATCTCACGGAAGCCGTGCCCGTAGCAGCGGTACCCGTCACGCAGTCGCGGGGACGTTGATCTGGTGGGATTTGTGGAGGGGCCCCCGGCGACGGTTCGGGGCCGAACAGGGGAGAGTGGTGAGATGTTCAAGGGACTGGGCGACCTGGCGTCGCTGATGAAGCAGGCCTCGCAGATGAAGGGCCTGGTTGGCGAGATGCAGGAGAAGCTGAGTCGGCTTCGGGTCACGGGGACGGCTGGTGGTGGGATGGTCCAGGTCGAGGTGTCCGGGGACCAGAAGGTGACCGCGTGCACGATTTCCGACAGTCTCGCGGCGACCGGTGACCGGGAGATGCTTGAGGATCTGGTCGTGGCAGCGACCAACCAGGCGATGGAGAAGGCCCGGGAAGCGGCAGCGGCCGAGATGAATCAGTTGGCCGGCGGGCTGGACATGCCGGGACTCAGCGATGCTCTTTCACAAATGAACGGTGGCAATCCACCGACGGTCTGACGACGAGAATCATGACGATGCCTCGCGAGAAGTTCCAATCAACCGATCATCCTTACGGCGAATCGGTCGGTCACCTGATCAACGAGTTCGCCAAGTTGCCCGGCATTGGTCGCAAAAGTGCCGAACGGCTGACCCATTACGTACTCGCCACCCCCGCCGATGAGGCGATGGGGTTGGCCGAGGCAATTCGCCAGGTCAAGGAGTCGATCCGGTTCTGCGGGGTGTGTTTCAACCTGACCGAGGCGGAACTGTGCGCCATCTGTCGCGATCCGCGGCGGAGTCGTCAGGTGGTGTGTGTTGTCGAACAGCCTCGCGATGTCGTGTCCCTGGAAGCCGCAGGGGTCTACGAGGGTGTCTACCACGTCCTGGGAGGTGCCTTGGCGCCGCTGTCGGGCATCGGTCCCGAGCAACTGAGGATCGAACCGTTGTTGCGACGAGTTCGCGAGGAGGGGATCACCGAGGTGGTGATGGCGACCAACCCGACGCTCGAGGGTGACGGCACCGCCCTGTACCTTTCCAATCTCCTGGACAATCTCAATGTCCAGGTCACTCGCCTGGCACGTGGGATCGCCAGCGGCAGTGTTCTCGAATTCGCCAACCGGGAAATGCTCGCTGACGCCATGCGGGGTCGACAGTCCTTCTGAACTGATTGCTCTCCACACTCCCGTCTCTTCCTGTACTCGACTCATCTCCTCACACATCTCTTCAACCCTTCATGCCACTGCAATTCTCACAGCAGGTCCGGATGGGCCAGCAGATGAGCCAGCAGATGAAGCTGGCTCCGCGGATGATCCAGTCAATGGAGATTCTGCAGATGCAGCGAGAGGAACTGGAGGCGAGGATTGAACAGGAGAAGGAGGAGAATGTCACCCTGGAGGATGTTGAGAGTGACGAGAGTTCTGGAGAGGAGACCGGGAGAGACGATTCGAACGCTGGTGACGAGATCGGTGCCGATATTGGTGATCATCGAGACAACGATGGTGATGACGTCGCTGCCGGAGCCGACGTCGAACAGCAGGAACTGGTCGTTGACGGCGAGGACGGAAATCGTGAGGGGTTCGAACGGCTGGACGAGATCGCTCCCGAGTGGCCGGACGACAACCTGTTCCAGGTCGGCCGACCGTCCTCGAACCGGATCGCCGAGGCGGGAGAGCGGCATCACGACGCGATGGCCAACATGGTTGCTCGTGCGCCGACATTGCACGAACACCTGCTCGAGCAGTGGGGATTGGTCGAGATCGACGAGGACCACAAGGCGTTCGGCGAATACCTGCTCAGCCACCTGGACCAAAACGGTCGGTTGTTGAGTCCTCTTGAGGAGATCGTCCAGATCTACGGTCGTCCCGTGTCAGAGGCTGGGGCACTGGAGGTGCTTGGTCGTATTCAGCAACTCGATCCCCGCGGAGTCGGGGCTCGTGACGTTCGCGAATGCCTGATGCTTCAACTGACCGAGACCACCCCTCTGCGCGACGTGGTGGCAACGCTGGTCAACGAACATCTCGACGAACTGGCCAAGAACCGTCTGCCGCGGATCCAGAAGAAGACCGGCTACACGATCGAGATGATCAAGGCGGCCAGCGAGGTGTTGATGCACCTCGACCCGTTTCCCGGTCGGAGGTTCGAGAACGAGGTGGTGCGTCCGGTCAAGGCGGACCTTGTCGTCAAGCTGGACGACAATGGGCAGTGGCGGGTCGAGTCCGAATACGAGAGCCAGCCACGTTTGCGGTTGAACCGTCATTACCAGGAGTTGCTGCGTCGGGGGTCAGGTATCGACAAGAAGACCCGCGACTACCTGAAGAAGAAAGAGGAGTCGGCGCGGTGGTTGATGGAGGCAATTGAGCAAAGGGGCGACACCGTCCGGCGAGTGGCCCAGGTGATCGTTGATCGTCAGTCGTCCTTCCTGGTCGATGGCCCGGAGGCGATCGTCCCGTTGAAGATGCAGCAGGTTGCCGACGTGGTCGGTGTCCACGTGACGACCGTGTCTCGGGCGGTCGATGGCAAATGGATTCAGACTCCGCGAGGCCTGTTTTCGTTGAAGTCGTTCTTTGGCGGCGGGACGACGACGTCCGAAGGTGAGGACGTGGCGTGGGAGATCATCCGGTTGAAGATGAAGGAGATCATCGACAACGAGGACAAGTCGCGACCCCTCTCCGACGATGCCCTGGTCGACGCCCTGGCCGCCCAGGGGTTCCAACTGGCTCGCCGCACGATCACCAAGTACCGTCAGCGACTGGACATCCCGTCATCGCGGCAGCGGAAAGAGTTCTAGCCGACTTCGTGTTCGAATCCCAAGGGGGGGAGCGGCACGACCCGCCCGTCGGGCATCAGCATGTCGAGGCCGCTGCCCTGGGTGATCTGGCCGATGTCGGTCAGCGGTGTCTCGAACGGCGGATCGGCGATCAGGCGTGCTGCGATGTCGGGTGTGACGGTTGCCAGGAGCTCGAAATCTTCCCCATCGGCAATGGCGTGGGCCAGTCGCGTGCGTCCGTCGCGTGTGCGTTCCGTGAGGTGGTTGAGGGGAACGTCGGTGGCGGACAATCGGGCTCCCACGCCGCTGGCCTGGAGCAGGTGATGCAGGTCGGTGGCCAGGCCATCGCTGATGTCAATCATGGCATGCAGTCCGCCCGATTCGAGCAGCGAGACGGCCTCGGCGATCCGTGGCGTGAAGTCCAGGTGATGTCCGTCGAGACTGCCGCCAAGATGGCCGGTGACCAGTATTCGGTCGCCGGGCTGCGCCCCGCTTCTGAGCACCGGGCCACCGGACGGCGATTCGCCGATCACCGTCACGCTGATCACGAGCGGGCCGTCAGTGCTGGTGGTGTCGCCTCCGGCCAGTGCCACTCCGGTCTCCCTGGCCAAGGCCGCCAGGCCCGAGTGCAGCCGTTGGGCCGGCTCTCCGTGCCAGCTTGGAGGCAGAGCGACTGAGACGACCGCGGCGATTGGTCGTCCGGCCATTGCGGCGATGTCGCTGAGATTGACGGCCAGGGACTTGCGGCCGACCTGTTCGGGCGTCGCTTCCGGGCAAGTGAAATGCACCCCCTCGACCAGCATGTCAACGGCGATCAGCGTGGAGTCGGTGTCGGGCCAGGACACAGACGCCGCATCATCACCGATGCCCACTTCCAGTCGCGGGTGGGGACCGGCCTGTCGCCGAATCCAGTCGATCAGGGCGAACTCTCCACCGGGGCGTTCCGGTGACAGAGGGGCTGGGGAAGTCTGTGGGGTGGGCACGTCGAGGTTCCAGGGGATCCGGAGCTCGTCGATTCTATCGCCCCGATCGGCTCAGCGGGCGCTCGATGTGACCGGTAGGTGTCCGAAAAGGGTCTTGCCCTCTCTCAGCACCCAGAACTTCACCGGGCTGAACTCTCGGAGTTCACGATGGTCCAGCACCCAGTCGACGTTTTCCCGGTTGACCATTGCCCATTCGTGCAGCCCGACCAGGTCATCGCCCTGGCGAATGCCATTTGAATAGGCCGGGCCGTCCTTGCGGATGTTGGTGACCCGCAGGCCCCCGTCGTAGTGTTCGAGTACTTCGTTTCCGTGTCGCTTCTGCAATTCCCGGCTCTTGATCACCTGAAGACGCATTCCGAATGCCCGCCAGATCTTGTCCGAATCTCCCAGGACCAGCGTCAGGGTGGATCGTTTGCCGGCCCGGATGATCGTCAGGTTGATCGGGCTGCCGGCCTTACGATCCAGAAGAGAACGTTCGAAATCGGCGGCATCAATGACGGGCTGCTTGTCAGAATTCAGGATGATGTCACCGTTCTTCAGGCCGGAAGACGCGGCCGGGCTGTTTTCGGTCGTTCCGGTGACCAGCAATCGCCGCCGTTGGCCCTTCTTGTCGTCCCGGGTTTCGATGCCGTGCCATGTGCCGTTGAGCCGATCGACGGCGATCAACTTGGCGATCACCCGGCGTGCGTCGTCGATGGGGATCGCGAAGCCGATGCGTTGGGCTCCAGCTCGGATGGCCACGTTGATGCCCACCACATCGCCCTCGAGATTGATCAGTGGTCCGCCGCTGTTGCCGGGATTGATGCTGGCATCGGTCTGGATGAGGTTGTGGTAGGTCTGCTTTTCGTTGACCTCCACCTCGCGATGCAGGGCGCTGATGATGCCGCAGGTGACAGTGTCCTTGTAACCGTAGGCGTTGCCCACGGCGAAAACGGTCTCGGCCAGCATCAGGTCGCTGGAGGTGCCCAGCGGCATTTCCGGCAGGGGCCGCTTCACGTCGATCTTGATGATCGCCAGGTCCGCCTTACGGTCGAACGACACGACGCGGGCTTCGTGCAGGCTGCCGTCAGAGAGCGTGGCACGCAACCAGTCGACTCCAGCAACAACGTGGTGATTGGTGACGATGTAGCCACGGCGATCGACAACCACCCCGGTGCCCATTCCACTGACCTTCTGGCCAGGGCGATTTGAGTAGAGCACGTTTTCTGTGGAAACGGTCTTCTCGCTGCTGATGTTGACCACCGAGGGCGCGATACGGCGAACAGCTCGGACGGCCGAGGTTTCGCGGAGGGAACCCGCCTCGAGGCAGGGCGTCAACAGGCAGAACATGGCCAACGTGGCCAGGGCCGGGAAAGTCTTCGGAGGCATTTTCATCGGAGCAACTGCAGAGTTCGGGCGGCGGGGGTAGTCTCTGGGACGTGGCCAGCCATCCTTGGGCCTGCGGAAATTGTCGCTCCTTCAGTGCTCCGCCAATCGATAATCGGCACCTCGTCGGGGGGCGCTTGAAATCCCCGGGAGGATTACGCATAACGGCTACGCCCACGAGGCTTCCTCGGACCGGTCAACCGCCTGTAGCGACTGTCCGGTCGTTACAAACGGACAGGTGGTGCAACCGGACAACCCGCACCATCGGACCAGCCAGAATGCCCAGTCGAGCACAACTTGAGCAATTGCTCGCAGCCGATCCAACCGACGTCTTCCTCGCTTATGCCGTGGCGATGGCCTGCGCGTCGGAGGGCAGTCCGGATGAGGCAATTGATCTCCTGGCGGCTCTGGTCGAGGAACACGCGGATTACGTTCCGGCGTGGTTTCAACGAGGCCAGTTGCTGGCCGCCGAGGGACGAGTGCAGTCAGCTCGTGACGTGTTGACCGAAGGAATCGCTGTGGCGGGGCGGGTCGGGGATTCTCACGCCGAAGGGGAAATGATCGAGTTCATGGAGTCGCTCTGACGATGTCGAGCTGGCCGGAACCGGATCGAATGTTCGAGGAACCGCTACGGGTGTTGCGGGAGAACTCGGTGTCACTCGATGATGCCGGCAATTGGCCGTCCGAAAGCCTCGATGTTCTCGGTGAGGCCGGCGTGCTGGGTTGGGTGGTACCTCGGGAATACGGAGGCAGCGAGTACTCGGGGGCCCAACTGGTCGAGGGGTACCTGCAACTGTCCCGTGCCTGCCTGCCGACCACGTTTGTCCTGACGCAGAGAAATGCTGCGTGCCAGCGTTTTGCACTGTCGGAAAATGAGTCGCTGAAGGCCGACCTGTTGCCGCAACTGGTCGGCGCCGGCCGGTTTGCGACCGTTGGGATTTCGCATCTGACCACATCTCGGCAGCACCTTTCGAAACCGACACTGTCGGTGTCGATCGAGGGGACGCAGTTGGTGCTGGACGGGATGGTCCCCTGGGTTACGGGGGCCGGACAGGCCGACTGGGTTCTGACCGGTGGCACGTGTGCAGACGGAGCCCAGGTGCTGGTGGCATTGCCAATGGATGCCGAGGGAATCACCGTGATGCCGGCTCAGGATCTGCTGGCATTGGATTCGTCTCGTACCGCGTCGATTCGTCTTGAGAGCGTCTCCCTGGATTCGGCGATGCTGGTCGCCGGTCCGATCAATGAAGTGATGCAGACCGGCGGCCGAGGCGGGACCGGTTCGCTGGGGACATCGGCCCTGGCCCTGGGCGCGGCCTCTCAAAGCCTGGACCGGTTGGCCGGTGAGGCCGTGGACCGGCCCGAACTCGGTGAAATCCTCGATCCTCTGACGGTCGAACGCGATGACGTGGTGCGGGATCTGCTGGCTGCTGCAGGAGAAATGGCTGAGAGTCAACTCCCGGAATTGACTAACGAATCGTTGCGTCAACGGAGCAATTCGCTTGTGCTACGTGCCGCCCAGGCATACCTGGCCGCGAGTAAGGGCGCCGGTTTCACCGGCTCGCACGCGGCCTCCAGGGCTGTCCGCGAGTCGATGTTCTTCCTGGTCTGGAGCTGCCCCCAGGCGGTTATCGAGGCCAACCTGAGGGAATTTGCCGGGATGACCGACGGGCCGTCCTGCTAGGCGACGTCCAGTCCCTCGTTGAGACCCTGCAGATCGTCCGGCAGGAATCGTCCGTCGCGTCGGATCACCTCGCCGTCGAAGGCGATCTCGCCCCCGCCGTATTCGGGAGTCTGGATCAGGACCAGGTCCCAGTGGATGCGGCTCCGGTTCCCGTTGTCCGCCTCGTCGTAGGCCTGGCCTGGCGTCAGGTGAAATGAACCACCGATCTTCTCGTCGAAAAGTGTGTCGAGCATGGGGTGCTTGACACGGTTGTTGGTTCCCAGCGACCACTCGCCGATGTGGCGGGCTCCCTCGTCGGCATCGAGGATCTCGTTGAGTCGCTCGGTTTCTCCACCGCAGT
>PBOJ01000159.1 GCA_002724315.1 Planctomycetaceae bacterium | reverse complement strand
TTCCGGGTTCGTCGGAGGGTTTGTAGCTCGCAAGTCGTCGACAGGTTCCACCAACCCCCGTCCCATCAGGTCAGCCCAGACCCGATTGACCATCACCTTTGCGAAAAACGGATTCTGCTTCGAAGTGATCCATGCCGCCAGTGACTCGCGTGGATCAGTCTCACCATCCAGAGCCGGTGCGACACCGAAAAGCGGCTTCGGAGACAGGGTCGCACCGGTGCGGGGATGCGTCAGCGAACTGGTACCGGGAGTGCTGTAGAAAACTTCTTCGGAGCCGGAAATCGGAGGGGACAAACCAGTGCCCTTGTTCCCGACTCGGGAAAAATAGGCCGCGAAACTGTAGAAGTCCTCCTGTGCCCAGATCTCGAACGGGTGATGATGGCACCGAGCACACTCTAAACGGATGCCCAAGAACAATTGCGTTACGATCGTCGTTCGCTCAGCTGGGTTCCGCCTGTCGCGAAACAGTGTCACCGCTCCATTGCGGTACGTGCTGCCGCGGGCCGCCACCAATTCTCGAACGAATTGGTCATACGGCATGTTCTGGCGAAACGCTCGCCGAACCCATGCGTCGTAGTTCAGGACAGCCTTGATGCCCACCCGGTACGGGTTGGGCCGCAACAGATCCGCCCACTTGTTGGCCCAGTGCTCTGCATATTCGTCATGATCCAGCAGCGTGTTGACCAGTCTTTTGCGGTTATCCGGTCGCGAATCGTCCAGAAACGACTGTGCCTCTTTCGGGTTCGGCAGACGGCCGATGATGTCGATGTACACACGCCGGAGATACTTCTCGTCGCTGCAGCCAGCCGAAGGCGTGACTCGCAAACGTTGAAGCTTCTTCCAGACCAACCCGTCAATGAAGTTGTTTCGCGGCAATTGGTCATATGTCTTTTGTGGCACCACCCCCGGAAGAGGGATCGTCGACCGAAAGACAGCAATCTGCCCCATGTAGCGAGCCATGATCGCCGCTTCACCGAAGATCCCCTGTGCCGTGACCAGCCCGTTTTCGTTCACCCCGGCGATAGCGGCTTCATTCGATTGAAACTGGGTGTGCCGCGTCACATCCCGACGGCTGCCGTCACTGTAGTGAGCGATGACCTGGAGCTGTCGTGTCCCCTTGAGCGAGAGAATCTCCTGCTCGGGTTTCACGGTGATCTTCTGCAACCGTGAGGCGTCGGGAGTTCGGCGGGGCATTCCCGCCCGAATCCACGCCAACAAACGCTGATATTCCGGGCCGTCGGATTCAATCCGTTTCCCACCCCCATGAGGGTTCCGACCGGTCGGTTTGCTCAAAAGCAGACTGCGTGCAGGGTCGGCAGCGAACACTCGGCGACCCCGTCCCTCTTTAGTCAACGCATCAAAATCGAAATCGGCATCGAAGGCCAACAGGGACAGTTTGAAACCGTTCTGGCCAGCCTGCTTCCCGTGACACGAGCCTGCGTTGCACCCAAACCGAGTGAAGATAGGGAGAATGTCTCGCTCGAAATCGATCGGCACCGACTGCGGAGTTGCGGCGGCGGCATCGCTACACACGGCCGCCAGCAAAACAACGGAGATCAGTCTCAGGCGAGTCATCACGTCGTCAATCCGAGGTCCCAAACGACATCGTGGCATCAGCCACCAGTATCCGAACAGTATAGATCACATCCTCAAACGGCACCAAGATGATCCGGTCAACTCACACTCTCCCGACCATCCCCGCCTGGTTCTTCACCACCGTCAACGGGCCAGCACAACCGTACCGCCAATGGAAAGAATCCCAACACAACCAGGCTCGCCATCAACGGCCACGTCAGGATCTCTGCAGTCTCACCACGTGCCACCGCAGCCAAGGACGGCAATTGAGAGCCCGTCAAAACGATCAGGGATGTCGCCGGCAACATCCCGACCTGGCTGATCCAGTAGAAGGTCCAGATCCGGACTGCCGACAGTCCCATAACCAGGTTGACCAGAACAAAGGGCATCTGCGGCATCATTCGCAACGTGTACAGATAGACAGCGCCATTGCGATCAAATCTCGCCAGGACCCCCTGCCCCTTCACCCCCAGCCGCTTCAGCACGGATTCTCGCAACAGCGTCCGGGCTGCCATCATCGCCAGTGTCGCCCCGATTGTTGACCCGAAACTGACAACAAGCAGCGCGGACCAAAAACCGAGCAACCGCCCCAACGCCAGCGACAACACCGTCGCCACGGGGATCGACAATCCTGCGACAACGACATAGACCCCTAGCGCCGTCAGTCCAGCCGCGAATGCATTCTGAGCGACCCACCTCTCGAGCACCTCTTCACGCTCGATCAACCACGTCGCCACACGGCCTCCACCCGTGGACCAGACGCCTACCGCCACGAGGCCACCAAAGCCCAGCAACAGCCCCATTCTCAGCATCGCTCCCGATCGACTCGAGTCGGGTGCCGTCACCTCAGCCTCCCGGTAGACGTCACTCTCCGGCTCGCACATCGTAAATGTGCAACGAATCATTTTCGCGCAGATAGAGGTGACCGTTGGCCAACGCCGGATGGGACCAGCTGTCATTCCCAACGCCGGGCAACCTCAACGTTCCGGTCAGCCGGAACCCATCAGGAGTGGCATCCACCAGGGCCACCACACCGTTGGAGTATCTCATGTAAAGGTTTCCGTCAGCAAAGAGCATTGCCGCCGACCCCGACCCGGGACCACGTCGTTTCCACAACACATCACCGGAATCCAACTCGATGCACGTTGGCAACCCGTTGTTGCTTCCGTGGCCTCCGTAAATATGTCCATCCACGTGCACAAACCCACCGTGATGATTTTGGAATTCACGCCCCCTCAGATGATATTCTTCGGCCATTTTGACTCCGCCGCGTCCGTCACCCGACAACGTCAACAACGCCGACCCGCAGTTGTAGCCATTGGAGGCGAACACCCGGTTCCCGACAGTCACAGGGGTGGGAATATTCGCTTGGGGAACGGCGATCTTGTTGTATCCCCACAGAAACTTTCCATCGGATGCACGAACCCCGATCACGCCGTGACCTATGAACTGGACGTAGATCCTCACTCCCCCCACCGTCAGGGCGACCGGAGAAGAAAACCCCGCACCGACACGCCCACGCGGTCCAAACGGCTTGACGGCACAGCTCCAGCGGGCCTTGCCGCTGATCTTGTCCAGCAAGACCATCGTGTGGTCAGCCCCACCAGGTGTCCCGACCACCGACTCGCCATCAACCAGTGGCGATTCGGCAAACCCTCGGCCATTTTGCAGCCGACCACCAAATTCAGCCGCAAAACTTCGTTTCCAGATGACCTTTCCATCTTCGGCCTGGAGGCAGTGCAGATTTCCGTCGGGATCCAGCGCGTAGACCCGGTCGCCGTCAATCGTGGGTGTCGACAGTGCCTTGCGACCGCTCTTCCCGATCTGCGTCGACCACAACCTGGTGCCGTCTTTTTCAGAGAAGCATCTGGCAAACACCGCCTGGCCATCCTTGCCAATTGTGACCACTCGCCCGGCGGCAATCACCTGGCTGGCGTACCCATTGCCCAGCCCTTTGACCGTCCGAACCAATCGCGGCCCCCCCTTGGGCCAACGTTGCAACAAACCGGTATCGGCGGAGATGCCGTTCCGAGCGGGACCTCGCCATTGCGGCCAATCGGCAGCGTCACTCGCTGCCGGGTTCACCACGATCAACACCAGCAGAGCGCATGCGATACGGTTCATTCCAACCACACCAGTAGGGACAACGTCTTCGGGCGGGGCCAGTATACGAGGGCCGATCCGAACATCACAACCGGCTCAAGAAGCCAGCTTCCCGGTTGTGCGGACTTGCCAGCGCGCCCTGGCATCGAGGATGCTGGCTGTCCCAACCCGCGTCAACATGAGCACACACCGATGCCACGTCTCGCCACAGCCCTTCTCGCCCTCCTGGCCACCACCGGCCAGTGCCTGTCCCAAAACGCCGACACACTGAAACCGGATCCGCTGGCGCAATCCGTGAAACTTCGACACGCCAATCGCTGGCGGGAGTTGTCACGTTTTGTCCCCGTGCGTTCAGCCGAATCGCCCGCCACAGCAACGTTCGCGACGTTGACCGACGACCACATCGACAAAGACGGCAGGATCAAGGCCGGTGTCCTCCAATCACTGACACGCCAGAAACACCTTGTCGGGGTCAGCCTGCGAAACACCGGGATCACCAATCCCGGCATTTCAGGGCTCCTGCCCCTGAAGAACCAACTGCAAGTCCTGGACCTTTACGGAACACGCATCGACGACAACTCTCTCAAGAACATCGGGGCATTGGTTGAACTGCGAGAACTCGACCTCGGGGTCACTCGGGTCAGTTCACCAGGCCTTGTCGCGTTGAAACCTCTAAAGAAGCTTCGAGTCCTCGAACTTTCCGGTCGTCGAATCAACGACTCCGCGACAACAGCCATCGCGTCCCTTCCCTCCCTGGTTCAACTCTCACTTCCGGGCACGCGAGTTACAGACAACGGAATGGCCGCCCTGGCCTCTTTGTCCCGACTGAAAGCCCTCGGACTTTCCGGCACCCGTATTGAAGGCAACTCTCTCGACAAATTGTCCGTGCTTTCGGACCTGGCGTGTCTCGACTTGGCCGACACCGACGTCACTGGTGATTCAATTGCCCGCCTGGCAGCTTTCCGCAAGCTGAAAGCCCTCAACCTGGAAAACTGCCCGTTGATCGTCGACGCTTCGACCGTCCACCTTGCCCGGCTGACATCCCTCCAGGGACTGGTGCTCCGAAAAACCGGTTTCGAGAAACAATCGATCACCGGCGCCGGCCTGGCACGGCTGACCACACTGTCCCAACTTCAGCATCTGAACCTCTCGGCAACGCGAGTCAATGACGCGACGATCGCCCCCCTCACCAAACTCACGAATCTCAGATCACTCGACCTTGGCCTCACAGGCCTGGGCAACGCCGGAATGGCCCAACTCGCCAAGCTGCCGCGACTCGAATCACTCACCGTGATCTACCAGGTGGGGTTCGGCGGCACCAACGTTACCGCAGACGGCCTGCAGCACCTCGCGGGGCACAAGACCCTCGCCAACCTGGACCTGACTGGCACGAAGATCGGGGACGCAGACCTGCCCAAATTCAAGGCCGTTGCCGGCCTGAAACAACTGACTATCTCAGGGACGGCCGTCACGGCCGCGGGCGCCAAACAACTGGCCACACAACTGCCCGGCTGTCGGATCATCCGCTAGTCGAACGGCACTCCCGAGATCTCAGCCACCTCCCGCAAATCCTCGACAACAGCTGCAACCAGTGGGATGCCGGACTCTCGACGGACCGACTCCGCCTCTCGCTCCGGATCACCGGGAATGATGGGACCATCGGTGCCCGGCGCCGGCTTGGTTTGCCGAAAGGTGCGGATCCAATCGTCGACCTGTCGTTTGAATTCGTCCGGATCGATAAAGGCGTCAATCCGCATCGCACCGAACAGGTGCCCCAGTCCGATGCCCACACGTCGCGGGGGCTCCTCGAACTCAGTAGTGAACACCGGCGCAAATGGCCCCCAGTTGGCCCCGCTCAGGACTCCCGACAACAGGTCGATCATCGCCCCCAGACAATACCCCTTGTGACCACCCTGTTCCCTTGTCGATCCCAGTGGCAACATCGCCCCGCCGTCGGCCATCTCGTTGGGTTCGGTTGTCGGCACCCCATCCCGATCGATTGCCCAACCCTCGGGAATTGACTTGTCCTCCCGGATCGCCATCTCGATTTTCCCGTAGGCTGCAGCCGGAGACGCCATGTCAATGACGATCGGCGGCTCCTCACAACCCGGAAACGCGATCGCGATGGGATTGGTGCCCAGCATTCGCTCGGCCCCCCACATGGGGGCGACAATCTTCGTGGTGTTGGTCATCGCCCAGCCCAACTGGTCGCGTTCGAGAGCCTCCAACACGTAGTAGCCGGCAATGCCAAAGTGGTTGCTGCCCCGAACAGCCACCCAGCCGGTCCCGACGGTTTCCGCCTTCTCCATGGCCAACCGGTTCGCCCATGGCCCCACGATCAACCCCAGACCGTTGTCGCCGTCGACCGTTGCCGTGCCGGGTGTTTCTCGAACAATCGTCATTTCTGGCGCCGGGTTGATCCGACCTTTGTCGAGCATCCGCGAATAAGCATGCAGTCGAGCAATGCCGTGGGAGTCAATCCCGCGGAGATCGGCCAGGGACAGGATCCTCGCTGCCTCCTCAGCATCAGCCGCTCTGACACCGAACTGTACGAAGACGCGTCTCGCGAATTCCTCCAGCCGGCCAGCGTCGAAGACTATTCCACCTGTTTCGCCCACGCCCATGCCCCTCGTTTCACTTACTCGATTCGTTCTACCAGCCGGTCCACGACCAGGGACCCGACATTCAGCGACGCTGTCGCGGCCGGCGAGGGCGCGTTGCCGACGTTGACGATCCTCGCATTGGGCTGAACCAGGAAGTCGTCGACAAGCGTCCCGTCCGGTGACAACGCCTGAGCACGAACACCGGCCGGTGCGGCCACCAGGTGTTCAGCCCGAATGGCCGGCAACAATCGCGACAGCGCCTTCACAAAAGCCTGCTTGCTGAAGGACCGCCACATTTCCCCCATCCCTGTCCGCCAGTGACGAGATGCCATTCTCAAAAAACCCATGTAGGTCAGAGATTCACAAAGGTCACGCAGATTGATATCCCGCTTGCGATACCCCTCGCGGGCAAACGCCAGAACTGCGTTTGGCCCACACTCGACACCTCCATGAATCATTCGAGTGAAATGAACACCCAGAAACGGAAACTTCGGATCGGGGGTCGGGTAAATCAGATTTCGGCACAGGTGCGTCGCCTCCGAGGTCAATTCGTAGTACTCCCCTCGAAACGGAACAATCTTCGCGTCCGGCCGCACACCGCCCATTCGGGTGACCCGGTCACAATGCAGTCCCGTACAGTTGACCAGCAAATCGCCGGCCACTTCTCCCTCGGTGGTTTCCACCACCACTTCCCGATCACTCTGGCGAATGGCACAAACCCGATGCCCAAAGCGAATCTCCGCCCCTCGCTGACTGATCAATTCAGCCAACTTTCGACACACCTCCCGGTAATCAACAATCCCCGCCTCCGGAACATGAATCGCCCGCAAACCTGCCGCGTGCGGTTCGAGTTCACCCAACCGTTCAGCCCCGATCATCTCGCACTGAACTCCGCTCGCCTGTCCGCGGTCAAATATCCGTTCCAGCGCCGGGAATTCGTTCTCGTCGACCGCAACAATCACCTTGCCGCAACGCTCGAAGGCGATTCCGTACTCCTTGCAGAACCTCTCCATCGCCAGTTTGCCCGCGCGGCAATTTTGTGCTTTCAAAGAGCCGGGCTTGTAATAAATGCCCGAATGAAGCACCCCGGAATTGTGACCGGTTTGATGTTCAGCAACATCGTGTTCTTTCTCCAGGATCACGACCCGTCGATCGGGATACCGCTCCAGGAACCGGTACGCGGTCGCCAGACCGACAATTCCACCACCGGCGATCACCAAATCCACGTGTGTCACGGCGTCCCTTCCTGTCTATTCGGCGGTCCCGCTGTGCGACGGTTCGAAGGCCATTTCATCACCTTCGGCATTCGCGTCCTCTCCCCGCACGCCACAAGCCGCACAGAGCGGATCCTCGCGACGATCGCACATCAGGGCCAATCCGCCGCAACTTCCCACAAGCCCTCGGCCGTTCAACAGAACACCGGCCGACAACCCGCACACCGCCAACACAACCAGTCCCAGGACAGGAACCCAGGTCCCCCACAAGCCACCACCGCCGTCGCCGGACAATGCCAAGAATTCGTCGGTCGCCTGCTCGTGGATGGTCGTTCCTGTCCGCGTCAACAGCAGCGCGGCCACACCGTGGCGCCGCGCGTGAGCCAGTCCGTTTTCCGGTCCCAGAACCATCAGTGTTGTCGCCAGCGCGTCGGCTGTCATACAGTCCGCGGCCACGACTGTCACGGCGGCCAAGTTGTGAGCAACCGGGTGCCCGGTCCGCGGGTCGATCGTATGCGAGAGCATCCGGCCGCCGACATTGCGTCTGTTTCGGTAGTCACCGGAAGTCGCAATCGACCGGGTATCACCACCGACTGCCAACACTTGCCGAACACGCCGCTGGCCGGCCACCGGCTCTTCAATGCCAATTCTCCAGGGACTGCCATCGGCCCGGTTCCCCTGAACACGCGTTTCCCCGCCGACCTCCACCAAGTATCCCGCAACTGCTATCGAATCCAGATAGATTCCTAACAGGTCAACGGCGTACCCCTTGGCGAGCGCAGAGAGATTGACGGTCACTTCGGGTTCACTTTTCCGTACCGACGGCGGGTCGGACCGCACCTCCAGTTTTTGCCATCCCACCCGTCGGATCGCTTCGGCCACTTGTTCCTCGGCCGGAATCTGCCGCTGACCGTCAGCACCAAACCCCCACAAGTCGACGAGCGGCGAGACCGTCACGTCGAAAGCCCCGCCGCTCTCATCCGCGATTTCCAACGCACGCCGCATCACCCGCATCGTGTCATGTGAAACCGGGAACCAGTCAGTCGACCTCGCAGAATTGAATCGAC
Organism: Planctomycetaceae bacterium; assembly: GCA_002724315.1. GTDB lineage: Bacteria > Planctomycetota > Planctomycetia > Planctomycetales > Planctomycetaceae > UBA8437. Next base: position 25,213 of record PBOJ01000159.1, on the reverse strand, counting down.
TGATCTCCGAGTCGTCCCGCCATGTCGACATCATCCCATCGACGCGTTCAAGCAGCCGCTGCAACTCGTCAGCCACAACCGAAACGGGCACCTCGTCGGTGTTGCCACGTGATCCGTGCCATGTGGCTGACCACGTGGTACCCATCGTCCGGCCATTGAGTGTTTCCGCAGCCGGCGCCACTTCCCCCTGGACCCACACAGGGCTCGTCAGAAGGACCACCGCAAAAGACGGGAACGCCATTGGACTCAACCGGAACATACGGTTTCTCATCGGTGGCACAGTCCCGGATAGCCGACTTACCGAGACTCCGGGTCCCCAGGCAAATCAGCCGCCGAAATCGTCGAATGCGATGTTCTCGGGCTCGACGCCCAGTTCGTCCAGCATCGCCAGCACCGCCTGTAGCATCAAGGGAGGCCCACAGATGTAGTACTCGCAATCCTCCGGGGCCGGATGATTCACCAGGTAGTTGTCCTGCACCACCTGGTGAATGAAACCGGTGTGCCCATCCCAGTTGTCTTCCGGCAACGGGTCGGACAACGCCACATGCCATTCGAAATTGTCATTCTCGGCCGCCAGGGCATCGAATTCCTCGACGTAAAACATTTCCCGAAGACTGCGAGCCCCATACCAGAAGGACACCTTCCGATCGGTATGCCGCTCCTTGAACAACTCGTAGATGTGACTCCGCAACGGAGCCATGCCGGCGCCGCCGCCGATATAGATCATCTCGTTCTGAGACTCCTTGATGAAGAACTCCCCGAACGGGCCCGAGATGGTCACAGCGTCGCCGGGTTTTCGATCAAAAATGTAGGATGACACTTGCCCCGGGGGAGTCCCTGCCGGAGACCGCGGGGGCGGTGACGCGACACGGACATTGAGCATGATGATGCCCTTTTCGCCGGGATAATTGGCCATCGAGTAGGCCCGCACGACCGTTTCGTCGACCTTGGAGTTGATGTCCCACAGGTTGAAACGATCCCAGTCCTCGTGATACTCCTCCTCGATGTCGAATGTCTTGTAGGCCAACTCGTGTGGAGGAACTTCGATCTGAATGAATCCGCCCGGCTTGAACCCCACCTCCTCGCCTTCCGGCAACTCCAGCACCAGTTCCTTGATGAAGGTCGCCACGTTGTGGTTGGAGCGGACACGACACTCCCACTTGCTGGTCTCAAAGACCTCCGGTGGAACGTCGACCTGCATGTCTTGCTTGACGGCGACCTGGCAACTGAGCCGCATGCCCTCACGAGCCTCTCGTTTGCTGATGTGTCCAGTCTCGGTAGCGAGAATGTCCCCACCGCCTTCGTGCACGTGCACTTTGCACTGGGCACATGTCCCACCTCCTCCACAGGCCGATGAGACGAAGACCCCGTTGTCGGCCAGGACATTCAACAATTTCCCGCCGGGCGACACTGTCAGCGTCTGTTGATCGTTGATGCATATCTGCACCTCGCCACCAGGCTCCAGACGAGCCCGAGCCGCCAGGATCACACCCACCAACGTCAGCACCACGCCGGTGAACACCGCGACTCCGAGAAGGATCTCCGTCACAGCAGGATCCCTCCAAAGGCCATGAAAGCCATTGCCATCAGCCCCACCGTGATGAACGTGATCCCCAACCCACGCAGGCCTGGAGGAACATCACTGTACTTCATTTTCTCACGGATCCCCGCCAGAGCCATGATCGCCATAGCCCACCCGATCCCCGACCCGATGCCGTACACGACGCTCTCGGCGAACTGGTAATCCCGCTCGACCATGAAAAGCGTTCCGCCCAGGATGGCGCAATTGACGGTGATCAACGGCAGAAAGATTCCCAACTCGTTGTAGAGCGTGGGAAAGTACCGATCGAGTGTCATCTCCAGGATCTGCACCATCGCCGCGATCACGCCAATGAAACTGATCAAACCGACAAATGTCAGATCCACGGACGCATCAACCCCCAGCCACGCCAGGGCCCCCGGTTTCAGCAGCAGATTGTAGATCAGATTGTTGACCGGAACGGTGATTCCCTGGATCACGATCACCGCGATCCCCAGTCCGATAGCTGTCCGGACTTCCTTGGAAATCGCCAGGAACGTGCACATGCCCAGGAAAAAGGCCAAGGCCAGATTCTCGATAAACACAGCCTTCAGCAGCAGGCTCAGATAGTGTTCGAAGCCCATTCCCGCTTAGCTCCCTTCCACCTGTTCAGGCTTCCATGTCCGAAGGGCCCAGATGGTCAGGCCAATCAGGAAGAAAGCGCTCGGCGGCAGCAACAACAGTCCGTTGGCCTCAAACCAACCACCTTCGGTGGTCAGAGGAAGCACCGTGACGCCGTACAACTTGCCGCTGCCGAACAACTCGCGGACGAACGCAACCAGCAGCAGGATCAGGCTGTACCCCAAACCGTTCCCCAACCCATCCATGAAACTCACCGCGACACCGTTCTTCATCGCAAATCCCTCGGCCCTCCCCATCACGATGCAGTTGGTGATGATCAGGCCGACAAACACCGACAACTGCTGGCTGACCGAAAAGGCGTACGCCTGGATTACCTGGTCGACGACGATCACCAGAGAGGCGATGATTGTCATTTGCACGATGATGCGAATTCGGCTGGGAATCTGGCTGCGGATCAGCGACACCGAGGCGTTGGAACAGGCGACCACAAAAATCACCGCCGCGCACATCACCAGCGTCGGCTTCAACTGGGTCGTCACCGCCAACGCGCTGCAGATCCCGAGCACCTGGAGTGCAATCGGATTGTTGTCAAACAACGGATCGATCAGGACGTCACGAGGTTTCGGTTCAGCCACCGGCACCTCCTCTGCCGGCTCTGCCAGCGCTGAGGACTGCGGACGCCCGCTTCCTCAGGTAATTCCCATAACCGTCGCTCCCCAGCCAGAACTTCAACATCCGCGACACCCCCGTCGAGGTGATCGTCGCCCCGGTCAGAGCATCGACATCAAAGTCGCCAACGGGATTCTTGGTCACCTGCAATTTGACATTCCACTCGGCGTCAAAAACACGCCGGCCCGGCCACTTGGCCTTCCAGGTCGGGTTGTCCACCTCACCGCCCAGGCCCGGTGTCTCACCATGTTCGTAATAGGTCAGACCGCGGACGGTCGTTTCTGCCGGACCACGTGCTAACGCCTTGGCATCGATTGCCAGAAACCCCTTCAACGTCGACCACAGTCCATAACCCCGAATTGGCAAAACGATCGTCTCCACAGCAACCCCCTCGTGGTCATCCCTGACGACGTATACCCAACCGACATCCTCGCGGGCCTTGATCCCGGCGAGATCCCGCTTCGGATTCTGGCGAAGATCCAGCTTCGGTTCTCGTCCCGGATTCTTGGCAGCTTTCACCTGGTCATAGTCCCGTTCCGCGTCAGTCGTCGGCACGGTCTCTCCGTCTTGGAGATCCACCCGAAAACTCTCGACATGTTCCTCAAAATACTCCGCAATGCCGGCAACGTTTCGGCTGCTATAGAATTCCGCGAACGAGCCCTCGTCGGGAAGTTCCAAGGGAAATGCCGCCATCAGGATGTTTCGCCGCCGGGAATCGGCCACGTTCTCCTCCTGAAGATCTCTCAGAAGCACGGCCGCACCCGACACAAGGAACGAGCAGACCAGGCACAACACCAATGACACCGTGAAGGTGTGACGATTTGTTTCACTCGGCATCCTCGCCTCCCCGTTTCTGGCGGCGACGGATGTTGGACTGCAACACGAAATAATCGATCAGCGGAGCAAAGATGTTGCCGAACAGGATGGCCAGCATGATCCCTTCGGGGTAGGCCGGATTGATCACTCGGACCAGGATGGTCATGAACCCGATCAAAGCCCCGTAATACCACTGGCCCGTTCTGGTCATAGCGGCAGACACCGGGTCTGTCGCCATGAAGACGGTCCCGAAAGCGAAACCGCCGACCACCCAATGCCAGTGCACCGGCAAAGCAAACAACGGGTTGCTTTCACTGCCAATCTGGTTGAGCAGCAACGTCCACGCGGACGCAGAAACGAACAACGAGAGCATGATCCGCCACGACCCGATGCCTGTCCCGATCAGCACCACCGCACCAAACAGGCACGCCAGGGCAGACGTTTCGCCCATCGAGCCAGCCGTCACGCCCAGGAAACTGTCCCACCAGTCCCAACCGCCAACCTGTGCCACGGCCGCGGACACGTCCACAGCGGCCAGTTCCCCCAGTGGTGTCGCCGCCGAGTGACCATCCACGGCCACCCACACGCGATCTCCCACCATCGACGTCGCGTTGTTGAAATACAGGAACGCCCTGGCCGTCAGCGCCGGGTTGAGGAAGTTCCGACCACTGCCCCCAAACACCTCTTTTCCGATCACGACCCCAAAACTCGTTCCCAGCGCGACCTGCCACAACGGGATCGACGGTGGCAGCGTCAGAGGCAACAGCATCCCGCTGACCAGCATGCCTTCGTTGAGTTCGTGTCGCCGCACAATACAGAACACCAGTTCCCATCCGCCGCCAACCAAATTGCAGACCACGTAGACCGGCAGAAAATACAAGCCCCCGTGAACCACATTCGCCAGAAACGAGTTCGGGTCAAACGACAAACCCAGCCCCAACAGCACGGCGCCTCGCCACTGCTGAGCTGCCGCCTCGGCAAGCAATGCGTCACCCGAGAGTACGCTGTTGGCCTGAAACCCGGTGTTCCAGAGCGCCATTGCCACGCACGGCAACAATGCCACGATCACCGTGCTCATCATCCGTTTTGTGTCGAGAGAATCCCGGAGATGCGTCTTCCCACCGGTGACTGAGCCCGGAGAAAACAGGAAGCTGTCGACCCCCTCATAGAGTGGATACAGACGCTCCCACTTCCCCCCCTTTTCGAAGTGGGGGTGCAGCGAGTCCAGAATGCGACGAACGGCTCTCATGATGGTAGGGGCGTCAGCCCTCGCGTCGTATCTCGTCCAGGTTCTGTCTCAGTAGTGTCCCGTAGTCGTACTTGCCCGGACACACATAAGTGCACAGTGCCAGATCCTCTTCATCCAGCTCCAGCGCACCCAGCAAACGGGCCTGCTCGGTGTCTCCGACCACCAGCGCACGGAGCAGGTAAGTGGGAATCACGTCCAGGGGCATCACTCTCTCATAGGTCCCGATCGGAACCATCGATCGGTCACCACCGTTCAGCGACGTATTGAAGCGATATCGTTCCGGCGGCGAACGCCGTCCCAGCATTCGTTCGAAAGCAAAAAGGGCCGACCCCAGAAAGGCCCGCGTGACAGAAAACTTGTCCCGCCCAGGCCGTTGCCAGCCGAGCCACTCGCGTTCAACAGCTTCCGGCAGCAGGGAAATCTGACCGTGATACCGTCCCAGGTAGGCGGTCGTTTCCGTTGCCGACCGGCCGGCAAGAACCGAACCCGAAACGACACGAACCGCCTCTCCGACAGTCTCCCCCTCAACCAGTTCGTCGAGAGAACAACCCCACCTGGTCTTCACCAGCCGCGGGCGACCTGCAGAAGGTCCGCACAGAGCGACCACCCGGTCGCAGTCCAATGTGCCGGATGCGAACAACCGACCTATCGACACCACGTCCTGGTAGCCAACATGCCAGGCGATCCGCCGCTCGTTGACCGGCCACAGGAAGTGCATGTGTGTTCCCGGAAGGCCGGCCGGATGGGGTCCCGAGAATGTCTCGTGCACAACCCCCGGAACACTCGTCCCGGGCACATCCGCTCCTGCGGCAGTGACCAGATAAACCGTAGCATCGTCCAGCTGGCGCAGCACCCGAAGCCCCTGCACGAATTCGGCCTGCTGTCCAGCCAGGACAACCGCCGGATCAGCAGCCAGTGGATTGGTATCAATCGCGGTGACAAACACCGCGGCCGGCACACTGTCGACCGGCGGAACGATACTGAACGGTCGCTGCCGAAAAGCGGTCCACAACCCCGAATCAACCAACTTCTGACGGACATCTTCGGCAGAAAGCCCCTCGATTTCGGTTTCGGCCACTGCACCGAACTGTTCAGCCGGCTCGTTTTCGGCAGCGGACGTCTCGATCACCAGCGACTCAAATGCACGCTTCGCCCCACGGTTGATCTCGACGACCGTCCCTGCCGCCGGTGCGGTGAACACGACACCCGGATTCTTGCGATCGGTGAACAGGCGACTACCGCGCTTGACCGAATCGCCGACGGAGACTTCCAGTGACGGCTTCATGCCGACAAAGTCTTCACCGACGACCGCTGTGCGTCGCGTCAGCGGCGCTGCCGTCACTTCCTGGACGGGCGCTCCGGTAATCGGCAGGTCCAGACCCTGCTTGATCGGAATCATCCAGCCAACAGTCCTTCACCAGCCGGGTCGATCCACTTCCGGGTGGCCACCACGCGTGGCAGATCGAATGCGAAATTTTGTCAGGCGGTATCTTACCGTCCGCAGCGAAAATTTGCAGTCCGTCGCGTAACAGGAAACGCCACTTTCCAAACCAAACCCCAGGCGAATTATTCTTGCGTTGAAAACTGCACTTCGCGACAATCGGTGTTGACCCAGCCGGTGGCCACGGTCTGGCCGGCGGCCTCATTCCAAACATCTCCTCGCTGGTTTTCAGGGAGGATTTTTTCTTTGTTTTCGGTAGGAGTCAGTCATGTTTCGTCCAGTGCGGCCGGCTCGTTCGGAGACGCATTCTCGCCGGGCATTCACGCTGATTGAACTGCTGGTTGTCATCGCGATCATCGCCATCCTGATTGCGATGCTTCTGCCAGCAGTACAGCAGGCTCGCGAGGCCGCAAGGCGAGTTCAGTGCAAAAACCGACTGAAACAGATTGCCCTGGCTGCCCAGACCTTCCACGAACAACGGAACACTCTGCCACCGGGCTACCTCGGCCCCGTGCCCGTCGGCTCTCGCAACAACAATACCAACATCAGCACGTTCCAGCAGATCGGCGTGATCGTCTACTTGCTGCCGCACATGGAGCAGTCGTCACTGGAGAAACAGGTTCGCGTCCTGAAACTCCTCAACAAAACGGGGCCCTCCTGGTGGCGAGATACGGTTAGCTGGCAGACAGCCCACTACAAGATTCCGGCGCTCCTCTGCCCCTCTGCCAACCCCTACGGGAACGAGTTGGGAACCAGCGCAACAACCAATACCTTCGGGCCTCCCGGGGGCAACTGGGGCACTCTGGAACTGTGGTATTTCCCACACCCTTGGGGCACCAATCTCGGCCGCACCAACTACGTCGGTTGTTCCGGAGTCCTCGGAATGGTGCCGGTCGACAACGGGTGGTACAAGTACCACGGCGCGCTGGGCAACCGGACGAAATTCAAGATCAGCGAAATCGAAGATGGCTCCAGTTACACGTTGCTCTTCGGTGAGCACACCGGTGGCATTCACGTCATCAGCGACCGAGACCGCCACCTTTTCTCACACTCCTGGATCGGTACCGGAACCATGCCGGTGGCTTGGGGACTGGAAGGCAAGGAGTGGTACCGCTTCAGCAGTGAGCACAACGACCAGGTCAACTTCGCTATGGCCGACGGCAGTGTTCAGACAATCAACGTCAACATCGATGTCTGGAAGTACCGTTACCACGGCGGGATGGAAGAACGCGGGGTCACAGAAGGACTCTAGAACTCCTCAACCACCTGGATGCCACCGTCTCATTCTCCTTCAATTCACGAGTTTGTCATGAAATTGTTCCACGTCGCCCTCCTCCTGTCGGCCCTCCTGTTGCCTCTCACCGGCTGCGGTGGCCCAGCTCCCGGCGACGTCGAGGCCCCCACAGATGTCGCGGAACAGCCCGACGGCGCATTTTCCGGTGGCAAAAACGACCTGATCGAAACCGACGACGGCAAGGCGGCCCTGACAGCTCCTCCCATCGACCTCGGTACTGAAGGCCCCTAGGGGCCCACACCCGACCGACCTGCCACAACGCATCCGCCCCCCCTGCCGGGGCCCGATCATCGCTCGCGTCGGCGTCGCGGCAGCATGTGGACAGCTCGCCCCGACGCGTGTTCCGCGGCCTCACAAATTGTCTCCGACAACGTCGGGTGAGGGTGTATCGCTGCCGCCATTTCCTCTGTGGTCAAACCCTGGGAAATCGCCAAAACCGCTTCGGCGATCAATTCGCCGGCCCCGACTCCCACCACCCCGGCACCAAGGACACAGCCGGTTTCGGGATCGATCACAAGTTTCGTGAGGCCATCAGGCCGTCCCGAAGCTTGGGCTCTTCCGGAAGCTGCCCACGGGAACCGGGACACCAGCACCTTTTGGCCGGCCTCACGAGCATCGGTCTCCGTCAACCCACACCATGCCACCTCGGGATCAGTGAAAGCCACTGCCGGAACCAGCATGTCGGCGGGCGTTTCCGCTTCTGGTCCCGTTTCCCCCAAAGCCGAGACCACTCGCCTCGCATCGCGCGTGGCCCTGTGGGCCAACATGGCGCCACCACAGACATCCCCCACCGCAAGGACATGATCACAACTGGTCCGCCCCACAGCATCAACAACCACCTCACCCTTCGCCCCCACCCGGACACCTGCCGCTTCCAGGCCCAACCCCTCACTGTTGGGCCGCCGACCAACCGCCACGAGCACCCGGTCGAAACTCTCGGTGGCCGCCCCCTGTTCCTCACTGACCATCACGGCAGTGACTCGGCCGTCCTCTAACGACAAGCGTTCAACGGATGTGTTGAGCCGAATCGACTCAAATCGCTCCGCCAGGCTTCGACTCAACGGTCGAACCAGGTCACCGTCGACCCCCGGCAAGAGTGCCCCGGCCATCTCAACAACCGTTACGCGTGCCCCCAAAGCGGCATACACCGTGCCCATTTCCAGGCCAATATATCCGCCACCCACAACCAACAACCGGTCCGGCACATCGGGCAACCCAAGTGCTTCGGCCGAATCCATCACCAGCGGGCTTTCCACAGCCAGCGACTTAGGCCACACCGGCAACGATCCGGTAGCCAGGATCAGTTGATCAAAACTCAAACGGCTGGTTTCGCCGTTTGCCGCGGTCAGTTCCAGGGTATGTTCATCGAGCAACGTCCCTCGTGCGACGACCGTACGGACAGAACGCGCGGCCGCAAGCTGGCCCACTCCTCCGCCAAGGCTGGCGACAACTTCGTCCTTCCACACCCGCAAACGTTCCAGATCAATGTCGGGCTGGGCGAACCTCACTCCTGCGGCAGACACCTCCGCTGCTTCAGTGATCACTCTCGCCACATGCAGCAACGCCTTGGAGGGAATGCAACCGCTTCGCAGGCACGTCCCGCCGGGCACCGCACCATCATCGACAAGCGTCACGTCGTGACCGGCATCAGCGGCCATGAACGCAGCCGGGTATCCGCCGGGACCGCCTCCCAGCACCACCAACTGCGAATGCTGCGGCTGATTTGCGTCCATCGGACTCCTCCCTGAACCCTCCGACCGCGACGATCAAACGCTGTGGAGCGGACCCATCCGGCCGTTTTGCGTCCGGTCGCAGCCCTTATCGGAGACCGGCGAGTTCCTGCAACAACTGCCAGTTGCCCAGGCGATCCCGCCGGGCCATCTCCAAGGTCTCCGAGGGGTTGCCGTCGCGGTCAAAGTGCTTGGAGAATCGGCCTTCGCTTCGACAGAAATCGATGAAGTCGACGACTTCTCCAGTTTTCGGATTGGTCCACCAATCCTTCTTCATCGCCGGATTCCCCTGCAGACTGAGTCGTTCGCGAAGCGTGTCACCCTTGTCAGGATCGTGTACCAGGAGTGGAAATGCCCGGGTGTCAACGGCCATCCTCGCCTGGTCCATTGCCATGTTGTCCGCCACGCCGTGTTCCGGCTGACAGGTGGTAAAGCAGTTGATCAGTGACGGTCCATCGAACGCCATCGCTGACAGCACGGCCTTGTAGAAGTGGTTGACATGGGCACAGGTCGTTTGAGCGACGAACGTCCGGGGATGCATCATCGCGATCTGTGCGATCTCCTTGCGGAGTTCCTGTTTTCCACCGATCTCCTTGCCGTGAAGGCTCATCTTGGTGTTCTGACCCGTGTATGTGCTCGTGGAAGCCTGGCCACCGGTGTTTGAGTAGACCTGGGTATCGAGAACAAAGACGTTGATGTTCATTCCCGAGGCGAGCATTCTCGACAGAGACTGGAACCCGATGTCGAACATCGCCCCATCCCCACCGATACACCACAGTGGGTAATCGCCCCAGCCCAACTGGTCCCACCGAGTCCGAACCCCCATAGCATCGGCGGGTGCGTTTTCGAAAAGTGAGTTGGTCCAGGGAACAAGATACGGATTGTATGGGTAGGTGGACGTGTAGACCGTGTTACAGCCGGTTGCCGCAACAATGCCCCAGCGGTCACCGTATTTTGCACCGGTCGCAGCGCACATCATCCGCAACGCGGTCCCCTCGCCGCACCCGGCACAACTGCCCGCGCCCCCGACGTAGATGTAGGACTCTTCCTTGAGCATCATGTCGATCAAGACGTTCTCGTTGACATATGAGTCGTCGGACGGGCCCACTTCCTTGAACAGGCGATGCGACTTTCGAATTGTCGTCATCACTTCCTCGGATTTCGGCACCATCTTCAACGCCTTGTCATCGCAGACAGTCACGCACTCGGCACACCCCTTGCACTTGCTCGGATCGATGATGATCGAGAACCGGCCGCCCTCCTTGCCCTTCTTCTGCGGTCCGTCGTAAAACTTCCGGGTCTTGGCCCACTGGGCCTCAAACATCTCGCGGTCATCACCGTCTTCGATCTTCTCCAACTGCGTTCCGAGATCACTTTCGGCCAGCACCTTGCCCAGGATCGCCGTGTCCGGGCACTCGGTCACGCAATCCATGCACGCTGTGCAGTTCTCGGTGATGTAGATCGGGATCTCTGGCGCGACGTAGCTGAAATCCCTCAACGTCGCCGTGCCGGCGGGGATCACCGAACGGGCAACCGACAAGTCAGCCGGCAGTCCCTTTTCGGCGACGCCGTCCTCGTAACCCTTGATGATCCGCTCGTTGAAGTCCTCTACGTCCAGCACGGGCAGCTCCACCGGAACGAATTCCGAGTCCACAAGTGTCCCGTAACTGTTGTTGTTGAAGGGATCCCGCTCATTGGCGTCGTTGATCGAAACCTTACCGTCTGCTGTCGCCATGCGCCCTGTCCTCGTATGTGATTCCCCGGGCCTGCCGGAGAACTAGCTGAATCGCCTTGTTTTGTCTCGAAAAGAACCGTGGCCGGTCAGGGAGTTCCATTCCCACCCTGAATCAGTTCCTGCGGGATTTCCTGCATCTCGCTGTACCCACGTTTCACACAAGTCAGGTTGTCCTGGACAACCTGCTCGCCTCGCTTGCCGAAATACTTCCGCAAGGCCTTTTCAACTCCCGCGTAGACTTCCTCGTCGTCCATGCCGCTGTCGGTGGCATACGGAGTCAACTTCAGGAATGCGCCCAACAGAACGATGCCCTGCATTCGCATTTCCAGGTCGGCAACCGAGGCCACTTCGCGGGCAATACTCACCATGTCGGCGAAAAACACCCGCAAAGAGTTCTCACGAATCGTCGTCTTTTGGTGTTCCGGAATCCTCGCCCACACGTCGGACGGATCTTCGTAGGCGCTTTGCATGAAGATCGAACCGTTTTCGACCATCCCCTTCAAAGGAAATCCGCTATCAAGCGCCGTGGTGTCGTTGAGCACCACCAGGTTGACGTATTCCAGTTCGCTGTGGGAGAAGATGTGCGAGTCGGCAATCGTCAGATAATAGGTGGTCGGCAGCCCCTTCTTCTCGGACCCGTACTTCGGGTACGCCTGAACGTCCTTGCCGAAAACCTGTCCGGCAATCGTCGCGATCACCTTGTTGGAGGTAACCGAGCCGAACCCGCCAACCGAGTGGCCTCGCATCGAGAACGCCCCGACCGGCCGCAGATCCGGATCGTCGGTGTTCTCCAACGCCAGGGCGTGCTGGATGCCGACCACAAAGTAATCTTGGCCGTCGTTGATCATGTTGTCAAAAATCGCATTGATGTCGCCAGGGCGGACATCGCGACTGCCCAAGCCGGCCGCACCGTGGTAGATCCGCGGACAACTGTCGATCTTCTGATGCCCCATCTGGCCGGCCATCGCATCGCAGAAGGCGGCCTTGATCTCGCGGGTCAGGTGATTGCCAGTCGTCGAGAGTGGATCATCCATGCGTTCGATCACTGAAATCGCCACGCAATCCTTCAGGGCTTCAACGAGTTGATGAGCCGGAAACGGCCGGAAGCAGTAAATGTTCAGACACCCCGCCTTGATGCCCTTTTCATCCCGCAGGTAATCGATCGTCGTCTGGGCCGTCTCCATGTACGAGCCAATACCGACAAGGATGTACTCCGCGTCGTCACACCTGTAAGCGTCCAGGAAACCGTACTTGCGGCCGGTCTTGGCATAGAACTCCTCAAACGCATCCTCAAGATGCTCCTCGACGGTGTCGTAGTACCACCGCTGGGCAATCTTGCCCTTCATGTACGAGTCCTGATTCTGAACGACCCCGGACATCAACGGATTGTCCGGATCCATCAGGTTATTCAATTTTTCCTCGGGCTTCCCGATGTACTCCTTCATGAACTCCGGTTCACACAGCAGCACGCTCTCCACGGTGTGTGTCGTCAGAAAACCGTCCTGAACGCTCATGAACGGCACCTCCGACGCTTCGGCGACACGACGGGCAATCAGGCAGAGGTCACCGGCCTCCTGTGCGTTGCGAGCAAACAGAATCCCCCAGTTGACGTCGGCAACGGCCATCACGTCATCATGGCCAGCGTGCACATTCAGGCTGTGACTGGTCAGAGCACGGGCACCGATATTGAAGACCACCGGCAACCGTTTTCCGGCAATCGTGTACAGCACCTCCTTCATCAACACCAGGCCCTGGCCTGACGTGAAGTTGGTGACTCGCCCACCGGCCGCCGCAAACCCCTCACAGAATGTTGCCGAAGAATGCTCGCTCTCGGGTTCCACGAACACCAACTGGTCACCCCAGAGGTTCGGGATCCCGTTCTGCACCGCAGCGTTGAATCCGCTCCCCATCGTCGTCGAACTGGTGATCGGAAACGCACCGGACCCCTGGCAGACCTTGGTCTCGACCCACACGACCGCCTCGGCCCCATCGCAGGTCACCGGAATCCCCGGATACTGGAACTTCTGCTCCGACTCATCGGAAACCGGAGTCTGTGTGCCGTCGAGAGTTCCTGTCGCCATCGAGTCACCACTTGTATGCAGCCAGATCACCACCCCGGCCAACGGCCCAAACCGGCCGGAGACCAACGAAAACTGCATTATGGCAGGTGTCCCGACTTGCGGCAATCCCCGTCTGCTCGCCCCGCCCCACGCCGAAAACTCCACAAACGCCCAACAGGGCTTGCCGACCAACGGTCCGCCATTCAGAATCGCGAAAGGCAAGGCCATTGCGACGTTGCCCCGGCCACCAATTTCGATCCATTTCACCTATGCCTCCTCGAGTCGCCACCGTGGATGTCCTCCTCGACCAACAGCAAATGACGGTCGATGACCTCTCCGAACAGGCCAACATGCCATTGGACCGCGCCGAAGCGATCGCTCTCGGACGATGGACCCCAGCGCCGGCCGAAAGACAACGAATTGCCGCCGCGTTCGGCGTCAAGATCGAAGACGTCAGTTGGGGGCACACCATGGATCCTCGCAACGTCCGCTACCGTCAGTTTGGACTGCAGGAAGAAATCTGATGCCATCTCGCAGCGTGGCGGAGCTCTGTGAAGAACGGTCCCTTACGGTCGACCAACTGACAGACCTCTGTGGACTGGACCCGCATCGCGTACTTGCCATCATGCTCGCCCGATGGACACCGTCGCCGAAAGAACGCGACGCAATCGCCACGGCCCTCGACGTCGCCATCGCCGACATCACCTGGGGACACAAGACGCCGATCCAGCACATCTACGGGCAAGGCCCCGGTTGACACCGGTCCACCTTTTCCTGGCCTACATCACCCGATCGACACCCCAGGCATAACGTTTCCCGGTCGGAAACTCCTTGTATTCCCGGGCAAACGCGTTCCCGATGCTGTCTTTGCGATACACCGCATTGACCGCGTCCAGCAATTCGGTGATCTCCTCGGACTCGTATCCGATTTCTCGCACTTCGAACCAGTCGTCATTCACGTCAAAGACTCCGAAGCGATCGGGCCAGACGTGAACCTTTCGCGGGACACTCAATTCGGAGCGGATCCGTTTCAGGAACACCAAGGCGTCGTCGAGTGTTCCAGAGGAAAAGTTGTGACTGGCCATCGGCTCCGTCATCTCTCACCTCTCCCGCGCGGCTTGACGCTGACCAAGGTTTTGACTAATCAAAACCTTGGTTGTCGCGTTCATTTGTCTGTTTTCCAGCAGGCTGCCGACGCCACCGCCAGCGCCCCAAGTCCGCCTGATCATGGCCGGAGGATCCCTCATGTCAACCCGCTGCATGCTCCTGCTCACCACCCTCACCCTGGGTTCACTGGCCAGCACCGGTTGCAACGACACCCCCAAAGATAACAGTGCCGACGACGGGGCAACGAGCACGCCAACCGACACCGCCAAGGCGCCCTACAAAATCGTCACCACGTGCGGAATGGTCACCGACATCGTCAGGACGATTGCCGGCGACCGCGGGACCGTCGAAGGCCTGATGGGTGAACGTGTCGACCCTCACATGTACAAGCCCACTCGCAACGACCAGAAGAAACTGCTGGAAGCCGACATCATCTTCTATTCCGGACTGATGCTGGAGGGTCGCATGAGTGACACCTTCACCCGCGCCGGGCGAGGCGGCAAGCCGGTGTACGCGGTCACCGAGAAGATCGGCCACGATTACCTTCGTGAGCCCCCGGAATTCCAGGGGCACTGGGACCCCCATGTCTGGATGGACATCACCGCATGGAGCCAGTGCGTCGACGTCGTCACTTCGGCGTTGTCCGACTTCGACCCGCCACATGCCACCGCCTACAAGAGCCGATCGCAGGAGTACCAGGCGAAACTGAGAGAAATGGACGAATACGTCCGCAAGACAATTGCCACCATCCCCCAAGACCGGAGATGGCTGATCACTGCCCACGACGCCTTCGGGTATTTCTCCCGCGCGTACGACATTCCGGTCAAGAGCGTCCAGGGTATCTCCACCGAATCCGAGGCCGCCGTCGACGACATCAACGATCTCGTCTCGTTCATTGTCGAAAACGAAATCACCGCCATCTTTGTCGAATCCAGTGTGAACCCCAAGAACATCCAGGCCATCGTCGAGGGCTGCAAACAAAAACAATGGAACGTTCGGATCGGTGGAGAGTTGTTCACCGACGCGATGGGCCCCCCCGGCACCTACACCGGGACCTACCTGGGAATGATGGATCACAACGCCACGATCATTGCGCGTGCGTTGGGAGGCGAAGCACCAGAAACCGGAAAGCACGGAAAGCTCCAGGGCCACGTCGCCAAAGAGTGACTCGAACATCTCGACTGTTTCAGATCGCCGCACATCCGCACCGGGAGCCATCAAGTGACCGACGGCCCACCACCCGGAACACCTTCCCCCGACCTCCCGGAGCCACTCCCTGACGGGACCGCCACGCACCCCAGTTCAGCACCTCTGGCCATTCACGACATGACCGTGGCCTATCACAGGCGCCCGGTCCTCTGGGACATTGATTACGACGCTCCTCCCGGCCAACTGACCGCCATCGTGGGGCCCAACGGCTCGGGAAAAACAACTCTGATCAAAGCCGCCGTCGACCTTGTTCCCCGCGCCTCCGGCGACGTCCGCTTCTTCGGCTCGGCCTACCACAAGGTCCGCCACCGTGTCGGCTATGTTCCCCAGCGAGGCAGCGTCGATTGGGACTTTCCGGTCAACGCGCTCGACGTGGTCGCAATGGGGCTCTACAAGCAGATTGGCTGGCTTCGTCCGGTCACCCGTCGATACCGGGACAAGGCCATGCACTACCTCGAACGTGTAGGCATGGCCGACTACGCCAAACGTCAGATCAGCCAACTCTCCGGTGGGCAGCAACAGCGAGTCTTCCTCGCTCGCGCCCTTTCACAGCAGGCCGACGTCTACCTGATGGACGAGCCATTTGTCGGTGTGGATGCAGCGACCGAACGCGCCATCGTCATCATCCTCCAGGAACTTCGTGAAGCCGGAAAAGCTGCACTGGTCGTCCACCACGATCTCCAGACAGTGCCCGAGTATTTCGACCACGTCCTGCTGCTGAACATGCGATTGGTGGCCACCGGCCCCATCACGGAAGTTTTCACCCCCGAAAACCTGAGGGCCACTTACGGAGGCAAACTGGCCCTGCTCGACCAGGTCGGCCACCGCATGACGCTCAACCAGGGACGATCATGAGCTCACTGCGTCACCCTCCCCGAATGTCCCGGTCGCTGTGTGGTCGACGCCGTTGGCTGACATTGGCCCTACCCCTTGTCCTGGCGATACCCAGTGGACTTTTCGCGGCCCCGCCCCCGCCCGCCGACGATCACTCCATCGCCGCACGAGTCACCACCGGCACCTCTGGCACGAGTCTTTCGGACAACCGCATCCGATGGCCCGGCTGGGAGAAGATCTCCGACACCCTCTTACTGCGGCAATACAACACGCGGATTGTCTTGCTAGGAGCGATCCTGCTCGGCATCGGTGCCGGAACGGTTGGCACGTTCATGTTGCTTCGAAAGAGATCGCTCGTTGGCGACGTGGTCAGCCACGCCTCGCTGCCGGGAATCGCCATCGCTTTTCTTGCCGTGGAATTGGCATATCCGGGAAACGGCCGCTCGCTACCGGCATTACTTTTGGGGGCCTTGCTGGCGGGACTGCTCGGAGTGCTGTGTACGATCGGCATCAGGCGATTTAGCCGCATCAAGGAAGACACTGCCTTGGCAATCGTACTCAGTGTCTTCTTCGGAGTTGGCATCGCGTTGTTCACGATCATCCAGAAGCTCCCCACCGGCCAGGTCGCCGGCCTGCAGCAATTCATCTACGGCCAGACGGCCTCAATGACCTCTGCTGATGTCAGCCTGATTGGCCTGGCGTCGCTCTTGGTCATTGCCGTCTCCACAGCCCTGTTCAAGGAATTCGGCCTTCTGTGCTTCGACGAAGAGTTCGGTCGCAGCCACGGTTGGCCGACACTCTGGCTGGACCTCGCCCTGATGGCCCTGGTCGTATGCATCGCCATCACCGGCCTACAGAGTGTCGGACTGCTCCTTGTCGTGGCGATGTTGATCATTCCACCAGCGGCAGCCCGTTTTTGGACCGATCGTCTCGGTTCGATGACAATCATCGCGGCCGTGCTTGGGGGACTTTCAGCCTGGCTGGGAGGCGTCGCCAGCGCGCTCTTCGCACGATTCTCCGCCGGCGCGGTCATCGTTCTGGCCGGGACCGTTTTTTTTCTTGTCAGCCTCGCTTTTGGCACCCGAAGAGGCCTCTTGCCTCGGATGAGACGCCAATGGTCCAACAACCGTCGAATCGGGCGTCACGACCTCTTGAGAGCCGTCTACGAGATGCTCGAACCCCACCTGGACTCTGCACCGCCCGACGCATCTGGCGACCCGCTCGGTGACATCCCCTTCACCAGAGACCAGGTCCTTTCAAGACGAAGCTGGTCCGCCACTCGCCTCTCACGACTCATGGATCGCGGCACACGCGACGGCCTGCTCACAGCTGTCACGAGCGGTTGGAAGCTGACGGCGTCCGGCGCCCAAGAGGCCCGCCTCGTAGCCCGCAATCACCGGCTTTGGGAAACCTACCTGATTCTTCATGCCGACATCGCTCCCAACCACGTCGACCGGGATGCCGACTTGATCGAGCACGTGCTGGAACCCGACCTGGTCTCGCAGCTTCTGGAAACCGTCTCGGCACGCTATCCGCAGATGGACATGCCACCCAGCCCGCATCCTCTGGAGCCAGGGCACTGACTTTTTCTCACCTCCGCATGCTTGCATCCACTGACATTCTCACTGCCAGCTTCAGTTCGCTGATCGACGGCTGGTTCGAGCTGGACACGTGGATCGTCGTGACGGCAGCCCTGGCGGCCATGGCCTGTGCCATTCCCGGCAGTTTCCTGGTTCTCCGCCGGCAGAGCATGATGGGGGACGCACTGACTCACACAGTCCTCCCGGGAATCGTTGCCGCGTTTCTGTTGTCCCACCATCTCAAGTCGTCGGGATGGATTCCCGTCGACCCCGACGACCCGCACAAGGCATACGACGCCACGACCTACACTTTCATGTTCATCGGAGCACTCCTCACCGGCGTCCTCACCGCCATCCTGACCGAATGGGTCCGTCGGCGAGGAGCCGTCGAAAACTCCGCAGCACTCGGTGTCGTCTACACCTCGCTGTTCGCCATCGGACTGCTCACCATACGGCTGGCGGCCGACAGCGTGCACATCGATCCGGATTGCGTACTCTACGGAAACCTGGAATCGGTGTGGGATGGGAACCAGACCCCGCGAGCGGCCTGGATCAGCGGCGGCTGCCTGTTCGTCAACATCGCGCTGGCCAGTTGTTTCTTCAAGGAACTGCGGATCAGCACGTTCGATCCGGCGCTGGCCACCACCCTGGGAATCCACGCCACGCTGATCGATTACGCCCTGATGGCCGTGACGGCTGCCACGGCCGTTGCGGCCTTCGAGAGTGTCGGCAACATCCTTGTCATCGCCATGCTGATCGTCCCGGCAGCAACCGCCCACCTTCTGACGGACCGCCTCTGGGTAATGCTGATCCTCTCCACGATCATTGCCGCCGTCAGCGCGGCACTCGGACACGTCATGGCGATATCTCTCCCTCCGATGCTGATGGCCCCTTTTGCCGAACACCCCTTGTTGTCCGGGGTCCCGGTCGAATCCCTCGACGCGAGCACCTCCGGCATGATGGCCGCCTCTGCCGGAGCGATGTTTGTTGCCGCACTGTTGCTCGCGCCCCGCCACGGCCTATTCGTTCGCATCGGACACCGATTCCGCCTGGCCATCCGCATATCTGCTGAAGATCTCCTGGCAACACTCTACCGCCAGGACGAGTCCTCCCGAGACCCCACGGTGTTCAACGGACGGCCAACACTCGTCCAGCGATTCGCCACCTGGCTGCTCAGGCGACAACGCCTCGTGGGCGACTCATCCGGCCGACTCGAACTCACCGAGCCCGGTCGACATGCCGCCAGAAAGCTGATCCGGGCCCACCGTTTGTGGGAGAGCTACATGGCCCGTCACTTTGACGTACCTGCCGACCATCTCCACGAAACGGCTCACAAGGTTGAGCACTTTCTCGACCCCGAACTCCGCGACCGGCTTGCCCAGGAACTCGACACGCCGGACACCGACCCGCACGGGCGAGAAATCCCCGAGGACTAACAACGCCACGTCTCTGGCGGCGTCTCATTTCCTCACAAACCGCCGCCCCTTGAGTTCAAAACGGGGCAATTGTCCCGGTCCCACCGCCGAGACTTTCGCTTGGAAATTGAATGTCTCGCGAATCCCAGCTTCGACTCCGGCCAGCACCTCATCGACGGCGGCACCGACCACCGGCTCGATCTCTACAGAGAAGCGATCCAGTACGGACTCAGACTCAATCACCACCCGAAATTCGGCCACGCCATTGATTCTCCGGATAACCGCTTCAATGCTCGACGGAAACACGTTGTTTCCCCGTACGGTAATCATGTCGTCGGCGCGGCCCAGGATCCCGCCCTTCAATCGCAGCAACGACCGACCGCAGGGGCACGGGTCGGGATCCGCGACCACCAGGTCGCCCGTCCTGTAACGCAACACCGGGCTCCCCGTCCGCCTGAGTGTGGTCACCAACAGCTCTCCCTGCACGCCGGCTGGCACCGCCTCCAGGGTGTCCGGATCGACGACCTCTGCAACACATTCGCTCTCCAGGACGTGCATTCCCCCCGGCCCCTCGACACACTCAACCGCAATCGGCCCCAGTTCGGTCATCCCCCAGTGATCGATGACCCTCGCGCCCCAGGCCGCCTCGATGTCCTCCCGAACGCCCGGCACGCTGCCGCCTGGCTCACCGGCGACAATCAACATTCGCACAGATCCCTGCGCCAAGTTGACCGCGCCCTCTCGAGCCACTTCCGCCAACCGCAGGGCGTATGTTGGAGTACAACACAGGACTGTGGCCTGGTTGTCCTCAATGAGCCGCAGCCTCGCACTGCTGCTCATTCCTCCGCCGGGAAGGCACAGATGCCCGGATGCCACCGCCCCATCAAAAGCCGCCCAAAACCCGATGAATGGGCCAAATGAAAACGGGAAAGCGAAACGGTCCTCAGGTGTCACACCGGCTATCCGAAAGATCTGTGACCAGGCGTCAAGCAGATTCGCCCACGCAGCAGGTGTGTCCAGCCACCGCAACGGTCGGCCTGTCGTTCCCGATGTCTGGTGCAGCCGGGTGTAGCCGGCCAACGACTCGCTGAGGTTCGTGCCGTAAGGCTGATTTTCGTCCTGGTCTGCCACGAAATCCCGCTTGTCGCAAGCAGGCAACTGGCTCAACTCCGCAAGGCTGTTCAGTCCGGCAACCAGGTCCACTGAAGTACGCCACCCCACTTGGGCGAACCGTTCTTTCCAGAAAGAATTCCCACTCACCAGGCCGTTGACCAGCTCGGTCAACCGTTCGAATTGAACGGTCTCCAGTTCCTCTCGCGAGAGATCTTCGGGTAATGACATCTCATCGACCTCTCGGGCCACCAAAACCTCAACGTAACCACTGATCAATCACAGAATTGTAACGACCGTCCAACTCCTCCGAACCACTCAAGTGACCAATTCCAACCGCCGACAATGAGTAGGTGGCCTGCCACACACCAAGCTGCCCCGCACCCCGGACATCAATTCGATGAATGGCCCGGCTGTCAATTCCCGCGCCTTCCGAATCGGCTTCCTGGCCGCGTTGGAAACCGATGACAAGGCCTTCGTCGCCGGCCTCCTGGTGACCAACCGTTACGGCCGCCCATTGGAGTTCCAGTGCACCAGCCCGGTTCGGCCAACACACGCCCAACAGTTACTCTACGGCCAGACACTCCGCCCCTTCCTGCTCGGAGAGCTGATGGGACGGGCACTTCTGGACAGGCTCGGGTCTCCTCCGGATCTCTTGGTCACCGACAACGAGGACATTCTCGACCTCAGGCACCACATCGCCATTCCCATGGCTCTTGTCGAGCCACAGGCTGACGACCCGGCCACGGCCACCACCGCACCGCCTCTCGGTCGAGTTCGAATGGGGCAACGCATCCTTTCCATTCATTCGGCACACGAATCCGACATTGCTGCTCTGCACCACGGCGCAACACAAGTGACCGCCGACGCTGATCTTCAAGAGCCAATCGAGCGCGTGCGACAGGCTTTGGCCGAAACGCTCCAGGGACATCAATCGGGGAATCCGAGTGGAACCCGCAGCTGAACGTCGACGATCCGGCGTACGTCCTCCTCGGATCGATGCCCGTGCGCTGCCGCTTCATCTCGACGTCCAATTGTTCAGTTCCGGCTTGGGCGCAGGGATCACCCGCCCTCCCGGATGTGCCGTCTCGCCACAACCGCTCATCGGCCCGCCCAGACTTCTTCCTGCCTGGCAGCCCAACTGGGCTCCAGTGAAAAGCATCGGCGTCGCTTTTGCAGAATGCCCGGGGGAAGCCCCCTGTGGGGCCGACAAAACATTCCGCGTCCCTGAGTTGGTCCCGCACTCCTCTTCTCGCGCCAAGCCCTTGTTACGTGAAAGGACTCGCCCCAAACGCACCCGCATCTCCGTTCCCACAGACGCGTTGTCTATCACCGATCGTCTGTTCTACCTGCTCCAGCCCCCCATAGAGACTTTGCTTTCCGGGCAGGAACTTGTCATGCCCTTCGAGCCGTTTCCATTCCAGTACCACGGAATCGCGTGGCTGTTCTCCCAGGCGTCCGCTCTGCTCGCCGATGAAATGGGTCTCGGTAAGACAATGCAGGCCATCAGCGCCCTGAGGTTGCTGATGCGGTCCGGGCAGATCCGCAGCGTACTGCTGATCTGCCCCAAGCCGTTGATCACCAACTGGCAGCGCGAACTGCAATTGTGGGCTGAGGAGATCCCGGTCGTCGCGATTGAAGGCCCGTCGGATCGGCGCCGCATGCTCTGGGAAATGCCCAACGCCCCGGTAAAGGTCGCCAACTACGAATTGCTTGTTCGCGATCTCGAAATGATCGGAGAAGACGACTTCCCTGCCTTCGATCTCCTCATCCTCGACGAAGCCCAACGAATCAAGAATCGTGATTCCCGAACCAACCAAGCCGCCAGATCACTCAAACGGCACAGGTCATGGGCCCTCACCGGCACTCCCATCGAAAATCGGCCCTCCGAATTCGTCTCATTGCTGGAATTTTTGGGCGCGGTCCCTGACCACAGCGTTACCGACATTCGGCAACTGAATCGTCTCGCCAAAACCTACGTGCTTCGTCGAACCAAGGACCGGGTCCTGAAAGATCTTCCGCCCCGCCTGGATCGCGACGAACTCCTGGAACTGACTCCGGCGCAACAGACGGCCTACGTCACCGCCGAAAAGGAGGGAATCGTCAGACTCGGCGAACTGGGCGAGTCAATCACCATTCAACACGTTTTTGAGCTTGTTCTCCGCCTGAAACAGATCTGCAACTACGACCCACTCACGGGCCAGAGCTGCAAAATGGACCGATTGGCCGCCGAAATCGAGGAAATCTCCGAAAGCGGCGGAAAGGCCATCCTGTTCAGCCAATGGACGAGGTCACTGGATTGGATGAACCAAAAGCTCCAGCACTATCGCCCGTTGATCTACCACGGAGCCATACCGTCGTCACGACGCGACGCCGTCCTGGAGCAGTTCCAGCACGACCCTGACTGCCCGTTGCTTTTGATGAGTTATGGCGTGGGGGCCGTCGGCTTGAATCTGCAGTTCGCCGGCTACGTTTTCCTCTACGATCGCTGGTGGAATCCGGCAGTGGAAGATCAGGCTATCAACCGCGCTCACCGAATCGGACAGCAAAGCCCGGTTCTTGTCACCAAGTTCATCTGCCGTGACACCATCGAGGAACGAATCGACAAGGTCCTCCAGCAAAAACGCGAACTGTTCCAGGCCGTCCTCGGTGACTCCGAAGTCAGCAACGCGAGTCTTAGCCTCAACGCGCAGGACATTTTTGGACTGTTCGACCTGAAAGCCGGACAGGGAGATCAACTTCGCACCATCACTCCGCCGCCTGCCGGAAAGGACTAGCCCTCGCCGGCCAGAACCGAGATCACGCGAGCCTCCAACTGCTCGACCTCCACCAATTCGTCGTATACCAGCAAAACCAAACCGCTCTCGGTTCCCGGCGGCGTACCTGGTGGAGAGAACCGCGAGGCATTCAACAACCCGGCCGTTGTCGATTCCACATCAGCCAACCGGCGGTCCACCGAGTCACGCCCCGCCCACCTGGCAACCATCACCGACGCTCCAGCACCCTGCGGAATGTGCGTCGCCCACTCCAACGCACATCGTCCCATCGTGAACCGGGCGTTTATGTCCTGTAGCGGTCGCCATGAAGTTTCGCCCGACGGCAACCGGCACAACATCGAATCGACTCCCAGCGGTCCGATGTACCCGGCCCGACTGATCTCCAGCACCACCGGGCCAACAATCTCCAACAACGTCTCAAGGCTCCCCGGTCGCAATCCTGCCAAACGGTTTCCCAGGCGACTCCCCCGGTAGGCTCCGTTGGCAGTCACCAACAATTCGGTAACACCGCACAGCCGTGTGTTTCCTGGCGAGTCGATCTCGAACTGCAGGCCAACCTCTTTGATCGACTCGAGCCACGGTTCGATGACCACCAGTCCATCACGATTCAACATCGCGGTCACCCAGTCGAGGACCGGACCGTCCGGAACTTCGTCGCTGATCCGGCATTGGCCTCGGCCCGCTCCTCCCAAATCGGACTTCACGACCCAGCCCCCCTTACCGTCATGGCCGCGGGACACCGTCGATCGAAGTGTTTCGATGCCTTCCACAAGGGCGGCGCCAGACGGACACATCCCGAGTCTCGATTCTCGCCGGAAGGCCCATCTTCGGCGATTGATTTCTTCAACCACGCCCAGGTCCGGAATGCGCTGCGCCGACCCCAATTTTTCAGCCAGACGAGACATCGAAGGACTCCAACCCCAAGGCACAAGCTCCACCTGGCCCGGACCGGGTCGTGAATCCTGCCATCCTTTCGACCCTCCGCTTTCGCCCACAGTCCCCCACGAAGCGATCCGGTCGTCCGCCCCAAGCATAGGCGTCCAAACACCGTACAGCCCCAATGTCGTAGCTCTGGCAGCTCGCGACATGGACTGGCCGGACAATTCGTCTTCGAAATCAAAGTTGGATACGAACAGGCGACCAGCCATTCACCCCATCTCGCCTAACCCGAACGTCTTGCCCACCTGCCGTGAACGAAAACCACGGAGCCGTTTTGACCAACTCCAAGCCGCCAGTATACGACGTTATTGACCAATCCGGTTCCAGTTGCCCCTGCAACACGACCCGGACAGCAGTTCCAATCGCAAATGGTCGATCCAATCTACTAGGACCCACAAGGCATGCCCACGGTCACACGGTCACGGATGACTGTCCGCTTCTTGACGTTCTCGGCTCTCTTCGCTTTGTTCGGGTTCGGCTGCGCTCATCCGGCAGGCCACGCCGAGGTGAGTCACACTGCTCACGCCGACCGTGACGCGATATTCTTGGACGCCACGGCCAAATGGACCGATTCTCCCTTCATCTTGGCCAAGGGTGACGCCGTAGACATTTCCGCCATCGGCTGGGTTCGGGACCGCTTGCCTCCCAATGCGGCGGAAACGGCCGCCCTGTGGTCTGATCCGGCAGGCACCTACCTGGTCTCCGCAGCGCACGACGGCTCCTCGGACCCACTACCCTCCGGCTCCCACGGCCCGGCCCCCGCCATGGCCCTGATTGCACGCATCGGTGATGGTCAGCCGTTCCTGGTGGGACGTCGCGCCGGAATTCGTGCCGCCGCATCTGGCCGGCTTCAATTCCGTGTCAACGACTCAACTCCCGACGACAACGCCGGACATTTCTCTATCCATGTCGACCGGGTTATGGCTCCATCACCGATGGGACACGAGACTGTCCTCACCGCTCCGGCACGAACACTCGCTCCGCCGTCGCCTGCAAAACGCGTTCTGGTTTTTTACGTCGATGGCCTGCGGGCCGACGTTGTTCGTGAAATGGCCCTCACAGGCCATCTGCCGACCATCCGCCGTCT
>PBOJ01000158.1 GCA_002724315.1 Planctomycetaceae bacterium | reverse complement strand
GCGGCGTCAACGTGCGAAATCAGGGACACCGCCAGCAGACAGCCCACCAGCAATCGCGCCAGCAGAGAACCATCGAACCACGACATCAGTTGCCTCTCGCCAGGATCATCAGAAATTCGATGACAAACGGAAGAAACAGCACTCCGAAAACGAGTGTGGCGTGAATCACCACACGATTCAACAAGGCCTCGACCCACCTGGGTTTCGCCAGTCCCCACAACACAAGTGCGATCCCGAACACGGCAGAAGCCACCGACAATTCGTAAAACCCGAAGACAGCCATCCGGAAACCGTTCTCCAAGAGTCCGACCAGTGCCGTGACCCCACAACTGCTGAAGAACAGTCCCGCCAGGATGGAAGCGAAACGTCCGGGGATGTCATGGGGAAGATCAATTCCCCGACTCGTGTTCGGTCGATCCCCGTCACGATCATCCACGCTGTTCGCTCCCCACGGCGATCTCTGCCAGATCACCGATCGTCGTCCAGTTTCTCCACGGGCAGGGCCGAGCCACAAGGCTATCGCAGAGAGGCAATTGTCCGAGGGGTTTTTCGCCGGTATTCTCGACGTGGATCGAAACCATGACCATGACTCAATTGTGAAGCGTCGGGAGAACGAGTTGATGTTCACCACCAGTCAGTTGGCAGTCAGTGTCGCGTTCCTGTTGACACTGGCATCTTCGGCTCGCAGCGAGATGCTCTTTTACGCCTCGTTCGACAAGTCGCAGCACGCCGACTTTGCCGTCGGTAACAGGAACGCCAGCGGGAGACAGCGTGGGAAACTCCTGGACCTGACCACCGAGACCCGAGGCGACTGGGGCCGGGCACTCAATGCGGCCCACTCCGACCGCTCCCGCAGTGTTCGTTTTGACACACCGGGCAATGTCGACTTGCGACGCGGGACAATCGAGTTTTTTGCGAAAGTGAATCCGTTCACACCGAAGTCGGCCCATCACACGTATTTCCGGTTCGTTGGAGCTGGCACGCTCGGCCTCTCGTTGGGCCGTCGCGGCAACGGACAGGGACTGGTCCTCGGCTTCAACATCAACGGACAGACCGGCTGGGATTACTATTCCGAGAGGTTCGTCGCTCCCGGCCAATGGCAGCATTTTGCCGTGACATGGGACCTGACCAAAGGTGCCAAACGTGGCACGTTCTCGGTCTTCGTCGATGGCATCCGCCGGTTGCACACCGACAAGGTGAACCCTTATCGCTGGGGCCTCGAGAGTCTCTACGTCGGTGGACGCAACTCATCGAACGGATTCCTGGACGACTTCGCGATCTTCAATGACATCCGTCGCACCAAGAACTTCACACCGCCGACCAAGCCGTTGAGATCCCTGGCGATCGCCGCGGCGGCCGACAACGCTCGGAACCCGGCTGCCGAGCCAATCAAGCCGCGACCACTGGGCCATGCCTTCCTGAACAACGCAGGGTTCGAAAAATGGTCCGACGGCCGGCCGGTCGGCTGGACACTCGATCGAGGCGAGGTTCGCCCCGAATTGACGATGACAATGAACGGGCGTCGTTCTTTGGCCCTGATGGTCGATCGGAAGGAAACCCATCCCTGGCCCCTTAGCCGGATCTCCTCCGCCCCCTTCGTCCTCAAGCCCAACACCGAGTACCGGCTGAGCGTCTGGGCCTCGATGCCCGACACTGTCGGTGACATGCGATTCGAGGTCGCTGGGGCCGACGACGGCGAAGTGGCCTCCTACCGCTCGGGCTGGTGCAAGTCCCACCCGTGGCTGCAACTGACCGAGACATTCCGCACCCGGGACAGTCGCCAGTTCACGGTGAGCATCTCGGCCCAGTCGACTTTCGGCTCGCCAGTATGGATCGATGACATCACGATCGAACCGGTGGGCACCAGCGGCCCGATCGCCGCCGACCCGGATTCCCCCGATCAACTGCCCCTGTTCACCCGGTCGGTGATGGAGTCGCTGGAACTCCCGCGACGTCCGCCATCAGGCCTGGAATTGATCGATTCCCTGAGAATCCGGTTGGCCCGTGGAGAATTTGAGCCCGGACTGGTCGGGCTGCACACCCCGGACACGATCGACAAGGCCAACCTGCGGCTCGCCTCCGAGTTGGTCGGCCCCGACGGCGCCGTGATTCCGGTTGGCGATGTCACCGTTCGCCGCCTCGATGGGGGACTGCTGCCGCTGGCGCGTCCCAAGACCATCCCGGCTGGAGACGTTGCGGGTTGGTGGGTCACTCCTCGAACACGTCCCGACACTCGTCCCGGACTCTACCGCGGCACCCTGGAGGTCACTTCAGCGGACAACGTTCTCCGCAAGCTGCCGCTGGAAGTCGAAGTGATGGATGTCGTGTTGCCCGAACCCGACATCGCCTTCCTGATGTATCACCACGAGCACTACTTCCCCGACAACATGCTGACACCCGAACTGCAAAAAGCCTACTACCGCGACATGCGGGAACACGGCATGAACACCGTGACCGTCTACAACAACGGCGACGTCGATGGCTCGAGCAACATCAATTTCGCCAAGAACTACAACTACAAGTCCGACAACCCACGATTCCAGTACGGGCTCGAGACCCAGATGAAATGGATTCTCGAAAGCGGCCTGTGTGCAACGGGTCAACCCGTTCTGTGGCTCCCCGCAGCCCATGGCTACGGCTGGGGCGGACTGCCCGAGCCGGCGTTGAAGGCCAGCCTCACAAACTGGAAGAGCCGCAAATGGCCAAAACCGTTGTTGTATGTCAACGACGAACCAGGAGGAGAAGGCCCACGATTTGACGCCGCGGTCAAGCGGTTGAAACAAATCCGATCATGGAACCTCCCCGTCCGTACCACCACGGCCGGGCTCGACCCCAAGAAACTCGGCCAGTACTACAACGTCTGGATCGCCGGCGACGCTGGAGTCAACATCGACACCCTGAACCAGTCCAAGGAACTGGATGCGGACCTCTGGACCTACAACTGCACTTGCCCCCACCTGAACATGCCTTTCAGCCGCGCGTTCTTCGGCTTCTGGGCGTTTCGCACCAAGGTGCGAGGCGTGGCGCAGTGGGCCTATTACGACAACCCGCACTGGACGGCCAATCGCCAGGGCGAGGTTGGCGGCAACCCCAAGACCCGACTTTCGCGAATCTGTCCCTCGCCGGACGGACCTATCCCGACGATTTCCTGGGAGGCCACCCGTGAGGGCATCGATGATTACCGGTACACCCAGTTGCTCCAACAGCTGACAGTCCGTGGTGAAACCCGACTGAAGTTGCTCAAAACCGAAGCCGAGACGCTGTTGAGCAAAAAGGATCGCGAGACCATCGAAGCCCGAGAGCGCCGGAAGCTCGCTCAAATCGATCCCAAGAAGCCACCCATCACATGGAAACCGGCGAACCCCGAACAGGCGAGGGGTGAGCAGAGCTTCCTGGAATCCCGTCAGCTCGATCGTGCTCTCCAACGCGCCCGCCACGCCATCGAGTTCGTCATCGGCGCCATTCCGTACGATGCGATGAGTTCCCGAATATTCCTCTCGTACCAAGCGCCGCTATGGACACGATTCTGCCCCCCCCTGGGTCCGGGTGGCCTTGGCGAAAACCCTCGCACCGCGACCGAGGTCCGACGTCGGATCCTCACCAGTTACATCCTGGCCCTGAAACTGACGCTGAGAGACGTGAAAGACAAACAGACCGCAGAGCGTTGATCTCAGCCGGTCTCCACGACTCGCACCTGGAATGAGGTGGTCGTGGTTCCGGAGAACACTTCCTGTCAGCCACATCCAGGACAAGACTCACAACTCGTCGGACCGTCCGACCACGAGGAAACACTCTCGAAAATGTCCGGAAAGCGTGCCACCACAAGCTCTCGGCAAGTCGATCGCCGAGGTGTCATTTCGCTCGGCTGCCTGGGCCTGGCATCGTTGGGCCTGCCGGGTGGGCTGCATGCTGCCACCCCTCAACCGAAGTCACCACGTGCGAAGTCGGTATTGCTGCTCTACATGGATGGTGGCCCCAGCCACCTGGACATGTTCGACCCCAAGCCAGGTGCACCCGCCGAGATTCGTGGCCCGGTTTCATCCATCACGTCGTCCGTCCCGGGCACACTCGTCGGTGAACACCTGCCGAATGTCGCCCGGCAGATGCACCACCTGGCCCAGGTCCGTTCGGTACGGCACCAGGACCTGCCACACGACCAGGCCGTCTACCGGGTGCTGACCGGGTACCGGCACGACATCCAGGCCGGAGGACTGAAGGTCCAGAACACCGACATGCCGCACATGAGTTGCGCATTCAACCGGGCAGGTGATTCGGCCGTCGCCATGCCCAAGACCATCCAGATCCCCGGCCCGATGCGGATCGATGCGAGGATTCTTCCGGGCCAGAATGCGGGAGTCCTGGGAGCACGATGGAACCCGTTCCCCGTTCACGTCACACGGGACGGCGACGTTGTTCCTCCCAATCTCGCACGTGTCGAATCGGTCACCGAGGCTCGCCTGGGACAACGGCAGGAGTTGCTTGGCAAGCTTCGGGACACCCGACAGTTGGACAACGTGGTTGCCACGACCGAATTCGCGGCGTTGCAGGAGCAGGCGATCCGGATCCTGCAGAAGCCCTCGATTCACGACGCATTCAATCTGGATCACGAGCCCGCGGCATTGCGAGATGCGTACGGACGTGATCGACATGGCCAGTCCACGTTGCTGGCCCGGCGGCTGATCGAGGCGGGAGCCCGGTTTGTCACCGTCTACTGGGGAAAGGAAATCCAGGATTGGGCCGGGCCGTTCAAACCGATGCTGGTCAACAATCCCTGGGACACGCACCGCAACCATTTCCCGTTGATCAAGGACAGCCTGATCCCTCGGGCCGACCGTACGCTGGCGGCCCTGTTGGCCGACATGTCCGATCGCGGTCTGCTCGAGGACACGCTGGTCATCTGGATGGGCGAGTTCGGCCGCAGCCCTCGAATCAGCAAGATCTTCGCCACGCCCGGCCGGGAACACTGGCCGCATGCGTTTACGATCCTGATGGCCGGTGCCGGAACTCATGGCGGACTGGTTCATGGTGCCACCGATCGCTACGCGGAATACGTTACCGATGAACCTGTGTCCCCCGAGGACGTCACCGCAACGATCTTCGACGCGCTGGGAATCGCCCCACACCGGTCAGTGCCGTCGCGAAACGATCAGCATCAACTGTCGACAGGCCATCCGATCACCTCGCTGTTCTCCTGAACGGACAGCAGGGGAGGGCACCTGTCGAACATCCCGAAAAACCACCTGGCCTCGCTATGCACGTTTCAGACCGCGGATTGATCTTCGACGCGACTGTTGCTGCCGAGAACGAGGCCGTCGCGTATGTCACCAGCCTGGTACCACTCGATTCTGGCACATTCCTTTGCGGCTGGCAGTCCGGACCGGGGAAGCACACCGCCACCAACACGATTGGCCTGGCCCGTTCAACCGATGGTGCCCACACCTGGCATCGTTTGCCCGTCAAGTTGGAGACCTCGTTCGAGGGCACTCCAGGCTCATTCCTCGCCGCAGAAATGGTCGAATCCGAACCGGGACGATTGTTGCTGTTCACCACGTGGATCGATCGCCGCATCCCCGACCGACCGCTGTTCAACCCGGAAACCGAGGGAATCCTCCCAACCCGGATCCTGACCTGCAGTTCGACAGACGACGGCGACACGTGGAGTCACTGGTCAGAACTCAACACGGCCGAACTCACCGGCTGTGCCGTCACCGGCCCGATTCTCCGGTGGGCCGACGGGACCATCGCATGCTCTTTCGAAAGCTTCAAGGAGTTCGATGACCCGACACCGGTTGAGCCGGCCGCATGGCTGATGGTCTCACGAGACGGCGGACGATCTTTTGGCGAACCATGGCAGGTCGCCCGCCACCCACAGCAAACCAAGTACTACTGGGACCAGCGGCTCTGCCCAACCCGGAATCCCGGTGAATTCGTCGGGATGTTCTGGACCCACAATCGGCCTGAACAGCGAGACACCAACGTTCACCTGTTGCGAGCTTCCATTCATGACGGACAGATGGCCGCGGCTGAACCGTTTGAAACAAGCATCCCGGGACAGATTGCCGCCTGCGCCGTCACCAAGGGCGGACGCATCCTCTCCTGCGTCGTCGACCGGGGACAGCCGGGCACCATCACGCTCTGGCAGTCAGACGACGACGGCCAGACCTGGCCCGAGGGCGAACGGCTGGTCGTCCATGTTCACGATGAGCAGGCGGCGATCAGCCAGGGTCGTGAAGAGATCGACTACGCCGAGTTCTGGGAAGACATGGGCAAATGGAGCTTCGGCCATCCGGCCATCCGCCCGCTCAAAAACGGCTGGCTGCTGGCCTGGTACGCGGGGACGCCGGATCGCATGAGCATTCACTGGGCACGAGTAGCCGAAGACTCCTGACATGCTCGAACACGCCCCATTCCCGACGACGAGAATCCCGATCAAGAAGGAAACGCAATGCTGACTAGCCAGACCTGCTGACTTGGCACTCCGGCAACGCCCGATTCAGTTCAGCAACCCCTCGATCGGTGACACTGGTCTCACCAAGCCAGAGTGTCTTGAGCCGAGCCAGCCCCGTGAGATGCAACAGCCCTTTGTCAGTGACAAGAGTGCTGTGAAGAGACAGTGTCTCCAGGTGGACCAACTTGGCCAAGTGCGACAGTCCTGCATCCGTGATCCTGGTACCACCGAGGTCCAACGTTTTCAGCCCGTTCAGTTCCTCGAGTTGCCCGAGTTCGCTGTCGGTGATCCTGGAATTGACCAACGAAATCCCAACGGCCACGCCTCGGTCATCTCGAACAACTCGTCCGCCGAATTCTTCGACGGAGACGTTGGCGGTGGACCGTGCATAGACCTTGTCTCGATCCGGCAGACCAACCGCACCCAAGACCCCGATCGGCCCAAAAAGAAATCCGTACCATCCCCACTTAGAGGTGTCATGCCCCTTCTCATGTGCCAATTCGGTGGAGACCAGAGCACAAATCGCGGCCTGGACGAAAACGAGGACTACCCAAAGTATGCCAAGGCTTTCCACGGCTCTTCCTCCCGATCTGGTTCAAGAATTTGCCGACGCTGCCATCATCTCGCTGGCCGTAGGACGCTTCAACCAGTTTGTCTCAGTGACAGGACCGATTTCCTGACGAGGTTCTTCGACACATCACAACAACGGCCGGATCAAACACGGTCCTCTCGACAATCGACCATGCCAGGCAGCCACACAGGGCAAAGCCCATAGCGTTGGCGGTGCCGTGCCAGGCACGCATCCAGTTGATGAGCCTACCAGAGTCTCCGAATTCCCCCGAAGACACCGGCAACAGATTCGCACGCTCTTCCTCCATAGAGTGCCGCCAGGGTCAGAATGCCCGTCTAGAACGGCTTGTTGACCTTGCACCCGGGCACGGCCTCTTTGAAGTCGGCGATGCCTTCCGGAGTGACCAGGCTGCCGGCAAGATGCAGCACCGTCAACTTCTTCAGCCCCTTGAGATGAGCCAGCCCCTCGTCGCTGACAGGCGTCCCGGCGAGACTGAGATCCTGCAGACTCACCAGGCCCTTGAGATGCACCAGTCCGTCGTCGCTGATCTCGTCATTGTCCAGCATCAGCCGCTGAAGCTTGGCCAGCCCCTTGAGATGTTTCAGTCCCGAGTCTGTGATCGACGTGTTGGTGAGGTCGACTTGGACAATCTCGCCCTGCTTGTTCCGCTGGATCCTGGCTCGAAGCTTCTTCAGGGCGGCCAGGGACTCTTCCGGCGTCGCCGCTGTCGCCTCATCCTTGTCCGTCTCCGTTGCGGCCGGAAGCGGGCGTTCGTACATGATGGATGTCTTGTTGTCTCCGACACCTTTCAGGAACAGGCTCGCTCTTTTCTCGGTTGTTTTCCCGTCATCGCTCTCGACCTCCGACCCTCCGATGACAAGCGAAAATTCCTGCTGACGGTCATCTCCCGAGACGGGGTCACGGAACATCAACTTGATCCGGTTGCCGTCAACCTCCCATTTCCCCTTGGTCGCTTTCCCGTCTTTCGGTGTCAACACCAGGTCGCCGGATTTGCCAAGCACCATCGTCTGAGTCACCCCCTTGGAGAAAATCGGATCCGACTTCCAGGTGTGGACCAGTTCTGCAGGGTGCTTCGATGACGCCACACCACCGCCGCGCTTCAACTCGATCTGCGGGCCATCATTCGGAGGCGACAGCGTCAGTGTGTCGCCGGTGACGGCATAGCCCAGAGACATCTGCCTCTCGCCCATGGTCACCTCCAACTTGTCCGTTCCATCAGCCTTCCAGGTAAACTTCAGGCCAGGCACCCCCAATGCGCCCATGCGGCCCTCACCGCCTTCCTGGAACGTCCACGTCGTTTCCAACTGATTCGGATCTGTTTTCACTTGCGTCCACGCTCCAATCAGAATGTCCGTTCCAGCCACGGAGCTGGTTGCCGGATCACTTTTCTTGGTATCGGGTGTGCCAACGATCTCGGTGTCGGACTTGGCATCGGTCTCGGTGTTCGACTGGTCATCGGACTTGGCGTCGGACTGAGGTTGAGGGTTCGTCTGGGCCGCATCGCCATCCGGCGAAGAGGCTCCATCACCACATCCCACCAATCCAACGATCAGGACTAACGACAACAGAAACTTCATCTTCTTCTCCCCGGGGACCAAAACACCTGACAACTCTGGATCAAAAGAACCTCTTTGATCCGAAAACACAAAGCAAGTAACAGAAATCATCTGCACTCCCACTTCCGCGAGCCAACAACAGAACATCACCCCGGGCCAGTCGACGCGACCTACCGCGCCATCCGCCTCCCGGCAATCGTCCAGGCCAGACAGCCACACAAGGCGAAGCCGATGGCGTTTGCCGTACCGTGCCAAGCACGCATCCAGTTGATGACCTCATCAACATTGCCGTCCTGTCCCGACGAGACCGGCAACAGGTTCCCCCACGCTCTTGCCCCATAGAGTGCCGCCAGGACCATCGCACCGAAAAGTGAGAAAGCGGAAATGGACCAGAGCACCCTCGCGGCCCAGGGCACACCGTCGGTTCGCACCAGCCGGAACAGCAAGATCGACGTGCCGATGGCAGCGGCAGCAGTCATCCAGGCTGACAAAGCCTCAACGGCGGGGTGGCCTCCCAGTTGGGTGGTGGTAATGCCCACCGCGACCAGCGGGACACCGATTGTCACACCACCGGCGACCAGGCTCGAGAATCTTCCCGGCAGTCGCCGTGTGGAAAGGCCGGTGATCACTGGCAGAACCAGTCCCGCATAATGGAAGTGGATGGCCGTCAACAGGACGATGACCGGCTTGAAGTCCAGCGGCTGCTCGCCCAGCACGTGCAGCAGCGTCCAGCCACCGCCGATCGGCAGAAAGACCAACCCCGCGTCGACAGCCAATTCCGGCCACGGTGTTCTTCCGCGCCGCCACACCCGCAACAGGCCGACCCCTCCCAGCAGCACCGTCACCACCAGCCAGGGAAATGCGATCACGGCTGCGACAAAGTCGCCCTGGGCCACAACCTCGATCGACACAACCAGTGCCACCGCCGCAGGCAACTGCAACCAGTCCGCCAGCCCGGCAAGGCGACGTTCCAGTAGTGATCCGCCGGACCGCTCCGCGAGACGGACCACCATCGGCACCAGGACCAATGGCGAAAACAACAGCAACTGGCGAGCCCAGCCAACATCGAGCGGACTCGACGGACGCCAACAGACCAGGCCGATCCAGACCAGCCCGCCGACTGCCGAGCGAACCGTCGCGCTTCGTTGCGGCAGTTCGACCATCGTCAGGGCTCCTTTTGGGACACCGACCGTTCGAGGCTGTGGTGAACCGCCCGTTTCATTGCCGCCAGGGACCCTCGCGCAAACCGTCGCTGCATCATCCGAGCCACGGGATAACCGATCTTCGCCAGCAGATGACGCGGCCTGGAGAAGGCCGAGAGGTCATACCAAGTCACTCCGTCCGAATCCTGTTCGACCAGGAACCGCTCCTCTCCCCGCTCGACGTGGTCCGGCAGCGTGCCGTAGGCGAATCCGAATCGACGTGGGGGACCGTCCTCGTCGATCAGGTAAACAACACGACAGGCATTGAGCCACCAGCAGCCAAGGATTTCGAACAGGATCGCCACCGTCTGGCCCTCGCCGGGGGGATCGGGTTCAGGAACAACACTCGCCCAGCCCACGTCGAACATGGCCCAGCATCGTATCGCATCGCAAGCCGCCTCGAACGCCGCGTCACCCTCTCCCAACCGGACGCGGTGGTGATCTGTGACGTATCCGCGAGCAGCCGCCCTTGTCCGGGTCTTACCAATCCCCGGGTACGACCATTCCTGTCCGGATTGCCCCTGGAGGAAACCGGCAACGGTCTCGGAGGTCGGGCATTTCCAAAAGATCATCGTGTCACCGAGCCCTCGACGGGTCATCTCGTGCCAGTGGGACCCGGCTCATTCCGAAGTCGGCATCAGTCGCGACAGGAATTCACGGTTGAACTCCCGCAACGCTTCCACAGCTTCATCCAGCGGACGTTCTGCCGGCCGTTCAACCAATCGGTAATTCCCATGGTCATCGCGGCCACGTGCCAGAACGGCCAGCGGCAACTCCTCACCCAACTGGCGAACATCAGGCCTGACGTACCTCACGGTGAAACCAACCCGCCACCCGTCGGTCGTGTTCGGCTCGGATCCGTGCACCAGGTTGACGTGGTGCAACGACATCTCACCGGGCTGCAGCACGAGGTCGACCACGTCGGCCTCGTCCACCTCCACCTGGATCTCCTGCCCCCGCGAGAGCAGGTTGTCGTTGGCGAAAGTGTCGCGATGTGGCTGAATGGCCAGTTGCTGGGTTCCCGGTACCACTCGCATGCAACCATTCGCCGTGTCGCTGACGGTCAAAGCGATCCAGGCGGTTGTCACCTGAGTCGAATCCAGTCCCCAGTAGGTTCCGTCCTGGTGCCAGGTGACCCGGGACGAATCGCCTGGCGGCTTGGCGAACAGCGTCGTGGCCCAGCCGATGATGTTGGGCCCCAGCACTCCTTCGACGGCATCCAGGACTCGAGAATCTGTAACCAGATCAAAGGCCCAGGGCAGGAACAGATGGACCTGGGAGGAATCTACGGCACGGGCATCCGGCCCCTGGCGTTCAAGAAAATCCAGCGCGTGGCCACAGGCCACTGACGCTTCGGATGCGGTCACCGCCGTCAACGGAAACAGCACACCGTCGTCCTGGTAAGCCTGCTGTTGCTGTGGATCGAGACTGACACCCATCAAAAGGTCTCCATGGATTCCTTGATCTCACCGCGAGCCGACAGGAATCGCACCGGCCACGACCTCGACGATTCCATCGCCCGGCCTCGA
Organism: Planctomycetaceae bacterium; assembly: GCA_002724315.1. Classification (GTDB taxonomy): domain Bacteria; phylum Planctomycetota; class Planctomycetia; order Planctomycetales; family Planctomycetaceae; genus UBA8437. The sequence goes on along the minus strand of PBOJ01000158.1, from coordinate 6,073 downwards.
TAAGACAACTGACCGGCAGACTCGTCAAGCATGATCCCGCACACAAACATGCAGAGGATCCTCTTATCTGCCCGACGCATCCGAAGCGGTCTTGATGTACACCGGATTGGGACCAATCGTCACCCCCAGAACTCCCGAGGTTGACTGGACCGGCCCTCCGTTGCCCATCCAGTCGAACAATTCGACCTGGACGGCCTTCACCGATATGTGGACGCGTCGTGTCTTCTCACTCCACAAGGCCTGAATCGTGTCGTCGGGTCCCTTGTAGGTGTATCCCCAGGCCTTCGGTCCCAGTCCCGGGATCGGCCCGATGCTCTCGTGGCCATCGACCAGGAATGTCATCGCCGCGTAGGCCGGCACAACGGATTTTGGCCCGGCTCTTTCAGGAAAATAGCTGCTTCCACCGAGACTGTAGTAGAAGCCGTAACCCGGCAAATAGGTGCTGAAGGGCATGTGGAACCGATAGCCTTCTCCCAACAAAATCAGACTGGACCGAACGTGAGCCCGCGCCTGGAGCAGTTCCTGAGATCGTTCGCCGTCATCGTTGAACCCGAGTTCGGTGGCGAACAGCGGGAGGTCTCGCCCGGTGTGCTTTCGGACAACCGCCTTGATCGCCCGCAACCCTTCAACCAACCCGTTCTGTTCAGGCGTCTTGCCCAGGTCGCCAGGGTTATTGGCGAGCCTGGACACGTAGGGATGAACCGCAAATCCGTCCAGGTATTTTCCGAGCCCTTTGCGGAGAACACGTTCGTCCCAACCCACGCTCAGGATGGTACTGCTGCTGGCAGGCCCGATCACCAAGGCTTTGGGATCTGCTGCGTGCAACGCTTTGTGAGCAATTTCGTAGGTGCGGATCAGTCGTTCGTCGCCGTTTTCGGCTCCCTGGGGCTCCCAGGTGATCTGGTAGATGTTCTCTTTCCGATCGGGGTATTGCTCGGTGTAGGCCCTGGCCACTTCGGTGCAGTAATTCCGCCAGTGTTTTTCGGCGGCGGGTTTCAGCAGGGCATGGACGCCGTGAGTGGTCCCCGGAATGATGGCCCATTTCGGCGGCGCATAGAACAACGTGGGAAGCGAATAGACTTTCCAGGGTCTCCACCGACCGTCGATGAAATAGGCGGAACTGTGGATGAAGAGATTCAGCGGAAAGGCCTGGCCCTTGGATCGAGCGGCCGTCCGGTCCTCGGCAAACTGTCCCGGATGATCGGGCTCCATCTGGCCCCAGGCGTACCCATACTGTCTCACCGCGATCGTTGACGGCTCGTACATCCAGCGAAGCCCCAGGTAGGGCATCACGTTTGCCTGCCGACTGAACAGACCGTTCATGCCGAAACGGGTTGTCTTTTCACCGTACAGTTTCCGTTTGGTTGGATCCGGCACGACGGCGTAGGTCATGTAGCCCGCTCGCTGGCTGACCCCCTCTTTCGGCAGCGTCACGCCATTGGAGAGTCTGACGAACCCCCGCCAGAAGCCCATTTTCCCACAGGGAGCGGCTATCTCCTTTGTCCATTCGCCTTGCGCATCGGCCCTGACCGCCAGCGACTGCCGTTTCACCGTCCGGTCCGTTTCATCAACGAAGTGCAGTTCGAGTTTCAGATCATCCTGCCCCGGCTTCATCCCGGTGGCTTTGAACCCAAGTGTCACCGGCTGGCCCAGCGCGAAGGTGCTGATACTCGAAGACGGGGTGTTTGCCGACAGGGTGATCGGCCGCCCTCCCGTCACCTTCGCCCGGACCGCAGCGACGTCGTCACAAGCAAGTCCCCATGACGAACTCGACACCACACAGGCCACGATGCCCGGCAGAAAGCAGCAAAGAGCGGAAACACGACGCATGGCGGAGTCCGGCGAGACGGGTGGCGGGGCGTCTGGTGATCTTCGACCGCAGTTGGGCCAGTGTACCGTTGATTGGCTGCCACGTCCCCGACGTGATTTCGGCCACCGTCTGGTGAACACCAGCGAAGCGGAACTGATGAATCGCTCACATGTGACGTCGACCCGCCCCTGCTATTTTCACTGGCTGACGGTCAGTCTCCGTTTCCATGATGTGGCGGTGCCTGCCGTCGCATACACTTTCTGGAGAACACTTCTCCGGCGGACGATCACACCCACCAGGACACATTGCACCATGCGCCAGCCCCACACGTCACGTCGCGGATTCCTGAAGGCAACCGGAACGATGGCGATCGCCGGCTCCGCCCCCGCGGTCCTTGGGGCCGAAGACAAGAGCGGTCTGAAGACACCCGTGATTGGCCCGGAAGGCCACCGGTACGAGGTCCATCACGACTGCATGAAGATCCCCAAGCACATTCGATGGCAAGACACACACGGTGTCGCCGTTGACGCCGAGGGCCTGGTCTACGTGAAACACCGCACGATGACCGCCGATCCCCAGGACGCCGTGGTCGTGTTCGACCGACGCGGAAAGTTCGTCCGCTCATTCGGCAAAGAGTTTCATGGCGGTGGTCACGGGGTGGATATCCGACGTGACGGGGACGAGGAGTTCCTCTATCTGTGCGACAACAAGGGCTACATCGCCAAGAGCACTCTCAAGGGTGAGGTGGTCTGGAAACAGGCCGCCCCGAAAATCGCACCGTACAAGAAGGCCAGGCCCTTCGAGGTGAAGACGCCGGGCAAGTACGGCAAGGGGCACCTGTTCAGTCCGACCAACATCGCCTTCGCACCCGACGGCGGTTTCTGGGTCGGCGACGGGTACGGGTCACACCACATCATCAAGTACGACAAGAACGCCAACGTCGTCGGCCATTTCGGCGGCGCCGGTGATGGCCCCGGACAACTCCGCACACCGCACGGCCTGTGGTGGGATGACCGCAAGGGACGCGAACCGGCACTGGTTGTCGCCGACCGAGCCAACGCGAGGCTGCAGTATTTTTCGGCCGGCGGCAAACACCTTGGCTTCGTCAACGAGATGCTGTTCCCGGCCGACATCGATCTCCGTGGTGACGTGATGCTGGTGCCGGATCTGCATGCCAGGATCACACTGCTCGACGGCAGTAACAAGGTGATCGCGCACCTGGGACACGACCCGGCCTGGCTCAAGCAGGTGTTGGCCGACAACTTTGCCATGCGTCGTCATCCCGAACGCTGGCAGAAGGGCAAGTTCATCCACCCCCACGATGCGTGCTTCGACCACGACGGCAACATCTACATGGCCGAATGGGTGCACGTCGGTCGAGTGAGTTTCCTGAAACACGTCGGATAACGACCACACGACGGCACCATGAAGGGCTCGTTGTGCCCCGGGGTCAGTTCCGGAAAACCATTCGCCCGTGCCGGCGAACCCGGACTCAACCGGATTCGCTTGTTTTCTTTCGATTGGCGAATCGCCAGCGTGCCGCCTCGTAGCGAATCGCCAGTTCGGGCGACGGAAGTCGTTCACCCCTTCGAGGATGCATGCTGTGCATCAGTCGATCCAGGATGCCAGTCGTCAGGAGTGTTCGTTCGACCGGGTAGGCTGGCTCCCTGGTGTGAACCATGTGCTGGATCCCCTGCAACAGTTCGGCAAAGTGCGGGAACGGGATTCCCGGAGTCTTCATCCAGCAGGCGAATGGCTCGGTTTGCTGCCGCACCCGACAGGCAACGGCCAGTTGGCAACTGAACTTGGGAGGCATCGGACCGATCGCACTGGGGAACATGGCCCCCATGGCCTTCAGGCCGTCACGATATTCGACGAGGAAGAACACCGTGTCGGGGTGCTTGATGCGTTCCTCGAGTTTCTCCGTTGGTGCATCCAGTGTCCGCAATGCCGCCTTCAGCAACGAACGCGACCAATCGCCCCGTTTCTCTGCCGCCCAGATCTCCTCACCCCGCAACGCCGTCACCGCAGACACTCCGGTTTCCCCTCCGTGGCGACGTTCGACCACGCATTGCAGTGCCTCCAGTGCGTGGAAGAGATAGGACTCGGACGCGCTGTGCCCCACCACCAGAGCCTGCTGGATCCGGCTACCGATGGGGAGTTCCTTGGCCGGATACCGCCAGGTGACAGGCAGTGACGAGCCCGCCATCAGTGGAATCCGGAAACGTCGCGCCGTGTCGACCATGTGTTTGGCATCCCGCCATCGGTAGCCGAGGTGCTTGTCGTTGAACACCGGCACGAATTGACCGCAGCGTCGCATCGCGGCAACGATTTCATCGAAGAACCGCCGACGCGGATACTTGTGCTGCTTTGTCTCGGGTGTGTACGGGTAGTCTCCGTGTTCGCCGACACTCAACACACCGGCGACAGAAACCCGATTCGTCCCCAGTGTGACCGCCTCGTCGATCGTCTTGACGATGCGGAAACCGTGTTTCTTTGCCAGGTCACGGCTCAGATCCTTCTCGGAAAACTGGTCGACGTACATCGAAACAAGTTCCAGATCCGGTCCCGGCCCACCGGCCTGTCGCCAGCCGTTGAGGATCTTTCCGACCAGCACATCCGCGTGAGAGTACTTGAAGTACTGGGTAATCACGGCCGCCACCGGGAGCTTCTTTCGCCGGAGGCCGGCCCCCCGAAGAAGCGAGGGCCCCGCGAAACTCGCGAGGCCACCAAGCCCCAGGTCAGTCAACACTCGGCGTCGAGTTCTCTGTACGTCCATCTGCAGGGTCTCACTGGAGAGGAAGAATCGCTAAGCCGACCTCGTGACGCTCGATCAACCTACTTCCGTAGCTGAAAAGCAAAAATCCTGGCGTTGTGCAGACAGAAGCGCAGGCGGACGACTTGTCCCGAAAGCGGCGACAGGTCCTTTTGCCCCTTCCAGGCAGGCTTGAATCGCAGTTCGTCGACCGCCTGATATTCCTCGGCGTCGTCACCGGAGAAACCGGGAATCGGCCTGGAGTTCTCATCGAGCACCTCAACCCGAACCCGACCGGCTCGTGCATCGACATTGACCTGAAGAGTGTTGCCCGACAACCGGAACGGCTTGGTCAGAACCTCGCCGGGCGTGTCTTTCGCCTCCAGGCAGATGAATCGATCCAGCGGCAACGTGGCGACGCCGATGGCGTGCTTGAACGGGGCATTGTGCCGCTCATTGGCACCACCGTAATACAGCCAGTGGCGATCATCGTGAGTGACAATCGTCGAACCGGGGATGATCAAATCTTTGTCGAACGCGCCGTCCGGACCACGGGGAACCAGCGGCTGCTTGGCGTAGACCCAGTCCAGGTCCCAATTGTCGGCGTCTCGGCTGGTCCCGATGTAGAAGTTCATCACGTCCCGCTCGTGACGCTTGTGGTAATCGACCGCCCCCTCGCTGTGATCTCCCGGCCATTCGTACACGCTCAGGATCCCGAAATGGATGCCCTCATAAATCCAGTCGTTGCACGAGTAGATTTGCCGTCGGCGGTGTTCGAGCGGGCCTTCACGGTTGAACGTCCACTCCCGGACCGTCTTCCATCCGGCAGGAACCGTAAAAATGTCGTGATACGTGTTTCCACTGTTGGTGCGGTCGGCTCGGGTGTTTCCCCGCGAGGAAATCACCCCGGTGTACAGGTCACCGGCGAATCCCGGTCCAAAACAGATTCCCGAGCGGTCGCCACCGGCCCCGGTGCAATCTCGCTTGATGGCGAAGAAACCACGACTGTTGCTGTCGGCCACTTTCAGCCAGGCCGAGATGGTGAACTCGTCTGTGATGCCATAGTCGGTTGATGGAAGCGAGACATAGTCCTTCCCGTTGGTCAGATCGAGTGAGTGAGCGCCTCCGACGGCCGGTGTGTCATCGCTGAAACCTGCACCAACAATCGCGACACCGTGATTGTTGCCGACTCGGTCTGTGACCTTCTTGCCATCGTTGAAATCCCAGTACGAGACCGGCCGCTTTCCTCCGGCCAGCGTTGTCGGTGTCGCCGCTCCTGCCGCCAGCGCAGCGATCTGTTTTGACGTCAACGGCACGTTCCAGACCGCCACGTCGTCTGCCAGGCCGTTGTAGAAGTACCAGGGATCGTTCCGCACCCGGCCCTCTCCACCAAACCCACTGAAGGAGGTGTTGGCATCGACGAAATCGACGTTGGTGCCGGCCACCTTGAGTTGCCCTTTGCCCTTTCCGTTGTCACCGACGTAAGACGTCTGTGCGACCCCGTTGAG
>PBOJ01000157.1 GCA_002724315.1 Planctomycetaceae bacterium | reverse complement strand
TGCCGGAGTGCCCCCGCAAGGACTCGAACCTTGAACCTACTGATTAAGAGTCAGTTGCTCTGCCAGTTGAGCTACAGGGGCCAAGGGTTCCGATTCTAGCCGTTGGTGTGGGGGTGGCAAGTCTGGGACGGAGGAGGCTGAACGGCCGGTTGCAAACCGGTGGCTGAAAGCCGACAAACGGGTGTCGTCTTTCCTTCTGCCGGTCCGCTTGCGTGAACGATTCGCCCGATACCACCCGGTCGCTGCCTGATCCGTTCCGGCGGAACATTGTCTGGAGCATCTGCCAGATCGTGCTGCGGTGGTTCTTTGGGTTGTTGCTGGGATTTCGGACGAGAGGCCTGGAGAACCTGCCTCCTGACAGCGGGGCGTTGCTGCTGGCCAATCACCAGAGCAACTTCGATCCGTTGCTGGTGGGTGTACCGCTGAGTCGACCGGTCAGTTTCGTGGCTCGCAGCACTCTGTTTGTGATCCCCATTGTCGGTTGGATTCTTCGGAGGACCTACGTCGTGCCGATCGATCGCGAGGCCGCCCGCGGTGGCGTGATTCGCGAGATGGTTGCCCGGCTGGACCACGGGTTCCTGGTCGGGATGTTCCCCGAGGGCACGCGGACCAGTGACGGAGAAATCGGGGAATTCAAGCCCGGGTTCATTTCGCTGGTGCGTCGTTCACGCCGACCGATTGTGGCGGTTGGGATTGCCGGGGCCTTCGAATCCTATCCCCGCGGAGGGTTGCCGCGCCCGGGACGGGTGCGGCTGGTTATCGGAAAGCCGTGGCAGCCCGAGGAGTACGCCGAGTATTGTGAGCGAGGTCGTGAGGCGGAGTTGGTTGCAGCCGTGAGGCAACGCGTGCAGGATTGTGTCGATGAGGCCATCGCCTGGCGCGAGGGCCGGACGGTCGAGACCGAACTGAATGGCTGAAAGTGCCGTGAGGAGTTAGAGGATGACACTGCCACGAAAACGCCCGGTGGTTGGAGGCCGGCATGGGGCGGTCGCTTCGGCCCACCCCCTGGCCAGTCAGGCCGGACTCGACATTCTTCGCGACGGTGGCAACGCCGTCGACGCGGTGGTCACCATGGCCGCGACGCTGGCGGTGGTCGAACCGTACATGAGCGGTCCGGGGGGAGTGGGGTTCCTGCTGCTGCACCGCCCGGGGGCCCCGCCCCGAGTGCTCAACTACAGCGGCACGGCTCCGACGGGTGCCGTGCCCGAGGTGTTCGACGAGTGCAACCGCGAACTGGGGCCGATGTCGGCCCTGGTGCCGGGCAACGTGGCCGGCTGGTTCGAAGCGGTGGCCACCGAGGGAACCCGGCCGCCGGCGGACATTTTTGCCGCCGCGATTCGGCACGGTCGCGAGGGCTTCCCGCTGCATCCGGCCAACGCCCTGTTCATCGACGTCGCCCGCCCAAGGCTCAATGACGTCGGGCAGAAGGTCTTCGGAGACCTGGTGCCGCGGATCGGTGAGATCCATGTTTCCAACGACCTGGCCGACACCTACCAGCGATTGGTCGAGGAGGGGCCGGAGCTGTTCTACTCGGGGGAGATCGGCCAGCGACTGGCCGACTACACCCAGGAACAGGGAGGCCTGATCACCCGCGAGGACCTGGCCGGTTACCAGCCCGAGTGGGTGGATCCGATCGAGGTCAATTACCGTGGCCTGACGGTGCGGACGCCGCCGCCCAACAACGAGGGCATGCAGATTCTCGAGACGCTGAAGATTCTCGAGGGCTTCGACCTGGCGTCGCTGGGTCACAACTCGACCGAGTACATCCACGTGCTGAGCGAGGCGATCAAGCTGGCCGTCGTCGACCGCATCCGCTGGTGCGGCGACCCGAAGTTCTCGCCGGTTCCGCTCGATCAACTGCTCTCCGACGCCTACGCCGCCTCGCAGCGCGAACGGATTGATCGCGAGAGCGCGTCACCGGTCGAGGGGGAACGCTGGGGTGGGTTCCGCGAAGGAGATTTCCTGGCCCCGGGCAAGATCGATGGACTGACCACCCACCTGGCTGCCGTCGATGCGGACGGCAACGTTGCCAGTATCACGCAGTCACTGGGCAACGGCTTCGGATCGGGAGTGATGATCCCCGAGACGGGTGTGTTGTTGAACAACTTCGTCTACTGGAGCGAGACCGACCCCGAGTGTCCGACTCCGAACCGGATCGAACCCGGCAAGCGGTGGAGCTGTTGCATGGCTCCGGTACACGTGGTCGACGGAAACGACTTCTGGTTCTCGATCGCCACGCCGGGCAGCTACGGCATCCTGCAGACGACCATGCAGATGTTGTTGAACATTGTCGAGTTCGGTGCCGATGTGCAGGCGGCGATCGAGGCACCCCGGTTCCGCGTCTGGGAGGACACACGGATGCAGATCGAGGACCGTGTGCCCGCCGACGTCCGTGGAGAGTTGGAGGCCCGCGGACACGCGCTGGAGGACATCGGCGATTTCTCACCGCAAGTTGGTGGCGGCCAGGGCGTGATGGTGGATCGCCAGAGCGGAGCACGGCTGGCCGGGGCCGATCCCCGGAGGGATGGGTACGCCCTGGCCTACTAGGGGCCGTCAGGGTTCGCCCCACCCCAAGCCTCATCGGTGTCCCCAAGGAGTGTCCCGGCGGATGTCCAGTGTCCGGCTCGAATCCGTTTCGAAGCACTTCGGCGATGTCGTCGCCGTCGACGAGATCGAGTTGGAGGTCGAGGACAGGGAACTGCTGGTGCTGGTTGGGCCCAGTGGTTGCGGCAAGTCGACGACCCTGAGGATGATCGCCGGGCTCGAGCAGCCGACCGCCGGGACGATCTCGATCGGGGAACGTGATGTTACCGACGTCGACGCGATGGACCGCAACATCGCGATGGTCTTCCAGAACTACGCGCTGTATCCCCACATGAATGTCTTCCGCAACATGGCCTTTGGGTTGCAGATGCGGAAGGTGGCTCGCGAGGAGGTTCGGACACGGGTGACCGAGGCCGCCCGGTCGCTGGGAATCGACGGCCTGCTGGAGCGGCGTCCCGCACAGCTCAGTGGTGGTGAACGGCAACGAGTGGCACTGGGTCGCGCGATTGTCCGAGATCCGGAGGTCTTTCTGCTCGACGAACCGCTCAGCAACCTCGATGCCAAGCTTCGCGTCTCGATGAGGTCCGAACTGGTCAATCTCCGACGCGGGCTGGGGGCCACGATGGTCTACGTGACCCACGACCAGGTCGAGGCGATGACGATGGGGGATCGGATCGTGGTGATGCACCAGGGCCGGATTCACCAGGTCGGACCACCGCAGCAGGTGTACTTCAAACCGGCCAACCGGTTCGTGGCCGAGTTCATCGGCAATCCCCCGATGAACATCATCCGCGGCCGGATCGAGAACGACTCGGACACGCCGGTCTTGGTGGCCGGTGGGGCAAGAATTCGGCTGTCCGGGGAACTCGGCCAGGCGGCGTCCCAGGTCACCGAGGTCGATTTCGGAGTTCGGCCCGAGGATCTGCGGCTGGATGAGACAGGCGGAGACGTCGAGGCGACGGTGAAGGGGACCCAGTTTCTGGGTTCCGAGTACCTGGTCGATCTGGACCTGGGCGGTCCGCAACTGCTGGCAAGGATCGAGGGTCACGGGGAGTTCGGGATTGATCAACTGTGCCGGGTGGCGATCGATCTGTCCCGGGCGCACCTTTTCCACCCCGAGACGGGAGATCGACTGTGACCGGTTTTCGGCACACGCGACGTCAGTGGCTGGCCAGCCTGCCGGTTCTCGGTCTCTCGGCCTGGTCCGGTTGCAGTCGCCAGCGACCGGTTCGTGACAGCCGGGGACGCGTGATCGTCGAGTACTGGCACCAGCCGATGGTGCAGCAGGTGCCGGAATTCGGGGACGAGGTGAAGGAGGTGGGGGACTTCGAGAGGTTCCTGGCGCGACGGTTCATGGCTGAGAATCCCGACATCGTCATCCGCACCCAGTGTCTCAACTGGGAGGATCTGCCGCGGAAGGTGCCGATCAGCGTACTGGGTGGCCGGCCGCCGGACGTGTTGATGGACTATGTTGGTCGCACCAGCGGGTTCTGGTACCAGGGTGTGCTCGAACCGCTCGACGAACTGGTCGAGGGGATCGAGCACGATTTTCAGCCGAGGATGTTCGAGGCGTCCCGGTTGGTCGGCTCTGACGGTGTGCGGAGGCTGCACGCCGTGCCGTTGTGTGGCTGGGTCCAGGTGCTGGTGCTCAATCGCGCAGCATGGGATTCCCAGGGCCTGGGCGACCTGCTGCCCACCGACGAGGATCCCCGGTGGCGTTGGGATCAGTTCGAGACGGCTCTCGAGGCGATTGCCGGTCCGGGGGTGACTCCTCTGGGAATGCAGTGTGCCAGCGAACAGGGTGACTACCGGGTGCTGCAGTATTTCTGGGCCTTCGGTGCCGAGGTGTACCACGACCGTGACTACTCGAGGGTCGCACTGAATTCTCCACAGGGAGTGGCTGCACTGGAGTGGCTGGTGAAGGCGAAGCGAAAGGGCTGGATCCAGTCGAATGTGGCCACAGCCGGGTACGGCTTCTTTGACATGTTCTGGCGTGGTCAGACGGTCGCGATTCCCAGTGGTGTCTCGATGCGGCGCACGTACGAGAACGCGCTTCGAGACGGCAAGATCACCGCCGACTTCAATGGTGATGGCCGGGTCGACATGGAGGTCTTCTACACTTTGCCTCCGACCCGGCCGGAGGTTCCGACGACACTGCCGGTCTCGACCAACGGCCTGGTCGTCTTTCGCCAGGAGGACCCGGACCGTCGCGAGGCCGCGATGCGATTCGTCAAGTTCCTGACCAGCACCGAGACGGTTGGCCATTACGCGAGGGCGTCCCAGATGTTGCCCGGCCGCAAGAGCGTGGGGCCGATTTTTGCCGACCAGCCCGACGTGACTCGGATCCTGGACCTGGCTGCCGAATGCCCGGTGGCCGACATGGGGGCGACCTCGCCCAGCTACTACGACATTCGCAAGCGGATGCCGCCGTACCTGCAGTCGGCATTCCTGGGCCTGAAGACGCCGGCCGAGGCGCTGGCCGGATTTGAACGAGAGGCGGAGGGTGTTTTGCGCGGCCAGTTGGCCAGCACACAATCCGTTGGCCACCCGGGTGAGGAGTCGGCACAGTGAGCAGCGCGGCGATCGAGACGGTGCCGCGGTTCCGGCGGGGCGGGTGGATGTTCCTGCTGCCGGCCGCGATTCCTTTTGTCGCGTTCGTGCTCTGGCCGCTGATCCACGGTGTGGCACTGGGGTTCTTCGACGTCCAGTTGCGCGAGACGCGGTTCATCGGACTCGAAAACTACCATCGATTGATCGGCGACGAGACGTTCTGGGCCGCGGTGAAGAACACCTGTGGGTTCGTCGTATTGGTGGTGCCGACCGTCTGGGTGTTGAGCCTGGGAGTTTCGGCGGTGGTCTTCCCGATGGGCCGATGGGCCCGATCGTTTTTCCGGTTCGCCTTCTACGTGCCGGTGGTCGCCGGTGGCGTGTGCCTGGCGATGGTCTGGCTGTGGATCTTCGATCAGCGGTACGGGTTGCTCAACCATGTCACCGGTTCGCTGCTGGGCCTGGAGTTCGACTGGCTGGGTCGGACCGACACGGCGTTGCCTTCGCTGGCGGTGGTGGTGATCAGTTGGAGCCTTGGCCAGCCGATCATCATATTTCTGGCGGCGCTGGGCGGAATTCCTCCGGAACTGTACGAGGCAGCACGAATCGACGGGGCGGGGCCGCTGAGACGTTTCTGGCACGTGACGCTGCCCCTGCTGCGTCCGGCGTCGCTGTTCGTGCTGGTGACCCAGACGATCGGGGTCTTCCAGGTCTTCGTGGTGGTGCTCCTGCTGACGGTCAATGGCGGGCCGGCCCACGGCACGCGGACCATCGTCTACGGGATGTACGAGACCGCTTTCACTCCGATGTACGATTTCGATTATGCCGCCGCACAGGGCAGCGTGTTGCTGGTCGCCCTGGGCACGATTGCCATTCTTCAGTTCCGCCTGCTCGGGCGGAAGACCCGGTTGGATTGAGACGGAAGTGATGCCCGGCCAATCACAGGCACCGAAATCGTCGAGCTTGCTTGCAGGCCTGGGCCGGTGTGCGGCGTGGCTGGTGTTGCTGGTCGCCGCGACCGCGGCCATCCTGCCGCTGTACTGGATGACGACCGGCTCGTTGAAGCTGCAGAGCGACGCGATGAAGACCCCGCCGGAGTGGTTTCCGGAGAACCCGACGACGGCCAATTACGAAAAGCTGTTCGGAGGTGAGGACGGGGGGGCCTGGGAAGGTCGCCGCCCGGCCGCCCGCTGGTTGCTCAACAGCCTGCTGGTGGCCGCTTCGATCTCGTTCTCGGCGGTTCTCACCAGCGCCCTGGCCGGCTACGCCCTGGGCAAGCTGTCGTTTCCCGGTCGTGCGGTGGCCTTCTGGCTGGTGGTCGCCACGATGATGCTCCCTCGCCAGGTCTCGCTGATCCCGCTGTACCTGCTGGTGGTTGGCTTCGACTGGATGGATTCCTACCCCGGGCTGATCGCTCCGTTTCTCTGCTATCCCTTCGGCATTTTCCTGGTCCGCCAGTTCATGATGCAGGTGCCCGACGAGTTGCTGGCGGCGGCGCGGATCGACGGGGCTGGTCCGTGGCGGGTCTTCTGGCACATCGTGCTGCCGATGTCGCGGCCGGCCCTGGGGGCGGTAGCGATCTTCAGTTTCATGGGGGCCTGGAACGAGTACCTGTGGCAGTTGATCGTCACCAACCGGCCCGAGATGTACACGCTGCCGGTGGGGGTTTCGAAGCTGGTCAGCACGCTGAGCGAATTCGACCTGGGACTGGCGATGGCCGGGGCCACTGTGGCGTTTTTGCCGATGCTGGCCGTGTTCGTGATGTTCCAGAAATACTTCGTGCAGGGGGTCAGCGTGGGGGCGTTGAAGGGCTAGCGCCGGATCGCCCTTCGAAGTGGCACGTGGACCCGGCCGCGGATAGGATGGCCGGCATCGAAACCAGTTGATCCACAGCCGAGCTTCAAAGAGATCCGGAGAACGAGATCATGTTGCGAACGATGTCCGCGGTGCTGGCAGCGAGTGTCCTGGCGATTTCCCCGGTCCAGGCAGAGGACTGGCCTCAGTTCCGAGGTCCGAACTGCAACGGGATCTCCACCTCCAAGGCGGCAATGCCGGCCGAGTTCTCTCCGACGAAGAACGTACTCTGGTCGGCAGAGATCGGCGACGGAGTTGGCTGCCCGATCATCGCCGGTGGTCGCGTGTTCGTTTCGGCCCTGGGCGATCCCGGCCACGTGGCGCTGTACGCCTTCGATGCGGCCAGTGGCCGCTTCGAATGGGGCAAGCAGTGGGACATGGGCGATGCGACCAAGGTGCACAAGACCAACAGCCTGGCCGCGACGACACCGGCCAGTGACGGCAAGCGGGTCTACTTCTACCACGCCTATGTCGGCATGGTGGCGCTGGATGCCAAGGACGGGGACATTGAATGGCATCGCGAGATGCCGGTGCCTTACTACATCTTCGACTGGGGCCCGGCCATGTCACCGGTGCTCTACAAGGACAAGCTGCTGTTTGTCCAGGACGACGACCTGCACGCGGCTTTCTACGCTCTTGATACCAGGACGGGCAAGGTGCTGTGGAAGGACGATCGCAGCGATCAGGCGGTCAATTACTCGCATCCGGTCGTGGCCAAGGGCAGCCAGGGCGACGAGATTGTCGTCGGTGGCACCGGGATGCTGATCGGTTACGACCCCGACAACGGCAAGCGATTGTGGCACGCTCGCACCTTGCTGCGGAACATCAAGACCACGCCGGTCAGCTTTGGCGACCGGATTTATGTCTCGCTGCAGAGCGGTGGGATTGCCAACCAGTGGCTGCAGTCGGCCGATGCCAAGGGGGCCGAAGTGGGCCGTGGTGGCAACGGAGACGGAAAACTGTCCAAGGCCGAGATGCAGGCGATGGTCGGAAAGCGAAAGATCCCCGAGGCGTTCTTCAAGAAGACCTTCGACAAGGGAGACCTGAACAAGGACGGGGTGCTCGAAGGCATCGAGCTCGACAAGGCGTTCCTCAGTGAGGACAACTTTGCCGGTGCCAGGTTCGACACTCCGTCGGAGAAAGCCGGAGACCAGTCGATCCATGCCGTCCGTGCCGGCGGTCGTGGTGATGTGACCAAGACCCACGTGCTCTGGATGCACAATCCCTCGCAGATCGACCACATTGTCTCGCCGCTGGTCGTCGACGGCCGCATGCTGCTGGTCAAGGGGGGCGGCATTGCCACCGGATTCGAAATCGCCGGCGGCAAGAAGCTGTGGGGGCCCAAGCGGATCAACAACACCTGCGAGTATTTCGCCTCGCCGATCTATGCCGACGGCAAGATCTACATTGCCGGCGAGAATGGCTACATGGTGGTGTTGAAGAGCTCGGACAAGCTCGAGATCCTGGCCAAGAACGACATGGGCGAGCCGATCGTCGGCACGCCGGCAATCGCTGACGGCCGGATGATCGTTCGTACCCGGGGACACCTGTACTGCGTGGGTTTGAAGAAGTAGTCCCGGGGTTGAGCGGCTACACGAGGTCCGGCACGCCGATCCGTTCGAGGATGTTCCGCAGTTCGGCCTTCTCTTCGGAGGTCAACTCGCGGGTCGGCAGCCGGCTGGGGCCACCGGGCCGTCCACAGAGTTCCAGGGCCGCTTTGACGACCGGACTCTCGGCTCCGGTCCGTTTCCACATCTTTCCGCGGAACCTCTGCCACGGCCAGTTGGCAGCCGTGAGGCGGGCCTGGGCGGCCACGTAGTCGCCCGCCTCGAGCAGGTCCCAGGTGCCCAGGTCGTATTCGGGCCAGATGGTGGCCAGGTGGGTGATGTAGCCTGTACCGCCGAGCATGTGGTTCATCACCTGCAGACCCTGGTTGTCGACCATGGCGGCCCGTTCCTGGAAGCGGTCGACACCCCGCAGGTAGGTCCCTCCCTGGGGTGATGACCACTTGATCGACACGCAGCGCGGCAGCTCGAGAAGTCGATCCAACTGGTCCAGCGACATGTCGTAGCCTTCCCAGTGGGTGTTGTAGATCATGATCGCAATGCGTTCGGTCGCTTCGTGCACCGCCGTGAAGAGTCGCAGGCAGTCCTCGTCGCTCGACTCGTAGTAGTACCCCGGTCCGAACTGGACGCCGTAGGCACCCAGTTCCTCGGCACAACGGGCCATCGCGATGATTTCGTCCGGATGGGTTCCCTGGGCTCCGATCAGCACCGGGGCGCGACCGTCGGCAGCCTCGACGATCGTGCGGCTGATGTCCCGGCGTTCGTCGAGCGAGAGCATCGGGAAGTCGCCGCCGGCTCCGACGGCCAGGAGCACGCCGCGGCCGTTGACGATACCCCGTTCGATGGTCGTCTGCACGTTGGCACGCGTGGCACCGTGATCGACGGCCAGGGTGCTGTCAAAACAACTCAGTTCCGGGATCATTGGTCCCCGGAGAACCTGTTTGACGTCGTTGATGTCCATGGTGTCCTTTGACCGTTCTGTTCGTGTATCGGGAATGCGGAAGGGGAATGTCGAAGTTGGCTGCCGTGGTCACTCGGGTGGAGAGGTCGTCTCGCTGCCGTCGAAATCATCGCCTTTGACCACGGCTCGCCAGGACAGCTTTCGGGTTCTCTCCAGGTCAGCCGAGGGGAGAACCGAGCCCAGCACGGCGGCGATCAGGAAGGTGCCGACGGCCGAGAGTGGCAGGATCAGGAAGGTCCCGGGATTCGATTCGGCGACGACGCTGTCCAGGCCCAGGCCCACGACCAGTTCGGACCACCAGGAGACCACCAGCGCGATCAGTGTTCCACAGGCTGTGGCGACAAGGACGGCGGTTTCTCCAACATGCGGAAGGAACATGCCCACCAGGAACATGGAGGCCAGCGGGCCCAGGGCGCAGTTGAAGGTGCGGGCACTGGCATCGATGATGTTGAGATCCTCGGGCAGGAACATCAGCCCGGCGGCCATCGCGGTGCAGCCGACACCGACGACGACCGAGAGTTTGCGTGCGAGCACCAGTTCACGTTCGTCGCTGATGTCGGGGTGCTTTTTGCGGACAAAGTCGACGATCAGCACGGTGGCGACCGAGTTGATTCCCGAGTCGAGGCTCGACATCGCTGCGGCGAACAGGGCTGCGACGACCAGGCCGGCGGCACCGACCGGCAGATGGTGTCCGATGAAGTGCGGGAATACGCGGTCGGCCACTCTGGCCTCCTGTGGGTCACTGATACCTTCGACAATCTCCGCCGGGTTCTGCAGGTAGTAGGTCAGCAGCGCCATGCCACACAGCGCCAGCAGGATCATGATCACCAGGTCACAGCTGAAGTTGACCACGTTGCTGCGGACGGCAGACTTCAGGGAGTTCATGGTGAAGTACCGCTGCATGGCGACCTGGTCTCCCAGGAATGTGCACAGGTACCAGAAGGCGCTGTGCATCACCGCGAAACCGATCACGTTTCGTTCGCCGAGATCCCAGCTCCAGAGCGGCGGAAATTCGTGTCCACCCCCGGCCTTGTCCGACATCGTGTTCCACCAGTCGACCGGCCCCGTGCCGGTTTCCGAGATGATGATCACCAGCGTCAGGATGGCACCGGCAATCAGGATCACCGTCTGCACCACGTCGGTCCAGATCACGGCCTTGATGCCACCCAGGACTGTGTAGAGCGTGGCCAGCGTGCCGACAGATGTCAGCACGACCAGGGTCCATGTCTGGAGTCCGAAGTCCGATCCAACCAGGCGAGCCATGCTGGCGTAGGTAATGTCGGCGACGGCCACCGAGGCCGTCAGGACCACCATTCCCATCCAGAACAACCGCAAGACGAAGACAAACAGGATGCTGGCCAGTTTGCCCGCACGGGCTCCGAAACGCCTGTCGAGGTATTCGTAGACGCTGGTCAGTTTCAGTTTCATCAGGAACGGCAGCCAGACGAAGCTGACCACCACGAAGACGAATGGAACGACCAGCCAGGCCAGGGCCATTGTCGGTCCGTTCTTGATCATCTCGCCGGGCGAGGCGAGGTAGGAGATGGTCGAGAGCAGCGAGGCCATGATCGAGAGGCCGACGGCCAGCCAGGGCATCTGTCTGCCACCGACGAAATAATCTTCGCTGCGGGACTGGTGCCTGGAAAAGTAGACCCCGACGGCCAGTACGCCCAGCAGGTAGACGCCCACCACGACGTAGTCGAGGCCCTGGAGTCCTTCGACGGCATCGGCGGCAAGCGGGCCGGTTGGGGTTTCAGCAAGCAGGTGAAGCATGGTGACTGATGATGGGGCCGTTTCGGGGGCACTCACCTTACGGAAATGGGTGCGGCGATTCCAAGCGGAGAGGCGTCGCCCCCGTTTACATGTCCGATCGGCATCCGTATGATCCCCGCGCTTCGCTCGCAGAGAAAGAGTCGTTGAACCCACAGCAGGCTGTTCCACCGTCCGATCGATCGCCGGCGCTGGCCGTGGCCTGGCTGGTCGGTTTCTTCGTATTGTTCTTCCTGCTGACTCCGATTTTGCCCAACAACCGGGAGTTCACCCGGTTGGATATGGTTGCGGGTTCGCCGATGGCGATGTTGGACGCCGTGGATCCTCCTCTGGAACGATCCGGCTGGCGGTATCTGCCCCAGCGGATTGGCGTGTGGTTGACCGCCTTAGGCCTGCTGTTCGGGGCCTGGGGGATGGGCCGACTGATCTGCCGATTGGCGGGGTGTTGTGACCGATTGGTGACGTCCCCGTTGCAGACCGACACGACCACGGCTTTTGTCCTGGCCACGGGTGTCGGGATCTCGGCCCTGTCGTTGTTGACACTGGCCTGCGGACTGGCCGGTGTGCTCGAACGGAGAGTCCTGGTTGGACTGCCGGCGGTGGCACTTGTGACAGAACTGGTGCTGTGGTGGCGGGACGGAGCGGGTCGCCGTGCCCGGTCCGAAGCGGCGTCGTCGAGGGTCTCCACGGGATTCTTCCTGGCGTACCCGACAGCGGTGAAGTGTCTGGTGGGACTTGTCGCGGCCCTGTTTCTGTTCTTCCAGTTCACTGGTGCGGCCTTGCCGTCGATCGACTTCGACGTCAAGGAGTACCACCTGCAGGGGCCGCGAGAGTTCTTCGAACAGGGACGGATCACCCGCCTGCCCCACAACGTCTACACCAGTTTCCCGTTCCTGACCGAGATGCTGAGCCTGGCCGGGATGGTCGTGGCCGATGACTGGTGGTGGGGGGCGTTGGTTGGCAAGTCCGTGCTCGCTGCGTTCGCACCCCTGACGGCCCTGGTGCTGTTTTCGGCCGGTCGCCGCTGGTGGAGTTCATCGGCCGGTTTGGCCGCCGCAATGGTCTATCTGACGATTCCCTGGACGACCCGTGTTTCGATCATCGCCTACGCCGAAGGCGGGCTGTGCTTCTTCCTGGCCGCGACACTGCTGGCGGTGATGCTGGCGATCGAGAGGTCGCAGCGAGGTGAGCCGGCGACTGCCGCCTGGTTGCTGGCCGGCCTGCTGGCCGGAAGCGGGATGGCCTGCAAGTACACCGGGCTGGTCCAGGTGGTGCTCCCCGCTGCGGGGACCCTGGTTCTGGTGTTGTCGAGGTCCCCGAAGCGGAACGGGTCAGGTGAGGCGCCGATGCGAGTCGTTCGGCTGGCCGTTGCCTTCTGCTGTGGTGTCGCGTTGACGATCGGCCCGTGGTTGCTGAAGAATCTGGCCGAGACAGGCAACCCGGTCTACCCGTTGGGATATTCGGTGTTCGGCGGAGAGGACTGGTCGGAGTCGGACAATCTCAAGTGGCGGGCGGCCCATTCCTCCAGTGACTTTTCGGTCTCGGATCTGGCCAACCGTGTGCTCGATGTCGTCAGTCGCAACGACTGGCAGAGTCCGTTGGTGTTCGGACTGGCCCCGCTGGCGCTGCTGGTTTCCAGTCGCCGACGCGTAGTGGTCGGTCTTTGGTTGCTGGTGGCGTGGCTGTTCTTCAGTTGGTGGGGGCTGACGCACCGGCTCGACCGTTTCTGGGTTCCGTTGTTACCGGTCGTCTCGTTGCTGGCCGGGATCGGGATGACCTGGTCGATCAGGTCGGCATGGTGGCGTCCGTGTGCGGTGTTGGTCGTGCTGGGTGTGGCCCACAACATCGGCGTGGTGACGATCACCGAACCACGTCCGGTGATCGGGTACAACGCCTTCCTCGGCGATCTCGACACGGCCCGCCAGGTTGTCCAGGCGACGGCACCGGCGATCCGGGCGGCCAACCAGCGACTCGGGGACGGAGCCAGGCGGGTGTTGTGTGTCGGGGAGGCCCAGGTCTTCGATGCGAGATTTCCGGTTCGGTACAACACGGTGTTCGATCGGTCGTTGGTGGAAGAGTGGTGCGGAGACGGGCAGGGGGGACTGGCCGATGCCGAGACGATCCGCGAGCGGTTCGATGCCGAGGGGATCGGCTGGGTACTGGTCAACTGGCAGGAGATCCTCAGGTATCGCACGACGTACGGGTACACCGATTTTGTGACGCCGCAGTTGTTCGCACGACTGCGGGAGTCGGGAGTGCTGGGAGAAGACCAGTTCGAGCGACAGCACCTGGTACCGCTCGAACCGCTCTCGGAACAGGATCGTGATGAGATCGCCGGCTGGGGGGCTGGCCTGCGAGCGACGATGCAGCGGGGCGACCACCGGCACGAGGGATACGTGGCGTTTCAGTTGTTTCCGGTCCGCTAGCCGAGGTCATCGGCCCGATGGAGTCGAAGGCCTACACCGTGGCCAGTTGACCCGCGCCGACGAATGCCAGCCGGGTGGCGATGTGGTCATCGTCAAGTCCGAACACCCGGCTGACGGCATTGCGGTAGGCTTCCAACTGCCCGCGGTAATACTCGACCTTCTCGTCGATGTCGTCCTGGTTCTCGACGTAGTCGGTCTTGTA
>PBOJ01000156.1 GCA_002724315.1 Planctomycetaceae bacterium | reverse complement strand
TTCATCCCCTCTGACAGTGGTTTACAACCCAAGGGCCTTCATCCCACACGCGGCGTCGCTCCGTCAGGCTTTCGCCCATTGCGGAATATTCTCGACTGCAGCCACCCGTAGGTGTCTGGGCAGTGTCTCAGTCCCAGTCGTGGGGGCCATGCTCTCACACCCCCTAGGCATCGTAGCCTTGGTGAGCCATTACCTCACCAACTAGCTAATACCACGTAGGCCGCTCCAAGAGCAGAATTTGCGCCTTTCCTCCCGGGACGATCATGTCCTGGGAGGGCATCCGGTATTACCTACAGTTTCCCGTAGCTGTCCCGGACTCAAGGGTACGTAACCTACGCCTTACTACGCCGTCTGCCGCTGTCCGTCAGTCACTTCACCCCGAAGGGATCAATGAAAGACTTCTCGCTCGACTTGCATGCCTAATCCACGCCGCTAACGTTCATTCTGAGCCAGGATCAAACCCTTCATATGACTGCTTTCCCGTTTCCACTCCATCCGCCTCTTGTTTCTCAACCACCTGGTCAAAGACCGGGCAGAGGAGAGCCGCTCGAGGGTTCTGGTGAGGAACGGGGGGATTAGCAGAGAAAAGCCTGATGCTGGAAGCACGAGCGGTCAAACTCGTGCAATCAGCCGCATCCCGAAGGATCCAGCGACTGAAATCGCTGAACGAGGGCCACCAACCAATTTGTCAAAGAACAATCCGGTGAACCCGTCGAAACAGGTCTCCGGAAACGGCATCGTTAAATGCCGCGTCGGGCCATCGTAGCAGGCCGCCCAAGACTGTCAACCGTCCCCGATCGGGTTTTTTTCGAGCTCCGGTGACTGCCCGGCCGATTCCTCCCGCGTGTTGGGTCGGCTATCATGATCGGCCCTGTTGTTGTCCGTTTTCCCTCACGACCTTCATTTGAATTGCCAAGAAGCATGAGCACCTTGCCCTCCCCCGGCACGCCCCAGACCGATCTCGACACTCCCTCGCTGTGCATCGATCTCGATGTGATGGAGGCCAACATCTCGCGGATGGCCTCCTTTATGACCGAACGGGGCAAGCAGTGGCGGCCCCACGAGAAGTGTCACAAGACTCCGGAGATCGCTCACCGGCAGCGAGCGGCCGGTGCCATTGGGGTCACCTGTGCCAAGGTCTCCGAAGCCGAGGTGATGGCCGCCGGCGGCATCACCGACATCCTGGTGGCCAACATGATCGTCGGAGCTCCGAAGGTGCAACGGGTCGCCCGGCTCTGTGAAACCGCCGACCCGATCATCGCCTTGGACCACTTTGCCCAGGCCCAGCCACTGGCGGCCGCATGTCACGAGGCCGGTGTCAGTTGTCGGGTGATCTTGGAAATCAACGTTGGACTCGACCGGGTGGGTGTCCTGCCCGGCCGCGACGCCATCGAACTGGCTCGCGCCACGGCCGAACTCGACGGTCTCCGACTTGTCGGCATCATGGGTTACGAGGGGCACCTGTTGAAGGTCGAGGATCCCGAGGACAAGCGGACCCAGATCAACGCCGCGATGAGACTGCTCGAGGAGACCCGTGACACGATGCGGGACGAGGGACTGTGCTGTGACATCGTCAGCGCCGGCGGCACCGGCAGCTACCAGTTCACCAGCGATTGCCCGTCTGTCACCGAGTTGCAGGCCGGTGGCGGGATCTTTGCCGACCCGATGTACCAGTTGCAGATGGGAGTGACCGGCCTCGAGTACGGTCTGACGGTTCTGGCGACCGTCGTCAGCCGCCCCGAGAAGAACCGGGCCGTGCTCGACAGCGGCCGCAAGACGCTCAACCCCGATGCCCATCTTCCTCTGGTCAAGAACCATCCGGGGACCGAGGTCGTCCGGATGAGTGCCGAGCACTGCGAGTTGAGACTGGTCGACGACGCGGTCGACCTGACGATCGGGGACAAGGTCGAGTTGATCGTCGGCTACGCCGATTTCACCACCGTGCTCCATGACCATTTCTTCGCCTGCCGGGGCGGTGTGCTGGAGGAGGTCTGGGAGATCGCCGGGCGGGGCAAGCTGCACTAAGAGCCGGACTGGTGATGTGGCGAGGAACGGGGTGGAGCAGTCCGAGGTGAGGGGTGTCAGAGATGGGCGACGGGTTGCTTGAACGGCTGGCCAGCGGCGATGCGGACGTGCGGAACGAGGCGATTGCCGAGGCGACCGAGGCGCAGGGGCAGGATGTGGTCGAGGCGCTGGCCGGACTGATGACCAGCCCCGACGTGGGCACCCCGGCCCGCACGGCTTCGGCCCAGGCCCTGGCGCGGATGCCCGACGAAGCGGGCGTTGCCCGCCTGAGAGTTCTGCTGACACACGAGGATTCCGAGTTCCGCGTCCTGGCGGCCTCGGGTCTCGAGTTCCATCCGGATCCCGCAACCGTCGACGCGCTGCTGGATGCCCTGATCGACCCGGTCAACAAGGTCCGCAACGTGGCCGAACGCAGCCTGCTGGCGATGACATGTGTTTTCACCGAAGAGTCGCACCGCCGGATCGCCGAGTTGCTCGATCATCCCGTTCCCTTGACCCGCTCGCCCGCAGCACGACTGGTCGGTGCCGCCGAGATCGGCGGTCTCTCCGGGCGTTTGGCCCGGATGGCCCTGGAGGATGACGAGTGGCTGCCACGAGTCTGGTCCTCACGCGCCCTGGGAGAACTCGGAGGAAGTGACAACCTCGAGGTGCTCGAGCAAGTGGCCACATCCGATGAGAAGAACCGGGTCCGGGCCGCGGCGGTGGAGGCCATTGGCGAGCTTCGTGCCGCGCGGTCCGAGGAAATCCTGCGGGCGGTGATCGAGTCGGACCAGGATGAGGGCGTGAAACGCACGGCCGAGGAGGCTCTCGAGGATCTGCAGCGAGGCGGATTCGACGGCGAATGAACCGGTGGCCGCCGCGACGGGGTCAATCGAACCCGAGCCGTTCGGCCAGCCTCCGCATGCGGCTGACCACTTCGGTCAGCCGCCGGTAGACCGCCGCTGCCGACTGCGCCCCGACCCGTCCCCCGGCCAACCGTTCCATCCACACGGCACCGGACAGCAGCACCGTGCTCTGATCGAGCACGGTCACCAACCCCGTTTCGGCCAGGTCCAGTCCGGCCCGGCGGTCGTAGGCGGCCAGGCCTCGATCCCAGGCCGCGGTGTCGTCTCCCACCAGGCTTCCCAGCAGCCGGGACAGGTCGATTGCCACGTTGTCGCTGCGGCAGCTGCCCGGGTCGATCAGTCCCGTCACACGATCGCCTGTCCACAGCATGTGGTCGTGCCAGATGTCCCTCAGGCAAGGCTGGCAACGGTACCCGGTCGGCTGCACCGTCTGCAGTTGTCCGGCAACGGCGGCGGCCCCACGGCCGAACAGCCTGTCGATGTCGACGAGCAACCCGGTCCAGTCGGCCCGACCGGAGACCGTTTTGCGAGCCCGGCCAACCAGCTGGTCCCACTGTCGCTGGTAGTCGGCGAGTTGTGTGAGTCGTTCTCCGACGGCCGGGGAGCGGCTCGATTCGGACGACCCGAACCACGTTTCTGCTCCACGGTCGGCGACGAACCCCCGCGCGGCAAGGTGGAACCGGGCGAGTGTCGCCATCGCCTCTTCCAGTCTTGTCGAAGACGGGTTGTCGCGAAAATCGGCGGTTCCGGGCATCCAGGGTTCCAGCTGCCACAGGCGTCCTTGCCATTCGGCCAGCCGGTTGCCGTCGCCGGTGACGACAGGAACCGCGACCGGAACGGTCGGAGCGACGTGTTCCAGCAGGCGATGCAGAGCCTCGAGTCGCTGACGCGGCAGGCCGTCGGGTGGCCAACCGCGGACGGCCAACGGTCCCCGAGAGGTCGTGATTCTCATCACGGTGGCTCCGCTGAATCCCGGTTCCTCAGGCGGAACGGCCGGTCCCAGAGGACGGCAGGACGGGTCCCAGAAATCGAACAGCCCGGAGTCTTCCATGGCTGAGAGGGTCTCCGGGGTGACATTTCCAGCTTGAGAACCGAGCACGCACAACCGGTTCGGGCAGCCTGTTGACACTGCTCGAACAGCACCGGTAAAACAGGATAGCTGGCTGGTCGTGTCGATGGGAACGGTTGTGAGGCCCTGGACGTCGGCTGGACCGGTTTCCCCACAGAAGAGACGCCGTACGCGAGGGTGTTGAGATGAGATCGCTGAAATTGACTCGACGCGCGATTCGACTGGGAGTTTGCCTGGTCCTGGGACTGTCGGTTTCCGCTTCGACAGCCGATGCCGGGGTCATTCCTTGGCTGATTGATTCCCTGTTTGGGCCCTCGGGCAGTCTTTGCCAACCCGCCTACGGGTCCTATGGCACCAACACCAACTACGGTGGGTACGCCGCCTACGGTTGTCCACCGGCCTCGTACGGTTACATGGCTCCCCAGCAGGTCTACACCCAACCGGTGGCCGCCGCACCGTATTACGGGAACGCTTACGGGGCTCCCTGCATGCCTCGCCTGCCCAACCTGCTGCCGGCGTTGTTCGGAGGCATTTTCGGCTGCAGTCCCGGCTACTCGCCCTACGGTGGGGGATGGGGCTGTTCTCCCTGTGGCTACGGCGGGTGTCCGATCACGGTGCCGGCCGGGTCGGCGTCGACCGGAGGCTGGCAGAAGTCCCAGGCGGCGCCCAAGACGTTTGCCACCGACCCCCAGGCCGCCGGAGAAGTTCAGACGGATACCCGGACCTTCCGTCCGCCCATTGAAACCGATGCGGATCCGGGTCAGGTGATCCCGAAGATCCAGAAGCCGGCCGAGAAGAAACCGGCCGAGAAGAAACCGGCCGAAAAGAAGCCGGTTGAAAAGAAGCCGGTTGAAAAGAAGACATCCGCGGTGTCGGCTAACGCTGACGGCATCGTGCATCACGTGGTCCCGTCCCGGGCCCGCATTGCGAGACGGGCTTTGACGGGCACTCGGCGACTCGGGTCGGTGGTGGTGGCTCGCCGCGTGATCGACGTTCAGCCGTCACTCCGTCCGGCGCTGCCGGGTAGCACGATCGCCGGACGCTAGCCGCCACGGAACTCGAATGAGCAACGCTGACGTCGCGAGGGTGCTGGTCGACCTGGCCGACCTGCTGGAGATCCAGGGGGCCAACCCGTTCCGGGTCCGCGCCCATCGCGCCGGGGCACGGACGGTCGAGACACTGGCCGAGCCGATCGCGTTGCTGGTCGAGGATCCCGAGCGGTCTCCGGACGAATTGCCGGGGATCGGCAAGGACCTGGCCGAGAAGATCACGTCGATCGTCGAGACCGGACGGCTGGACCAGCTCGACGAACTCCGCGAGCAGGTGCCCGCCGAAGTGGTGGCCATGCTGCGGATTCCCGGCCTGGGGCCCAAGAAAGTCGGCGTGTTGTTCAAGGATCTCGGGATCGAGTCCCTTGATGCTCTTGAAGCCGCAGCCAACGAAGGGGTGATCGCCGAACGGAAGGGCTTTGGGGCCAAGACCGAACAGTCGATCCTGGAGGGAATCCCGATTGCCCGGCACGGGAGTACCCGAACCTGGCTGGCCACCGCGCGGGTGGCGGTCGATCGCATCGTCGAGGACCTTTCGGAACTCGAATCGGTGACGCAGGTCAGCCTGGCCGGCAGCAGCCGCCGGTTGAAGGAGACCGTCGGGGACCTGGACGTGTTGGCCACGATTGCCGAAGGGGTCGAGTCGTCGGAGGTGATGACGGCGCTGGCCGAGCACGAACTGGTCGAGGAGGTACTGGCCCAGGGCGAGACGAAACAGCGAGTGAGGTTGCTGGAGCGGGAGGGGGGCGGCCTGGAGATGGATCTGCGGGTGGTGCCCGAGGAATCCTACGGGGCGGCGATGCAGTACTTCACCGGTTCCAAGGAGCACAACATCGTTGTCCGTCGCCGGGCCCAGGAACGCGGGCTGAAGGTCAACGAGTACGGTGTGTTTGACGAGAACGACAAGCCGGTGGCCGGTCGCACCGAGGAGGACGTCTACGATTCGGTCGGGCTGCCGTGGATTCCTCCCGAACTGAGAGAGGACCGGGGCGAGTTTGAAATGGCCGAGTCGGGGAAACTGCCCGAGCTGGTCACGCTGGCCGACATTCGCGGCGACCTGCACATGCACACCACCGCGACGGATGGGACGGCGTCGATCGAGGAGATGATCGCCGCGGCCAAGGCGAGAAAGCGGAAGTACATTGCCATCACCGATCACTCCAAGCGGGTCACGATGGCCGGTGGACTGGATGCCAAGCGGCTGAGGGCTCACTGGAAGCAGATCGACAAGATCCGGGGCAGCGTGTCGGGGATCGAAGTGCTGTGCGGGATCGAGTGCGACATCCTGGAGGATGCGACCCTGGACCTGCCCGACGACGTGTTGGCCGAGGCCGACTGGGTGATCGCCGTCCTGCATTACGGGCTCAAGCAACCTCGGGAACAGATCGACGCGCGGCTGATGACCGCGGTGCAGAACCCCCACGTCGATGTCATCGGGCACCCCAGTGGCCGGTTGATCGGGAAGCGTCCGGGGGCGGAGATCAGCTACCCGGGCCTGTTCCAGGCGGCGGCCGACCACGGGGTGATGATGGAGATCAACGCGCATCCGAGCCGGCTGGATCTCGACGACGTTCATGCCGCTGCGGCTCGTGACCACGGGATTCCGATCGTGATCAGCACCGACGCGCACAGCACCGGCGGAATGGACGTGATGCAGTGGGGTGTGTGCCAGGCCCGCCGGGCGGGGCTGGAGAAGAAGCACGTGGCCAATGCTCGCCCGTGGTCGCGGTTCAAGAAGCTGTTGCGCAACGGCTGAGCCGGCGGGGCAACATTGCAAACCCTCGAGCGATGCTCGAGAATCAAGTCACCGAGCCAATCTGTTCTCCCAACCAGGGGATTTTCCCATGACCCGTCGTTTTCCGATCGTTTTGCTGGCCGTGCTGAGCCTGGCTGTTTCTTCGCTGGTGGCCGCCGACAAGCCCGAGAAAAAGGACGCGAAGAAAGCCGCGGCCAAGCCTGTCAAGCTCCGCGACATCACGCTGACGGTGCCTCCGACATGGCAGCAGCAGAAGCCGAGCAGCCGCCTGCGGGCCGGCCAGTTCAAGCTGCCGGCGGTCAAAGGCGACAAAGACTCGGCCGAGTTGGCGATCTTCTTCTTCGGCGGGACTGGCGGCGGAGTCGATGCGAACATCCGCCGCTGGATTGGCCAGTTCCAGGCCGAGGGGCGCAAGATGAAGGTCCTGCGTGGCGAATCGGCCCAGGGGCCCTACCTGCTGCTGGATTTGACCGGCACGTACAACAAGCCGATTGGTCCCCCGATCCAGCGTCGCACCAAGCCGATGAAGGGCGCCCGGATGCTGGCGGTGATCCTGGCCGTCAAGGGCAAGGGCAACTACTTCCTGAAGCTGACCGGTCCGATGAAGACCGTCACCGCCTCGGCCACAACTCTGCGGCAGTCTTTCGGAGCCGATCCGAAGAAGGAGAAGCCCTACGGAGCCGACGCCAAGAAAGACAAGAAAGACGGCGGCAAGAAGAGTGAGAAGAAGTGAGCAACCGCAGCGGCCCGTCGCCGCGGAAGGCTCTCGTCGGAGAGGTGGCAGAGTGGCCGAATGCACCGGTCTTGAAAACCGGCGTCGTGTAACAGCGACCGGGGGTTCGAATCCCCCCCTCTCCGCTTTTCCTCTGTCTGCAATCGCCTTCAACGGACGTCAGCAAAGGCAGTTGCGACGCCGGCTCTTCGTCGTCGTCTGACGCCGCGGTTTTTTCCGGGTCAGCAGTCAAGCCAGGAACCGATCGATTGCTCCGCTCTGCTTGAGCCTCTTGCGTTGCATCGTCAGGTCCATGTCGCCGTAGTGCTCAATCGGGTTGCCGTAGGCGTTGAGCAGGGTCGTGTACCAGTTACTCAGCGTCTTGTGACCCTCGCTGCCGTGGAATGGCAGGCGGATATACCGGCCAGCCAGGTCCAGCCTGGAATTCTTGCCGGTCATGAGAACCATCGGCGCCTCGGTGTCCGGGCTGTGGTGGCCGGCGCCGGTCTCGGGCATGTAGATGATCGTCGTGTTGTCGAACATTGTGCCGTTCCCCTCGGGCGCGGATTTGAGTTTTGTGACGAGGGTCTCGACCTGCTTCATGTGGTGGGTCTTGATGACATTTCTCATATGTGCCGCACCGGCAATCTGGCCGCCATGTCCGATCTGGTGGATGCTGGTCTTTTGTTTGTTCTCGGGCAGGCTCGTGATGTTGGTGCCCAGGTCGTCGATGGTGTACGTGACAACGTTGGTCAGGCCAGACGCCAGCGCAGCGAAGATGATGTCGGTGAAGGCGGCCTGTTTTTGGGGCAGCGTTGCATCCTCACCGCCGTTGGCGTGGACGGGATCGATCTTGGGCAGGTGCTGCTTGATCTTGTCGCCCAGAGCCGCGACCTTGGTGTTGCGGTCGCGGATCGACTGGAGCGATTCAACCTGGTCGCTGATTTTGAGGCGTTCCTCGCCATCGAGTCCCCTAAGCCGACGAGTCTCCTGCTCGTGCAGGTAGTCCAGCAGAGCTTGGTCGGAGTCCGCCTGGTCGGAGTTTGTTACGGACTTGAACAACTCCTGATAGGCGGTCATGGGGTCGGCGTAGCAGTAGTTGCGCTGCTTTGCTGCCGGGGCGGAATAGCCTGAGACGATCCCGGTTCTGTGGTCGCGCCCGTGAGGGACCGCCAGTGACATCTCGACATGGCCGAACGGAGAGCGGAAGAGCTTGGCCAGTTCAAAGTCGACGGTTGCCCACTTGATGTTGCTCAGGATGTCACGCCCGGCCTTGTACGCGCCCATGCAGCCGGAGTACGAGTAGTGCCCGCCGCCGCTGACCGACATCGAGATGCCGTGCAGGATGGTCAGGTTCTCCTTGTGCCCGTCCAGCCCTTTCAGCCAGTCCGGCAGTTCATGCTTGGCCAGGTCCACCTCGAAAGCCTGTTTCTCTTCGTGCTTCTTCAACTCTGCGGACGAAAACGAAGGTAGTCCGAACTGTCTGGTGAGATTGCCGTTGGACTTTCGAACGAAGACGAACCGGTGCGGAAAACCGCTCGCAGCCGACGTCTCGGCATAGGCCCGCGTGCCCATCGGGTCGTTGAACGACGGCGTGAGTGCCAGGCTTGCGGTGCCCAGGGCGGTTACCTTCAAGAGCTCTCGTCGGTTTACCAACATCGTTTATTCCCTGGTGTCACGTTTGCGGTAGATAAAGGGGTCGGAGGTGAGTAGCGAGACAATCACTTCGTCGAAGCTGCCGTTGTGATCGAGATATGCTTTGTCTGCGTCCATCAACGCCTTGGAATCCGAAAGCGTCTCGTTGCGGCCCAGGAAGTAGCGGAAGGCGTGGCGAATGATCGACTGGCGAACCTTGGCCGATTTCGCGAGTCGATCGATCAGGTCGAACGCGTCCTCGACTTCGCCGTCCAGCGTCGCGTCATCGGTACCTTTCAGCACGCCACGCGGATCAACCGGTAACGTCTTGTAGACCGGGAGCTTGGCGCCGAAGGTGAGTGGCGCTTTGTCGGCTGAGGTGATGAGATTTTCCGGGTGCTCGAGATTTTCCTTGTTGCGGAATCGACCGAAGTCGTCGTAGATCTCAAACGGAAAGCCGAGCGGGTCCATCTTCTGGTGACAACGCCGGCAGTAGGCGTCGCCCGTCCGGACTTCCATCCGCTGGCGGAGCGTCTTGTGATGGTCCTCGGGGATGACCGCGTCGACGGTGATCGGCACGTCTGGAATGGTCCCGGCCAACAGTTTCTCGCGGATCCACTTGCCACGGTGGATCGGATCCGTCTCCAGATTTTGTGCGTGTGCGATCAGCCAGGCGGGATGGGTAAGCATCCCTTTGCGATTGGGGACTTTCGCTGGCTGCCGGGTCGGGTAGTCCCAAATTCTCCAGTCGATATTCCAGTACGAAGTGACCTGCTCGCCACGCATCTGTTGGCCGGTCCGGCCGACAACATTGCCGCCGTGCCAGAAGCCCATGGCCATCTTCATGTAGGGCATGCCGTTGGCTTGGCCATTTTTGAAATGGAGTTCCAGGGCCGGCATCATCCTCTTTAACGCCTTGAGCAGCGACTTGTTGTCACCGCCGCGCACCTTGCGGAATTCCCAGATTGTCAGCAAAAACGTCTTGTGCGGGGCGATGTCATCTGGCTCCCACGTCTCCCATTCGAATTCCCTGAAGTAATCGTAGACGCGTTTGAGCTGATCTGATCCGGCCTTCATCGCCTTGTTGTTGCCGGAGTGGTAGATGAAGAAGCTGTCCGTCGTGAGCAGTTCTTCGAAGACGTGTTCGTCCTGCTCGAGGATGTGTTCCACCAGCATGTCCGCCTCGTCGATCAAACGGCTGACGGCTTGCTCATGACGGCCCGCGCCGAAACGCGAGTCGTCTTTGAAGACCTCCAGTGCCTTCGGATACCCGAAGAACTCTCGAATGAAACGCAGCTTGCGGATCGGTTGGTTGGTGACACTCGCGTTGAGATTGGCCGCCTGGACACTTTCGTCGACGATGGTCCACCGGTCGCGGCGGTTCAGCATACGGCGGATCTCGCGCTCGTAGTCCTCGCGCGAACTCAGCCGGCCTTCTTTCACCGCGTTGACCAGTTTTTCGTCTGGACTTGAATCGGTCAACGCGTAGGCCAGCGCATAACTCGCATCGCGCGGCGACATCATGCGTCGACCGTGCTCATCGGGCCTGCCCTGTCCAAACTCGTGGCGATAGGCGAACTCGGTGCTCAAGACGAACGACTCGATCAGCTTCCGGATGGCCTGCTGCCGATCGAGCTTGGTCACGTACCGCTTGAATTGCTCGACATTTTCGGCGATCTCCGAATCGGTCGGCTTGCGCTCGAAGATCTCCGCGTACAGTTCGATGATCAGTTCAGTCAACAGCGTTTCATCAGCACCACCCGCGGCTTCACGTTGAGCCTGATATGACGCGGTCCAGTCCGCCACGCACTTGTTGATGATCTGGTGGTGCCGATCGCCCTGCTTGCGGTGTGTCTGAATCGTCTCAGTGATGATCGCCATCTCGGCATCGTTGAGTGGCACGTACTTGGGCAAGCCGAAGCTGCCGTTCTTGACGTGTTGATAGAGCCGGTTCATATCCCACGTGTCGTAAAGCAGCTTCATGGTGACGATGCGATTTCGGATGCGGTAGTCGGTCACTCCTTCCATATACCAGTCCCGCTCGCTTTGCCGGATGATGCTGTCGAACTCGTAACGATCGGTGTTGCTGTAAGGAGCCCAAACCGGCTTGCCGTGGCGATCCAATCGGGATTTGGCAGTGATTTCGTCGACCTTGTAGGCGGTGCGTTTGTAGGTTGCGATGCCACGCAGGATGGCTCGGATATCCTCCCGATCAAAACGCCCCAGGAAGCCGAGGTTATTGTGCCGCTTCTGGAAACCCTTTTTCGGATGCTTTGGCGGGCCGGGATACGGGATTTGTTTGCGAACCAGTTCGGGCAGGAGCTTCTCGTGTTGGTTGCCATAGATTTCCTTGAGCAGCCGCTCCATGAAGGGATACGTCCTCATGAACCGCTCGCGCGATCGAACTGTCTCGCGGTGATCCAGTTCGGTTTTCATCAGTGCGTACATTGCCGGGTAGCGAGCCTTCATCGTCGCCTCAGACGACATGTACCCTGCGACGATCTTGGCGTTGCCGACCATCGTTAGCAGGTGACCGGTCGTCAGTCGGTTATGGACTGAGTAGCGCACTCCGACCTTCTGCGGTAGCAGGTACGGGTTGGTAATCGTCCTGCGGAACTTGTTCCCGCGCTCGGTCTTGGGACTCCAGTGGACGCCGCTATCGCCCTGAACCGGCAGTGTTTTGCCGTAGATCTTCCGCGTCGGGTGGTAATCGAGCAGGCGATTGATTCTCTCATTGAAGATGAACTCACTGGTCAGCCAACGGCGGTCAGGCGTGTAGCCGAGCCGGTCAGCGTATTTTCCAGAGAACAGATCCTTGTGATCGACGACGTTGCCGTACTCGAAGCGCCGCAGTTTTTCCGCAAGCGCTTTCGCTGCCTTTCCGGTCAGTTGGCTGTTCAGCCATTGCAGCAAGACCTTGCGCTCGGCATCACTCGGTTGCTTGGCATTCTCAGGCGGCATGTCGCCCAGTTGGACGACATCTTGCACTTTGGCGAACAACGTCTGTCGGGCGACCGCGTCGATCGTCTCGAGTGCGGTCAGCTGTAACTTGCCCTTTTGCTTGTCCGGCCCATGGCACGAAACGCAATAGCGACTGAGCACTTGCGCGGCCTGTTCCCCCAGCCTGATTGGGGCCGACTCGGCTTTTGATGCGACGCCCTTCAAGGGGGCTGCCCGGGCGACCGCAGGCACAAACCAAACCAGCCACACGGCTATCACCATGAAGCCGCGCAAAATTGCCGCAATATTTGTCAGCGTCATGATCAGATCAAGCAAAGTTCGTGTTTTCGATCACCCAGCCCACACTCCCACGATAAAGGTGGATCGTCCGGATCGCCAATGCCACGACACGGGTTTGGGGTAAGCCGATTTGGCGACGGAGCCCCCTGGGTGAGGCCGGCTCCGAAAATCGCCGTTTGGGTTCGTGTGTCTTGATCAGGTTGGCCGGATGCGGGCTTCGAGTTTCCTTCTTCGCTCCTTTCAGCTGCTGGATCACCGGCGGTCAACGGCACGCTTGGGCAGAATCCGTCGCCTGAGCTGTCCGCCCTGGCCGGCGACAACGACGCTGCCATCGGTGGGGTGGACGGCCAGCGAATAGGCCCAGCCGGGCAGAGCCGGGATGTCGCCGGTCACCTGCACCGTCAGGGGATCCACCATCCGGATGTGGCCGTCGCTGCACGAGACAACCACGCGGGATCCGTCGGGAAGCCATTCGGCATCCAGCGGCCTGGACTTCAGGCGGGCAAATCGGACCATGCGGCCTATCGTCGGTTGCCAGAGTCGAACCGATCGATCGTCACTGACCGAAGCCACCATCGGCAGTCCCTCACCACCGGGGCGGAGGGCCAGGTTGTGGACTCTTCGGGTGTGAATGTTCAGGCTGCGAATCAGCCGGCCCGACTCCGGTTTCCAGACCCTCAGGCTCCGGTCCACACCCGTGCTGACAAGGATTTTCTCCTTCGGCAGAAAGCACAGCGAACAGACCCCCCGGGAATGTCCCTCGAGACGGCGTTGGAGTGCTCCGGTCCTGGGATTCCACAACGTCACGCTGTGGTCCAGGCTCGCCGCGGCCAGGGACGAATCGCTGAGCCAGGTCAGTCCCATCACCAGGTTGCCCTGGCCGCCGAGGACTTTCAGCGACTTGCCAGCCGGCCACGAGAAGATCTCGACCGACCCGTCCTCAGTGGGAGTGCCTCCACCGACAGCCAACCGGTTGCCGGACGGGGAAAAGGCGATGTCGTGGAGATTGACGGCTGCTGCCCGGAATGTCGCCCGGTGTTTCAACTCCGGCCAGCTGTAGACCCGCACTCCGGCCTGCGAGCAGGCAACGACGGTTTTGGCGTTTGGAGTGAAGGCGACCGACGTGACCGGCGGCTCGGCCGCTGTGGCCGGGCTCAGCCAGAGACCCAGACAGAGACCCAGACAGAGACCCACCGCCGTGCGGAGAACGTGTTTCGGGTTCGCGATCATGGTGAGTCGAGTCGCGAGCGGACTGTTTTTCAATCGACCGGCCACTATCCGATCAGCCCGTCAATGACCCGGGCTCCGTCTCTCGCGACACGAAC
>PBOJ01000155.1 GCA_002724315.1 Planctomycetaceae bacterium | reverse complement strand
CTGGCCGTCGGCTTCGCCGGCACATCGTCCCCGACGTGGAATTCAAACCGCGACAGCTTGCCCTGCTGGTTCAACTCGGCAGGCAATTGCTTGTACCCCGTGCCAACGGGTGTCTTCTTGCTCATCTCGCGAGTGACGAAATAGTGCTGGTCGGTACCGGCCAGCTTGGCCGCATCGTGCATCTCGACCAGGGCCTGTCGCTTGTCGCCGGTAAACGGAAACCGACCGTGGCAGTCGTAGTTGAACAGGTAGATCGCATCGACCCCACGATCCCAGAACGACGCCGCACCGGCCCGCAATCGCTGCAGAGAGGCCCGTGTGATCCCCTGCTGTTTCGGCTTCACGTAACCACGGATGTAGTACTCGAGTCCACCGGCCACCTTGCAGTCGGTGCCCTTGACCAGGGAGACAAACTGCTCGACTGGTGCGGTCATGTCCAGGTACCCACCGGCCATCGGCACGACCATGTCAACCAGCCCCCGTCGGATCCACGTCGGCACGTCCAGGCCCTGGGCCAGGCACTCCTTCACGCTGGTCGGCACGCGAACGACCAGCCTCAACGTCTTCTTCCGTTTCCGGCCGATGTCGCCAAGCATCTGGTGAATGCGGTGCACCAGGTCGGTCATCACCGCACGGCCTTCCCGCTCGTGCCCCTTGCGGAAAAAGAGTCCGCTGCGGAGAAAATCGAGTTCGAAGCCGTCGACGTCGTACTTCGTACACAGTTCGGTGATGATCGTCAGTTTGCGATCCCGCACCTGCTGGTGGGCGTAGTCCATCGCCCACGAATAGTCGTAGGGATGCGTGTACCAGTCGGGCACCTGCTTGCCAATCAGCAGGTGTCGACGCTGTTTCTCCCATGAGCTCCGCAGCGAAGGCCAGCGATCGACATAGTCCTTGTGGACATCGTTCATTCTCAGCGAGGGAATGAAGTACATCCCGTGCCGGTGAGCCCGCTGTTGCCAAGCGGTCATCGGGTCGAGCTTCCGCGAAACCATCGAGCGCACGTTGCCGGCCACCCGCTTGAAGTACTTGTCCTCGAACTTGCCGTCGGGAACCTGCCGTCCGTCATACGGCTCGGCCGCCTCGAGTGGATACCAGAACTGGTCGTCGCTGAACTGCGGGCAGGGCAGAAACGCATCGACGCCCGTTCCCGGCAGATCATCTACCACGCGGCAGAGTTGATCGACCGACATCGGGGCATCAAACCGGTAGAAGACCGGCGTGCCACAATCACTGTTGAGCCACAGCCGAGGCGGCCAGTTGGGGATCGGACGATCGGCGGCATAAAGATCGCCGACAAGAGTCGAGACAACCAGGGCCAACAGCAGACGACGGGTCAAGAGAATCGGTGGAAATGGACCAGGCATGGGCAGGCGACCAACTCCAAAAAAAAACGTCAGAGGTCCGAGCGAGTATATCGGCGGCCGAGTCGTCAGGTCACGTGTCGGGCCACGGCCGGAGTGACAAATCGGGTCTCCGTTCGGTGGAAATCACATCGGACGGTGAGTATTCTCCGATGGTCTTTTTGAGGAATCGACGACAGATCAGCCTGAATCGCTTGGGTTGGAACGTCGTTTGCGGTTCCAAGGGGAGACGAGAAACCTCGTGGATCCGCCGCCGGTTTCTCCTCGATCTGCCCGAAGGATCGGCAGATGGGGACTGGGCCTGCCCAATCCCGAAGCAACGGGCTTCGCCGCCACGGATCGGCACCGGGATGTGCCGCGCCGGAATGCGGCTGGAAGATCGACCACAGTGATTCGGGCACCGGAACCGCTTCCGGTTCTGTAGTGAGATTCACACGAGATTCGGCAAGGAAAGAGGACCTCATGAGTTACAAGTTGGAGTACATCTGGCTGGACGGTTACACACCTGAGCCGTCGCTCCGCAGCAAGACGAAGATCGTCGACAGCGAACCCGGTTCTCCGTCGGACTGCTCCGAGTGGGCTTTCGACGGCAGCTCAACCGAGCAGGCCGAAGGCCATTCGTCGGACTGCCTGCTGAAACCTGTCCGCATGGTCCCCGACCCCGACCGACGGGATGCTTCGCTGGTACTGTGCGAAGTGCTGAACCCGGATGGATCGCCACACGCATCGAACATCCGCGGGACGTTCGAAGATGACGAGGACTTCTGGTTCGGATTCGAGCAGGAGTACACCATCATGGACGGTGAGCGTCCGCTCGGTTTCCCGCCGGATGGCTACCCCGGCCCCCAGGGTCCCTACTACTGCTCGGTCGGTACCGGCAATGCCGCCGGTCGCGACGTCGTCGAGAGTCACCTCGACAGTTGCCTCGACGCCGGACTGGGTATCTCGGGGATCAACGCCGAGGTGATGAAGGGCCAGTGGGAGTACCAGTTGCTGGGCAAGGGAGCCAAGCAGGCCGCCGATGACCTGTGGATCTCTCGTTACCTCCTGCACCGCAACGCCGAGTCCTACGGCGTGTGGATTTCGCTGCACCCCAAGCCGATCAAGGGCGA
The DNA here is from genome assembly GCA_002724315.1 of Planctomycetaceae bacterium. Lineage (GTDB taxonomy): Bacteria > Planctomycetota > Planctomycetia > Planctomycetales > Planctomycetaceae > UBA8437. The sequence continues at coordinate 10,042 of PBOJ01000155.1, read as the reverse complement.
CTGGAACGGCAGCGGCTGCCACACCAACTTCTCCAACACCGCCATCCGCGAAGAGGGCGGCGAGGAACTGATCACCGGGATCTGCGAGAAGTTCAAGGCCGAGCACGACTCTCACATCGGCGAGTACGGTTCGGACAATGACCAGCGGCTGACCGGCCTGCACGAAACGCAGTCGATCGACACCTTCAGCTACGGTGTCAGCGATCGCGGCGCCTCGATCCGAATCCCCGTGGGAACCGTCAACGACGGCTACAAGGGGTACCTGGAAGACCGCCGTCCGGCGTCGAACATGGACCCCTACCGCGTCGTCAAGCGAATCGTCTCGACGGTCAACGGCTAGGCGTCTGACGAAGCCACACGGAACAGCGGCCGACACCTCGATCGCCGGGGCGTCGGCCGTTTTCCTGCGCCGCCGGTGCAGCCCGGCTCACCGGGGCGAACCCTTGCCCCACAGCGGTTCAACCAGTTGAGCCTCCCACGCGCTGGCCCGCTTCACCATCTCGGCGAGCATCTCGGGATGGTCGTCCGCCAGGTTCTCGGTCTCGGACAGATCCCGGTCCAGGCGAAACAACTGAGGTCGCCCGCCCATGAACTGACGATTGTGGACCATTTTCCACGGCCCGCGACGCATTGCGATCGGCCCCTTCGAACCCCCTCCTCGCCAGTGCAGGTCCCGCTCGGGCAAAGCGTCGACTTCACCGGTGAGCCGCGGAATCAGGTTGATGCCATCCAGTTTCCACTCGGGCTTCGGCCGGGTATCGGCCAGGGCCAGGAACGTGGGCAGGAAATCGAGTGAGCTGACCGGGTCATCGATGACCGATCCGGCCCGGATGCGCCCGGGCCACCGCATCGCACACGGCACACGGACCCCCCCTTCCCACAACTGCCCCTTGCGGCCACGCAGCGGCTGGTTGTTGGCCCCGGTTTTCGTCTGCCCACCGTTGTCGTTGGTGAAAATGACCAGTGTCTTGTGGTCCAGCTTGTTGGACCCGAGGCACTCGAGAATTTTGCCCACGTTCTCGTCCAGTGAAACCACCAGCCCCGCATAACGCCGTCTCCGCCCGGCTGGAATCTCGGCAAGCCGCTTCAGGTGTTCGGGCTTGGCCTGCAAAGGACCGTGCGGAGCCGTGAACGACACGAACAGGAAAAAGGCCTCCTCGCGGTGTTCCACAATGAACCGGCAGGCCGCGTCCCCCAGCCGATCGGTCACGTAGCCCTTCTCGGGAGTCGGACGCCCGTTCTCCTGCAACACCCGGTTCGCGGTCGGCTTGTTCGTGTAGGGGAAATAGCTCCGAGATCCCTGCAGGCAACCGTAGAACCAGTCGAAGCCCCGCTTGTTCGGATGGAAGGCGGCCGGGTAACCCAGGTGCCACTTGCCGACCAGTCCCGTGGCGTAGCCGGTCTCCTTCAACCGCTTGGCCCCAAACGTCTCGCTCAACGGCAACCCCGACTTCATGTAACCGGGCGGGATGTTGTTGTCGTGCCCGAACCTCTGCTGGTATCGACCGGTCATCAGCCCGGCGCGGGAGGGCGAACAGACCGCACCAGACATGTAGGCCGCCGAGAGCCTCACACCGTCACGGGCGATCGAGTCGATATTTGGCGTCAGACGTTTCATGTCGGATCGGGCTTTCGGCTGGAAACCGAAATCCGCATACCCGGCATCATCGGCGAACAACACGACGATGTTGGGTCGCTCGTCGGCCATCAACCGACCACCCAGAACCAACACCACCAGTAACGACAAACGGGTCATCACACAGCTCCCGAAAACCAGGTTCACGTCCGGGCGACTACTTCCTGCTGATCTGTTTCACATCGGCATCGCTCAACGCGCGCCGATAAAACCGCACGTCACTCATGCTGCCGTTGAAATGGTCGTGCTGGCCGCGGCCCACGGCCAGGGGAACCCGGTTGGCGAGATCGAACTGCGAGGCCTTGAACCTCGTCGACTCGGCCACCTTCTTCCCGTCGATGTACAGCTTCAATCGATCCGTTCCCCTGACGGCCGCCAGGTGGACCCAGCCGGAAGGCAACTCGACGTCCGACGTCACGCTCTTGCCCGCCTCGATCGACTTCACCCGCCCCGAGGGCAGGACGCCGGCAAACAGGCGTCCCCGGAAAACGGCCATCGACCAGGCTCGCCGGTACCGCACGTTCGGAGTGGTGTCGATCCGTCCCAGCGACGTCCATTTCTTCCCCCCGTCAAACCGGAACACCTCTCCCAGGGGCAACGTGCCCGAGTACATCATCCCGTTGTAGACGGCCAACGGCATCGACTCCTTTTCCATCCCCAGCCGACCGACGAACTCCCATTTTGTCTTCTCGCCCGACTCGTCCATGCGAAACACGCTGCCGGTAGGCCATGAACTGACATGCAGGTCACCGCGGTAGACGGCAAAACCGTAGGTCTGGGTGTTCTTGCCGACGATGCCCAGGTGCTCCCAGCCATCGCCGTCATAGCGGTAAACACCCGCCTCGTCGAAACCCGTCGCGTAGATCGCCCCGTTGTAGACGGCCAGGCTCTCGACCCGCTTGCCCTCGAACGTCCCGCAATTGGTCCACTTGGTGCCGCCGTCGTAACGGAACAGTCCGGGCGAGTACAACGCCGAGAAATAGAGCCGGTTCTTGTAGACCACCGAACCGTACAGCGACTCGGCCTCGCCCAGTTTCCCCAGGTGTTTCCAGGTCTTGCCGCCCATGTACTTGTAGACCCGCCCCCCCTTGGTGAGGTTCGGCGATTCGGGCAGGGATGACCCGGCGAGGCGATACTTGGTGGTCCCGGCGTAGATCTCGCCTCCGAAACTGCACAGCGTCGACACGGCGTTGCTGCGATCAGGAGTGCCCAGGTCCTTCCAGCCCGACTTGCCGTCGAACTCGTAGACGTGTCCGGCTTCCTTGATCCCCGGCTCGCAGGTTCCGGCGTAGAGACGACCGCGATGGACCAGCAGGCTGAAGACGTACATGTTGTTGCCCGGCCGACCGTGGTCAGTCCACGATGTCTCGACCCGGCCGTTGTCGATGCCGAAGTGGACATGCCGGTAGTTGGCCGACGTATTGGTCACGCCGACGTTGTTCTTGATCGAGAGCTGGAACCCGGTGCGACGCGCCGGATCGAACTTGCTGACCACGTCACCGAGTACGTCGTCGAGTGACTTGGCGGTGTGGACCCAGGCGGAAATCGAAAAGGCCCCGGTGCCGGGGTCCAGCCGCCTGTCGTTGGCCGCTTCGAGCACGCTGGTGCGACCGTCAAACGTCGCCGTGGGACGGTCGTTTCTCTTCGACCCCGCTTCACCGTAACGAACGCCGCGACCGGCCAGATGCAGCCCGTTTCCCGACGAATCGCGAGAGTCACGTTCGAGACTCCAGGAGGCCACGGGCGGCTGGGCTGGCGAGGAAACCACCAGCAACGAAACGGTCAACAACAGGGCAGACAATCGAACACCGGGCATGATGGGACGTTTCTCCGGATCCGCTTTTCAGTTTTTCAGTCACCTGGTCGGGCGACTCTCCAAGTTACACCGCCAACGGCAATTTCGCTCCCGCGGTCACGTTTCCAGTTGATCCGCCAGGTCGTGGAAATCCCGTGCCACGATGTCGAACTGCCCCTCTTCGGGCTTCTCGGCTTCACCACCGGGCCCCCATTCGTCCGGCCGCGGGATGAATGCCGTGCGGAAACCCACTGCCCTGGCCCCTTCGAGATCGTGGATGTGAGCGGCGGTCATCAGCACCTGGTCGGGTTCGAGATCCAGGTACCTGGCCGCCGTGAGATAGACCTCGGGATCCGGCTTGTAGTGTCGGGCCAACTCGGCCGAAAGCACGCAGTCCCACGGGAAACCCGCGTGCTTGGCCATGCGGGTCAACAGCGAGATGTTGCCGTTGGAAAGTGCGGCGACGATGTAGCGGGTTTTCAGGCGATTCATCCCGCCGATCACATCCGGCCACGGCTGCAGACGATGCCAGGCGAGGTTGAATTCGGTCCGCCCGGCTTCATCGAGATCGTCCAGCCCGTAGTCGGCCAGCAGTTCGTCGAGAATCATGCGGTGCAGAGGATCGATGGCCGTCCACGGCAATTCGCCCATCCGCACGCGATGCATCGCCGGCTCGTATCCACCTCGCCAGCGATCGGCGAACTGACCCCAGTCCACCTCGGGCCAGTCTCGCGATTCGGCAAGCCGTCGGCCCTCGTCAATGATCGTCGAACGAAAATCGGTGACCGTGCCGAACACGTCAACCGTCAACGCCTGGACTTCAACAGTCATCGCAGCAGGCCCCGTTCAACGCGCAACCGGAAAACAAAACGCCTACGATAGCGACCCGAAACCTCGTCCGCGAATCGGGGTTTATTCGATTGGCTCGAACCATCAGACTCGAGTCCGGAACAGCCAAACCACCTCGTTTTTCGACACGGATCATCATGACCACCCGACTCCCCACCTGGCCGTCTTTGCTGATCGCCCTGCTGGCCATCGCTCCGGTGATCACCTCCCTGGGTCTTGCCGAAGACACCTCTTCGAAGAAGTCCGATGAGAAAGCCGGAAAGACATCAAATCGGGTCGGGCAGACGGTGTCCAACTTCATCCTGCCCGACCACACGGGCAAGCAGACGGCCCTGGCCGACCTGAAGGACGCCAGGTTCGTGGTCGCTGTCTTCATGGGCACCCGTTGCCCGATCGGCAACGCCTACGTTCCCACGCTGCTGGACCTGCAGAAGGCCTACGCTGGAAAAGGTGTCCGCTTCATCGGCATCAATCCCAATCTCTCTGACAGCACCGAGGACATCAGCACGCACGTCGAGAAGTTCAAAGTGACTTTTCCGGTACTGGTCGACAGCGAGCAACGGGCAGCAGACCTGTTCGGCGCCCAGCGGACCCCCGAGGTTTTCGTGCTCGATGCGAGACGGACAATCCGCTACCAGGGCCGCATCGACGACCGCTTCGGATATCTCTACAAGCGCGAGAAGTCACGCAAGCAGGAACTCCAGGAAGCGCTCGACCAGTTACTGGACGGCAAGCCGGTCGCGGTGGCCAGCACCGAAGCTGTCGGATGCCTGATCACTCGCAAGGAGAGGCTCAAAGAGCAGGGCACGATCACCTATGCCCGGCACGTCAGCCGGATCCTGCAGCAGAAGTGTGCCGAGTGCCACCACAAGAACACCGCGGCCCCGTTTTCCCTGGTCAGCTACGACGACGCAAAGAACTGGTCGAGCACGATCAAGGAAGCGGTGGTGCAAAGGCGTATGCCCCCCTGGCACGCCGACCCGCGCTACGGGCACTTCAGCAACAACATGCGACTGACACAGAAGGAAATCGACACGCTGGTGGCCTGGATCGACAACGGCACGCCGATGGGCGAAACGTGTGACCTGCCGCCAAAGAAGGAATACGGTGACGGCTGGGTGATCGGGAAACCCGACGCGGTCTTCAAGATGCCCCGCAAGTACACGGTCAAGGCCCGCGGCACGGTGCGGTACCAGTACTTTGTCACCAAGACGAATTTCCAGGAGGACGTGTGGGTCCAGGCGGCCGAAGCACGGCCCGGGAACCGCTCGGTGGTTCACCACATCATCGTCTATTTTCGTCCGGCCGGTTCCAGGAGAACCCGCAGACTGAAATCCATCGTGGGCACGGCTCCGGGCGAGGATCCCGAAATCTGGCCGTTGGGAACCGGCAAGAAGATCCCCGCCGGTTCCGAACTCGTCTGGCAGTTGCACTACACTCCGACCGGAAAGGTCGAAACCGACCGGTCGGAGGTGGGACTGATCTTCTGCAAGAAACCGCCCAAGCGACCGGTCCGGGGAAAGGCAGCGATCAACGCCCGTTTCCAGATTCCACCGGGAGCGTCGAATCACCGGGTGGTTTCCAGCACCAGGTTCTCACGCGATGCGGAATTGATCTCGCTGATGCCTCACATGCACCTCCGCGGCAAAGACTTCCTCTACCGGGCCCTCTATCCCGACGGAAAGAAGGAAGTCCTGCTCAGTGTTCCGGGCTACGACTTCAACTGGCAACACCGCTACCGGTTTGCCAAGCCGTTCCGAGTGCCAGCGGGGACGAAGATCGAGTGCATCGCCCACTTCGACAATTCGACAGACAACCCGGCCAATCCGGATCCGAAAAAGGCAGTCCGCTGGGGCGACCAGACGTGGCAAGAGATGATGATCGGGTTCATCAACTACATCGACGCCCCCGTCCGTTGACGACGACGCTGACACGGTGAGCCCTCGTCGTCGACAGCATCAGCGGATCACGCTGCCGGCGACGTCCAGCAATTGCGAGTTGGGCACCGAATTGCCGAAATCGGCAAAACGGTCCAGCGTCCAGACGACCTTCTTCGTCTTCGGATCGATCTCGATCACCAGCGGGTTCTTCGGCCCGGCGTGGCAGTTGCCAATCACGTAGTGACCATTTGGCAACACCTCGAGAGTCGTGACCCACGCCAGGGTGATACCCGGTAGGTCCTTCTGCTGGAGCTTCCAGACAATCTTCTTGCCCGGTGTCACTTCCAGCACGCTGTGCCCGTTGCCTGTGGCGATCAGCGTGTTGCCGTTCTTCAGCCGCACGGCCCCAAAGCACTGGTTCCCCCACGCCTCGGGACCGTGTCCGCCGCGACGCGGCTTACCGAACAGCGGCACGTCAAATTCCCAAGCCACCTCGCCTGACTTGCCGTCGTACTCGCGAACCGCCCCGTCTCCCTCGTGGCAGACCAGGTAGTTGCCGTTGGCGATCTTGCGAACCAGGCGGGTGTCGCGGTGAGGGTGAGGCTTGTGGACGTGCAGCTTGACGGAGTGCAGGATCTTGCCGGCGCGGTTGATCTCGATGATCCGCCGTGCCCCCGACTCGGCAATCATGATGCGACCGTTGGCCAGCGGCTGGAAAGCGTGCACCTCGATCCGCTTGCCCTTGTTGCCGTTGGCGGTGCCCGAGTCGTAGGACCAGACAACTTTTTTGGTCTTCGGGTCGATCTCGACGACCTTGCGGCTACCCTGCTGGACCATGATGTGCCCGTTGGCCAGCACGTGGATGTCGTGGATGCCGCCCCACTTCATCTGCCACGTGATCTCACCGTCCTTTTCGACAATCGCCAACTTGCCGTTGCCCTGCAGCGCGACACGGTGAGCAGCCTCGGCCGAACCGGCCAGCAATCCGAGAAACGTGACGGCAACCAGGACGCGTAGAGGAAATCTCATCGGGTGCTCCAACCGTGTGACGAACAGGCCGCCGATTGTAACTGATTCGGTCGAGGTTCAACTCGCACCGTCATCAAACACCATCTCTCTTTCCGGCCACCGCAAGGCTGCCAGCCGGGTGGTCACAAACGGGCCATCGTCTCCGACCTCGGTTCGCTCTTTCGCCCGCCGCCCCACGCCGTAGTCCACGCAGAAGGCCGAACCGAATTCATGTGGCTCGTCGACGGGCATCGAGTAGTGCCCGAACACGCAGACCGGTTCGGAAGCCGGTCCTTCCCACCACCGAACCCGCTGCTCCTGTCGCCACTTGCCTCCGGCGAAGTGCTTTTCGGCAGCCCGTTCCTCCGGCCCCGACGTGATCATCCGTACCGGGTTCTCATTCTGGAACACCAGGTTGATGCCGATCCGGTCGAGTTCTCCACGACCGGACAGTTCCTGGCCAATTCGCGACTGGTGGTCCCTGTACAAACCTGCGGCATCGGAGTGCGGCCGCACCTGTTCGATCGCCTCGTCGTTCCAGCACGCGTGAACAACTCGCAGTCCAGGCCGTTCGAGCGCCATCGGCAGTGAACCGAAGAAATCGATGACAAAGTCCCGGGTCGATTCATCGGCGGCAACCTCGCGACCGTTGCCGCGCGACTCGTCACCCACGAACCATCCGTTCTCGGGCTTCTCGTATTCCATCAGCAGGTTCAACTCGTGATTGCCCAGGATGCACTGTGCCCGTCCGGAGGCCACCAGTTCGGCCACCAGCCGCACGACCGCCGGACTGTCCGGCCCACGGTCGGTCAGGTCGCCGACAAAAACGAGCCTTCGGCCATCCGGATGATGTCCACTCGAGTCATAGCCCAGTTCCCCGAGCAGTGACTCCAACGCACCGATCTCACCGTGCACGTCCCCGACGATGTCCAGGTCACCTTCGAAAAGGGGCTGGACCAGGCTTCCCTTGGTCAATGACTCACCTCGCTTTCTTGCTGGCCTTGCGTTTGATGTTCGGGATTGCGTCCGAGTAGACGGCGAAGTTCTGCTTCTGGAGATGCTTGGCTACGATCCCCTCAAGCTGCGTGGCGTCGGCTGGTGAATAAGCCGGAATCAGACCGTCGTAGAATTCCAATCTCAGTCCGATGCCAAATTGTTTGACAAGGTCACAACTCAGGTCCTTCCGATGACCAACCGGAGGAGCGGTTCCACAATCACACACAAAGTCGGGATCGGTTTCCTTATCCCACTTGTGTTGTCGAAAACGACAATCGGCCGAATGAGCCGAGTAGCCAACGTAAAACGTTCCCTCGCGTTGCCTCACGCGACGGTTCTTCTTCGCCAACTTCTTCAGGGCAGGTTCATCCTCTCGAATTGCCTCGAAATCCAGCTCCACCACATATACGCGGTACTCCGTCATCGTCGACTCCGCCTTCCTTTCACTGCTGGATCTTTGCGGGCTCACCGGTACAGCGACATGGCTTGCCGACAATGTGCTGCCGAGTGAACTCGGTCACGACTGCGTGCAGTTGCCCGTCGAGATACCCGAGGGCCTTTTCACGAATCGGCTCGGGCACACCCCACAGCGCCTCGGCAATTCCGCCGGCAATACACGCCTGCGTGTCGGCATCTCCGCCCAGCGAGACCGCGTTGCGGATCGCATCTTCGTAGTCTTTCGCCTCCAGAACACACGAAATCGCCTCCGGCACCGACCCCTGGCACGTCACGTCCATGGTGTGTTCTCGACGGATCAGGTGCACCGAACGATCCACACGATAGCCGATCGGATCATCCATGCAGAACTCGATAATGTCTTCCTTTGACCCGCCGGTCCGGGCAATGAACAACGCTCCGGCGACCGCCTGTGCTCCCTTGATGCCCTCGGGATGATTGTGAGTCACCTCGGCAGAACGCCTGGCCCATTCGAGCACCTCCTCCAACGTGTCGAATGCCCAGGCAACCGGAGAAACGCGCATCGCCGATCCGTTCCCGAAGCTGTTGTACGGGTCACGATTTCCCGACATCGCCCACCGCCTGTACTTCCCTCCGTACCCGACCGCGGGAAACAGCCGGAAATACTCGTGGAAGACGTCAACCAGGTCGGCCCCGGTCATCAACCACTCGGCCACCGCAACCGTCAGCACCGTATCGTCGGTGAAGTTGTTGTTGTCAGTGAACAGTTCAAACCGCTTCGACTTGTTTCCCGCGATCTCGTAAACCGATCCGATGATGTCTCCTGCAATCGCACCAATCATCTGCGTTCTCCCGTTTCGACTTTCGACTCACTCTGCCAACGACGACCCCAAGGTCCGGTCAACTCGCTCGAGTTCCCATCCACCGCCGGCACCAGTCCAGGGGATTCCACCAGCGGTGGCTGGGTGCGGAACGTTCGACAGCGAACAACTGCGGCATAAACGTCAGGGCAGATCGCTGTGGTGGTGATAGCCCCTCGCTGCCGCCAACGTTGACGGGCAACACGATGCCAAACCGGTCACGATTGTCCTCGGGCAGGATCACGAAGCAGCTCAGGGGGTCGTCCACCTGGAGCTCCGGGACGTCACTGACCGGTAGGTCACCGACCAGGTACGAATCCCCGTCACGCTCAACACACCACACCCACCTCACCGCATCACCGTGAACGGCGAACAGTGACCGCCGGTGAGCCTCGATCGACTCGGCACTGATCGGTTCCGGCTCCGGCACCGCAGTCACCGGTGGTGCAGCCAGCCCTCCCATCCGGCTCTCCTTGTCGAAGATCTCCAGGTGGTCCACTCGACCGCGTTCGGCGATCGAACCCTCGAACCGCCAGCCGACCGGTTTCTCGATCACGTCGCCCAGGTCGCCCCGCAGCGTGGCGTACTGGAACCCGTCGGG
>PBOJ01000154.1 GCA_002724315.1 Planctomycetaceae bacterium | reverse complement strand
CCCAGCACGTCGGCTCGCGGAACGACGCCCAGGCCCGGTTCGGTCGAGGCGGCCAGGCGGCCTCCGTCTCGCTGTGGAGCTCCCTCGGCGGTGCTCACCGTGACGTAACTGTTGAAGTCGGTGGCGGTGAACAGCAGTTCGGTCGGCGTGCTGTGAGCCAGGTGGGCGATGGCGGCGGTCGTGATGTCCCCGCCCCAGCTGTCCTCGATCGTCATCCCGATCCCCAGCTTGACGCACAGGTCCCGGGCCTGCCGGGCGGGGGTCAGACCACCGAACTTGCTGATCTTGATGTTGACCACGTCCATGGCTCCGTCGGCGTGGCCTCGCATCAGCACGTCCATGCCGTCGATCGATTCGTCGAGCACGAACGGGTGCGAGATCCGTCGACGGATCGCCAGGCACTCCTCGTAACTCAGGCACGGCTGTTCGATGTAGACGTCCACGTCCTGGACGGCACTGACCACCCGGGCCGCCTCGTGCTGCACCCAGCCGGTGTTCGCGTCGGCGACAAGCCGTTCGCCGGGTTCCATTTCCGCGGCGACCGCACGGATCCGTTCGATGTCGACGTCCGGGTCACCACCGACTTTCAACTGGAACCGGCGGTAGCCCTCGGCCCGGTAACCGGCGACTCGCGAGGCCATCGTGTCGGGGTCCTCCTGCGAGATCGCCCGGTACAGCACGAAGTCGTCGCCGTAGCGGCCTCCGAGCAGGTCGCAGACCGGGCGTCCGCAAACCTGGCCCAGGATATCCCAGCAGGCAATGTCGATGCCCGTCTTGACGTAGGGGTGTCCCTTGAGCGTGCGTTCCATCTGCCGGTGCAGCACGTCAAGGTGCGTGGCCTCGGCACCGATCAGGTGGGGGCCGAGTTCGGCCAGCCCCGATCGGACACCCCCGGCGTAGGCCGGCAGGTAGAACGGTCCCAGCGGACAGACCTCGCCGTGCCCGGTCACCCCCTCGTCGGTCTCGACCCGCACGATCGTGCTGTCGAACACCTCGACCGACTTGCCGCCGGACCACTTGTAGCTGCCCTCGTGCAGCGGCAGGTCGACCTGGAATGCCTGGATACGTGTGATGCGTGGCATGACGTGAGGGCGACCTGGTGGGGTTGTTGACTTTGCGAATCGGAGATCATTCACGGTAGCCTGTCGCCATGCTGATCCTCAATGCCGACGACGTCCGACGCTGCCTGCCGATGAGCGAATGTATCACGGCAATGAAACAGGCGTTCGAAGCACTGGCTGCGGGCCAGGCCGTCGTGCCGCTGCGGGCACAGTTGCCCGTCGCGCCACATTCGGGCACCACGCTGGTGATGCCGGCCTTTGTCGACGGGGGAGACGGGCCCGATGCCCTGACCGTCAAGGTCGTGTCGGTCTTTGATAACAACCCGTCTCGCGACGTGGCCCGCATCCAGGCCGCCGTGCTGGTGCTCGAGCCCGAGACCGCCCGACCGCTGGCGGTGCTCGAGGGAGCCACGCTGACCGGCATCCGCACCGCGGCGGTCAGTGGTGCGGCGACCGACCTGATGGCCCGCCCCGGCAGCCGGGTGCTGGGTGTCCTGGGCGCGGGTGTCCAGGCCCGGACGCATATCGAGGCGGTGTGTTGCGTGCGGTCGATCGAATCGGTGCGAGTGTTCGCCCGGACACCGGCATCCGTCGAAGCGCTGGTGGCGGAACTTTCCGGCCGGGACGGCTTGCCGGAGGACATCCGGGCTGTGGCCAGTGCGTCGGAAGCGGTCTCGGGAGCCGACATTGTCTGCTGCACGACCACGTCCCGGACGCCGGTTTTCGATGACGCCGATATCGGTCCCGGAACCCATATCAACGCCGTCGGGTCGTACCAGCCCGGGGTGGTCGAGGTGCCCGCGGCGACTGTTGCCAGGTCGCGGGTTGTGGTCGACGATTACGAATCGGCGTGGGAGGAAGCCGGTGACCTGATTCAACCGTTGACCGACGGCGAGATCGACCGCGACCACGTGGTGGCTGAAATGGGCGAACTGGTCGGAGGCAGCCGCGAGGGTCGCACCAGTGACCAGGAGATCACGCTGTTCAAGTCGGTCGGCCTGGCCGTCGAGGACGCGATGGCCGCCCGGGTGACGCTGGCCAATGCGGCGTCGCTGGGTGCGGGGCAGACGGTGAGCTGGTGATTTCGGTGCGGGGATTGGCCTAGGGCGTTCCCGGTCGAGTGGACTACAAACTCGGGCCGTTGAGGGCCTGGAGACCGGGATCGTGCGGCTGAGATTTCGTCGAATCACGATGGCCATCTGCCTGGGGTCATTGGTCCTGGCCGGTGCCGGTTGTCGCCTGCCGGTCTCGCATGATCAGCGCTCGGCCGGTGCCGTGTCGTCTGCGGTGCTGGGAACCCGGTTCGCGCGGGTCACGACGTCGCGCCTGGAGACCGGTGACCCGGTACTCGATGAGCTCGACGACTTCATCACCGCGGTCGGTTTCGACTTCAACGTGCCGGCTTCCGAAGTGGTCGACATGCAGTTGTACTTCGGGAACCGCGAGGCGGCCGGCGAATCGGTCGACGCGTTTGTTGGTCCGTACGAGATGATTTTCGATGGCTGGTACGTCGGTGTCGGGGCGACAGGTCACTCGAGGCCCGACGAGGAACTCGATCCGTTCATGTTCGTTGGCCTCCAGTACCTGTCGGTTGACATCAGCTACTGGGATTCGGCGGGCGCGGTTTTTGTTGATGACGAAGAAGTTGGCTGGATCGCCGGCGGCGGTGTCGAATGGCGACCGACCGCCTCGATTGCCGTCGCGCCTTACGTCAAGTACTTCGACAACGCGACCTTCGGTGAAGGGACCCGGGTCGGCGGGCGGTTCAACTTCTGGCTCGACCAGAGGTGGTTCCTGGAGGTCTCGGGCGAATCGCCGATTTCCGAGAGCGGCCACGCGCTGGGGCTGGGGATGGGGTTCCGCTATTGAGGCGGAATGACAGCCGGTGGGTCACCTGACAGAATGAGCGGGCCCATTCCGGAGTCCGCCGATGACCGACAGCCGCCCGCACATCATCTTCATCATCACCGACCAGCAGCGGTACGACACGATTGCCGCGCTGGGGTATGACCACATGGACACCCCACACCTGGACCGGCTGGTCCGCGAAGGGGTCAGTTTCAGCAACTGCCACATCACCGCCCCCTCGTGCGCGCCGGCTCGGGCCAGCCTGTTTACCGGCTACTTTCCGCACACGACCGGCATCCTCAAGAACGCCGACAGCTGGAAGCGGAGCTGGATCGAGGACCTGGCTGATTCGGGATACCGCTGCATCAACATCGGCAAGATGCACTCCTACCCCTATCACACCCCGCTGGGCTTTCACGAACGCTTCGTTGTCGAGAACAAGGACCGGTACCTCGAGGAACGCTACTACTACGACGAGTGGGACAAGGCCCTGCACGCCCGCGGGCTGGTCAAGCAGCAGCGAGAGCTGTACCGGCAGCGGGCCGATTATGCCGAGTGCCTGGGGGCGTTCGAGTGGGAACTGCCCGAGGACATGCAGTCGGACATGTTCGTCGGCGACCTGGCCACGTGGTGGATCGAGTCCAAGCCGGTCTCCGAACAGCCGCTGTTCCTGCAGATCGGTTTTCCCGGTCCCCATCCGCCCTATGACCCCACTCGCCGGTTTCTCGACCCCTATCTCGAGAAGGACCTGCCGTTGATGGAGGTCACCGCCGAGGAACTGGCCGGGCAGCCCAAGCCGTTCCAGGAAATGCGACAGCACAACTCGGAGGTTGACCACGACTCGATCCTCCACCTGCTGGATCCCACTCCCGAACAGCGTCATCGCCAGCGGGCTCACTACCTGGCCAACGTGACGATGATCGACGAGAAGGTGGGCGAGATCCTGCAGGCTCTCGACGCCAAGGGCTACCTGGAAAATGCCGTGGTCTTTTTCACCAGTGATCACGGCGACTGCCTGACCGATCATGGCCACAGCCAGAAGTGGACGATGTACGACCTGATCCTGCGAGTGCCCCTGATCGCCTGGGCCCCGGGCCGTTATCCGGCGGGGGTGGAAATCGGCGGGCTGTGCCAGCACATGGATGTCGGGCCGGCGATGCTGGAACTGGCCGGCCTGGAGCCCGCCCCGTCGCTCGAGGCGATCTCGTTGACCGAGGCGCTCGAGGGTCGCGACTGGACACCGCGATCCCACGTCTACGCCGAGCACGGCAAGGACGCGATCCTGCAGGAAACCGAGTTCGTGACGATGGTCCGGGACGATCGCTGGAAGCTGGTGCACTTTCTCGACGAGCCGTGGGGCCAGCTGTTTGACCTCGAGACGGACCCGACCGAGGTGGTCAACCGCTGGGACGATCCCGAAGCGGCCGGGGCCAAGCAGGCCCTGCTGGATGAGCTCCGCGAATGGAGGATCCGCAGCGGCTGGCACACCAGCTGCTGGCCGGCCGAGTGGCGGTAGGCTGCCGGGGTGTGTGCTACTGCTTGTTCAGTGCGTCGATGAGCCGCTGGGCTTCCTGTCCGGCCTGCGTGTCCGACTGCTTGTCGGCCAGCCGTTCCAGCGTCCGGAAACCGGCCTTGCGAGCCGACACCGACTTGCCGCCCAGCTTCTTGCGGGCGGCCGCCAGGATTCTCAGTGCGGTCAGCTCTGCCTTGACGGCCTTGTCGGTCCGCAGTTTTTTGACGGTCGCGGTGATGTCCCTGGGAAGTTCGTAGCCCTTGAAACGGATGGCCGCGTCCGAGTAGCCGCGGTAGGCCTGCCAAACCTTCCCGTCACTTTCGGCCGCCTTGGCCGCTTCGATCTGCTTGTTCATCTTCCCTTCGACGTAATCGAGCAGTTTGCGAGCCCCCTGCTTGGTTTCGGGTTTCCGCGACTTGCCGGCCTTCTTCAGCGCGGTGGCGGCCCGCGTGAAGTTGCCGAATTCGACCTGGAACCAGGCGGTCTTCAGACTCGCCGGAATCCCCACAGGATCGACGTTCCACTTGGCGGCCCCGATGACGCCACCCAGCGCCTGTTCCATCCGTGTGGGGCTGGAGGAGATCAGCTTGCCGTCCGGTTTCATGATCCGGACCTGGTAGATGTTCTTCAGGGTGACCGGCGGCACACCGCAGCTGCGTTCGAACGACCGGTCCAGGTCGGCGATGGCCGGCCAGGTGACCCGGTTCTTCTTCAGGTAGGACTGCACCTCGAACCGGGGAGTGCCCGAATTCACGGCGAGAAACAGAACCGGTTTGTCCTGGTACTTGCTGGCGACCGCCTGCAATCCGGGCCACATGCCCGTGCACTTGGGTCACCCTTCCTCGAAGAACACCATCACCGCCACCTTGCCCTCCAGCTGTTTGCGGGTGAACGGCTGCGAATTGACCCACGATCCGGGGTTGGCCGGGAACCGAAAACCGGTGGCCGAATTCCCCTCCTGGGCAATGGCGGTCGAGGATCCGAATGCGGCCAGGGTGGCCGCACACAATCCGCCGGCCAGCAGCAGTCGAATCGGGGAGCGATGGGTCATGTTCGTATCCGGTGTTCGAGAACAGGCCTCGGAGGTCAAATCATTGTACATGCCGGCCGGGCTGCTTGAGAATCGCCGTGTGTTCTCCGACAATCATCGATCCCCCCTCCATTCACCGGCCGGGCGACGATTCGGTCGGTGTCAGACACCCGGAGAGACACTCACCATGATGACCATCCTGCGCAAGCCGATCTCCTGCGTGGCCGTGATGTTGTCGCTGGCCGCCGTGCTGGCGACCACCGTAACGATCGAAGCTGCCGACGGGGCGGACAAGAAGAAGGCCCGAAAAAAAGCCAGAAAAAAGGTGCCCAGAAACGTGCGTGTCTATGTCGGGACCTACACCGGAGAAAAGAGCAAGGGAATCTACCAGTTCGAGTTCAACACCAAGACCGGAAAGGCGGGCAAGGTCAGCCTGGCGGCCGAGACGACCAGCCCGTCGTTCTTGGCGATTCATCCCGGCGGCAAGCACGTTTTCGCTGTCAATGAAACCGCCGAGTGGGAGGGCCTGGAGAACAGTGGTGGACTCAGTTCCTTCGAGATCGACGCGAAGACCGGCCAGCTGTCGTTGATGAACCAGCAGCCGACCCGTGGTGCTCATCCCTGCCACCTGGTCATCGACAAGTCGGGCAAGACCGTGCTGGTGGCCAACTACACCGGTGGCAGCGTGATCGGGTACTCGATTCTCGACGACGGCTGCCTGGGCGAGGCGACCTCGTTTGTGCAGCACAAGGGTTCGGGCCTGATCAAGCCCCGCCAGGCCTCGCCTCACGCCCACTCGATCAACCTCGATGTCTCGGGTCGATTCGCAGTCGCCGCCGACCTGGGGATGGACCAGGTGCTTGTCTACAAGTTCGATGCGGCCAAGGGCCTGCTGGAGGCCAACAAGCCGGCCGGGCCCAAGGTGGCCGCCGGGGCCGGCCCGCGACACTTTTCGTTTCACCCCAACGGCAAGTTCGGCTACGTGATCAACGAGATCGACCTGACGGTCACCGCGTTCAGCTGGAACGGCAAGGCGGGGACCTTCAAGGAGATCCAGACCATCTCGACGTTGCCTCCGGGAGTGAAACGTGGTGAGCAGATGAGCACCGCGGAGGTGCGGGTCGGGATGCGGGGCCGGTTCCTGTTCGGCTCCAACCGCGGGCACAACACGATCGTCAGCTACAAGATCGACCGCAAGACCGGCAAGCTGACCTACGTCGGCAACTACGACACCGGTGGCAAGACTCCGAGAAACTTCGGCCTGGACCCGTCGGGCCGGTTCCTGCTTGCCGAGAACCAGGGATCGGGAACGATCCACGTCCTGAAGATCAACCGCAAGACGGGCGAGCTGGACGAGACCGGTTCGGTGATCAACGTGCCCTCGCCGGTGTGCGTCCGAATGATGGCGATCGCCAAGGCGAAGTGATTCCTCCGACAACAAACAACCGTTTTCACCAAGACACCAACACCACGAGGACCAACACCATGATTATGCACCAGAAGCAGAAGACGGCCGGCCTGGCCCGCCGAGATTTCCTGACCGCTGCCGCGGCGATCGCCGTGGGAGCTCATGCAGCCGTCGGCCAGGACAAGAAGGCCCCGTCGCCCAAGGGGCGGAGTGACTACGGTAAGGATGCTCCGCCGGTTCGCTATCCCGATCCTGACATTCTTGTGCTCGACGATCGGTTCAAGAAGTACAAGCTGGGCAACTCGGCCATCCGCCGCGTTTACCACAGCAAGGACATGCTCTGGGCCGAGGGCCCGGCGTGGAATGGCGTGGGTCGCTACCTGCTCTGGAGCGACATTCCCAACAACGTCCAGATGCGGTACCTGGAGGAGGACGGGCACGTCAGCACGTTCCGCCACCCCTCGGGCAATTCCAACGGCAACACGTTCGACTGGGCGGGCCGCCAGATTGCCTGCGAGCACGGCAACCGCCGCGTGGTCCGTTACGAGTACGACGGCACGATCACCGTGCTGGCGCACAAGGTCAACGGCAAGGAGCTGAATGCTCCCAACGACGCGGTTGTTCACCCCGATGACGGGGCGATCTGGTTCACCGATCCCGGTTACGGGAGCCTGATGAACTACGAGGGCCACAAGGCCAACACCGGCAGCGTGCAGCCGCTGCAGAAGGAAGCGGTCTACCGCATTGATGCCAAGACCGGGAAGATCACCAAGCTGACCGACGAGATCTACAAGCCCAACGGCCTGTGCTTCTCGCCCGACTACAAGAAGCTGTACGTGGCCGATACCGGGGCCAGTCACTACGACGACGCGCCGCGGAACATCAAGGTCTGGGACATCGACAACGGTAAGAAGCTCAAGAACGGCCGTGAGTTCACGTCGATGGCCCTGGAGATCGATGGTGAGGAGAAGGCCGGCTTCGCCGACGGGATCCGGGCCGACAAGGACGGCAACGTCTGGGCCAGCGCCGGCTGGGTTGGTGCCGGTTACGACGGCGTTCACATCTTCGCGCCCGACGGCACCCGGATCGGCCAGATCCTGTTGCCCGAGATCTGCTCGAACGTCTGCTTCGGCGGCACCAAGCGGAACCGGTTGTTCATGACCGGCAGCCAGTCGCTGTACGCCCTCTACACCGAAGCGATCGGGGCGCACATCACCTAGGACCCTACCCCACCTCGACCATCGCCTTGATCACCCCGAACTCGGGGTCGAGCCAGTTCTCGAACTCACCGATCATGCCGTCGAAGCCGGCACGGTGAGTGATCCAGGGCGTGGTGTCGGCGGTGCCCGATTCGATCAGCGAGATGATCCGTCGGAAGTCGGCGGCCGTCGAGTTGCGCGTGGCGAAGACCGTCAGTTCCTTGCGGTGGAACTCGGGGTCGTTGAACGTGATGTCGGCCTGGACCAGGCTGACCATCGTCAGCCGCCCGCCGCTGCCGGTCAGGTCGAAGGCCGTGTTCATCGACGGCGGAAATCCCGTGGCGTCGAAAACCGCCGTGGGCAACTCGCCGCCGAACGCCTCGGTCACCTGCTCGATGGGTTCGCGGCCATCCTCGCCGGAAAGAATCGTCTGGCCGACACCGAACAGGTCGCGGCAGAAAGCCAGTCGACGCGGGTTGATGTCCAGCACGGTGACTTGGCCACCGGCGATCTGGGCGAACTGCGTCACTGCCAGGCCGATGGGACCCGCGCCGATCACCAGCACCTCTTCGCCTTCGGTCACACCGCTGCGATCGACGGCGTGGGCCCCGATGCCGAGTGTTTCGACCAGGGCGAGTTGTTCGAGCGTCAGCTGGTCGCTTTGGTGCAGCTTGTTGGCCGGCACCACGATTTCCTGTCGCATTCCGCCGTCGACATGGACGCCCAGGACCTCAAGAGAACTGCAGCAGTTGGTTCGTCCGGCACGGCAGGCGCGGCAGTTCCCGCAGTTGAGGTAGGGTTCAACGGCACAGTGATCTCCCACCGCAACGCCGGAAACCCCGTCTCCCAACTCCAGCACCTCGACGCCCAGTTCGTGGCCCAGCACCCGGGGGTAGGTGAAGTAGGGTTGTTGGCCTCGGAAGGCGTGTAGGTCGGTGCCGCAGATACCGATTCTCTGGACACCGACCAGGACGTCGCCCGGCCCGGGTCGGGATGGTGCTTCGGTCTCGCCCAGCACGAACCGGCCGGGCTCTTCGAGAGTGATCGTCTTGTTGGTCATCGTCGGCTATGATGGCGACCCGCCCGCCGGCTGTCACGTCGGGCCGAGTGAACCGGGAACAGGAGAGACACGACGGTGGCCGACCGCATCCCGATCATGGCCGATGGCCTTCCGCAGATTTTCCACGAAGCGCTGGGTGAGCGTTTCGAGGTCCTGGACTGGGATGCGTCGGAGGGTTCCGATGCGGTGGCCCGGTCCGTGGCGATCGTCAGCTACGCGCATCCGATCGCAGACGGTGAGTTGATGGACCGGATGCCTCAGCTGAAGGTGATCAGCAATCACGGTGTCGGCGTGGACCATATCGATCTGTTTGCGGCCGAGGAGCGGGGGATTCCGGTCGGCAACACCCCCGGATGTCTCGATGCTGCCACGGCCGACATGACCATGGCACTGGTGATGGCCATCGGCCGCAACCTGCGAATCGGAGACAACTTCGCCCGCGGTCCCGAGTTCCTGCACTACGACCCCTCGATTTTGATCGGGCAGGAGATCACCGGCAGCACGCTGGGAATCATCGGTATGGGCCGGATCGGCAAGGAGGTGGCGCGTCGGGCGGCCGGGTTCGAGATGACCGTGCTCTACAACAACCGCAATCGGGACGAGGCGGCCGAAGCGGAACTGGGCGTGCGTTACGTGACGCGGGACGAGCTGCTCGCCGAAAGTGACTTCGTGGCACTCAACTGCCCGCTGACCGACGAGACGACCGGGATGATCGGACCGGCTGAGTTCGAGACAATGAAGACATCGGCGTTCCTGGTGAACATGGCTCGCGGGCCGGTGGTGCAGACCGACGCGCTTTACACCGCGCTGACGACCGGGCAGATTCGCGGAGCAGCCCTGGACGTGACCGATCCCGAGCCGTTGCCCAGGGACCACCCGTTGCTGGATGTCGAGAACGTGATCATCATGCCTCATCTCGGCAGCGCGTCGAACCGGGCGCGTGAGATGATGATGAACATGTCGATCGAGAACCTGGAGGCGGGTCTGGCCGGCGAGGAACTGCCGTATCGGATTCGGCCCTGAGTCCCCACCCCCATGCAGATCTGGCCCTATCTCCCGCGACTGGACGCCGATGCACCGTCGATCAAGGCGGTGATCAAGCGCGACCCCGAGGACTTCGTCGTCGAGGAGGTGGCCGCGTACGAGCCCTGCGGACAGGGTGAACACCTGTTCCTGTGGATCGAAAAGCGGGACATCTCGGCCGAGGGACTGCTCAAACATCTCGCCGGCCAATTGCGGATCGAGCGGCGCGATATCGGTGCCGCCGGCATGAAGGACCGTCGGGCGATTACTCGCCAGTGGGTCTCGGTTCCGGCGACCGCCGAGTCGCGGATCGACCGGATCGATAACAAGGCGATCCGAGTACTGAAGTCGGCACGGCACAAGAACAAGCTGAAGACCGGCCATCTGGTGGCCAACCGCTTCTCAATTCACGTTCGCGGAATCGCCAAACCGTTGCGAGAAAGTGTTCTCGCGTCGGTGGCCCGGGTCGCGGCCGATGGGTTCCCGAATTACTACGGTCCCCAGCGGTTCGGCAACGAGGGACATACGGCGAAGCAGGGATTCGACCTGCTCAAAGGGCAACTGCGACCTGCCCAGATACCCCGTCAACGCCGCCGTTTTCTGATTCGACTGGCCATCTCGGCTGCCCAGTCGATGGTTTTCAACACCGTGCTGGGCAACCGCATCGACAACGGCCGGATCGCCACCGTCACCGTCGGCGACGTGCTGCAGAAGATCGAGTCGGGCGGGATGTTCGTTTGCGAGAACGTCGAACAGGACCAGGCGAGGCTGGATGCCGGGGAACTGGCGCTGACCGGTCCGATGCACGGGCCGAAGATGCGACGCGCCGAGGGTGAGCCGGCCGAATGGGACGCCGAGGGGCTGGCCCGCTGGGAACTGACCGAGGAGCAATTTGCCGAGTTCTCGCGAGTGGCTCACGGCACGCGGCGGCCGATGATGGTGTCGGCCGATGACCTGGTGGCCGAATCGGCCACCGGGGGACTGCTGGTGAAGGTGACTCTGCCCGCGGGAGTCTACGTCACGGTGCTGTTGCGAGAGGTGCTGGGCCTGGAGGATTAGGTGTTCAGAGCACCAGCCCCTCATCGCTGATCGTGTACGGCACGATCCTTTCGTCGCACGCGCTGCCGCGGTGTTTGGCGATGTGGAGCGCCCGGCCCATCGTATCGTCCCTGCGAGTCTTGCCCATCAGGATGATCGTGTTGGCGTTGCTCAACAGGTCACCGCTTTCGATCGAGCGTTCGAGCAGTTCGTCAAGCATCACCTCGTGGGAGGTGTAAAGCAGCAGGCAACCGACGTCGGCCTGGTCCCAGCCGTGGCTGTCGACCAGGTCGGCGTTCTGACGGAACCGTTCGCGGAACAGGTCACGGGCCACCCAGTCGTGGTCTTTTCTGAGGATCTGGTGGTAGATGTACTCGAAGAGATCCAGTTGCCAGCTGTCGCTGGCGCGGTCGGTCGGCTCGACCCCGTCGATCACGCAGCGGCGGACCCCGTGGGCAAAGTTTCCGTAGAAGAAGGCGATCGCCCGCTGCAGTTTCCTCGACAGTTCGACCTTCCACTCCTTCCAGTCGTCCAGCTCGAGATCACTCTTGGTGACCCTCCGGCCGCTCTGGCGAAAGATGTGCGTGTAGTCGAAGCGGGCTTGCTCGAGCTCCCAGACATGCTCGGGGAGTGCCGCGTCCTCGGCGAGCTTTTCGGTCAGTATCCAGTCGAAAAGGCGTCCGGCGTAATCGGCGTGGTTCTGCGAGTCGCCTCGACTGGCCATGTCGAACAGGACACCCCTCTGGCCTTCCTGCGCCAGCCCCGCGTGGGCGAATGCCAGTCCCAGCTGGGTCTTGCCGATGCCGGTGGCTCCGACGACGACGGTCAACGAGCCGGGCAACAGGCCGCCGCCAAGCAGGTCATCGAGCGAGGGGAGCCCGGTCGAGAGTCGCGACGCGGTGGAGGAATTCATCTCAGATCGTGATCCACCGGTCGCGGCTGGCCACGTCCCAGCGATCGACCAGTTTGCCGCCATCGATGACGAAGACCTGCCTGTGCAGTGCCGAGGTCGGGCAGACGTGCCAGGGGATGCCCACCAGGATGTCGCCGGGCGAGTAGTCACCGGCGCGGTCGGTCTGCAGGACCAGGTGCTCCTCGTTCTGCAACACCTGTTCGGCGTCGGGCAGGTCGGGGAAGTGGACGCGTTTTCCCATGGGGGGGTCGCTGGCGATGGCCTTGTAGCCGAGGTCGAGCGTGATGCGGTCGGAGGTGGGACGGCTGACCACCCGGGTCAGGACCGCAGCGGCCGGGGGGAAGTCCATGTCGGGGAAGTAGCTGCCGTATCCGCCGTCGTTGTAGACGCAGGTGCCCGGGCTGAGTTCGATCGTCGGATCCGACTTCTCGGCGTAAATCGGGAACGACGCCGTGCCGCCGGCGACCATGCGGGGGACGGCCAGGCCGTCGGCAACCAGGCCGTCGCGGAATGCGACAACCCGGTTGAATTCAGCGTCGACCGCCTCGCGCCGTTCGCCCCGATCCTCCTGGTGCTGGTGACCGTCGTAGACGTGGAACCCTCCCGGTGCCAGGCCGTCGGTGTCGGAGATCAACCGGTAGAGTGCACCTGCCTCGTCGCCAACACCCACGCCCGTGCGGTGCTGTCCGGTGTCGATGTCGAGCAGGACCGAGATCTGTTGTCCCGCTGCGGCCATCGCGTTTCCGAGTTCCCGGATCGGGTCGGCGTGGTCGGCGGTGGCTGCGAAGGCGATGTCGGGGTAGGTGCTGCAAAAGGCGACGGCGCGATCGATGTTCGGGCCGACCAGGTTGTAGGCCAGGCAGATGTCCCGCACGCCCGCTTCGGCCAGCATCTCGGCTTCGGCGAACGTGGCGCATTTGTGCTTGAGGACACCACGCTCGATCTGCAACTTGACCACCTCGCGGGTCTTGTGCGTCTTGCAGTGGGGTCTCAGCCGCGAGGGGTCACCGGCGATAGCGATCATCGCGTCGATGTTGGCCAGCAGCCGGTCTCGAAAGACCAGCATGGCCGGGGAAATGATCCCGGAGGCGTCGTTGATGGTCGGTGGGACGGACATTCAGATCTTCTTGATTCCCTGGAAGAACACGTGTTCGGCCGTCTTCCTCAACAACCACTCACGGTCGTCGTGGTTCAGGAACTTGAGGCCGGACTTGATGAGGTCGATCGAGGCCTTGTAGGTGTGGCCATTGACGACCTGGAAGGGGGCGTCGGAGGCCCACATCAGCCGCTTGCGGCCATAGGCGTTGAGCATCGCCTGGATCATGTCGCCCAAGTCGTGGTAGGGAGGCTTCATCTTGCCCAGGGCGTAGTAGGCCGAGATCTTGACGTAGGCGTTTTCGTGGCGAGCCAGGTCGGCCAGGGCCTTCACGTCGGCCTGCCGGATCTCTCCACCCACTCCCGCACGGGCGAAGTGATCGATCACGACGGTCGTCTTGGGGTATCGGCGGCACATCCGGTCGATAGCCGGCAGTGCGTCCGGGTCGACCAGGCAGCACATCGCCAGGCCCTCTTCGCCCCCCGTCTTCCACATCGTGTGCATCGCCGGGTCATCGAGCCACTGGTCGACCGTCTGGTTTTTCGGGTAGATCCGGAAGCCCCGCACGCCCAGCCCCTTCATCTTTCGCATTTCCAGGTCGACCCGCGGTGCGTCCTGGTCGATGACGGCCACGCCGCTGAAGCTGCCCGGGTGCAGCCGCATGGTGTCCAGCATGTAGCTGTTGTCGTAGCCGTAGAAGGACATCTGGATCAGCACCACCCGGTTGACGCCGACGGCCTTCATGTTGGCCTGCAACTCGGCGACGGTGAAGCTGGGCGGGTCCATGCTGAACCGCCGGTAGCCGGCGGCCAGCGGGTAGGCCTTGGTGTCCGGAGTCCAGATGTGCGAGTGCGCGTCGATGAACTTCATGGGGGATCAGCTCGCTTCGTGGAAGTATTTCTCGACCAGGTCCTGCGGCGGCGGCGGTGTGAGGATCGTGGCGACGTAGCCGACGACAAACGACGCCGCCAGGCCGATGATGATCGGGTCTATGCTGAACGGGCGGTAGGGTGAGAACCCGTTGCCCTGGAAGAAACCGACCAGGTACAGCGACAGGTGGGCGGCGAAGCCCGAGACCATCGCGGCGATGCAGCCCTGGGCGTTTGAGCGGGGCCAGTACAGCGCGTAGACGACTGCCGCCAGGAAGCAGGCGGCCAGCCCGCTGCCGGTGTAGACGATGATGTCCTGCAGGAATTCCGGTGGATTCATCGCTCCGAACAACGCCCCCAGCCCCGCGACCATGGTGATCACGTAGCTGAGCGTCTTGATCTTCTTTTCCTCGGCCTCGGGATTGATGTTCCGCTGGTAGATGTCGCGGACCAGTGCCGAGGAGATCATCAGCAGGAAACTGTCGACGGTCGACATCACCGCGGCGAACGGGGCGGCGATCAGCAATCCGGCCAACCAGCCCATGCCGATGTTGGAGGTCAGCTCGACAGCCATCTGGGGCATGATCCGGTCGGGCTCGGACTCCATGCCCGGCATCAGCACGCGAGCACAGCAGAAAATGATCACCAGTGGGAAGTAGATGGCCGAGTAGTACATCGCCACGGTGAAGATCGATCGTCTCAGCGTGATGGTGTCCTTGAAGGCCATCAGTCGAACCATGTTGCTGGGCTGCCCGGTGCCCGAGATGGCCCACATGAAGAAGAACGAGATGGCCAGGGAGAGCGGCAGGAAGCCGTCGACCTTTTCCCGGGAGGGGCCGGGGCCACTCACGTAGGACCCGGCCTGCTCGGGCGTCGCCCCGTAGGCGTAGTCCTTGAGTTCTTCGATCTCGAGCTTGATCTGTCCGGTGACGTTGCTGGGCTCGCTGCCCGATTCGAGTCGTCGTCGAACCTGCTGGATGTCGGCAGGCGTGACAATTTCCCAGATTTCGGCAGCCTCGAAGCGGCTCTCGCTGCCCGTCAGGTCATATCGGTTCTTGATCTTGAACAGCCGCTGCGAGTCGCCTTCGCCGACGAAGATCCACGACCCCGAGGGCACGGTGACATCGGCACCGGCCTGGGCTGCCGTGATGGTCGCGGTTCCCTTGCGTGGAGGGACCATCCTGGCCATGGCCCGGGTGACCTGTTCCAGTCCGGCCCCCTTGTCGGTTTTGGCGACGGCACCGGCCTGGCTGATTGCCAGCGGCAGCATGATGATCACGCCGATGACCATCACCACGCCCTGCATGACGTCGGTCCAGACCACCGCGTGGAAACCGCCGTAGGTCGTATAGACGATCACCGCGACGCCGAAGACCACCAGGCACAGCAGGTATTCGTTGCCCTGCGAGCACAGCGAACCGATCCAGTCGGGCAGGCTGGCTGCCGAAGAGGTGAAGGCATCGATCGGACCCAGCAGCGTCTTCAGGATCGTGCTGCCGCCCTTGAACTGGGCGATCAGGTTGAAGGTCATGAAGAAGACGATCAGCGAGACCGAGATCAGGCCGAAGGTGATACTGCGGAAGCGGTCGCGGAGTACGTCGGGAATCGTGATGGCCTGGGCGGTGCGAGCCACCTCGTTGATCCGTTTGCCCAGCAGTCCCATCACGCAGATCGGGACCACCATGTAGCTGCCGATCCACAGTCCCAGGCTCCAGCCGTGGGTGTAGATCTTGCTCGGGAAGCCCATGAAGCTGCCACCCGAGGAACTGGTGGCTGCCAGTGTCAACGCGAAGGCCCAGACGCCCAGCCCACGGCTGCCCAGGAAGTACTCGCTCAGGAAATTGCGGTTCTGCAGCAGGCGGTTGGAGAGCCCGGCGATCAGAAAGACGCCGATCATGTAGATCAGGAACGTCCACAGCACGGCTGATCCGGAATCGGTCGCAGCCAGCAGGTTCAGCTGAAGCCCGTTCATGCTGCACCTCCTTCCGCTCCGGCCACCGCCACCGGTTCACCGTGGACCTCCTCGTCTCCGGCAGTTCCCAGATCGTCGTCCTTCATGAAGAAGAAGCAGACCCAGGTGGTGAACAGGTCAGCGGCAATCCAGGGCAGCAGGATGCCGCCGAAGAGCCAGCTGGGGATTCCCAGTGTCGTGTTCATTGTCTCGGGGTCGATCTGGTGCCCGTACCCGTTGATGTAACAGTAGGGTACCGACCAGCAGAGCGCGACGAACCAGGATCCGAAGATCACGATCGCCTCGCGGCGCGAGTTGAGGAACACGCGGGTGAGCCTGGGGCCGGTGTCGTTGGGAAGGGGGGGGGCGTCTGGGGAACTCATCCGAAGCCTCGTGATGCCAGTGAAACGGCGCGAGACCTGCGATTGTACTTCTGCTCAGAACGCGTTGCAAAGACGCAGGCCCGGTGATGGTGATCGGCGCGGGGGTTGTCGCGTGATTGAGTTCGGACTCTCGGTGCTTCAGAATGGACCGTTCGACCCGGAAGAGGAGAGAGATGAGCGATACACCGCGAGTGGGATTTGTGGGAACCGGCCGGATGGCCACCGCCCTGGCCGGCGGACTGGTCTCGTCGGGGTTCTGTCCGGCCGCATCGGTCGTCGGCAGCGACGTGGTGCCGGCGGCGGCCGAGGCGTTTGCCGAATCGACCGGGGGTGCGGTCGTGGGGAGCAACGCCGAGGTGGCCGAACGGTCCGACGTGATCGTGCTGGCCGTCAAGCCCCAGCAGATGTCCGAGGTCCTGGCTGGGCTGGCTCCCGCCGTTGGCCCCGATCACCTGGTTGTCTCGATCGCCGCCGGCATCACGCTGAAAGCACTCTCGGAGGGACT
>PBOJ01000153.1 GCA_002724315.1 Planctomycetaceae bacterium | reverse complement strand
TCAATACAGCGGGGTTCATGATCGAGACGTCATAGAGCTGGACAAAGTCGGGAATGGTCGCGGTTTCGTTGTTGACCAGAAGGCCCACCGCGACCAGAGCGTCGGTATCGATCTCGATTTCGTCCTTGGCACCAGCCTTCTGAATGGCGTCATAGTCATCGGTCCCCTGGCCCTTTCTGGCCGGCATGACGAGATAGGTATGGGTGGAGTCACCGTGCCTGGCAGCCACCGCGCGATTGTTCAGCTTGATCACGGTCCCGTCGGGCAGATCCACCACTTCGGCCTTGGCCCAACGGTCGTAACCGACCCGGACCTCTTCAACGTAAGCGGCCAGCAGGGCCAGCGCGGTCAGGGCAGCCGATCCAATGGCGAAACCCTTGCCGGTGGCGGCAGTGGTGTTGCCCAGGCTGTCCAGGGCATCGGTTCGCTCACGAACGATCGGTTCCAGCCCGGCCATCTCGGCGTTACCACCCGCGTTGTCGGCAATCGGACCATAGGCATCGGTGGCCAGGGTCAAGCCCAGCGTACTGAGCATGCCCACCGCCCCCAGGCCGACTCCGTAGAGCCCCAGGGCGAACTTGTCGGCATCACCAAAGGCCCATTCGGTGCTGAAACCGAAGGCCAACAGGATGGCCACACCGATCACGACGATCGGCACCCAGACACTGTAGAGCCCCTCGGCAACACCGGCGATGATGATCGTCGCCGGGCCACTCTCGGCCTGCTTGGCGATGGCCTGTGTCGGAGCGTACTCGTCGCTGGTGGAATACTCGGTCCACCAGCCGATCAGCCAGCCGGCGAGCAGTCCAACGCCGACGGACATGAACAACATGCTGTTGTCGGGCAGCAGCAAATTCGCCAGGAAAATGGCCGCCACGGCCACGCCAATGCTGCTGTAGTTGATCCCCTTGCCCAGCGCCTTCAGCAGGTTCTTCTGGCTGGTGTCTTCCTTGGTCTTGACCAGGAACACTCCCCAGATCGACAGGATGATTCCCGCGGCCGCCAGCATCATCGGCAACAACAGGGCGTTGACCTGGACAGCTTCACCGTCCTCGTGGAACGCGGCCACGCCCAGTGCGGCACTGGCCAGGATCGAGCCACAGTAGGATTCGTACAGGTCGGCACCCATGCCGGCCACGTCACCGACGTTGTCGCCGACGTTGTCGGCGATCGTCGCCGGGTTCCTGGGATCGTCTTCGGGAATCCCCGCCTCGACCTTGCCGACCAGGTCGGCACCCACATCGGCCGCCTTGGTGAAGATGCCGCCGCCGACTCGAGCGAACAGCGCCTGGGCACTGGCTCCCATACCGAAGCAGAGCATCGTCACGGTGATCTCGGCCAGGCTCATCGAACCTTCGAACACGAAGTACAGGGCTCCGAACCACAGGCAGATGTCGAGCAGACCCAGGCCGACAACCGTCAGACCCATCACGGCCCCACTGCGAAAGGCCACCTGCAGGCCCTCGTTGAGAGAGTTCATGGCTCCCTGCGTGGTGCGAGAACTGGCCCAGGTGGCCGTTTTCATCCCGAACCAACCCGCCAGTCCGCTGAAGAGGCCACCGGTCAGAAACGCGAACGGCACCAGTGGATGCTGGGCACCCAGCACGAATGACACGAACATCAATGCCACGCAGGCAACCGCAAAGAAGACGCCGACCACCTTGTACTGCCGCTTCAGGTAGGCATCGGCTCCGTCGCGGACCGCCTGGGCGATCTCGACCATCTTCTCGTTGCCCTCATCCTGCTTCATCATCCAGGTGTAGAAGTAACGAGCAAAGCCCAGTGCGATGAGGGAGCCGATGGTCGTGATCAGCCAGTAATTGAAGGCCGTCGACTTGAAGGACTCGTCCCCTGCCTTCTCGCTCGGGGCCGCATCCCCGTCACCCTTCTCGGCGTCGCCGTTGTCAGCATCGCCCTTGTCGGCGTCACCCTTCTCGGCTGCAGCCGGCTTGTCTCCGTCCGCATTGCCCTGGGCAAAGCCATTGCCCACGGGGAACCAGAGAAGTGCCAAAGTGAGAAGTACCAGGACTCGGGGAGTCCAGCCGAACGACCTCGCAAGTTTCATCGCGCTTACCCATTCCCGCTTGGAAACGATCGTGGAAAGCGGCGAGTTTAGCGCGAGGCGGACGGCATGTCAACGTGCCTAGAGGCCACCGAATCGCCTGTTGAAATTGAATTGCAGCGTCGGCACCTTGTCGTTGAGGTGCCGATTCCACAACCCGGTCAACGGCAGGTCATCGGTCGGAGGCTTCTCGAGCAGTTCGTCGATCTTCTTGATCAGCATCAGCCCCCACAGCGCCTCCTCGACCGTCAGATCCTCGGTGATCAGATCCTCGTACTTGGAGAGCACTTCATCGAGCCCGTCCAGCCCTTCGACCAGCATCGTGCGGGCCTTGGTCAGCTCGTTCCGCTTGAACAGTTCTTCCCCTTCGAACAGCAACTTGTGCGCCGCGGCGGTGGTCGGTTCGGATTCCGACAACGACCGGGTCCGCCAGTAGCGGTAATTGACCACGTTCTGGAAGCTGCGGACCATCCGCCGCACCTGTCCCACTTCGACGCCTTGGGACCGGGCCAACTCGGCATAATGCGCCTCGCTGGGCAACTCGAGATTGACCTGGAACCCCTCGCCGGTATCGAACCGTTCCTGGCCATAGCCGTCGATCCAGTCCTTCTCGGCCTGGGCCCATTCGCCGATCACGAAATCGCCGAAGAAGCCTTCCTTGTTGAGCACCCCGTTGTTGTCGAGCCGGCAGCGATAGGGGTACTGGCGGAAGATGTGCCGCATCATCAGATGCTGTTGGAATCCCTGGCCCTCGAGATCGTTGGCGATCTGATAGTACCTCTGGGCGGCGAGATAGTTGTCCAGCCGGTCCGGGTTCAGTTCGGGATCAACTCCGCCCCGGTATCGCGGATCGGGATCGCCCTTCTCGTTTTCGGGAACACCCTCGTACTGCCGTCCATCGGGGTTGAAGAACTTGCGGTAGACCCGCCATTCGTCGGCGATTCCCATCTTCTGTCCCAGGATCCGTCCGATCTCGTAGTTCAACTCGGGAGAGAACCGGTTGTGGTCGGTTCCGTCGCTGATGAACTTGGCCCCCTCCTTGATCCAGTAGTAACGGTCACGGACGTCGTCCCATTCGGCGGCGACGTTGTAGGCCATGTTCCAGCCGTGGTATCTCCAGATCTGCAGGTAGTGCGGCTGCAGCATCGTGATCGACTCGGTCGTCGACCTCACCTGGGCCCAGTTCTTGGTCTCCTGCTGCTTGATGTAATCCATCCACAGCAGGTTGACGGCAACGCCCCGCATGCCCAGCAGCACCAGGTTCATCGCCGCGCTGGTCGGATCAACCCGACCGAGATTGTGTTCAGAGAGTCCCAGTTCCTGGCCCTGGGGCCGCCGCAACTCGGCCAGCACGCCACCGCCGCTGTTGCCACTGGCCGGTCGACCGAGGACGAAGATGGGGATCAGCAGCAGCAGGATGGCAACAAAGTAAACCAGCTTGCGCTGCCGCGAAGAGAGTCGGTTCATTTGTGCTCGAGCTCCCTCAGCGAAAGGCTGTAGTAGGCAACGACCAGGCACGGGACCAGGTAAGCCAGCGTGATTCCGATCGAGGGGGCCATCGCCTGTGACCAGGGAACATCAAAACCGTTGGCCACGTAGGTGTCCATCTGGAAGTTGCGGAAATCGGGCACGATGTTCTTGACGATGAACAGGCCCTGGTTGAGGAATCCGTCGATCCCCTTGATGGTCGAGTAAAACGTGTTCTCGGGCAACTGGTCGGTGACGTTGATCTGTCGCACGATCCGGATGATCGACTCGAGCGGCCCGCCACCCTCGACCTCTCCCCCGACGATCTTCTCGAGGAACGGCATGAAGCCCTGTCCGACCAGCAGCATCACGAAGGTCAACAACGAGGCGATCGGTCCCTTCAGGAAGCAGCTGGCGGTGACTCCGAGTACGACGATCAGGCCGAGCATCATCCAGACGCCGCAGATGGCCTTGGAATAACCGACCGCAAAACTGCTGCTGGGAAGGCGAACGAAGAGGTCCCTCTGGGCCATGCCGAGGTACTGGCCCGAATCGAGGCAGGCGACCTCGACCCTCAGCTCCCCCTGGTCGTTGACCAGGTCATTGACCAGGTCGAGTTGCTTCCGTTCGCCGCTTTCCT
Organism: Planctomycetaceae bacterium; assembly: GCA_002724315.1. GTDB lineage: Bacteria > Planctomycetota > Planctomycetia > Planctomycetales > Planctomycetaceae > UBA8437. The sequence continues at coordinate 36,961 of PBOJ01000153.1, read as the reverse complement.
GGTCGTAGAAGGTGATCTGTGGCTTGAGCACGGTGATGTTCTCACCGAACTCGGAGATGTTGAAACTCGACAGCGGCGCCCGGATCTCCTCCTCGATCAGCACCACGATCTCCGGGTCGTCGATCAGCACGTAGGAGTTGTTGCGAACCTCGACATCATGTGCGGCCACCGGGAACCGGCTGACCGCAACGCTCTCCCCGTCGACGGTCGCCTCGAACGCGTTCTCGTCATCCCGGGACTTCCTCACCGCGGTGGCCGACACGACGTTGTTGTTGGCGTCCCGGAAGACACTGCGGCGGACCTTGACCAGTGAGAACTGCAGCAGCAGGCTCTCCTGGATGTCATCTCCCTTGTGAGTCCGAAAGGCCTCGAAACTGCTCTCCAGCACCAGGCCGTCGGCGGCGACCTCCGACCGGACATTCTCGAAATCCCAGATCGCTCTCCAGTTCGTTCCGCCGGCGATGTAGGTCCGGTATTCCCAGATGTCACCCGTGTTCACGCCCCGCTCGGTCGGCTTGCCGTCATCGCCCTTGAAGCTGATCGTTCCGAGAACAGGCCGCTTGGCGACAAGATGCCTCCCGAGGGCCTGGATGCGAGCCCGTTCGGTCAAAGCGTACAGGTCCGGGTTCTCCTGCCGCAGGGCCGTTCGGCTGGTCGCAGCCGTCACCTGTGTCGGCTCGTCACCGGCCGTCACCCGCACGGTCACTCCCTCGTCCTCGTCGACATACTCGACCAGGGTCTCCTGGCCATCCACGTCAATCGTTTCCGAGTAGACGGTCAGGTTGAAGGCCACCTCGCGGTCGATCCAGACGTAGCCGGTCAGTCCCATGACCACCACCAGGATGGTCATCAGGGTCGAGAACCCCAGCATCCGGCCGATGACGATCTCGGTCTTCCGTGCCGGCTTGGTCACCACCGTGTGCAGGGACCGGTTGCGGATATCCTCGGGCAGGCCCCAGCACGAGAGCAACAGCACCACCGGCAGCAGCAGCCAGGTGATCGCCGTCAACACGAAGCTGATGTAGTTCTTGACCTGCAGTTCCATCCGCTCGTTCGGATTGTCCAGGAACCAGCTGCCGAACATGAACAGCAGGGCAAACATTCCGAAGACCACCAGAGCCTTGCGCCGAATCGCCTCGCGAAAGGTCAGCTGAGCGATGGCAAAGACGCGTCGCGGGGAGAGCTGGAGAAGGTCCGCGGGAAAGCGAGGGATCCAGCGGAATACCAGCAGCGGCCCCGTGACCCCGTGGGTCATCATGGCCAGCCCCGAGGCGCCACAGATCAGCAACACCAGGAACGCGGTGACCGCGAACGCCCACTGACCGGTGGCGACCAGGAAATCAAACGGTTGGGTTTCAATCGACATCAGGAACTCACTGAGCGTGTCACGACCGGTGTGGCCGCGGCACCTCCTCGGATCACTCGGATTCGTTCGCTGCCGGCTCCTCGTCGGACGCCGGAGCATCCTCGGGAACAAACCGACGCCCCGGCCGCTCCCGACTTTCCTCGACAGTTCGCAGGAACAGTTCCTCGAGCGTGCTGGTGGGATGATCGATCGTCTCGACACTCGCACCGTGCCGCTCGATCACCTCGCGGATCTCGGCCATCGCCGCGTCGTCGAGCCGGGACGTCATCAACCGGGTCCGACCCTGTTCGGTCAGCAGGTCCTCGACACGTCCCAGTTGTTTGAGTTCCCCTTCGTAGAGGATCGCGATGCGATCGCAGACATCCTGCACGTCGGCCAGCAGGTGACTGCACATCACCACCGTCTTGCCGTCGTCCCGCAACTTCAGGATCAGGTCCTTCATGTCACGGGTGCCGAGAGGATCGAGACCGGTGGTGGGCTCGTCGAGCAACACCAGGTCGGGGTCGTTGATCAGGGCCTGGGCGAGCCCGATGCGGCGGGTCATGCCCTTGGAATATTCCTTCAACTGCCGATGCCGCGCGTGGGTCAGGCCCACCATCTCGATGTATCGGTCGACCCGCTCGCGACGATCGGCCTTGCTCATGTTGAACAGCCGGCCGTAGAAGTCGAGTGTCTCGCCGGCATTGAGGAAACGGTAGAGATAGGACTCTTCGGGCAGGTACCCGATCCGCTCGTTCTTTTCGACGTTGGTCGCCGTCTCACCCAGGATCGTGATGTCACCACCGGATGGGAACAGCAGCCCCAGCAGCAGCTTCATCGTGGTCGTTTTGCCCGAGCCGTTGGGCCCCAGCAAACCGAAGACCTCGCCCTTTTGGACGTCCAGCGAGAGGGAGTTGAGCGCCTGGACCTTGGGACGGCCCCAGAAGTCGCGGTAAATCTTCGAGAGGTTGCGGATCTTGATGACCGGCTCGTCGGAATCGGGAGCCGCCGGCGTGTCCACCTCGGCCGTCTCCGGAGTCTCGTCCGATTCCGGCATCGTCTCGTTGTTGACCGCTTCGTTGGTGTCCATCGCAGGTGTCCGCGGTGGGGGAATGGGAAGAATCGGGTCGAGGGATCCCGCCCGCATCTACGTCCAGAACGGCTCATCCGCTGGAGAAAACCCGGGCAGGCCGACCGACCGAGGCCGACTGTCCTGAACTCTACGAGCCACTCCGCGGACGTGCAAGACGCACCCGCATCCCGCTCACACACCCGGCAAGGGTGTTGTGCGGGTCGTGACGGTCCTGTCGGTTTGTGACCGATCCGGACCCGCTCCAGAAACGTCGCTGGCCAACCGGCAAACCGGCCTCCACCTAGAATCTCGCTCGCCGCTGCGAGAGGTACCCGACCAGGGCTCGGTCAAATCTCATGCTGGTATCCAGCCTCACGTAGTCGACCCCCATCGACTGACATTCCTTTTCGTAACGGCCGCACAACGCCTCGAGTGTCTCCAGGTAATCGCCGCGAATGCCCTCGGCGTCCAGGACCAGTGACTCCCCACTCTCGGGATCCTTCAGGTCCACCATCCCCTGGAACGGGAAGGTCGCCTCGGCCTCATCGAGCACGTGAAAAAGGATCACGTCGTGGCCGGCGTGCCGCAGCTGCTGCAGGCCGCGGATCACCGCATCGGGGTCGGTCAAAAGGTCGCTAAAGATCATCAACAGGCTGCGATGCCGGATCATCGCTGCGATCCGCGACAGATTGGCACCGATCTCGGTCAGGCCCGCCGGCTTCGCCTTGGCCAGCAACGCGAGCATATTGGCCAGCTGCGTCCGCTTGCTGCGAGCCGGCAGGCTGGCACGGATCGAGTCATCGAATGTGATCAACCCCACCGGGTCCTGCTGGTGGATCATCAGGTACGCCAATGCCGCCGCCAGGCAGATGCAATAGTCGAACTTGGTCAACTCCTGCCGGAACGTGTAGGCCATGCTCTCGGAGAGATCCATCACCAGGTACCCGGTGATGTTCGTCTCGGCCTGGTACTGCTTGACATAAAATCGGTCGGTCTTGGCGTAGACCAGCCAGTCAATCAGCTTCGGATCATCTCCCTGCGCGTACCGTCGGTGCTCGCTGAACTCGACGGAAAACCCGTGGAACGGGCTGGCATGGAGTCCGCTGAGAAACCCCTCGACGATGAACCGCGCCCGCAGATCCAGCCGCGCCACGCTGCGAACGACTTCCGGCTTGAGATATTCTTCGATGGCGGGCATGCAGAAATCGCGGATCGAGAAATGCGGAGTGTCGAGGAAAATCTCGAGAAGACGGTGCCAGTTCAGTCGTACTTGTCGACGGTCGGTTCGGGGACTTCCTTGATCAACCTGTCGATCAGGTCATCGCTGGTCATGCCCTCGGCCTGGGCCTGGAAGTTGGTCGAGATGCGGTGCCGGAGCACCGGATTGGCCACGCGGCGGATGTCTTCCATCGACACGCTCGGCCGGCCGGCCATCGCGGCCATCGCCTTGCCGCCGGCCAGCAGGAACTGGCCGGCCCGGGGGCCGGCCCCCCAGTCGACCAGTTGCCGGACGAACTCCGGTGCGCTCTCATCTCCCGGCCGCGTCGCCCGTACCAGGCGGGCCGCATAATTGATCGTCAACGACCCCGCCTCGATCTGGTTGATCTGCCGCTGCAGAAAAACGATGGCCTTGGGCGAGAGCACCTTGCGGGTTTCCACCTCTTCCTTCGAACTGGTCACCTCCAGGATCTTCTGTTCCTCGTCCAGGTCGGGGTAGTCGACCTTGACGTTGAACATGAACCGGTCGAGCTGGGCCTCGGGCAACGGGTAGGTCCCCTCCTGTTCGATCGGGTTTTGCGTGGCGATCACAAAGAACGGGTCGGGCAGCGCGTAGGTCTCCTGCCCGACTGTCACCTCGCGTTCCTGCATCGACTGCAACAACGCGGCCTGCGTCTTGGGTGGCGTTCGGTTGATCTCGTCGGCCAGCAGCACGTTGGTGAAGACCGGTCCGTGGACGAAACGGAACTCGCGACGACCGGTGTCGGTCTCGTCGAGCACGTTGGTGCCGGTGATGTCCGAGGGCATCAGGTCGGGGGTGAACTGGATCCGCTTGAACTTGACGTCCAGGATGCGAGCAATCGTGCTGACGATCAGCGTCTTGGCCAGGCCGGGTACGCCAACCAGGAGACAGTGCCCCCCGGTGAAGATCGCTGCCAGCATCTGATCGATCACCGCGTCCTGCCCGATGATCACCTTGTGCAGTTCCTCCTTCATCACCTCGCGGTGTCGCCGGAACTTGTCGAGCAGGTCGTCGAAATCGCGTTGATCGGGCATGGGGAACAGGGGGTTGGAAGGGGAGTCGAAAGGGAAAACCGGAGTGCAGACCGTGTTGACCGGGACGCAGCGACGCCGGAAGATGGAGGAGGTCGGGGCCGTCCCCGGCCGCGCCGAGCCATCATGGACAGCAGCCCCGCGAGGAGTCAATCGAGGACATGCCGAGACTTCCGTCGATCTCCGTCTCGCTGCTGCTCGTCTCTCTGACTGTCCTCCCGCCGCCGGCGACCGCGGCCGAGTTGACGGCTGAAACGGTGCTCCGTTCGATCGACCGCGCTCGAAAATTCCTGCTGGGAATACAGAACCCCGACGGCAAGTGGACGTCTCGAGTCCGACGCCAGAACAACGCCGGAGTCACCAGCCTCGTGTTGCTGGCCCTGCTGAACTCGGGAATGACCCTCGAGGACGAACCGGTGCAGCGGGCCCTGGAGTTCCTGAGAGGACCGGACGCCGAACCGAGCGAAACCTACGGGGTGGCTCTGAAGATCAGCGCCCTGGCCACCGCCAAGGATGGTCGCCGGGACCGGGGGCGGATCCAGACACTCGCCGACCTGCTCCAGAAGGGCCAGATCGGCGCCGGACCCAACGCCGGGTTGTGGGACTACTCGTTCCGCCCCGGCGGCGGAGGGGGCGGGGACCGCAGCAACGGCCAGTTCGCCATCCTCGGGCTCCGCGATGCCGCCCACTCCGGAGCCCTGGTCGACCGCAGGGTGTGGGAGAAAACACGGAAACACTGGCTGAGGTTCCAGAACGGTGACGGGGGATGGTCCTACACCGGGGGAGGCGGCGATCTGGGCAGCAGCGGCAGCATGACCGTCGCCGGCATCGCCACGCTGCAGATCACCAGTGCCATGCTCCGTGACGAGAAGGATCTCCACCCCGATGGACGCCCCCGCTGCTGTGAAGCGGTCACCGAAGACCGACAACTCGAACGCGCCCTGTCGTGGATGGGACGGCACTTCTCGGTCGGCAGCAACCCGGGAGGCCGCAGTTGGCTGCTGTACTACCTCTATGGCATGGAACGGGCCGGACGGCTCTCCGGACGACGCTTTTTCGGCAACCACGACTGGTACCGCGAGGGCGCCCTGTTCCTGACCAACGGGCAGAACCAGCGGGAGGGGAGCTGGAGATCGGCGGGAATCGAGAGCGACGAGGGGATCGCCACCAGCTTCGCGTTGCTGTTCCTCTCCAAGGGACTCTCACCTGTCCTGGTCAACAAGTTGCAGTTCGGCAATGACGCCGACTGGAATCATCACCGCGACGACGCCCGCAATCTCGTCGAACACATTACCGGGCTGCCCAAGTGGCCCAAGCTGATGACCTGGCAGGTCGTCGACATCAACCGCCTGCAGGGCGCGACCGGGGTCCGCGACCTGCTGCAGGGATCGGTGCAGATGATGAGTGGCCGTGACGTCCCGCAACTCAATGATCCCCAGGTCGGCATGCTCAGGAAATACCTCGACCAGGGCGGCTTCCTGTTCGCGGTCAACTGCTGCAACGGCGCCGGCTTTCACGACGGCATGTTCGAGCTCGTCAAGCGGCTCTATCCCGGCGGTGAAGCCGAGCTCAAACCGCTGCCTCCCAGCCACCCGGTCTACCGCAGCGAGTACCTGTTCACCGACCCGGAGAGTGTCAAGCTCTACGGGGTCGACTTCGGATGCCGCACGGTGATCATCTTCACCCCCGAGGACCTGTCGTGCCTCTGGAACAAGTGGATGAAACAGGACCCACCGGATCGGCCGCTGGGGTTGAAGACGATGATCATCCGGGCGATGAAGATCGGCGTGAACGTGATCGCCTACGCCACCGGTCGCGAGCCCCCCAACAAGCTCGACCAACAGAGCCTGGCCGAACAGGGCGGAGCCGAGGACCGCGTGGCCCGCGGGCTGCTGAAGGTCCCCAAGCTGCGGCACTCCGGAGGCTACAACGACGCGCCGCTGGCCGTCCGCAACCTGCTGCTGGCCGTCAATCGCAGCTTCCCTCGCACCGCCTCCACCCGTCCGATCGAACTCCCGGCCACCGACCCCGCCCTGTTCCGCTACCCCGTCGTCTTCATGCACGGTCGCAACCGCTTTGATCTCTCCGCGGGGGAAACCAAGCAACTGCGACGGTACCTGGACAACGGCGGCCTGCTGTTCGCTGACGCCATCTGCGGATCCAGGCCCTTCGACAGCAGCTTCCGTCGCATGGTCGGGCAGCTCTACCCCGACGCCAGGCTCGAACGGGTCCCGGTCGACCACGAGCTGTTCCGGCTGGAGATCGGACACGACATCCGCAAGGTCAAGCGGCGGGTCGTGCCCGCCGGAGCAGGAGGAGCCAAGGCGTTGGCCACCGAGGTCCGCGAGGGAGAACCATTCCTGGAAGGCCTGAGAGTCGACGGCCGCTACGTCGTGATCTACAGCCGGCACGACCTCAGTTGTGCCCTCCAGCGACAATCCTCGGTCGCCTGCGCCGGATACGTCACCCGCGACGCCGTCCGCATCGGGGTCAACGTGATCCTCTACTCCATGATCCAGGACGCCGGTCAAAGGCAACGGTTCGAAGACCTCCGCCGTGTCTCCCTGCTGCGGCGTTCGTTGTTTGCCCGCAACAGGTAATTCGGTCGGAATCGGTTCAGCCGGTCAGCAGTCGAGGGTCCAGCCCGGCGTGCGGACCAGCACCGCGATCAGTCGGGAACCACCTGGGGCAGCACCGGCTGCGGACTCGTTCCCGGGGCCACGTTCGGCCAGGACGGCAACCAGAAGGGGCGGGGTCGCGTGCCACCATGAGCGGCCCGCTGCTCCATCGCCCGTCGGGCTTCGGTTCGCGGTTGTGTCATCCCCGGCGGTCGCGGGCCTCCCACCGGACCCAACTCGGCACTGGGAAACGGATCGTGGAACTCGAAACTGCGGCGTTCGGCCTTGGGATGCCGGGGCCTCGGTTGAGGCATGCGGGTGTTCTGGTTGACCAGGCAACCGGGCAGCAGCAGCGAGCCCAACACCAGCAATCGGATCGGCCACTCGATCACGCGTCGTCGCATCCCGCCCTCCAGCACCGCCACGTTCACGACCGGCTGGTCGCGCGGGATTGTAGTGCGGTGGACGAAACGGGCCTAGACGACTTGGTTCCGTCACGGTGACTTCCCCGTGGCTCCCTTCAGGCAAACCAGGTGGCGAGTGGTCCTCAGAAAGAATCGATCCTGAGAGATCGCCGGAGACGCGAAGACACTCTCACCGATCGCGTTCCTGGCCAGTTCCTCGTAACGGTCACCTCCCCCGCGAATCACCAGCGTCACTCCCGATTCGTTGACCCAGTAAATCCGGTCACCGGCGGCGACCGGCGAGGCGGTAAAGCCACCACCGAACCGCTTCTGCCACACCTGCTTGCCTGTCTCGGTGTCCAGGCAGGTCGCGATTCCGCTGTCGGTCACCAGGTAGTACCGCTTGCCGACCACGATTGCCGAGGGCACAAACGGCGACCCGCGCGGGTTCTTCCATTCGACGTGGGTCTTGGTCACATCTCCGGACCCGCCGGGACGAATCCGCATTGACGGGCCACTCGGGCCGCTGACCACGTACAACCTGCCGTTGATGAACAGCGGCGTCGGGATGCACTCGCGACGCATCTCGCCGGCCGTCCACAACGCACGGCCCGTCCCGGGATCGAACGACTCGACCCGCTGGGATCCGCAGACGATGAATTCGTCACGTCCGCCTTTCAGGCGGATCAACTGCGGTGAACTCCACGACAACCAGCGACCCGGACGATCGACCTTCCAGCGGTTGGACCCGGTCTTGCGGTCCAGGGCCAACAGGTAACTGTCACCGTAGTGGTCCACCTGCAGCAGGATCGTATCCCGGTACAGCAACGGTGAACTCGATGTCGCAAACCGGTTCTCGATCACCCCGTATTCCCCCGCGAGTGACCGGTGCCAGATCAACTGGCCGCTGGCCGATTCGAAACAGAACACGTCTCCGGTACCGAAAAAGGCCCAGACGTGTCGGCCGTCAGTCACCGGCGACGGACTCGCCATGCTGCTCTTGCTCCCGTGGTACCTCGTCGGTGCCGTTCCCCACAGCCGCTGGTGCCAGTGAATCTGTCCGCTGTCACGTGACAGGCAGATCACGTGCAGGTTGGCCAGGTTCTTGCCGTCCGAGGCGGTCACAAACACCCTGTCATCGAAGATGATCGGATTGGAGATCCCCGATCCGGGCAGGGGCGTTTTCCAGGCGACGTTGGAATCAGCCGACCAGTTCAACGGCACCCCGGTGTCACGGCTGACGCCGTTGCGGTCCGGGCCCCGCCATCCCGGCCAGTTCTCCGCACACGACTCCTCGCAGGTGACCGCCACGATGGTCGAGGCCAGCACCAGAGCCTGGCCAACCATCCCATTCCATGACCGCTTCATGTTCGTGTTCCTCATCGACTCGACTCCCTCGAAACCGCGGCGTTCTTCCTGGCAACCTCCGGCAAACCGCTGGTCACACCCACGCTGCCACCGGCGGCGTCACAGAAACGCAACTGCAGCGACCAGTTATTGGGCACCGCGGGGTTCTTGTGTTGCGGTCCCTGGCAGACCTTCACCAACATCCGGTTGCGGCCCTTCTTCAGCGTCACGGCGGCGCGGAACCGATCCAGTCGCGTACCGTTGAGCCACTGGAGCCGACGGAGAACCCGCTTGCCGTTGAGCCAGATGGTGATGTTGTCGTCGGCCCCGCAGCGAATCTGGACCGACTGCTTGCGGGGCGAGATCACCTCGGTGTAGGCGTATCCGACCGCCTCTTTCACGGCCGCAATCGCCGCGTTGAGATTCGACTGGCCGAAACGATCACCCGATTGGTGTCGCGTCCACTTGATGCGTCCACCACCCTTCCCGGCATAGGTCGCCGCCAGGTTCACGGCGGTCTTGACCTGTTTTTCCGGCGGCAACACCAGCTCAAACCCGGTGGTACCGGGAGCATCAAACGGGCCCAGCAGAAACCAGTTGGTGACAAACCCCATGTGGGTCACAACGCTGACCTCCTGGCCAACCGCCTTGAGACGGTCGGCGGCGGTACCGATCTGGCCCGAATTCCGTGCGGCCTGGAACGCCTTGCGGTACTCGCCGGAAGCCTCCCGGGTTCGCCCGGCCTTCCTGGCCCGATCGCCCCGGACCAGCGCGGCGGCAACCGCATCGTCCCGGAATTCGGGATCCGACAACAGACTCGGGATCATCGAGTCGGTGGTGCCCGGTTCCAGTCGCTCGACCAGGTCCAGCACCAGTCGCCGGACACGGCCCTGCCGCTTCGGGTTGGCGACGTAGGTCTTGAGCAACGAGACAGGAAATTCGGGAACTGGATCCCGGGCGAGTTCCCGCCGGGTGATCCGCTCGTAGACGGTCCGATACCAGTTGGCGGCCACGATGTTGTCGGTGTCCATCGCCTCCAGCAACCGGGGCAGCAACTCCAGGCCGTTGCGGGACAGCCGATCGGTGGCCTTTCGTGCGGCAACCGAGCCGCGACCACCCGGACCCGTCCGGGCGACCGCGGACAGATCGTCAGCGATCTCTCCGGCCGACGCCTCCGGACCGGGACGTCCGATCGTCAAACCAACGACCAGCCACAACACCAGAACTCCTGTCCGTGACATCCACACACCTCCGACTGTCGGGCTCACCGTGACCAAGTCTCACCGGTCACTTCTCACATTGCCCGATCCTAAACCGAGACGCTCGAACAGGGAAACCCGTGGGCTGCTGACTTCCCTTTCCCGGGAACCGCCGGTAGCATCGCTGCCGAATTGCGTCCCCGGCAGGAAACGGGATGACTCTCATGGCAACTCCCCGCGTGTGTGTGCTGCGTGCCCCGGGCACCAACTGCGACGTGGAAACCGCGCACGCCTTTTCCTCGTGCGGTGCCAACACCGACCGGGTGCACCTGTTCCGGGTGCTCGAGTCTCCCGGACTGCTTGATGACTACCAGGTGCTGTGCATTCCGGGAGGATTCAGCTACGGCGATGACATCGGTGCCGGGGTGATTTTTTCGAGCCAGTTGCGGGGACAGCTCTCGGAGACCATCGGGCGGTTCCTGTCTGAAGACAAGCTGGCGCTGGGCATCTGCAACGGGTTCCAGGTGCTGCTGAAAGCGGGGATCCTGCCCGGGGGTGCGGAGGCGTGGGCCACCGATACCAAGAACCAATCGCCTGACGCCACCCTGACCTGGAACACCAACGGCAAGTACACCGCCCGCTGGGTCCGGCTCAAGATCGTGTCGACCAACAACGTCTTCCTGCAGGGTCTCGACGAACTCGATCTGCCGATCGCCCATGCCGAGGGACGGCTGGTGCCCCGTGACCCGGAAGTGTTGTCCGGCTGGTTCGCCAACGACCAGGTCGGCCTGTGCTACCGGCATCGTCCGCACGACGGACAGGTCTCCGGCAATTCGGACACCACTCCCGCCGCGAGTGATCCATTGCTGCCGGAACCGCACAATCCCAACGGATCAACCGCCAACATCGCCGGACTCGGTGACCCCAGCGGCCGGGTACTCGGACTGATGCCTCACCCCGAACGATTCCTGCACGCCACCCAGCACCCCCGCTGGACCAGGCTGGGGCTCTCCGGAGACGGAGACGGGCTGGCCATATTCCGCAACGCAGTCCAGTATTTCGCCTGACCGCTGCGCTACAACACCCCCGCCCCGAACTCGGGCGGATCCCCGTCAATCGCCTCTGCCGAGGGAGATTCCTGGGGGACATGAGGTCCGGCCGGGGTTTCGGCGGCCGGTTCAATCCGTCCCGCGATTGCCGGCATGCCGTCAGCCAGCGTCGCGTAACGGTCCTCGTCGTAATCGTCATAGGTGCAGACGTAACCGGCTTCGGTCGCCTTGACCTGCTCGTCAGCGTACGCCTCGATCACCCGGGTCTGGATCATCTCGCGGCAAGACGAGTTGATCGGGTGAGCGATGTCCGCGTAGAGCTTGGCACGGCCGTCGTCTCCCTTGATGGCACGCTCGTCGCAGAGCTTCGCTCCACATTGGTTGCAGAAGACACTCCGGAGGTGGTTCTTCATGTTGCACTGCGGGCACCGGTCGGTGAGCTTCCGCGAGGGCATGGCCACGAAGGCCCCCTTGGTTCCCTGAATGATCTTCAGGTCCCGGATGACAAAACACTGATCAAAGGTGACCGAGCAGAACGCCAGAAGACGCTCGTGCGGATCGGCCATGAGTTTGATGCGAACTTCCGTGATCTCCACTGTTGTCCTCCTTGTCGCTACTCCTCAGCTTCCCCTCCGTCCGGTGATCACCTGCCTGCTCATGTCGTGTCGAGCCACACTCACACTCCCGCCCGCACCGCCGTTGCCCACGGCACTCCCGTGCCGCACAACCGCCTGGAGATGCGCCGGGCCAACCGGTCGCTGGAACACAGCCCGAAACAGGCCGTCCCACTGCCGGTCATCGCCGACGCCACCACGGGCTGACGATCCAATCGAGTGATCAGGTCGGTGACCTCCGAATTCAGGGTTGTCGCAGTCTGTTGCAGAGAGTTGTGGAGAAACCTCGAAGCGGCGGTCAGCCGACCGTCGGCCAGCGAATCAACCAGCGGCTGAACCGACAGGGGACGAGAGCTGACCTGGCAATGCCGGTAGACCTCGGCCGTCGACAATCCGCTGGCCGGACGCGAAACGACAACCGGCACCCCCAACGGCCGTTCGACCGGGTGAATCTTCTCGCCGCGGCCCCGACAGATTGCCGCCGGAATACCTCGAACGAAAAAAGACACGTCGCTGCCCAAACGAGCAGCCAGCGTCAGCAGCTCCTCGGCCGCCAAGCCCAGCTCCCACAGCCGGTCGAGCGCCACCAAGGTGGCCGCCGCGTCGGTCGATCCACCCGCCAGGCCCGCCGACACCGGGATCCGCTTCCACAGGTCAACCGTCACACCCCGAGAGGTGCCCGAATGCTCCTGCAAAAGCCGAGCCGCACGGACGACGAGATTGCCATCACCTGAAGGCACCGTCCCGTCGACGACACCCCGGCCATGGCAACGCAGCCGAATCTCTGGTGTGGGTTCCTCCGTGAAACGCAGAGTGTCATGCAGCGAGATCGTGACCATGAGTGTTTCCAACTCATGAAACCCATCCTCTCGCTTACCCAGGACTTCCAGGAACAGGTTCAGCTTGGCCGGGGCATCAACCCTCAGCGCTGCGCCGTCTTGGCGGATCAGCATCGAGCCTCATGCCCCCATGCCACGCCTCACCTGCAACGACCAACCAGCCACGCGGCACAAAACCACAAGGGCCCATCGATCGGAGTTGTCGTGAGCGTCAAAAGCGGTGTGGGAAACTCCGTTTTCTCCCGTTCTCTGCAAAACGTTCCGGTCCACCTCCAGCGGACCTCTCCTTCCCGAAAATCTACCCGGATCGCTCCAGCCGAGTCAACCCCCTGCGTTCCCGAGACCATTGACCGCACTCCGGCATCGGGTACAACCCAACCAGCTCCGGGCTTCCCTTCCGCAGCGACCAGTTCGTCCGTCCGCGAGACAACGCCGTGAACCACCCCGCCCCCGGACCGCCCCGAGGCCGGGGCACCGATCTGCGACCGCAAAACCGCTTCGTTCCCCTCGAGGTGGTTCCCGACCCCGAAGCCGAAGCCGCGGACGGTGACGGATCCGGCGAACCGGACTCTCAACGGGGTCCCCGCACCGAATTCCTCGCCGACTCGTCCCGCTCGATCGTCAGCCGCAACGACAGCCCCGACATTCCCTTCACCTACAGCCTCAATCCCTATCGGGGTTGCGAACACGGCTGTGCCTATTGCTACGCCCGTCCCAGCCACGAGTTTCTCGGATTCGATGCGGGACTCGACTTCGAGACCCGCATCGTCGTCAAGCACCAGGCTGCCGACCTGTTCCGTGACTGGTTGAACCGGCCCGGATGGGAGCCGGCCACGATCGCCTTCTCGGGCGTCACCGACTGTTACCAGCCCATCGAACGCACGCTGAAACTGACGCGAGGATGCCTGGAGGTCGCTGCCGAGGCACGGCAACCGATCGGCCTGATCACCAAGAACGCGATGCTGGTCCGCGACCTCGATCTGCTCGAACAACTCAACCGACATGCCGCCGTCAGCGTTTCACTCAGCCTCACCACCCTCGACGCCGGCCTCGCTCGAAAACTCGAACCCCGCACCAGCTCCCCCGAGGCGCGGCTGCGGACAATCGCCACGCTCTCGGAAGCCGGCATCCCCGTTCGGGTGATGCTGGCACCGATCATCCCGGGCCTGACCGACAGCGAGGTCCCCGCAATCCTCAAAGCCGCCGCCGACGCCGGAGCCCGTTCCGCGTCGTGGCAGATGCTCAGATTACCGTTGGCCGTCGAAACCGTATTCGTCGACTGGGTCTCCCGCACCCTGCCCGATGCGGCCGAACGCGTGCTCGGACGGATCCGCAGTGTGCGCGACGGCCAACTCAGCGACACGCAGTTCGGCCGACGGATGCGCGGCACGGGGCCCCTGGCCGAACAGATTCGCAGCACCTTCGAGGTCTTCGCCGCACGGCATGGGCTCGACCAGCGGCTCCCACCGCTCTCGGGGGATTCCTTCCGCCCCCCCACACCGACCTCGGGGCAACTGCGGCTGTTCTTCTAGGCAATCAGCGACACAGCAGCGCCAGCGTCCCCAGCCCGTAGAAGGTGTACTCGACATCGGCCTGGGTGTCCCACGCCGCGCCGCGAAACCCCCCGGTTGGAAACTCCAGCTCGCCGGCAATGAACGCCTCGGCCCTCTCGGGCCGCAACACCCCCTCCAATTCCAGGTCCTGTACGGTCAACAGCCCGGTGAACGTCGAGAGCCCGTCGCTGAAAGGGATTCGCGTGTTGGCCAGGAAACCGCCCTCGTCTCCCTTGACGATGCCCAGGAATTCGCCGACATCGTCCCGGAGTTCATCGTCCATCCCGCCGAGCATCACCAGCAACGCCACCGCCGCCGCGGTGGGGTTGGTTCCACTCCGCTTCATCGGGGAAATCTCGACGAAGCCACCGTCGTCACGCTGGCGGTCGTACACGAACTGGATCATCCGGTTCGGATCGGGCACCGTCCGGCCCAGCAACTCGTAGGCCAGGGCAACCATGAACGAGTGGTAGGTGCTGCCGGCCGCTCCCTCGGTTGTTCGAGCGTAACCCCCATCAGCCGTCCGGGTGCTCTCCAGCGACTCGGCGATTGCGTCAACGAACGTCTCGGGAGCTCCCGACAACGGATCGGGACCCCCGGCCAACTGCACGACCAGCCCACTGTAGAGCCAGCTGACGAGATCGATGACCGAGAGTTCCTGCGAGCGGCAAGCCAGCACGTAACGGCCAATGCTCTCACACTCGGCCTCACCCAGCCCACCGAGCATCGACAGGCCGCGGACGGCGAAGCTGGTGTAGTAGAGGTCCGAATCGCCCTCGCGACCACGAAACCCCCCGTCGGGCAATTGCTGGGCCAACAGGAACCCGCGATGACGGTCCTTGCGTTCCGGGGCCATCGACAACAGGCCGGTCGCCAACCGATTGCTCAGCCGCAGCAGGTAGGGTTCGTCAGGCGTCACGTTTTTGTCCAGTGGCCCACAGCGACCGGGTCAGGGTCCTGCGTCCGGTTCCCAGTCATCGGTCCGGAACGGGGCCGCGGGAATTCCATCGGAGTTGTAGAGATTGACCTCCGGGTTGTCGGCAAATGCGTACCGTACGGCGATCGGGTCGGGGACCTCTTTCGACTCCACCACGACGGTGTTGTCCTTGACCCGCGCCACAGCCGAATGGAACACCTTGTCAGGACCGGCCAGAGCAAACCCCTTGACCAGCTGCTGCTTGCCCCGCACGACCAGCTTCTCTCCCACGTGGTCAAACTGAACCCGGACGCGGGAATCCTCGATCGTCACCGACCGCATCAACGGACCCATCGCGACCAGTTCCTTCTTGTATGCCGCCGCCAGCGCCACCTGGGCCAGGCGGTGGCCGACATCCTGCTTGTTCTTCGGATGGATGTCACGAGCCTCCCCCACGTCGATCGTCACGGCCATTCCGGTGGCCGGCAGTTTCAACACCTGCTGCATGCTCTCCCGCATCACCGCCCACGACGTGACTCGGTTCGGATCCACCTGCCGGGCCTTGAAATTGGGCAACTGGACCCAGAAGAACGGGAAATTCTCCGGTCCCCCCTGCCCCCACCGCTTCCGCCAGTCGCTGATCAACAGCGGCAACTGGTGCCGGTAGAGCCGGGCCGAGGAAATCGACTTCGAGTTTCTCTCGCCCTGGTACCAGATCGCACCCCGGATGCCGTAGCCGACCAGGGGCTGGATCATGCCGTTGAAAAGATTGGCGGGCTTGTTGCGGTTGGCCTTGGGCTTGTTCTTCCACGGAGCAAAGACACTCGCCAGGCGACTGTCCTGTTTCTGCACGTCGAGGCTGGTCCAGGCCTCGATCGCCGTACCACCCCAGGACGAGTTGATCAGGCCCACCGGGACACCGAGTTCGGCGTGCAGGCGACGTCCGAAGAAGTAGGCGGCACCGGAAAACCCTCCCACCGTCTTCGGGCTGCAGACCTGCCACCGGCCCTGGCAATCGGCCTGGGGCGCCAGCCTGGCTGACCGCTTGACGGTGAACATCCGGATCTTCGGGAAGTTGGCCGCCTCCTGTTCAGTCTTCGCATCGCGGCAACGCCGGACCGGCATCGCCATGTTGCTCTGTCCACTGGCCAGCCAGACCTCACCGACCAGCACGTCGGAGACCGTCAGTGTGTTGGTCGCCCGAATGACCAGCTGGTGCGGTCCTCCGGCCGGCATCGCCTCCAGCACCACCTTCCACCGTCCGGCCGCATCGGCTTTTGTCGAACCGGTCCGCTTGCCGATCGAAACGCCGACCTGTTCGCCGGCGGCCGCCGTCCCCCACACTGGAACGGCACGTCCCCTCTGCAACACCATGTGGTCAGCAAAGACGGTCGCCAGCCGGGCCTCGCCCCAAGCCGCGGCGGGCACGACAACCACTGCAACCAGCAACGCCAATCCGGAGAGAATGCGGCACCGCAGCGGCAGCAAGAACATGGTGAGTCTCCGGGTGTCGTCGAGAAGAGGGCCCCGGCCCCTGGAACCGGCGCACAGAGCAAACTAGCGGCTGCCCACCGCCTTCGCAACGAGCCGCGTCCGGCAGCACCGGGGTACTCTCCTTTACCCGGCCCCACCACCCTTCTAACCTAGCGACTTCGCACGAGTGCCCTCCGACGATTCTCGCAACCAGTCATTGCCGTCGGGCACAGCAGGAGCTGTACGGACGTGACGACCGGAAACAGTTCGCCACCCGAACCGGCTCCGGGCAGCCTCCGGGAACTGCTGCGGGTCGCCCTGCCGCTGGTCATCAGCTCGGGCTCCGTCACGCTGATGTACGTCGTGGATCGGATCTTCCTGACCTGGCACAGCCCGGAAGCCCTGGCCGCCGCGATGCCCGCCGCAATGGTGCACTGGACCCTGCTGTCGGTTCCCTTCGGGGTCGCGATGTACACCAACACCTTCGTCTCCCAGTACGACGGGGCCCATCGTCCCGACCGAATCGCTGCCTCGCTCTGGCAGGCCATCTACCTCGCACTGGCGGCCGGTGTGCTGTTGGCGGCGGTCACACCGGTGGCCGGTACGATCTTCACCTGGGGTGGTCATGACCCCACTGTCCAGGCACTCGAAATCCGCTACCTCGAAGTCCTTTGCCTGGGCAGTCTCCCGTTTCTGCTCAGCGGCGCGCTTTCGGGATTCTTCACCGGGCAGGGCCGCACCACCGTGGTGATGTGGGTCAACGTCACCGCGTCGCTGCTGAACATCGGGCTGGACTACGTGCTGATATTCGGTTCCGGGCCGATTCCCGGCTGGGGCATCACCGGAGCGGCGATCGCAACCGTTTCAGCACAGTTCACAGCCGTGGGACTCTACGCTGTCGTACTGTTCCGACCCGCAACGGTCCAGAAGTTCGGACTGCTGGTCAACCGCAGTTTCGACCGCGAACTGTTTGGACGCTTCATCAAGTACGGCGTGCCCAACGGGGTGATGTCGCTGGTCGACGTGGCCGGATTCACCGTCTTTCTGCTGCTGCTCGGGCAACTCGGTTCCGACGAACTGGCCGCCACCAACCTCGCGTTCAACATCAACTCGATGGCCTTCGTCCCCATGCTCGGTGTCGGCACCGCCGTGATGACACTGGTGGGACGCCGGGTGGGCGAGGGCCGACCACGCCTGGCGATCCGCACGACCTGGACCGCCTTCGTCCTGGCGGCCATCTACATGCTCGCCTTCTCAGCACTCTACCTCACCGTTCCCGACATCCTCCTGCTACCCTACGCGGCGATGGCCGACGCGGAGGACTTCGCACGGGTGCAGGACATGGCGGTGATCCTGCTGAGATACGTCGCCGTCTACGCCTTCTTCGATGCGATCATCATCGTCTTCAGCTCGGCCATCCGTGGAGCCGGTGACACCCGGTTCGGATTGTGGTTGACACTTGTCGCCGCGTGGCTGGTGATGGTCCTGCCCACGTGGCTCCTGGTCCGCAACGGGCTCCTGACACTGCACACCGGTTGGATCGCCTGCACCGGTTTCATCGTCCTGTTGGCCCTCGGTTTCCTCTGGAGATTCCTCGACGGCAAGTGGCAATCGATGACCGTGCTCGAACCCCACCTGCTGCCCACCACCGAAACTCCCGTTCCCGAACCCGCTTCCAATCCGTCTCCGATGACATGAACGCACCGCCCCCCGAGATCTCCGACTCCTGGGACATCCCCGACGGCGTCACCTACCTGAACCACGGCTCGTTCGGCCCCGCCCCGCGACCGGTCCGAGAGTCCCAGCAACGGTGGACGGCCGAGCTGCAGAGACAGCCGATGGAATTCTTCGTGCGACGGCTCGAAGGACTGCTCGACGAGACGTGCGCCGCGCTGGGGCGATTGGTGGGAGCCGACCCTCGTGACCTCGTACTGGTCGACAATGCGACGGCGGGAATGAACATCGTGGCTCGCAGCGTCGAACTGGAAGCCGGAGACCAGGTGCTGCTGACCGACCACGAATACGGGGCCGTCCGGCGGCTGTGGCAGAAGACGTGCCAGGCGGCCGGAGCCGAGCTGGTCGTCCGACGTCTGCCCTGGCCACTGCTGGAGGAGGACTCGGCCGAGCAGCTGGTCGAGCACCTGGCAGCCTCGATCACCGATCGCACTCGACTGCTGGTCGCCAGCCACGTGACATCGGCCACCGCAACGACGTTGCCGATCGAGATGATCTGCCAGGCGGCCTCACGGCACGGGGTGCCCGTCTGCGTCGATGGTCCACACGCAGTCGCCATGCTGTCACTGGATCTCGAACAACTCGGCTGCGACTACTACACCGCCAGTTGCCACAAGTGGCTCTCGGCCCCTTTCGGCAGCGGGTTCCTGTGGGTCCGCCGCCGACACCAGCACCGTATTCGTCCGGCCATCACCAGCTGGGGTGGCAGCGTCAGCGGACGGGACTCCTCCTGGAAAGACGAGTTCACCTGGGGGGGGACCCGAGACCCAGCCTGTTGGCTGGCCATCCCCGAAGCCATCGCGTTTCTGGAAGACTACGGGATCCAACGGTTCCGGGACCAATCTCACGACCTGGTCAACCAGGCCCGCCGCCGGGTGCTCGAATTGACCGGGCTCGAGGCTCCCACCCCCGAGAGCCAACGCTGGTACGGACCGATGACCATCGTTCCGCTTCCGAACGATCCCGCCGCCGAAACCGGGCACGGACACATCGACCCGCTCCAGAAAACCTTGCAGCAGGAATTCGGGATCGAGACCCCGGTGACGACAATGCACGAGCACCGCTACATCCGCATCTCCTGTCACCTCTACAACACCGTCGCCGACATCGACCACCTGGTGAACTCGCTGTCCGAGTGCCTGTGACTCAGCGCTTCGCGTTCCGGATCTCGACGGTCACCATCCCGGTGTTGTCGGCCAGTTCGCTGAGAAAATCATTCAGGCGGAGGAACAGCGTCCCCGACGTCCTGGGCAACAGCCGCCCATCGCGGCCCAGCGAGACCACACGTGGCGGCGTATCCGATATCACGCGGTCCGGCTGCACCACCCCGACCAGCCGGCCCAGCGGCAATCCCGCGTGGTAGCGGAAACTGATCCCGTCGGCGGTGCTGATCCACGGCCTGGGTTTCCGCGCGAGGGTGAACCGCCCGTCGGCGACCACTTTCAGGCCGCGTCCCTTCTCGACACGCACGCCGGTCGACTGCCAACCCCGGTCGGCCACCACGACCGTCCGGGTCCCGTCAGCCTCCAGGGGCCGGGACCGCACGAACCGGATTGCCGATCGCTGGAAATCGAAACCGGGCACCATGTCGCGGGCTGCCAGTCGCCACTCGAACTGCAGCGCATCGGAACGGGAACCGAACGATCGTTCCAACGCCGCGTCGAACCTCCCGTCAGAGAGGTGCTTGCCCAGTGCCCGAAAACCGGACCCGTAGACGGGATGAGACGCCAGGAAACGGCAATAGGCCCACGACCAGGCATAGGTCGAAATCTTCTCGTGCTCGGTTTTCCACAACCCCGAGAGCATTGCAAAACGGGGCAACCGGCCTCTGCGGACATCTCGACGCAACATCCCCAGCCGACCCCAGCCGGGCAGTTGACTGGTGTCGGTCGGCATCACGCCGAAGCGGAATTGGCCAGACGACGCGTCGGTGACATGCGTCGCAAACAACTCGGCCGTCCCCTCCAGGTACCACACCGGCAGCATCGTCCCGCCACGGGCCGTCATGAAGCAGTGAGTCGCCTCGTGGATCATCAGGTGGCGGCGGTAGTAGTCGCTGGACCGATCCTTCATCCAGAAGCGGTTCCCCTGGTGTTTTCCCGGATGCTCGCTGCCAAGGAATCGCTCGATCGATTTTGGCAGCAGCCCCGCACCGGAAAACTTCTCCGGAGCCACCATCACGCAACCGGTAATCCGCAGCGGCTTGCCGTCATTCCCGGCCGGCGGTGAGCCGAACTCACGCACCCAGGTCTTCCATGCGGACTCGAAAGCGCGGAGGAGTATCGCCGCGGTGGCCGGTGAGACATCGGTGTGCAGAACCAGCCGCTGCGACTCGTACTTGACGATCTCACCGGCGGCCATCGCACGACCAGCGACCAGGCCGGTCAGGATCAGGCAGGCGGCGAGTTTGAATGGGCCAGTCATCGGGTCGGCCGGTTTGGAAGCGGTGCTTTGGGCAGAGTACAATTCGACCCGAGACGACGAAAGACCACTGTCGTCGCCCCCTTCGCCGAACCCCTCCGTTTTCGGCAACCCGAACCCCGGAAACACAACCATGGCCGACTTCATCTACAGCCTGAATTCGAGCACCATTCGCCCGACCCCGATCCTGGAAAAGATCGCGATCGCCGGTCGAACCGGTTATGGGGCGATCGAGTTGTGGCACGACGACATCGATCTCTACCTGCTGACCGGCGGCACCCTGGCCGATATCCGCAAGGCCGCTGATGACAACGGGCTGGAGGTGCCCACGACCATATTCCTCAAGGGGTGGTGGGACACTGTCGGCGAGGAATACGAACAGGAGATCGACGAGATCAAGCGGAGACTGGAACAGTCGGTGGCGGTGGGAGCCACCTATGCCATCGGTGGACCGCCACTGGGAGAGGTCGATTTCGAACTGGGAGGTCGACAATATGCCCGGCTGCTGGAGATCGGCAGGGAATTCGGCATCAAGCCGATCATGGAGTTCCTGGGATTCAGCGAGCAGGTCAATTCGATCGAGGCCGCGCTGAGGGTGATGGAGGGCAGCGGTGACGGCGACGCCACCACGGTGCTCGACCCGTTCCACATCTACCGCGGGGGTGGCGATGTCGAATCGATCGCCAAGCTGACATCCGACCAGATTGCCATCTCGCATTTCAACGACTGCATCGACACCAAGCCCCGCGAGGAGCAGCACGACCCCGATCGCGTGATGCCCGGCGACGGCATTTTCGACCTGGGCCGCTACTGCCAGTTGCTGAAGGAAGTGGGATACGACGGTTGGCTGTCGCTGGAACTGTTCCGCGAGGACCTTTGGGAACAGGACCCCGAGGAAGTCGCCCGCGAAGGCCTCGAGAAAATGAAGGCGGTCGCCGAAGCGTAGCCGCTACTTGCTGGCCGCGATGTAGGCCGCCAGAGAGCCGATGTGGCGGACAAACACCTGGGTCGAAATCACGGGGACCTTCTTGTCACGGTTTCCGTCGCCCTGGTACCGCAACCGGTCCAACTCGACCCACGCCCCACGGGCATCCATCGAATCGACGGCCTCCTGCGCACGCTCGATGATCGCAGCTGTCAGCTTCGGACGTTTCCGACGCGGCGCGGCGCTCGCATCCACCGTCTTCAACTGACCGTCCCTCTTGGCCCGCCGCCAGGCGGCCTCGATCGAATCCAGGCCCGAGTTCACCTGGAAGCCGTAGTGTGTCGGCAAGTCATCATCCGTGTAGACCAGCTCGTACTTCCTGGTGAAATACAAGGGCCGGTTGGTTTTCAGTTCGTAGAACCTCGCCAACTTGCCCTTGGAGATCTCCGATTTCTTCAGGTAGTTGAGTGCCCGCGGCACGGCATTGAGGAAATCCTTGCGGCCGGTCTTCTGGTACAGGAAAATCAGTGTCCGCATCACGCCCTGGGATTCTCCACCGGTGACTGAAGGCGGTTCGAACTTGCGGGCCCACGCCGGGTGCATGTCGAGATCGTACTGCTGGGCCCAGGCAGGCTGTGGGTCGGGCATCTGGGCTGACAGGATGAAATCGCCGGCCTTTTCGGCCGCCGCCTGGTACTTTTTGCGGCCGTAAATCTCGCGAGCCTCGATCATCGTGCGAACCACATCGGCAATCGAGTTGTCGTTGAAGGTGTAGAAGGTGTAGTAGCGTTTCTTGGGAAAGGTCCGCGACCAGGTCTTCTGGTAACTCGCTTTGCGGACCGGAAATTTTTTCGGATCCGGGAACGACTCGTACCGCTGCGACCAGGCCCCGTTGGGAAACTGCGCTTTGATCAGAGCGTCCAGGGCATATTCGACCGCCGAATGAATCGGCTGATCCTTGTAGTCGAGACCGCGGTCCAGGTGCATCAGGAACCGGAGTGCCGACTGGGTGGTGTTGTCGTCCAGCGTGGTCCGGTTGCGGCCCTCGGGGTTGCCGTCGATCCGGTACGCGTAATTCCTGCGACGGGCCGGTTCGGTTTCGATGCGGTAATCCCAGCCCCCCGAACGCAGTTGCCCGCGGACCAGGTGATGGCCGGCATGCACCGCAGCATCACGCAGCACCGGGTCGCCGCACGTCAACCAGGCACCGAGCAGCCCCTCGCCAACGGTCGGTGTTCCGGGTGGTTGCACCCAGGTCGTTCCCGGACCGGCTTTCCCTTCACCCTCGCGACGCTTCAGGTCGTGGCTGTACCGCCACAGGTACCCGCCCTCGGCCGAGACGGTCTTGCGGAAAAAATTGACCGCCTTGTGCAGCGCGGCCTGGGCGTTTCGCCTTGTGATGGGTTCAGCAACAGCGACGGCCGAGACAAACCAGCCCTGCAGGAGAACGGCGACAATCATGGTGCGAAGCATTGGAGGCCTCCGGTCAAAATCCACTCGGCGGCCAGTCTAACTCGACCACTGCGTCATTGCGCCCGCCCCGTCTCTTGACCGCAAATCCGGTCTGGCTAGAATCATGTGCTGTCGAACAGGCCTCGGTCGGTTCGGCTGGTAGGGGCCGTAGCTCAATTGGTTAGAGTACCGGACTGTCGATCCGGGGGTTGCGGGTTCAAGTCCCGTCGGCCTCGCTCCTCGAAACCCGCCGTCGCTTCGCGATGGCGGGTTTTTTCTTTTCCGACGAAAGCTCCTTTCAGAACGTACCTCCCGAAGAATCTCCGCCAAGGGTCACAATGTTCTCCTGCGTGACGCGCGACGGAACAGAAACACAATTCCCTCCGCGACCACGCGGATTCTCGACCGGTTGTCCGACGAGCTCGTGATAGAATCTCGCCACCTCCTCGCCAGGTCGACCGATCCACGATGCCCACGCTCAACATCCACCACGCCGAGAACCTCACACTGCTCCGACGGTGGCCGGATGCGTCTTTTGAGCTGGTCTACATCGACCCACCGTTCAACACCGGTCGCGATCAATCCCGCCGACGCCTGAAAACGGTCCGTGACGACGACGGCGACCGCACCGGATTCGGTGGCCGGCGATACCGGACCGAAGAGATCGGCCGACAGGCGTTCGCCGACGCCTTCGACGACTACCTCGCATTCCTCGAACCACGACTCCGTGAGGCCCACCGCCTGCTGACACCCACCGGCAGCCTGATGCTGCACCTGGACTTCCGCGAGGTTCACTACGCCAAGGTGCTGCTGGACGGCATCTTCGGTCGTGATTCCTTCGTCAACGAGATCATCTGGTCCTACGACTACGGGGGGCGATCAAAGAAACGCTGGTCGCCCAAGCACGACAACATCCTGTGGTACGCCCGCACGCCCGACGACTACACGTACCGCTACGACGACATCGACCGCATCCCCTACATGGCTCCCGGACTGGTCGGACCCGAAAAGGCCGCCCGGGGAAAAACTCCGACCGATTCGTGGTGGCACACGATCGTCAGCCCCACCGGCAAGGAACGGACCGGCTATCCGACCCAGAAGCCGCTGGGGATTCTCGAGCGGATCATTCGTGTCCACAGCAATCCCGGTGACACCGTGCTCGACTTCTTTGCCGGCAGCGGGACGACCGGCGAGGCCGCGATGAAACACGATCGCAGCGCCGTGCTGGTCGACGAGAATCCGGAAGCGATTGAGGTGATGGTCCAGAGACTGGCGAAATTCGAGCCGGTGGTACACCACGAGGACGACCAACGGGCTTCGGCCTGACGGCCTTCAGGGCAACTCCACGCCCAGACGCTCGGCGTGCCCGACGATCTGCTCCCACGCCACCGCGTCGACCGGCACACCTTCGGCCTGCCGCTGCCGCCTGATCCGGAACTCCAGGTCGCCCGGCACCAGCACTTCGTCGACTCCCTCAGCCGGTTCGGCACTCTTCATGTAATCCCGGGTACCGGCAACCAGTTGCCGGTACGACTCGGGGTCGACGAACCGACCCGGATCGATCACCAGGAAACAGACCCCGTTGCCACCGGTTTCGGGGTCATCACACCGCAGTCCGGCCAACGTGCTGCCGAGCAGTTCGACGAGCAGCCCCAACGCGTAGCCCTTGTGAGCCGCCACACCGCCCAACGGCAGGATGCCGCCACGTGGCGGGCCATAGAACCGGTCGGGATCGGTCGTCGGCTGCCCCTGGGCATCCTGCACCCAGCCCTCCGGAAGGCTCTCGCCACGGTTCCGGTAGACCCGGATCTTCCCCTCGGGTGTGACCGACGTCGAAAAGTCGGCCAGAATCGGATCACCGTCGGTCGGAAAGGCATAAGCGATCGGGTTGGTCGCCAGCCGTCCCTGGCGACCTCCCGCCGGCAGCACGAAGTGACCGTGGATCGGCGAATTGCACGTGGCCAATGCCACCAGCCCCCTCTCGGCGGCCAGCTGCACGTACGCCCCCAATCTCGCCACGTGGTTGCATCGACGGGTCACCACGCATCCGGTACCCGATTGGGTGGCCAGCGAGATCGCCGTCTCGATAGCTCTCACGGCACCTACCGGACCGAAACCCAGGCCACAATCGACCACCGCCGAGCTGGGAGAACGCTGATCGACCGTAATCTCGGCTCCCGTTGTGATCGATCCCTCGGCGACAAAACCGAGGTACTCGGGCAACCTCAGGATTCCGTGAGAGTCGTGTCCCAGCAGGCTGCTCTCAACCAGGTGATCGGCCACGACCTCCGCCTCCCGATCGGTCGCACCGGCGGCGATCAGCAGTTTCTGCGAGAACGACTCGAGAACCGGGGCAGCAACAACGGTGGCATCACTCATGGTCAAAATCGCGTGCTCGAGGAAAAAAGTCGATGAGTTGGGCAGAATTCCCGAGTCCCGTTGGCCCCACAAGTGCCGATGGATATAATCAGGACTCCCCAGAAAATCGATCGGACAGCTTCCCATGTTGAAGATCCTCGGACCAGCCAGCAGCTCCGACGCGTTCTGTGACGGACTGTCTCGCCGCAACTTCCTCCAGGTCGGTGGCCTGGGAACCGGTTTGAGCCTGTCCGGCCTGTTGGCCGCCGAGGCCGCCCAGGGCAAACGGCCCTCGGCCAAGTCGGTGATCTTCATCTACCTGGTCGGCGGCCCGCCACACCAGGACATGTTCGATCTCAAGCCCGAGGCTCCCGCCGGGATCCGGGGCGAATTCAACCCGATCGCGACCAACGTGCCCGGGATCGAGATTGGCGAGCACCTGCCGCGGCTGGCCCAGATGATGGACAAGTTCACCATCATCCGCTCGATCTGCGACGCCCAGCCCGAGCACAACGCGTTCCAGAGTTACACCGGTCGCAACCAGCGTCTGCCGATGCCGGTGGGTGGCTGGCCGACCCCCGGTGCGGTCGCCAGCAAGCTGCTGGGCCCGTTGCACCCCAGCGTCCCGCCCTACGTCAGTCTCTGCTACACCTGCACCCACGGACCCTACAACGAGCCGAGCCCGGGTTTCCTGGGCGTGCCCCACTCACCGTTTCGCCCACTGGGCCCCGGCCGGGCCGACCTCGTCCTCAACGGAATCACCCACGACCGGCTGGGCGACCGGGCCCTGCTCCGCAAGAGCCTCGATCGCTTCCGCCGCGAAGCCGACACGACCGGAATGATGGACGGCCACGACGCCTTCACACGGCAAGCCCTGGGTGTCCTGACCTCGTCCCGCCTGGCCAACGCCCTGGACATCTCCCAGGAAAGCGAAGCCACCCGGGCCCGCTACGGCAAGGGCAACACCAAGGTGATGATCGACGGAAACGGAGCACCGCGGGTGCCTCAGAGTTTCCTGTCGGCACGGAGACTGATCGAAGCCGGTGCCCGCATCGTGACGGTCAACTACAGCAAGTGGGACTGGCACGGGGCCTCGTACGGGACGATCTTCAACCGGCAACGGGAAGACCACCCGGTGCTCGACAAGGCCCTGACGGCCCTCATGGAAGACCTCGAACAACGCGGACTGCTCGAAGACACCCTGGTCGGTGTCTGGGGCGAATTCGGTCGAACGCCGAAGATCAACAAGGGTGTCGGACGTGACCACTGGCCGCGGGTCTCCTTCGCCCTGCTCGGCGGCGGCTCCAGCAACCACGGCCAGGTCATCGGAGCGACCGATCGCCTGGCCGGCGAACCGGTCGCCCGCCCGGTGAAGTTCTCGGAGCTCTTTGCCACGCTCTACAACCACCTGGGACTGGACGTCTCGACCGCCACGGTCGACGACTTCCAGGGTCGGCCCCACTACCTGGTCGCCGACGGGTCGGCACCGATCCGCGAACTGCTCTAGCAGCGGCGGGCCCGGTACCACGCCACGGTCTTCTCCCGGTCCGGCACGTCCGGATCCCCAGCGTGTTCCAGGAATCCCGTCCAGTCGTGACGGGCCTGCTCGACGCAGTCCTCGGGCAGTCCTCCACTCCCGCCTCGTCGAAAGACGAACATGTTCTGACCCAACGGTTCCTGTTCGGGCGAAACCACTCCGCCCAGGCATCCCGCCACCACAAACCCCAACTCCAGTTCGGCCAATCGCCGTCTCACCCTCTCCAGCGGACTCCAGGCCACATCCAGCCGGTGGCCGGTCGAGAGCACCAGCCAACCGTTGTCGGACAGCCCCGACACCAGCCGCTCCAGCCCTCGCAATCCGCCCTCGATCTCCTCGGGCAACACGTCCACTGCCACGATCAACTCGAACCGCCCTTCGTCTCCGTCGGGCAACAGGTCCCCCTCGACGAGTTCCACCGCCCGGCCCAATCGATCGCACTGTCGCCGTCCCAGTTCCAAGGCCGGCACGCAAAGATCGCAGCCGACAACCTCCAGCGATTCGTGACGAGCCCACCACGCCGACAGGTAGCCGGCGTGACATCCGACATCCAGGACCGGTCCGGCGATCCCTCCTCCGAGCACCAGGTCGTCAACCGCCACCGCGCAATCGATGATCACCGGGCGACGGTGGGAATGGACCCGACCCAACAGCCTGTCGTCAGCCACGAGGTCAAAGAACGCCCGTTCGGCGAGTTCGGTCTGCAGGCCGCCATCGATCTTGGCTTCCGAGTACACCTCGTGGGCTTCACGAAACCGGGCCACCAGTTCGGGTGGGCAGTCCCGTTCCAGTCTCTTCCACCAACCGGGTTCCTCGATCGATCCCACGTCGATACCCCAGGCCTCCCGGAGTTCGGCATCCAGCAGCAACAGGTCTCGCCGGTCGGCCACTGGTCAGAGGCTCTCGAGAAAACGCAGCAGGTCCGCCCGGTCGCCGGCGTCCAGCGGGTTGTCCAGGCCATGACCAAACCGCCCGATTACCTCGCCCAGGCCGCTCGCCCGATTGTCGTGGAACAACCGGTCTCGCTGGCTGACACCCCGCAGTGACGGGGGATTGAAGTGCCGTCGTCCCAGCTCGTCCTGGAATCCCACGTCAAACGTCCGTGGCGAGGTGTACAGCGGCGGAGCGTGGCACTCGACACAGCCGACACGACGAAAAACCACCTCGCCTCGCGCGACAGCCGTCCTGTCCGACGCGCCACGGGCCCGAGCCAGTGCCGGGGCCACCGGCAGCGACACCAGGTAGGCGGCGATATCGGCGGCCTGCCGTGACCGGATCGCATCACCCCGCATGGTCAGCTTCACGGACTTGCTCACCTGGTCTGCCAGCGACTTGACCTGGCCGTTCCACGCCCAGGGACCGGTCTGGCCACTTCCCAAAAGCGACAACACCTTCTTGGGGGCCCCGAACCCTCCGTCGCCCAGCGTGTCGCTGAGCCCCTCGTTGGTGTGGCCCCTGGTGTGACAACTGCGGCAGCTGATCCAGCCATCGCTCGAAAGCCGCGAGTCGTTGAACAACTGTTCGCCACGGTCGACGGCGGTCGGTTTTGCCGGCGGTCCCAGCCGAACCTCGGCCAACACCTCCAGCGGAGCCAGCCGAACCAGGGAAACCGAATCCGAGAATCGACCGGCGACCCAGGCCCGTGTTCGGCCCTCGTCCAGGGCCATCGCCGACGGACCCAGGCCAACCGCCTGGCGACCGTAGTACTGGATTCCGTCGGTGCTGGTCACCAGCTCGTGAACTCCGGCCAGCAGGACCACGCGGAGATCATCGTCGGCCAGGGCAATGGCCACCGGATCGCCGGCAGCCCGGTCCGGGATGCCCACGTAATCCAGCCCCAGTCGGGATTCCAGCTGGTCCGATCCGGAGACGATTGCGGCAATCGGGATTGTGCGGATCACGTTCAGCATCACGCCACCCCAGTGGACACCGCCACGGGTCGTCTCGGCCTTTGCATCGAGCAGCTGGTGAGGAATCAGTACGTGGCGACGGTCACCGGTGACGGTCATCCGACCGATATTGTGACCCAGCAGGTTCCTCAGGAGCGGCCGCTGGCTGAGACGCGAATCACAAAGGGCCAACCGGCCACCGAACGCGGCGGCGACCAGCCAACGACCGTCGGGAAGCTCGAGCAATCGCCCCGGGGCGAACGGCAGATCGAGGGTTCGTACCCGTCGAACCACTCCGTCGGCAGACCATTCAACCAGTGTCAACCTCCGCGACCACAAAGACGCGACCACGGCACGCTGACCGTCGGACGCCGCGGCCACCGCGACCGGGTACCCGGCCACTGGAACTCGCCACGCCACTTCGAGCCGTTCCCCGCAACGGACACCGATCAACTCGTTCCCGGATTCGTCGGTTGCCAGCACCCAATCCCGACCCGGCACTCGAGACAGGGCCGAGAGTCGCTTTCCGATGGTCGTCTCGGACAGGATCCGATGCGAGTTCCGGTCGATAACCGACACCGAACCGCTGCGACGATTGGCCACCAGCACCTGTCGGCCCGTCGGTGAGACAACGATGTCGACCGGCCGACGGATCCGCGCAACAGGACTCGCGGCCGATACCGTGGTGGCCAGCAGCACAAGCAACACGAGGAACGAACGAGCCATTGGTGGCGAGTCTAACACATTGGGCAGGGTGTCGTGAGAACCGAGTCGGGATGACACCGCACCACCGATCCGGCTATCCTGTGCCTTCACGCACCGCAGCCACACCGCAGCACCTCATGCATCGTCACGCACTGATCCTGCTCACCGCCACGTTGCTGGCCCCGCCCCTGACGGCGGCCGCTCCCTCCGATGGCTGGTACCGCAGTCTCGCCGAGGCCCGAAAGGTGTCCCGCGATTCGGGCCGGCCGCTGTTCGTGGTGTTCCGATGCGAGACCTGACCGGAATGCTGGGTCTGGGATGAGCAGGTTGCTCATGGGGACAAACACATCGCGGCAAAGCGTCGTCGTTTTGTCTGTGTGCGAATCACCCGGCTCGCCGGCATCAACCTGAACCGGTTCGCGTTCGACATGGACGTGACCTGGAACGCATTCTTCACCGACGCCGAGCTGAACATTTACAGCCGTTACGGCGGACGGGATGGCGGTGAACCCGACGCCCGCATGAGCGTCGCGTCACTGCTGCGGACAATGGACGAGGTACTGGTGGAACACGGACGTGCGACCTCCGCAAAGCGGTTCCAGCCGGTCCGCGCCGGACGCCAGGTCCCCCGGGACATCCCGCTGCTGAAAGCCAACCACCGCGGGTGCATCCGCTGCCACATCGCCCGCGAATACCAACTGCTGCAGTCGTTCCACGACAAGACATTCACTCGACGCGAACTGTTCCGCTTTCCGCCTCCCGAGGCGCTGGGCGTGCGGATCGACCACAAGCACGGACACCAGGTCAAATCGGTCGATCCGAAATCGGTGGCGGCCTCGGCCGGATTCCTGCCGGGTGACGTGATCACCCGGGTCGAAAACGTGCCGGTGCACTCCGAATACGACATCCGCTTCGCACTCGATCGTACTACCGAAAAGAGCCGCGCCGGCCGGCCAATCACCTGGACGGTCCAGCGACCTGTTGCGACCGGCGATCCCCGGACCGTGACCCTGTCACTGGCCCCGAAAAACGGCTGGTGGGTCTATGACATCGGCTGGAAAATGTCCCTGCGAAGTGCGCCGTTCCGGACGGGGATGAGAGGCTACAGCCTGGCGCCCTCCCAGAGAAAGGACCTGGGGATCTCCGAGAAGACCCTCGGGGTGAAGATCTCGAGCATTTATTCGGACGGCTTCGGTCGCAACATGGGCCTGCAGAAACGGGATGTGGTGGTGGGCATCCCCGAACCGATCGGCCGGGTCCGCATCTTTGACACGTTCCTGGGCCACCTGCTGCAGCGGCACCGTCCCGGGGACAAGGTGCGGCTGACCGTGCTGCGCAAGGGGAAGAAGATCACCGTCACGGGACGGTTCCCCGAGTGGTTCACCGAAGAGACTTCAGTGCCGTGACCCGCCTGACGGCCTCGCCCGCCACGATGTGGACGACACCGCGACGGACGAGACACGCTCGGGAAGACCCAGCCACCGTTTCCACGCCGGCACGCCCTCGACGGTCAACACTTCCAGTTCGCAGCTCTCGGTATTGAACGCCACGAACCCCTCGGACACCGCCGCCGCGGTCGGTCCGTCGTCGGCCGTGCGGTAAGTCCAGTCGTGACGACCGTCGACCAGGCCGAAGGAGTAGAACTCGTAGCTGCCGAAACCTCCGCCGACAAACACCCGCCCGTCAACAACCGCCGGCGTCGCCAGCGGGCGATGGCCAGGCAACTGCCGGCACCACCCTCCTTCACCCCGACAGGATTCCCGATCTCCACCCCACCACCGCAGCGGACATATTAGTGTTATAAACACAATATCATTAGTATCAATAGTACACTGTTGTTGTTGTCGTGGCGGATACCGCAGAGACGCGAGCGAGGTTGACCGGACCTGGCGTGAAGTGTTTTATTTACACTAACTGACTGAGACAACCGACCGGGAGCCATCATGGCGCGGGCCAAGACAGGGGCGAGTCTGCCCCACTGTTACGAATTTCCAATGGTGTCAGTGGCAGTCGACTGCGCGGTTTTCGGCTGGGACATCAACGACGGGCTGCACGTGCTGCTGATCGAACGGGGCGAAAAGCCCTTCGGTCACGCGCTGCCGGGCGGTTTTGTCCGTGCCAAGCAGGAGAACCTCGAAACCGCCGCCCGCCGCGAACTCGAAGAGGAAACCGGCGTCCGAAACGCTCATCTCGAGCAGTTCCACGCCTACGGCGACCCGGGCCGCGACGACCGGGGGAACCACGTGATCTCGGTCGCCTTCTTCGCACTGGTTCGCCGAATTGACCATAAGCCTCGCGGAGGCACCGACGCCGACACCGCAGACTGGTATCCCATTCAGCAGGCCCGGAGTCTCAAGCTGGCCTTTGACCACCAGACCATCCTCTCCGACGCCATCGACAGGCTCTTCGAGAAACTTCGCCACGACCCCATCGCCTTCAAGCTGCTCCCTCGCAAGTTCCGTCTCCGAGAGGTCCAGCTCCTCTACGAGACCGCCCGCGGCCAGGGCGATGCCGAGAAAGGGAAGGTCGACAAGCGGAACTTCCGCAAGAAGATGCTGGAGATGGGCTTGCTGGAAGACACCGGCGAGACCGAATCGGACGTTCGCCATCGTGCCGCACGGCTCTATCGCTTCAACAACGCCGAGTACGAGAAGAAAAGTCGCCAGGGCTGGAAGTTCGATATCTGATGCCGGTCCCTCCCCTCAAGCGGTGGATCTGCTGCCTGGTCCTGGTGACCGCAACAGACCCGGCTCCTTCCGCCACCGCCGACCCTCCCTGGCGCCGTCACACGATCGATGCCGCCGACCGGGCCGCATTCAAGCGAGGGGCCGACGGTGTTCGCCTGGCCGACATCAACGGCGACGGCCGACTCGACGTGACCACCGGTTGGGAGCAGGGCGGTGCCATCCGTGTCTGTGTGAATCCCGGGCCGACCGCCGCCCGCAGGCCCTGGCCCGCGGTCACCGTCGGCAAGGTCCAGTCACCTGAGGATGCGGTTTTCGCCGACCTCGATGGGGACGGCCGGCTCGATGTCGTCAGTTCATGCGAGGGCAAGACCCGCTCGATTTTCATCCACTGGGCTCCGGCCAACCGCAATCGGTGGCGGGACCCGAAGGCCTGGAACACCGGCACGGTCCCGGCGGTGGCCGGCAAGCAGGCCTGGATGTACGCCCTGCCGCTGGACATCGACCACCGACACGGCATCGACCTGCTGGTCGGATCCAAGGGCAAGGCCGCCGGAGTCGGCTGGCTCGAATCACCCGCCGATCCCCGTGACCTGTCCGGATGGAAATACCACCGGCTGATCGACGCCGGGTGGATCATGTCGCTGGAACCTCACGACGTCGACGGGGACGGGGACACCGACGTCGTCGTCTCCGACCGCCGGGGTCCACGGCGAGGCATCTACTGGCTCGAGAATCCGGGAGCGGAATCCTCGCGAGCCGGCCGAACCTGGCCGCGACACGAGATCGGTGCCACCGGCATCGAGGTGCTGTTCGTCGCCGTCGGTGACCTGGACGGTGACGGTGTGTCCGACGTGTTGTCCGCCGCACGCCAGGACCGTCTCTTTTACTGCCGCCGTACCCGACGGGGTTGGTCTGAACACGCGATCCCGTTGCCCGACAGGTTCCGTTTCGGCAAGGGCGTGGCGATCGGGGACATCAACGGCGACCGCCAACCCGACGTGGTGATGGCCAACCGTGGTGATCCGAAAAAGCGGGCCGTCAGCTGGATGAGCTACCGCGGCTCACCCACCTCCGGAAACTGGACCACCACCCGCATCAGCGACGCAGCAGGATCGAAGTTCGACCTGGTACAGCTTGTCGACATCGACGGTGACGGCGACCTGGACGTGATGAGTTGCGAGGAGGTCGCCAACCTGGGGGTGTTCTGGTACGAGAACCCCCGCAAGTGATCCCGGCCGGGCTACGGCCCGACCGTGATGTTGGAGAGCTGGTCAATCCGGAACCTCGGCTTGCCGGTCCGGTCGGACAGGCCACTCCTGAGCGTCCCGGTGACATAGACCACGTCGTTGTCCTGCAGCGCCTCGAGCCGGGGATCGTCGGCCAGCGAGATGTCCCCGCCGTAGGGATCGTTCTGATTCGGCGTCGGGGCGTACATCAGGTGCCAGGCCTTGTCGGCCTTGTCGTACTCGATCTTGCCCTTGAACCACGTGTACCCGGTCGTGTCGTAGCCGTAGTTGGATTCCTTGATCTCCGGCAACGAAACCGGATCCGCAGCTGGTTCGGTCAAACCGGCGGTGACCGGCGCTGGGATCGTGCCAGCCGTCGTCGTGGCGGTTTCGCCCTTGGCCTGGATCACCGCTCCGGCCGTTTCCTCAGCGGGATTTCCGCCGGCGGCCCCGGCCAGGGTCTCGCCAGTGGGTGCTCGAAACGAAGACGACTCGGTCGCAGCGTCACCAGCCTGGGTCGATTCTCCGCCGGTGGCGCCGGCAGCCGGATCGGTCGGGTCCACGTACCGGGGAACCGGTTGTGGGACCGTTGCACCAGGTGTTGTCGCCGCTGGTGGTGTGCCAAGAGTGGACGGAACCTGCAGGGGCTGGACGATCCCGGCCGGCGTAGCGGCCTGGGGTCCGATGGGAGCTGCACCAGGAGCAATCGGCTGACCCGGAATCGGTGCCCCGGCGGGAGCAATTGACGGGGCGGGCACTGTCGAGAGCACCTCGGGATAGCCGCCGTAACCGTACGGGTTGTAGGAGTAACAGCCGGTGAGCATTACCAGCGCCATCAGGCCGACAAGCTGTATTGGTCGATTGGACATCACGCACATCCTTGTGATCGTGTGTTCGAGAGCACGTTGGTGGAGATCCGCCGGTGGCGGAGTGTGTGAGAGAGCAAAGTGGGGGGATTGTAAAAACCGGGGGAACTGTGTCCAGAGGAATTTGGCCCTCCCGCCTCAATATCCGCTCCCCACCTTCAACACGACCTTGACCAGGTCCCGCTCGTCCCGAACCCGCTCCAGGGCCCCGGTGGCGTCGTCGAGGCCGACGACCTCCGAAACCAGCGGGGAAACGTCAATCGTGCCGTTTTCCAGCGCCACCAGCGCCTTGTCGAACGGCCCGCATCGCGATCCGACCACGGTCACTTCGTCGATCACCACCGGGGCCATTTCCAGCGTCTGCGTCCCGGCGATGGTCGTCTTGAGCACCACGGTGCCACGGGGGCGGACCAGTCCCAGGGCCGTCGGCAGGCCGGTGTCCGAACCGGTGGCATCAACGACCAGGTCATCAGACCGCTCGTCCGAAACTCTCTCGAGCCGACAGGTGGAGATGCCCAGCTCTTCCAGGATCGCCAGTTTCGCGTCGTGCTTGCCGACAACCCGGACCCGGCAGCCGGTCGAAGCGAGGGCCTGGGCGCAGAGGTTGCCCAAACGTCCGTCGCCCAGCACGGTCACCGATTCGGCTCCGGTGACATCAACCTGCTCAAGGACCTGGAGTGCGGCGGCGACCGGTTCGGCAAACACCGCGACCCGATCAGCCATTCCGTCGGGCACCTCGTGCAGGTTCGTCTCCGGCAACACCAGCGTCTCGGCAAATGCCCCGTCACGACCCAGGATCCCCAGCACGGTTCTCTGGGGACAGTGATTGGCCAGCCCGCTCTCGCACAGCCGGCAGGTCCCACAGCTGCAGTTGATCTCCCCGACCACCCGCCGCCCGGCCAGCCGTCCCGTCCGCGGCACTCCGACGAACTCGTGACCCAGCACCCCGCGGTAGCCCATGTACCCGGCGACCAGCTGCAGGTCGGTCTCGCAGATCCCTGCTTCGATCACGTCGACAGCCACCTCACCCTCGGCAGCGATCGGCTCGGGACGGTCCTCGACCAGCCGCGGACCGGTCTCCTCCAGCACGACCGCCTTCATGAGCCATCGCCCCACGGCAGCAGTGCTGCCCGCTGAACCGACCCGGTGTCCTGGTCGGCAAAGGCCTGGTCAATCTCCGTCAGCGGATAGCTGTGGGAGAGGACCCGGTCGAAGGGGTAGTTGGCGGCCGATTCCGAAAGCAGCTGCAGTGCCGACCGCAGGCTCTCGGGGCGGTACCACATCATGCCGATGATCGTTTTGCCGCCGTGGACCAGTTGCGAGGGATCCATCGTGACGGTCTGTCCCTGGTTGATGTTGCCGATCTCCAGCAACGTCCCGCCCTGGGCCAGCATCCCGATCGCCTCGGGAAGGACCTGGGCGGACCCGACCAGTTCCATCACCAGGTCGGCCCCGTCTCCCTCGGTCAACTCGAACACCCGCCGGATCCGGTCTTCGGCGGAGGGGAATTCGTTGAGGTCGATCACGTGGTCGGCTCCGAAGGCCAGCGCCAGTTCCAGGCGGCTCGGGATGCCGTCGACGACGATCACCTGGCCGACCCCCCGTTCGCGGGCCACGGCGATGGCATTGAGCCCCAATCCTCCGGCTCCCTGGATGACCAGGCGGTCTTCGGGCCCGGCCCCACCGCGTTCGAGTCCGTCGATGACCTGGGCCAGGGCACAGTTGGCCGGGCCGGCCAGTTCGTCGGGCACGTTGTCGGGAACCTTGAAGACGGCCTGCCCGGGACGCAGGTAGTAGTACTGTCCGTAGGCGGCGGTGAAGTGGGGATACTGATCGGGTGGGTAGCGGTACTTGAGACCCTCGGGACAACGCGGCGTCGTGTCGCGTCGGCAGCTGCGGCACTCGCCACAACCAACGAAGTACTGGAAAACCACGCGATCGCCGACGGCCAGCGGCTCACCGGCCGAATCGGCGGTGAAGCCATCGCCCAGTTCGTGCACCACGCCGGTCATCTCGTGCCCGATCGACAGGCAAAACGGCTCGCTGTTGCCTCGGGAGACGTCGTAGGTGCCCCGCCAGATGTGCAGGTCGCTGCCACAGACATTGGCCAGGGTGATCCGCACGACGGCGGCCCCCGGCTCGGCCTCGGGCACCGGAAATTCCATCAACGCGAACGGCCGTCTCACCCCGGTGAACGCCGCCACCAATCCTGTTTCACTCATGATCAATCTCCTACCCCCGGTGGTCATCGTAATCGGCCGTTGGACGGGTCACCACGGAGAGCGAGTTTCATCGGATAAGGCGAGACCGCCGCCGCTGCCATTGAACCCCCTGAAGCCGAATGCGAGAATTGGTCGACTTTCGGAGAGGTGACAGAGTGGCCGATTGTGCGGCACTGGAAATGCCGTGTCTCGGGCAACCGGGACCGCGGGTTCGAATCCCGCCCTCTCCGCTTTTTTTT
>PBOJ01000152.1 GCA_002724315.1 Planctomycetaceae bacterium | reverse complement strand
GGAACCAAAACCGGAACCAAAACCGGAACCAAAACCGGAACCAAAACCGGAACCAAAACCGGAACCAAAACCGGAACCAAAGCCGGTACCAAAATCGGAACCAAAGCCGGAACCGGAAACACAGCCAACACGTGTGGCGGTCAGCCCCGCTGCACCTCCGGCTCCTCCACTACCCTCAACAAGGCCGGTTCGCATCTCGAACCGCCACTTGACTGAACCACCCGACCACCACCCGGTACGGCAACCAGGGACACCGTCGCACGCGATCGAAGGTGATGTCGACCGACCACCGTCGCGGATTCGTTTTCGGCCGTCTCGTCATCCGCTGACGGGCCGTCGGGTGATCGTCCCTGGACGCTGAATTGCCTCGGCCTCTTCGCACGCCCTGCCGACGCCATCTATACTGGGCCGAACAACACTCGAACAAGCCGCCCCCCAACTCGTCCTCTCCCACCCGGATCGAATCGTCCAGGAGCGAACAGGTGAGCCAGGAGACCGCCCAGGATGTCTCGTCGCCCCCCCTGGCCCCGGTCCCCCGATCGCCCTGGATTATCAGTCGCGTTTGGGACCTCGTCCTGTTCATCGCCACGCCGTTGCTGATTCTGCCACTTCTGTGGCTGTGGCGACAGAGATCTTCTCCGGACCTGATTTACGCTTTTGTGACCGCATTTGGCGCCACCGGCCACCACCTGCCGGGCCTGATGCGGGCCTACGGCGACCGGTCGCTCTTCCGTCGCTTCCGCCTCCGATTCACGCTGGTTCCGGCGTTGCTTCTGGCCACGACACTGCCCCTGCTGTTCACCGAACTTCGCCAGGGCATGATGGTGATCCTGGTGTTGTGGGGATTCTGGCACGGCCTGATGCAGGTTTACGGATTCGCCCGCATTTACGATGCGAAGACCAGGAACCACCACCCCAGAACCACAAGGCTTGACTGGCTACTGTGCCTGTCGTGGTTTGGAGTCGGATTGATCAACTCCGATGGCCGCGTCTACCAGATGCTCGAGGCTCTTTACCAGGCAGGTGGCCCCACACTTGACCCGGTGTGGATTGATGGATTTCGGAATCTCTGGAACGCCGGAACCGCTGTGGTGACGCTGGCCTATATCCTCCACCTGTCGAAGGCCTCTTCCGAGGGACAGTCACCCAATCCTCTCAAGCTGCTGACGATGGCCATCAGCTTCGGGTACTGGTGGTACGCGATGGTCGAGGTCGACAACATCCTTTACGGAATTGCGTTGTTCGAAATCTTTCACGACGTGCAGTACCTTGCGATCGTCTGGGTCTTCAATCTCAAACGGGTCGACGGCGACCCCAACGTGGGGAGTTTTTCACGGTTTCTGTTTCGCCGAAGCGGTCCGATGCTGGGACTCTACATCGGCCTGATCGCCGGATACGGCTTCCTCAGCAACCTCCAGGCTCAAGTCACCTTTCCGCCGATCCAGAACATCCTGATTGGCCTCGTGTGGACCTCAACGCTGCTCCACTTCTATTTCGACGGTTTCATCTGGAAAGTCCGCGAAAAGGGAACACGGGCCGGGTTGGGTATCTCCGA
Source organism: Planctomycetaceae bacterium (assembly GCA_002724315.1). Classification (GTDB taxonomy): domain Bacteria; phylum Planctomycetota; class Planctomycetia; order Planctomycetales; family Planctomycetaceae; genus UBA8437. The sequence continues at coordinate 31,041 of PBOJ01000152.1, read as the reverse complement.
GAACGGCGCCAACGACGACTCACGCCCCCTGACCGACGGGCTTTTACACGCATCGAAGTGGACGCCTTTCGTCGCAGCCGTCGCGGCACTGACACTCGCCCAGTGGTGGGACTCGGGCATTTACGTATCCCTGGAAGATCGCAACCGCCGGGACCTGGAGAGGTACCAGCACCTGGTCCGGGTGGTCCCCCGCTACGACCACGCCCACCTGACTCTCGGCACGCGTCACTATGCCGCCGGAAACCTGGCTGCAGCCGGCAAGTCGCTCGACCGCGCGCTGACACTGTCCGGCGACGGCAATGCCAAAGCCCACTACAACCGCGGACTGGTCGACGCTGCTCAAAAAGACCCCCAATCGGCCGTCGGTCACTACCTCCGCTCTCTGGAACTCGCCCCGCTCTCCGACCAGGCCCATCACGCTCACTTTGCTCTCGGTGCGGCCTACCAGTCGTTGAACGAACCCGACCGTGCCGAGTCGCACTACCTGCAGGCCCTCACAATTCAACCTCGCTTCGCTGTCGCTTCGCTCGGTCTCGGAGGTCTCTATCGACATGCCGGCAAACTCGACAAGGCTCGATTCCATCTCCTCAATGCCGTCAGGTTGCTCAGCGAGGACGGCAAGGGCGGAACTCACCTCGAAGCGGCTCAACAACAACTGGAATCTCTCGACCGGCCGTAACCCGCCCCCCGGGTCTGCCGCTATTCCGGACCCACGCCACCTGGTCGTCGATTTGGATGGTGGAGAAGCAACTCGGAGCGGGCCTTGATGGCTTCCTCCGTGCGCCCCTCTTCCTCCAGAACCTCTACGTAAATCCTCATCAGGTCCTCGTTGCTGGTCACCCCCGTCCGGATGGCCCGTTCCAGTTCTCTTCGGATCTCCTGGAGCGTCACCGGCCCCAGTTCACGGCATGCCCCTGACGGCGGCAGCACCTGCTGGCGACACAAGCCCATCTGTTGCGCTTTCAGGAACCGGTACCCATCCCGGTCCGGGTAGAGTCCGATCATCACGTCGGCGTAGTTCATTCGTCGTGGCAAGTACAACTGGTCGACACCGGCCAGCCCCCCGTCAGCGGTTTCGAATGCCGCCAGCACGACCGCGGGCAACCCGATTACCAGCGCGATGCTGTAGCCCCCTCCCGGACAGGCCCATTTCGGCCGCCATCCGATCAGACCCGATACGACAGCGAGCACCAACCCAGAAACACTCTGACTGGCGGGCTGATTGTCCGCCCAACTCCACATCGCGACGCCCAGCAACGCCACCGCCCCGGCACCACACACCGTCCTCCGAGTCCCGGCTGTCATTGCAACCCCTCCCGGACCCGTTGGTCACTGACCTTCCAGATGAAACTGTCGAAGTAGTAGTGAACCATGGCCACCGCATCCACCATCGCCGTGGCAAACAACGCGTACATCTCGCGACTGGTGAACCGACCGACCCCCAGTTCGGGAATGGCTTTGTAGACCGAGTTGAACTCGAACACCCCGAAACCGAACGTTTCCAATGGCTGAGGTTGCCCCACGACAACCTGGAAGACGACCGCATACAGCAGACTGATTCCCACGAATCGCCAAAGGCCACCCCGTCCGGCCAGGCTCAGGCCCAGTCCACCTCCCACATCACCGCTATCCCGCGCCTTTTTGGCCAGGTAGATCCTCACGATCACCATGTACTGAACGCCATGCATCAACCGATGTGCGATCCCGAAGACAAGGATCGAGTCGGTGTGCCACGCTGTGACGTACCACAACCCGTAACTGGCCAACAGGAACAGCAACTTGATCGGGTTGACTCCGTCTCCTCGGCGAAGGCAGCCCAGCAGGTGCAGTCCGTAAGCAACCAGCACACCGGTGGTGACGGCCCAACTGCCTCCCTGCAATATCCGCACCGCTTCGACGCCGACGGGCACCTGCCAGGTGAACAATTCGCGGACCCAGTACTGCACAAATAAAGGTGCCGTCAGAAACATGTTGCCGTAGAGCACCCAGTTGACGACCAGGTCGAACCGCCCGGTCTGCGGCGTTCCGGTCCCCGCTTTGAAATCGTAGATCCGAGCGAACCCGTGCTGCTGCATGATGCTGTGCTGGTGATCCCACATCGTCACCACCAGCAGCAGTGTCGTCGGCGCCCAGCGGTGCCCCATCATCGCCAGCGCCCCGATCATCAGCGGCCCGAGCAGCAACCGCCCCCTCCACCTCTGCCAGTCTTCCTCCAGCCCGTAAGTCCGCACCCAGGTGGCGCAGTGGTGAGGAATCGTGATCCAGAGATTCACCGAGACCAGTGCAACAAAGGGGAGCCACTGATGACACCCGACGGCGATCAGCACAGCGGACACTGGGAGCAAAAGAAACCAGGCCAGGTCGTGGCGAGGCGAGAGAATCCAGCCGGCCCGCCACCCGGCCCGGCCGTCCCCCCCGGAATCCATCGCCGCCTGGACGCTCATCGAACCTCTTCCTCATGACCCAGCAGCGTCTCGCGCAACCGCTCCAGACCGGGCCGCCGCTCGCTCGAAGACCCATGAAACCGGTACCCCAGATCCTCCAAGTCCACGCCCAGCATTTCCTCGATCCCTTTGGCGGCGAACTGCCGATTGATCAGGAATTCGTCATCGAGGCTTTCCAGCAGCAGGTGCAACGACCACCCGGCCCGCTGTCTCAGAACCGCGTCAGCCCCGACCAGACGCACCGCTTCGTCCTCACTGGCCAGCCACCCCGCCCCGACGGCCCTGGTCGAATCGGTGTAGTTTCGCCCCAGCACCACCCGCCCCCCCCCGGTTCCGTACCATCGCTCCAGCCACTCCAGCGTCCAGTCTATCGACCGCTCGACATGGCACAGATTGCAGGCATTGGGATGGTTGGATTCGAGCATACCGCGGTGGTTGGGAGAAAATATGGTGTGCGTTCGCACAACATCCTGGAGACCCTCGTTGATCCGGGGCATGTGGCACTCCAGGCAGCCGTCTCCTTCCGACCCACCGACGTGGTGCGTATGTTGGCGACGGGTGTCGGGAGCGACGAATTGCTGGTGGCACTTCAGGCAGACCGCTTCGTCCTGGCCGCGGGTTCGGGTCCAGCGGGGACCGATCGCCTGATGGGGGTCGTGACAGTCGATGCACTTCAACTGGGTGTAGCACCCGCCGCGAGTCGCATCGGTGTATTCAATCGAATTCCACGTCCCCATTCCGGCCGCGAATTCCGACCGTGAACCGGCATGGCATCTCCCACAGGCCCAGTTGAGGTTCGCGTGAGTCCGTCCCGGATCAAGACGTTTGCCTCGCGTCTCGGACAGCAAGTGAGGACTGGCCGGGGCGAAGCCAGGCAACTGTTTCGGATCCTCGGCGTGCCGTCGGCTGCCCAGGTGACAGGCTTCACAACTGATTCCCAATGTGACACCGAAGTCCCTCGCATCCATTCCCGCCAGCGCACGCCCGAGTTCCTGCAGTTCCTCCTCACTGATCGTCTCCGCCGCCCGTTCCCCGGAAAAGAATTGGGACCGATTTTCCTGGATGTAGTCCCCCAGGCTCCAGTGCAACTTCCACGGTGCGTGTCCGGCCAACCTGAGCGGTTCGCGGGTGAACATGTCGCCGAGAGGAAAGGTCGTGTGGCAACCGTTGCATCCCTGGGCATAGGGAGCAAACCGTCGCAACACGCCGGAATCCGCAAACGGATCTTCCCGGTCCAGTTCGGGCAACTCCCGGTGCACATGCACCACCGGCACCCAAAGATGCCGATCCAGCCAGTACCCAAACGGCAGCACGTGATCGGTCGTATAGAAGTGGTGCCCCGTGGGCTCGGGCCCCCGGACAAGCCGGCCGACATAGTACTGGTAGAACCGCGACCCGATGGTCTGGGTGACGCGATAGGTCCGCTCGACATCGCCCCGCACCAACCGCATCCACCAGCCGGGACGGCCGCTAGTGCCACCAAAGAACGTGGCCCGCCCACCAAGATGGTGCAGCGCAGAGCGTCCCGAAAAATCTCCGAGCACGGTCTCTTCAGTCGCCACGGCATTCATCAACCGATGCGCATGACGGCTCCAGGATTTGTGATTTTGAGGATGGCATCGGCGGCAGCGGTCAGGCCCTGAGTAATCGGCCGGATGCACGTTACTGCGACCGTTCACCGACGTTCCCTCGGCGACCGTGGTCACCTGCTTGGGAACCGCCGGCCACCATCCGATCAAACGTCCCTGGCCGATCGCACGGGCCGGGCGTGATTGCGCCGGGACCGGCCGGCCGATTTCCGGCCGCGGCACCGGTCCGCGATCTCGCCCCATCCACCACCAACCGGCCAGGGCGACACCGGAGACCAGCATCGTGGCCACCCACGTCTTCGTCCGGCCCCCTCGCATGCATCCCTCCGACTGACGCCACCCCGAACCGTCACTCGCCGCCGCCGGCCTCCGACGTCGCAGGTGGCGGCCCGGCCTTGAGCCACTCGCCACGAATCCTCTTCAGCGACCCCTTCCGCTCCGGACGAGTCATGTAGAAACGGTACCCGGTTGAATCCAGTGATCGTCCCACCAGTTTCTCGATCCCTCGACGAGCAAACTGACGATTCAGCATGAAATCATCATCCAGCGCCCCGACAAGGTCCTCCAGGGCCCACTTCGCCCCACTCCGGATCAGGCAGTCAGCCCCGACCAGCCGCACCGCTTCCCGGTGGTGCTTCAGCCAGCCAACGGCGACGGGCTGTTCACGGGGCTTGTAACTGAAATCGATGCTCTTTTCGTTGAACTCGGCCCCATACCACTCGCCGAGGTACTTCACCGTCCAGTCGATCGGCTTGTCGGTATGGCACAGGTTGCAGGCGTTCGGTTCGTTCGACTCGATCATGTCCGCGTTGGTCGGATTGTAGATCAGGTGGGTCCGCACAATGTCCTGCAACCCTTCATTGAGTCGGGGCATGTGGCAGTCCATACACCGGCTTCCAGACGACCCGACCTTGTGGTGCGTGTGGGCCACCAGGAGTCGATCATCGACAAACCGCTTGTGACACTGAATGCACATGGCATCATCCTGAGCCGGGGTTCGCGTCCAGGTCTTGCCGATTGGCTTGTGAGGCTCGTGACAATGAACACATGTCGCCTCCTGGAAACACGCGCCACGAAATGCGTCGGTAAATTCCACCGAATTCCAGGTCGACATCCCCGCGCCAAACTCGGGCCGTTTTCCGGTGTGGCAGCGGGCACAAATGGAATTGATCGTACGGTAGGTTCGGCCGAACCCGATGTTCTTCTTTTTCTCCTCGTCGGCATACTCGACAAAGAGGTGGGGGCTGTTGGGGAAGAAGGGCGGTTTCTTCATTCGCCCCTCGGCATGTTCTTTCACCCCCAAATGGCAGGCACCGCAACTGACTCCCATCGACACTCCGTGCTCGGAAGCGGTCCACTGGGTGACCTGGCCCATGATCGACGTCATCTGGTCCTGCGAAAGATCAAAGGACCGCTTTCCGGCCGGCCAGATTTCCGGATGAGCGTCCGCGATAAATCCGGACATCGAGAAGTGGATGCTGTGTGGCGAATACCGCCCCATCCGGGGAAAGGCCCTCAGCATCAGATCACCCAATGCAAAGGTACTGTGGCAATTCGCGCAGTGACGGTTGTAGCTGTAAAAGTCCTTACCGTCCTGGGCGTCGGCAGCCACCTCAAACGGATCTCCACGCAGATCGTCGGCTACCTCCTCGGACACATGCACTACCGGCACCCACTGTTCCTCATCCAACCAGTAGCCGAAGGGGAGCACGAAACGGGCCTGGTACATGGGGTGAGCTTCCGGCTCGGGCCCCTTCACCAGCGACCCCACGTAGTACTGAAAGAATCGCGAGCCGATGGTCTCGTCCACCCCGTAAACTCGCGTTGTCTCGCCGCGAGACAGGGTCATTTGAAACCCGTCCTCACCGGTTGCAAACGTCGCGGTACCTCCGCGATAGCGAATCGACGCATCTCCCGAAAAATCTCCAACCACGGTGTCTGCCGAGGCCAGCAGATTCATTTTTCGGTGCGGGTGTTCGTGCCATGCGTCATAATTTTTCTTGTGGCACTTGCGACACGTTTGCGGATCCGCGTAGTCCTGCTTCCTCAGGTTGGAATGGGGGCCGGTCGCCTGCCAGGCCTCGTACCCATCATCGGGGTATTCGTCGAACCACAACGTCAAACGCCCCACCCGCTCGCGGCGGGGATTCGCCGCCCGCTTCTTCTGCAGGGACTCGGTCCGCCATTTCATGAAGGCGGCGACCAGCAGCACACAACATGCCAGCCCCATCATCATGGCAATCGCGCGCCAGTTGACCGCGCCACGCCGGCCCCCCGATGCCCCTCGCATCTCGCGATTCACGATCCCGACTCCCTGCTCTGCGGTTCGGATTTCGGTTGCCCGCCCAGCCCAAGCAACCCGTGCTGCTCAAGAAATTCGCCGAGAATCACTCCGACCTGCTCGTGCCCGAAATCGTTCCAGTGGTTGTCCTCATTTCCAGCCACCAGGAACTTGGTGCGGAGCTTGCGTTTCTGGAATTCTTCGTCGAGGTCCAGGTACGGGACCCGATCCCGCAACCGAGCAAACTTCGATTCAAACTTCTGTTCTACGTCGAAAAGCCCCTTGAATGTTGGATCGACAAACCTGCCGAACTTCATCACCACCAGTCGACAATTACGTTTGCGGCATTCTCGCTCTATCTCCTCGATCACTCTCACCACCAACTCCAAATGCTCGACTGGTGATTCGATTCCCGCCTTCCTCTGCGACGGAAGAGGAACGGGCACGTTGCCAAGCGTCAGATCGGTATCGAGAAACACAGGCTTGGAGAGACCATACACATCCGAGAGACGGACCTCTTTGGGATCATTGAGCAGGTAAAAGGCCAGCAGCACCACGTCGGGCTGATACTCAAATCCTTCGCTTTTCAGGAAAAGGTACTGTTGATCGGTACCCCATCCCGAAACCCCCGTGTTGACCACCTGCCACGGACGCCGCTCTGACTCGAAGCGACGTTCAAGCACCTCGGTGAAGATGTCGTCATCCCCAACACCGTAACCCCAGGCAAACGAATCACCGAGTACCAGCAACCGCTTGACACCCGGTGGCTTGTCCAACGTGTACTCACGGTCTCTCAGCCCACGGCTGTTGATCGTCAGAGGCTGGCCCCGCGTTTTGGCGGACCAGTTCGGGACGTTCCGCCATCCGAGAGTCTCATCAAAAAGGTAGAAGTGTCCGGTGCGCTCGTGACCGGGTTCCTTGACGTAGATCGGAAGCCACGGGTGGAACATCTCGCGCACACGCTGCACCTTCAGCACGATCCCCGCTGCGGAGACCAACACCACGGTCCCGCACAGCGACCATACCAACAGTCGAAACACCCGGCGGACCCGGGGATTGGCTGGAGATGACACAGTGGTCCCGGCGTGGAGAACAGACACTCTCTAGACTATCCCCCACGGCCCGCCGGCCAACAACCCCGTTGTTTCGGCCGAAACCACCCGGTTACGATGGCGATGCAGAGATGCAGCATTTGAGCTGCTGATGATGATGCGTGTTCCTTTCTCCACGGCTGGTTTCATGGCCCAACCCAGACCTCGACAGCGTTGGATCACCGCCGGGGCGGTGCTGGGGGTGCTGCTGATTGCTGCCGGACTGTCCGCCTGGCACTACCGGACCCGAATCGAGCTTCACTTCGGCCAAGCCGCCCTCGACGAACTCGAGTTCCACGAGGCCGACCAGTGGGCCCAGGCAGTGATCTTGCGCAACCCCGAGGACATAGACGGACTCCTGCTTGCCGCCAGAGCGGCAGCCGGTCTCCGGGACACCGACCGCGCGCTGGCCCTCTATGACCGCATCCCCGACAACGCCACCGCAGACGCCCTGGCTGCCCGGTGCGAATCCGGCGATCTGCTGATGGAGCGGAATCACTGGATGTCGGCCGCCGAGGCACAATACCGTCGCGTCCTGGCCCACAACCAGCACCACCGCATCGCCAACGACCGCCTCGCTTACCTGCTTTCGGTCGCGTCACGACGCTGGGAAGCCATCGCGCCGCGGATCACGATCTGCCGGCAGGACAATTTCAACCCCCTGCACCTGAAGATCCTGGCCGTCGGCGAAGGGAGTTTTGTCGAACCGAAGATCGTCCAGCGGTTTCACGACGGTGACCCCGACGACCCCGCCCCGCTCATCTCGATGGCCTGGATGGCCCTCGGGGACCAGGAACTCGCTCTCGCCGAGGAACTGCTCCAGGAAGCCGTCGCACTGCGTCCTGACCTGGCCGAAGCACAATCGATGCTCGCCAGCGTTCTGCTGCAGGCCGGAGACGACACTGGATTCCTGTCCTGGTTCGGAGATCTTCCCGATTCTGCCCGCGACCATCCGGGAGTGTGGAGTGCGCTGGGGCGGTTTGCCGCCAGCGTTGACCAACCGGAAGTGGCCGCTCGCTGCTTCTGGGAGGCTGTCGGCCGGAACCCCAATCATCACCAGGCCAACTACCAACTCGGCCAGGTGCTGACCCAACTCGACCGCGAACCCGAAGCCAAACCTTTCCTGGAAAGATCTCGAAAGATCAATCGTTACACCACCCGGGTCACCGCTGCCTGGGCATCCGAGCGACTGGGCGAACTGAAGATCGTGTCCGAAGTTGCTGAGGAACTGGGGCTGATCTGGGAGGCATACGGCTGGGCACTCTGGGCGCGAGAGAAGGGGAACGAGGAGTCCGAACCCCAGGCGTGGGCTATCGAGACAGTCGCCCGACTGGCTCCTCGTCTCGCCTCGCTCGAGCCCAAACGCACGCTTGGCGATGCCAACCCCGTCACAACCATCGACCTGGCGGACCTGCCACTGCCCAACTGGGCCGCCGACGCCCCGGGCCAGTCGGTCGCCAGTCGCATCAACGATGTCAACGTCAGCTTTGAAGACCAGGCCCAACGGGCCGGGGTCCGTTTCCGGTACCTCAACGGTGGAGACCCCACCCACGACGGGCCCGGTTTCATGTACGAAATGACCGGAGGCGGTGGAGCCGCTGTCGACTTCGACCAGGACGGCTGGCCGGACCTGTTTCTGCCCCAGGGAGGAGTTTTCGACAACAGGGACGAGCAACAAACAGATCTCGACCGCCTGTTCCACAATACCGGAAATGGTTTTGTCGACGTCACCGGCCAGGCCGGACTGATCAGCAACGGATTTGGACAGGGAGCAACCGTCGGAGACTTCGACGCCGACGGTTTCCCCGACATCCTGGTCGCCAACATTGGCGGCAACCGCCTGTTGACCAACAACGGAGACGGCACCTTCAGCGACGTCTCGCAGCAAGCCGGCATCACGGGTAAACGATGGACCACCAGTTGCCTGCTGGTAGATCTCAATGCCGACGGACTGCCTGAAGTCTACGCCGCCAACTTCCTTTCCGGCGACGACGTATTCACCCGGGAATGCAACCAGATCCGTTCACCCGACCAGGCCGAGGCGCTGGACAAGGGGGCGCGTGGGCAGTCCGGAACCATGCGGTCGGGTGTCTGCAGCCCGCTCGACTTCCCATCCTCCCAGGACCAGTTGTTCCTCAACCTCGGTGACGGGCGATTTCGCGAGATCACTTCAGAGTCCGGCATCGTCGCTCCGCGTGGCAACGGCCTGGGAATCGTCGCCGCCGACTTCTCCGGCTCGGGACAACTCAGCCTGTTCCTGGCCAACGACTCGGTCCCCAACTTCTACTTCGTCCATCAGGGCAACACCAAGGGCGGGCTGCCCAGGTTTCGGGAACGGGCGTTGCCGTTGGGCCTGGCCGTCAACCAGGACGGGCGAGCCGAAGCTTGCATGGGTGTCGCCACAGGGGACGCCGACGGAGACGGCCGCCTGGACCTCTTCGTCACCAACTTCCTCAACCAGTCCAACACCCTCTACCGCAAACTCTCCGAACGAGAGTTCTTCACCGACATCACCCAGCGAAGCGGACTGCACGAGAACAGCATGGGCCTACTGGGCTGGGGCACACAGTTCGTCGACGCCAACCTCGATGGAGAACTCGACCTGGTCGTGACCAACGGACACGTCGAAGACTTTCCCGACAACCGCACGCTCTATGAAATGCCGGCCCAGTACCTGCACAACACCGGAGGCGGCCGCTTCGTGGAACTGAAAGCCGACCGCGTGGGCGAGTTCTTCCACAGGCACGTCCTGGGCCGCGGCATGGCAAGGCTCGACTGGAATCGCGACGGTCTCAACGACGTCCTGATCTCCCACATGGACGCCCCTGTCGCGTTGCTGACCTGTACCTCGGCCAACCACGGCCACTACGTGGCGATCCGGCTACGGGCCACCGGTTCCGCCCGTGACGCCATCGGAACACAACTGACATTGTCGGCCGGCGGCCGGAAACTCTACCGTCAACAGACTGCCGGAGACGGTTACATGGCCAGCAACCAGCGACAGCTGATCTTCGGCACCGGCGACGTTTCTGCGGTCGGCCCGTTGGAAGTACGGTGGCCCTCCGGACGGGTCGACACCTTCACCGGCGTCCCGATTGACTGCGAACTGATGCTCGTCGAAGGACGTCAACCGACCCGGGTTCCACGGTGAAACACGCTCCTGCCTGGATATTGCTGGTGGTGGTACTGGCCTGGTTCTGGCCGGTGCCACTGGGTGCCCGCGCGGGTGGTCCGGCAGTCGACACCCACGCGCTGCCCCTGGCCACCTGGTTCTCCCGGGCCCTGTCCGATGGCCGCGTCCCCGAATGGAACTCTTTAGACGGCACCGGCACCCCCGCAACAGCCACCTCCGAGATCGCCCCCTACTACCTGCCCCATCAAGTCGCCTATCGCCTGCTTCGTCCAGCGACCGCTTGGACCGGGCTGCTGGTCCTGCACACCCTGGCCGCCGCCGTGTTCGCCCGGTTGTGTGCGGTCGGTTTCGGCCTGGGGAGATGGGCCAGCCTGCTGGTGGGCATTGTTTTTGCCGGACAGGGCTTTTTCGTGACCGGAGCCGATCGCGGCTGGGTCGCGGCAACGGCCTGTTGGTTGCCGCTGGCCGTTTGGGCCACATGGAGATGGCTGGAGACCGGATCGTCATTGCGACTGCTGGGGCTCACCGCCGTCCTGGGAATCCAACTCACCGCCGGGCATTTCCAGGTCGCCTGGATGACACTGGTCACAGTGGCAATGCTGTCGATCGGTCATCGGCTGGTCACGAGGACCGCGTGGACCACAACGGCGACCCGTTGCGGCGGCGTGGTATTGGCGATGGCTCTGGCTGCAGCCCTTTCCGCCGCCCAACTTGTCCCCTCGGCCGAACTCGCCACCATCGGCGACACCCGGGGCCGCGGTGTCGCCTTTCTCGGCACAGACTCCACCCCACCCTGGCACCTGCTCGCCGGCCACCTGGCCCCGACACTGACGCACTGGGACCCGCTGTGGCTGAGAGCCGCGTGGACCCCCTGGAGAGCGTCCCCCTCCGAAACGCTCGGTTACGTCGGCCTGTTGACCATTGGCTTGGCTGTGATCGGGCTGATCGCCTCGAGAACCGATCGCCGTTGCCGGCTCTGGGGGGTGTTGTTGCTGATCGCGATGTCACTGAGCATCGGCCGGCATCTGCCCGGCTTTGCCTGGCTGACGTCGCTGCCGGGTTTCAGCTGGTTCCCGGCTCCGGGCCGATGGAGTGTCGTGGCAGGTTTGTGGTGGGCAATGTTGGCCGGCCGTGGCCTCGAACGGCTCGACACACCACGCATCGGAGAATGGTGTCAACGCTTCAGCCTCTCGGCGACAACGGTCCTGGCCCTGTCCACCTGGGCGATTGTCTCGGCGGCAGCCGACACCGAAGCTTTTTTCGATGGACCCGCCACCTCATCGCACGGACTGCTGGTCGAGCATGGCTACACACCGGCCGAACTGATGATGCGGTCCCTGACACCCGCCACCGAGATGACCCGCCTGCTCGTCGATGGGCTGGCGCCGCCCGTGCTGGTGTTGGCAATTCTCGCGGCAGTCAGCATGAGTGGCCACCCGATCCGTCAGCTGGCTGCACGGCCCGGACTGATCGTGTTCCTGGTCGCAATCGATCTCGGGGGAGTCGGCCTGCTGCTCAGGCCGGTGACCTTCACCTGGGACTCCTACGACCCGGCCACATCCAGCCTGGTTCTGGAGCGACTTGGCGAGGACCGAGAATCGCGACTGGCCAGCTCACTGGGGCGACTGCCGATGGCCGCCGGACTGCGATCCTTCCCCACCACCGCTCTTGCCGACATCGACCAGAACTGGAAAGCCCGGACCCATTCCGATGGCACCCAACCGCTGTACGGATGGCCGCGAGACTGGTGGCCGCTCCCTCCGCCATCCCGGCACGACACGCTCGGCGTCCTGCTCTCCCGTCAACCGTCACGACATGACGATGCCGACGTCTCCCTGATGCAGTGGACCGGCACCACCAGGCTGGTCAGTGACTCGCAAACCCCTCCGCCGTCCCCTGGCGCGATTCGCCCGGGAGGGGAACTCGAGGACACCCGGCTGTCCGAACTGCAACACGGTCGCCGAGCCGGGAATCTACCGGGGGCCAGCACCTACACGCTCTGGCAGCTCGATCACCGCCGACCGGCCTCTCGCGGGTGGTTCATCCCGCTAGACAGCCCGACCGAACCGGGCTCCGACCCGGCTCTGGAGCGGCAGCCACCGCCGGTCCGCCGCGACTCTCCGGACGCCCCGGTACCGGTCGAATCGCTCATCGACAACGGCGAGGTCGTCAAGTTGACAGTGCGGTGCAGTCGCCCCGGTGTCGTTGTCGTTGCCGACCAGGCATACCCCGGCTGGCAAGCCACGCGGACGCCAACCGGATCCGCCTCCGAACCGGTGACGGTCGAAACCGCCTGGGGCCACTGGCGGATGGTGCGTATCCCGGCAGCGGGCCATTGGACGATTCGCTTCACGTTCGCCTCCGCCTCCCATCAGCTCGGCCGACGCATCTCGCTGATCGCCGGGTTTGCATGGATCTTTCTGGCGGGAGCCGCATGCTGGCCCTCCCGCCTCCGACAGGAACGGCTTCGCGCCGGGAATGCCGTTGCGCTAGAATCGACCACAAACCCGCCCTCCCAAGCTCTGTCATCCCCGGAACCCGGAACCGACTGATGTCTCCGCCGCCTGCCCGCACTCGCCTTCGGCTTCCGCCCCTCCTGGCGTTTGCCGTCTCATGCCTGGGCCTGGCACTCGTCGGACTCGGCTGCGGTTCCGACAAGGACAACGGCGACACACCTCACGTACCAGGAACGAGCACAACCGACGCCACCCGCAACTGCGGGCCAACCGAATGGACCGGCCCCGCAGCCGGAGACCCCTCTGGACTCTTCGTGGACATCACCGACAAAGTGGGCTTGGACTTCCAACGGGCCATCGGCCCACTGGGAACGTATTTCCTCCCCGAGATCAATGGTTCTGGCGGGGCGATGTTCGACTACGACGGAGACGGCGACCTGGACATATACCTGGTCAACAGCGGAAAGTCCCCCAAGGCAGTCGGGGAGTTGCCGAAATCTCTCCGGACCGAAAACCGGCTGTACCGACAAGAGCCCGACGGTCAGTTCACCGATGTGACGGCCGACTCGGGCCTGGGTGACACCAACTACGGAATCAGTTGTGCCATCGGTGACGTCGACAACGACGGGGACCCCGATGTGCTGCTGACCAATTACGGGCAGGACCGCCTCTACCTCAATGACGGACAGGGCCATTTCCAGGACGTCAGCGACGCCGCCGGCATCACCAGTTCCGGCTGGGCCACCTCGGCCGCATTCTGTGACTACGATCGAGACGGACGGCTCGACCTGTTCATCACCCAGTACGGCACGGAGTTGTTTGACGGACACAAGAAGGCCTGCGACTACGGCGGTGGCCATGTCGGCTATTGCTCACCCCTGGAGTTCCGCCCCTCCAACGACGTGCTCTTCCACAACGAAGGCCCCGGCAAGAATGGCGTGGTGCAGTTTCGCAACGTCACCAACGCCGCCGGCATCGCCCTGGAAACCGCACGGGGAACCGGTTTCTGCGTCGTCCCGGGCGACTTCAACCACGACGGGTGGACCGACTTTTATGTCGCCAACGACATGTACCCCAACCGGCTCTGGGTCAACAACAAGGACGGAACGTTCAACGAACTCGGGCTGCAGACCGGCTCGGCCTACAACTTCCTGGGCCGCGGAGAAGCCAGCATGGGACTGGCGATTGGCGACGTCGATTCCGACGGAGATTGGGACCTGTTCTCCACCCACTTCACCGACGAAACCAACACGCTCTACATCAATGACCGGGGCCAGTTTCGCGACGCGACCGAACAATGGAACCTCGGCCTTCCCAGCCGCCGTCACACCGGCTGGGGCGTCGCGTTTGTCGATCTCGACCACGACGGCTTTCTCGACATCCCCCTGGTCAACGGACTGGCCCTTCCCTGCCGGTGGCGGAGTACGGACGCCGACCGACAGGGTGACGTTATCGACCTCGACGAACTGACCGAGTCCGGCCAGGCCCGGGTCGCCGACCCGGTTGCCTACTGGGAGGAATACACCGACCGCAACCAGCTCTACTTCAACACCGGCAAGAACCGCTTCGTCGAACGCACCAGCCAGGCGGGTGACTTCAGCCGCAGCCCGAACACCGGTCGCGGCCTGATTTGCGGCGACATCGACAATGACGGGGATATCGACCTGTTGGTGACCACGACCGGCGGCCGCGCCCGTCTGTACCGCAATGACGTGCCCAAGAAGGGCCACTGGCTCCGCCTCAAGCTGATCGATCCAGAACACCGCCGAGACGCCTATGGCGCGGAACTGATCATCTTCTGCGGCGACAAGAAACATCACCGGATCCTCAATCCTGCCAGCAGCTTCATGGCCAGTCACGACCCTCGCGTCCACGTAGGACTCGAATCCGACCACTTCGACCGCATCGAGGTTCTTTGGCCGGACGGGTCTTTCCAACGAGAAACTTTTGGCGGCGGACCTGCCGATTGCCAACTCACCCTCAGCAGAGGCCAAGGAACCCCCCTCCCGGGCGACAGCCAGAAACGCCGCTGGTCCCGGGAATAAACCGGGCGGCTCGAGGCTCCTCTTTTTGTCGCTTCCTCCGGGTCCCACCGGAACGCCGGGCCGGCATCGGCTTGTCGTTGCAACGCTTGAACGAGACGATCATACTGACCGACGCTGTCCGTCCCGGACTCGGCCCGATTGCCGACGAGTTCCGGGGCAGCTTCACACAATTTCATCTCGCCCCCATCCCCATTCATGAAGGACTGACCATGGACACCCGCAACTTGTCTCTCGGCAGCCGATGGCTGGTCGCCGCCGGACTCTCGATCATCGTAGCGCTTTCCGGCTGTGGTGACCCCGGCACCAACGTTGGCGACGAGAAGAAGAAGGACGACGACGACCTGAAGGCCCGTAGCGACCTGAATTCGATCAAAAATCCGGACGAGAAGGCCGCGGCCCAGGCGTTCAAGAAGGCCGGCGCCAACGTATTCCTGGATTCCGGCACCGTGACCGACGTTGGTTTTCAGGGAGGTGGCTGTGACGACGCACTGGCCGCCAACCTGACCAAGACACCCAATGTCCAGCGACTGACCCTGATGGGTTGTTCGAAAGTGACCGACAAGAGTGTCCCGGCGATCGCGGCCCTGAAGAACCTCAAGATGGCGATGCTCACCGGCACCGGCATCACCGCCGCTGGCGCCAAGAAGATCCAGAAGGCCGTCGGCAACGGGGGCATGGTGATGCATCCCGCTACACAGGGCGGCATGATGAAGATGATGGGCGGCCCCGGTGGTGCCAAGGGCGGAGGAGGAGGCCCTGGTGGCGGACCCGGCGGTGGAGGCGGACGTCCCGGCGGACGCTAGTCGCTCCACGGCTTGCCGACAGGCTCGAGGGGGCAGGTCCCATCAGCCTTCGGCTCGCAAAACACCAACTCGGCCCGGTCGTCTCCACGCAGGCAACCGGGCCGAGCGTCTTTCACACCTGGTCAGTTTCCCACGGCCCCCTGCCGCACCACCAGGACCTGGTCACAGTCGACCGGCCCCAGCACCTGGGTGCCCCCGCCCGGCCAGTGGATCTCCACGCGTTTCACAACCGAAGCCTCGCCAAGCCCGAAGGTCAATCGCGGCCCGTTGGACGACGCATAACTGGTGCCGCTTTTGACCTGCCGCGTCTGGTCGGCCAATCCCTTGACGCTGATCGTCACGATCGCCCCGGCCGCATCTCGTGACGTCTTTGCCGCTGTCCCGATCAGGTGCACACCCAACCAGTGTCGCCGCTGACGCCTCGTCCGGTTTTCGAGGACAGCGACGGGTTCGTTGGTGTGGCAGACAACCAGATCAATATCCCCGTCGTTGTCGAGGTCACCTCGCGCCACACCACGTCCCATGTGAGGGGAGGAGAGGTAATCTCCGGCGGCGGGAGCCACGTTGGCAAAACGCCGCCCCTGCCGGTTTTCGAACAACAGGGGCAACTGCCTCAGCGGCGCCTCGCTGGGGTGACGAATGACGTGCCCGTTGCTGACAAACACGTCCTCGTCGCCATCGAGATCGAAGTCCAGAAACGACGTGCCCCAGCCGACAAACAGACCACCGATGGTGGTGAGGCCGGCGATGTGACTGACATGCCGGAACATCCCCGGGCCGTCGTTCCGGTACAACGCGATACTCTCTCTCTCGTAGTTGGTCACCCACAGGTCAAGTCGGCCGTCGAGATTGTAGTCTCCCAGATCGACTCCCATGCTCCCCTCCGGCACCCCGGTTTCACTGACTGCCGCACCACTCTGCATGGCCACCTCGCGAAATCTTCCGCGTCCGTCATTCCTGTAGAGGAAGTTGGGAACGGTGTCGTTGCAGACGTAGATGTCGAGATCGCCGTCCAAGTCGATGTCGCACATCATCACGCCCAGACCTTTCCCGCTGGCCCCCTGCTGCACCAAGCCGGATTGCCTCGAGGCGTCCCGAAAACTGCCATCTCCGTTGGAGAGATACAGGGTGTCGGGCAACGGCTGGAACTGGCGAGGCGGACAGATGTCCTGCTTCCCGGTCTTCTTCGACGGGCAGTACGGGTTGTTCTCGAAACTCCAGTCGACGTAATGGGCGACGTAGAGGTCGAGATGGCCGTCCCCGTTGAGATCCCCCCAGGCAGCTGAGGAACTCCAGCGTGCGTCGTTGAGCCCCGACCCGGGTGTCGCGTTCTCGAACGTGCCATCACCGAGGTTCCGCCACAGCATCAAGCCCCCGTAACCGGTCACCAGGACATCCGGAAACCCATCGTCGTCGAAGTCCCCGACTGCGGCCCCGTGGGAGTACCGTGTCGCCACCCCGGCGGTTCCCGCCTCGCTGGCCACCGGCAGGAAGGACCACTCCCCCCGATTGAGAAACACACCGGAGGGATGGCCGTCGATCGTCTGCTCCGGACCGAACTGTCCGCCGCCCGGCAAAAACAGGTCGACGTCGCCGTCGCGGTCCCAGTCCAGCAGGCCGATGCCCCCTCCCAGGGATTCGACGATCGAGTAGTACCCCGCCTCCTGCCCGTTGCGGTAACTGAAGTCCACTCCGGAATCACCAGCTCGATCCACGAAACGGGCCACCGTCTGAATGACCGGTTCGACCTTCTCCGAGCCAGAAGAGGTCTTGACCGAAGGAGCCGACGCCGCGTTGCCTCCCGCGCCGGATGGTTCACTCTCGGGCGAGTTGGAACAGCCCCCCACAGACGTCAGCAACACCAACGCCAGCAAACAACCAGAGGCCTTGAGGCCCAGTGGACTCCGCACCGATCGCTCCTTGGCTCCCACCTCAGCGGTTGACTCTCGAGGGAGATTCACTGGCCGATCTGCCGCCTGCGGCTTTTCCAGCCGGCTTCTTTTCGCTTGTCTTCTTTTTGGCCGGTTTCTCTTTGGCAGGCTTATTTTTGGCCGGCACATCCGGTTCTGCCGTCTTGCCCGGTTTCTTCTCCGAAGCCCCGGATTTCGATCCTCGCCGTTTTCTCCGAGTCGGGGAAAGGATCTTTCGCTTTCGGTCGCGTTCAGCCAGTATCCCGTCGGCTTTCAACCGTTCGTCAGGTGTCATGTACGGAAGACTGGATTCCATCTGCAAATCGGCAGTCACGAATTCGCCAACATAAACATCCGTATCCGGGTGCTCGGCCAGCCACTCGGCCAGCGTCGCCTTTTTGAACGGATAATCCGTGAGATCAGGAATCTCCTTGCGATTCTGTGGAAACGTGGTTTCCGTGTCGAACGTCAGGTTCATCCCACCGCCGTCCCCCATCCCCATCAGGATCAGCCCGATGGTTTTCCTCCGTGAGCTCTCGGCCAACTGAAACACCCGCACCAACTGGGAATCTCCATCGTTGGTCACGGTGATCAGCTTTCCACCGAGCGTGTCGTTGACGATCGATCCGTTTTCCCCGGTCGTGGTAAAACTCCCCAGCAGCGTGACCATCGGATAGGCACGATGAGACTCCCCGACCGAGACACCAATCACCGGGCTGGCCGCCGCGAATCGAACTTCCCCGGACGGACGGACTTCCGGCTTGTTGATCCCCGGCGACAGGAACGGGCTCTTGTAGCCGAGATCCATGTTGCGGTTCACATCCTCGTCGAAGCCCTCGCGTTCGTGCGACAGGTTGTCGCTGTTGTCGTCGGGGGAAGCGACATAGATGCCGCCGACAATCAGTGTCGTGGCAAACAACACGACCAGGATCTTGCTTTGGGTGCTGGCCGGCTGCCCTGGCGTAAAACTGCTCTTCAACGAAGGCGCGTCGGTTTCGGAGCTCCCCGCAGCAGTCGTTGCGTCCGGGCCCGCATCTCCGTCGAAAGCCTCCGCATCGGATCGCTCCTCAGAAGAAGCCATTTCGCTCGAGGCCGGTGAAGAGGAATCGGGAGGGAGTTCCGCGTTGTCATCGGCCATCGTTCTGGTCCTTGGATTGTGGAACGGATCCGCCAGCGTCAGGGGCACCCTCTGAATCCTGTCCGGCCTCATCTGCCTCGCCGGCCATCTTTCCGTGCAGTTCGGCCCGCTCGATCTTGCCCTGCCCCCGGTAATATTCTTCAAGCATTCTGTGTGTCGGCGGGTGATTGGGATCGATGTCCAGCACCGAGAGCAACCAGCCCAATCCGTGCTCCGGGTTGTCGTATTTCATCAAATAGTTGCCGATCTTGAAACGCAGGTCGGCGTTGCGAGGTTCGGAACGGATGATGTCCGTCCAGACCTGCACCCGCTGCATCGCCTGCTGTGCATCGGCAACAAATCGAAAGTGGTGCGAGGCTTCCGAGAGGGCGAGTTCGGCACTGGCACGACGCGCCGCCCAACCAATCGCACCAGCCATGGACAGGCCCGGCCCGGACGTGCCTGTCGGAGGCCAGGCTGCCGCATCCCGTCGTTTGCGGCCAACCACCTGCAAGGACAACGCCAGGCTGTAACGCGCCTCGGTGTCACTGGGACGGCGTCGACATGCTGGCCGCAGCCACCGCAGTGCGATGTCGGGATGCCCGGCGGTTTCCTCGAGTTGTCCGAGGGCCAGTTGGGCGTCGAAATAGTCGGGCTCCAGGACCAGCACCTTCTCGAACATTCTGCGAGCCTCGTCGATCTGGCCCTGCAGGTGATAACACTGCCCCAGCCCGGTCATCACTTCCGGATGGGTTGCGTCCTCACCCAGGCAAATCTCGAACTGTTCAATCGCCTCATCGTACTGGTTGGTCTTCTTGAGTACTTGGGCCAGACGCAACCGAACGTCGGTGCGTTCGCCGGCCAGTTCCACAGCCGTCCGGTACTCGGCCACGGCCTTGCTCGGATCGGACCGGTTCTCGAAAAACAGGCCGCGGAACATGTAGCACTGGGCGTCGGCCGGGTAGGCCGTCTGCCACTCGTCCAGCAATGGTTGAGCCAGGCCGAACTGGTAGCTGAGGAAATACCCGTTGACCAGTGCCTCGCAGACCTCCGGGCCCTCGTCTCCGTAGTCACCACCACGGCTGAGAAACTTGTAGAGTTCCGGCGCACTGGTGGTCAACTGCCCGGCCTGGGCAGCCCCCATCAACTGTTCCAGGCGAATCAGTTCGGCCGGCCACCCGAACCCTTCCGCGAGGTCCAAGTGCTCCACAACTTTCGTGAACTGGCCAAGCCGGCGAAATCCCCGCGCCAGCAGGAAATTCACTTCCGGATGATCCGCATCGATCTCGTGAGCTGACAACAGCACATTGACCGCAAGTTCGCTCTCGCGTTCCCTCAACAGGTCCCGAGCGGACCGTAAAGACCAGGCCACTGAGATCGGCTTCCAGAATGCGCCGCCGATCAGCGCCAACACGACAACGACGATCAAAACGGTTCTCAGGTGCCGCTGCCACACGGTCGCTACTCCACGGAACCGCAACTCATCATGGTTGTCCGCAACACCTACGCTTGAACCGACCCGAAACGATGGATGGCCCTGCGCTTGTGACCCACTTTTCTCGTGATGCGACGTCAACCACGATCACACATTCTGATGTCCGAATACGCTCTCAAGACCCCGTCTGCGGCTCCACGGATCTCTTGATTTCCGACGCACCCGAAACAATTGAAGCATCCGTTTTGAGGCACTGAAAGCCGGCTCTCGGACCAATCAACGATTTTTCCCAAAAAACGTCGTTCCACGTTGACTTATCCCGCAAAATTGTGTCCACTGACTTAGCTACGTCCGAAGAAAACTGATGGGAGAGAGACCTTTTTGGGTGCTACACTTTCCAAAAAAGAAAGTGAAGACAAGACATTTCTGCCCATCTTCGGACATGTAGCGGTCAAAAACACTTCGTCTCGGCGCATTTTGAATTCATAGGTTGTTAGGGTTAAGAAGGAGGAAGGCATGGCTGTCCGTCAACGACGCAAAAGAGCCTTCACGCTGATCGAGCTTTTGGTGGTGATCGCAATTATCGCCATTCTGATCGCGTTGCTGTTGCCTGCTGTTCAGCAGGCTCGCGAAGCCGCTCGTAGAGCCCAGTGCAAGAACAACCTGAAGCAGCTGGGCGTTGCGATGCACAACTACCACGATACGTACGGCATGTTCCCGCCGTCTATCTGGGCGATTCACTGGAGCCAGGGCCACACTTGGTGGTCGCAAGAAAAGGGTTCGCACCTGGTGCACCTGTTGCCCTTCGTGGATCAGCAACCGCTCTACAGCCGGATCGACTTCCGTAACCGCCGTGCCGACTGGTGGTGGCTGCCGAAAATCGACGACCAGCCGCGATGGGGCAAGAAGTTCCGCTCCTACGTGATCCCGACGTACATGTGTCCGAGTGACGGTTCGCCGAAGATGAGCAACAGTGGCGATCGGGCCCGGACCAACTACATGGGCAGCATGGGCAACCAGCGAATGAACTCGCTGGGAGGCTGGTGCCGCAGCTACCCGGGCAACAACTTCCTGACCGGTCGTGGCGGACACGGCAACACCGCCCTTCCGAACTTCATCTCCGGCATCATGTCCCGGCACAACTGGGCCGCCCGAGTTGGAGCCATCAACTCTGCCGATGGCACCTCTCAGACAATTCTGATGGGTGAAGCTCTGCCGCAGTGTGGTGACCATGCCCGTAACGGGTGGTACCACTGGAACGCACCGTGGATGGCCACGACTGCTCCCATCAATTTCCCCATCAAGTGCGTCTACGAGCCGGGCTGGAACCAGGTTCCGGCTGGCTGTAACCACTGGCGGAACTGGCAGACGAGCCAGGGCTTCAAGAGCAAGCACGAGAACGGCGCACACTTCCTGTTCGTCGATGGTCGTGTGCGAATGCTCAACGACTCGATCAACTACCGAACCTATCAGAGGCTCGGTGATCGTGCCGACAAGGGCATCCCCTGGTACCTGAACGGCAACCCAAACACGCCGGATCCTGTAGAGAATCCGTCCGTGGGTGGTGTCCCGGGAGTGGTTGGCGACTTCTAGGCCAACCCGAGCCCGTTATTGGGCATACCTGTGAATTCAAGAGGCAACCCCGTCCATTGCGGCGGGGTTGTCTTTTAGGTAAATAACACTGCTGTCGAACGCTTCGGGTCAACGTGCTTGATTACCGGGTTTTCGACAGGTTACACGGGAATACTTGACTCCTCTCGGGTATCCTTGCAGTCGACTCAACCCACCCAAGCAGGAAACAGACAGACCATGCGATATTCCGCCTTCTCCTCGCTGTGCGCCTCGATGACCATTGCGTTGGTGGCAACCGGTTGTGGTGGCCCCGACCCAAGTGCCGGGTGCATTCCGGTCTCGTTGACCGTCACCATGAAGGGCCAACCCGTCGAGGGAGCCCAGGTCACCTTTTCTGCGGACGGCGAAGGCGCTCGCACCTGCCAGGGCACGACCGACGAGACTGGCAAGGCGGTGATCGGAACGTTCTCGACCGACGACGGGGCCTTGCCCGGCAAATACAAGGTCTCGGTCTCCAAGGCGACCGAAAAGGGCGGCTTGGCCGGCCTGGCGGATCCGACTCTGGCCAGCACCGACAACACCACCGGCGATCAGACCAAGGGCCAAATGCCGTCGATGGGAGCTGCCGATCCCACCAAGAGTTATCTCGGCCAAATGGAAGGTGACAGTTTCAAGGAAGCCGACAGTGCGTTGCCGAAAAAGTACGCCAACGTCGACACCTCCGGTCTGCAGTACAACGTGCAGGCTCCCGGCCCCAACGACTTCACCGTCGATCTGAAAGAGTAATCGGTCACCGGGAACACCGGTATACGCCGGACGGATTTCACTTCGACCACATAGCTCCGCTCGGACCGCCCTCGCGTCCGAGCGGAGCTTTTTTTAGGATCGAACCAGCACCTGGCTGCCCTCCGACGTTTGAAAGTGAAGCAGCCCCTACCAAACGCACGGCAGACAACCGTCCCCCACCGAACCGCCGCGAATATGAACGATCCCGTGGACTCGTCGAACAACCGGCAGTCATCGGGCGGGCGACAGATCGCCGCTCTGGTTGCCCTCGTTGCCGTCGGTGTGACACTCGCCGCCTGGCAACTGTCCACCCCGCTCACCCCCTCGAGTCCCACTCCCGATCGCCCCTCTTCTGCTCGGACTCCCGTCACAACTCTGACAGTCAAAACGCTCTGCAGCCAATGCCACAAGTTTCCTGACCCGTCCATCCTGCCAAAGTCCGAATGGCCATCACGGATCGGACAGATGGCGAAGTTCAAGGGATACGGATCCAAGATCCGTGGCATCGTCAATACCCAGGAGGTGATCAAGTGGTACGTCGCGCGTGCCCCGGAGGCCCTGGATCGCCCAACACTGGACGACCAGATCACCGATGCGCCCCAGAGATTCACCGTCCAGGCGGTGGCCTGCCCCGAAAAGACCGACGACCCGATCGTCATTTCCAACGTCCAACTGGTTGATCTGCTGGGCCAGGATCGGCAGGGGAAAAAAGAGCTGCTTGCCTGCGACATGTCCAACGGCCTGATTCTGCTCAGCCGTGCCACACCGAAACGAATCCCCGATCTCACGGTAATCGCCCGAATCGGACATCCGGCCCGGTGCCAGGTCGTTGACCTGGACAACGACGGACTCAGAGACCTTCTAGTCGCCGACCTCGGTTCTTTTGGTGCCTTCGATCATGACCTGGGAAAGGTCACATGGCTCAGACAACACCCGGCGGGCACATTCACCCCGGCCAGCCTGGCTGAAAACCTCAGCAGAGTGGCCGAGGCCCGGGCAGCAGACTTCGACCAGGACGGTGACCTGGATCTGGTGGTCGGAGAATTCGGCTGGCGCACGACGGGCCGCGTCCTGATCCTGGAACACAACGGTCGTCCAGGGCCGCCCACCACCCAGAGTTACACCCTGAGGGCTCTCGACCAACGACACGGAACCATTCACGCCCCGCCGATTGACCTCGACGGAGACGGCCAACTCGATTTTGTGACACTGATTGCCCAGGAACACGAGGCCGTCGTCGCCTTCCTCGGCCAGGGAGACCTCGGATTCACGGCCAAAACTCTCTACCAAGCCCCGCACCCGTGTTGGGGCTCATCCGGAATGCAACTGGTCGACCTCGATGGCGATGGAGACACCGACGTCTTGCTGACCAATGGCGACACCATGGATGACGCCGTTCTCAAGCCCGACCACGGTGTTCGCTGGCTGGAGAACACAGGAAAACTGGCGTTCACCGAACACCACCTCGCACGTCTCTACGGAGTGCATCGTGCGGAGGCAGCGGACATCGATTCTGACGGCGACATGGACATCATCGCCTGCGGTTTCGTGGGAGCACTGCAGGGTGTTTCGCGAAGTGACTTGCTGAAGAGCCTGCGCGTCCCGTCGTTGTTGTGGATCGAACAGACCAGCCCAGGCAGCTTCACCCCCCGAACCCTTGAGGCTCATCTCTGCAACCACCCGACCCTGTCGGTGGGTGACATCGATGGCGACGGCGATATCGACATCGCCGTCGGCAACAACACGCGTTCGGACTCCCCGTCGCCGGTCGACGTCTGGATCAACCACCTCGGTGACGCGAAATGACTCTCACCCCGGCTCCGTCAACGGCCGACACAACCGGCCGGCCAAAGGCTGACACCCACAGTCGCACCTGGTGGACCGCCTTGACCGTCACCTTGGTTGTGGCCGCCGTGGCTGGTGGATGGTTCATGTTCACCAGCGATCCTCACCAGGTCTTTCAAGACAGCCTCACAGCCGTCTCAACACACGACCACGACACCGTACTCAAGGGCATCGCAACACTCGAGGACCACCCGGAATTTGATTCCCACGTGGCGTTGTTGCGAGGGGCCTACCAGTTGCGCCGGGGACGCCCCGCTGCCGCCATGCGGTCATTCGAAATGGTCCAGCCGACCGGCGAACTCCGCAAACCAGCGCTCGAGTTGACCGGGGAATGCCTCTTTCTGCTTGAGCAACTCCCACTGGCCGCCGCTCAGTTTCAGGAATTGCTCAAAGACAATCCCAATTCGGCAAACGCCCACCGCTGGCTGGGGCAGATCTTCTACAATCTCGGCGCGTTCGACACCGCCATGGCTCACCTGAACAAGTTGATCGAATTCGAACCCCGTGATTATCTGGCCCACGCGTTGATTGGCCACATGGCCTTCGATTTCGAGGATTTCCAATTGGCCGTTGAGAACTATCGCAAGGCCCTGGAACTCAGTCCCCCAGATGCAATTCCGGCCGAAGTTCACCAGGAAGTCCTGAGAAACCTCGGCCGCTCCCTGATCGGCCAGAACAACCTCACCGAGGCGCTCAAGATCCTCGACACGGCTGAACCGGACCACGCCCTCGTTCTCGCGTTGAAGGCCGATTGCCACCGTGGATTGGGCAACACCGAAAAGGCCCGGGCACTCCTGGAACAGTCTCTTGGCCGGGACCCTCACGAGCGTGTCGCCGTGCTCCTGCAGGTCGACATGGCCATCGATCAACGGCAGACCGAGGCGGTGATCGCGCCATTGACGAACCTTCTCTCGAAAGACCCCCATGACACGGCCTGCCGCTATCAGCTCGCCCAAGCCTGGCAGCGACTCGGCCAGCCGGAGAAGTACAAGCAGGAAATGGCTCGACACGACAAGTCACAGAAGCTGAAACAGGAGTTGACCGAAAAAAACCTCGAGGCCAACCGGGCACCGGACAACGCCGAGGTGAGGGACCGGCTCGCGGAACTCTGCGACGCACTCGGGAAATCGGACCTGGCCACGATGTGGCGTCGCGCGGCGGCAGCCTGCCGACGCCTGCCACAAATTGACCGACAACCCGTGCCTTGAACCGTGACTGTGGTAGACTGTCCGAATGAGTTGCGGGTCTTCGTTTGGCCGTCGCACCGCATAACAGCGTCTCCTTTTTCCGGATGACCCATGAACGACACATCTTCATCCGCTCCGGAACCGGAGCCCGTGG
The DNA here is from genome assembly GCA_002724315.1 of Planctomycetaceae bacterium. GTDB lineage: Bacteria > Planctomycetota > Planctomycetia > Planctomycetales > Planctomycetaceae > UBA8437. The sequence continues at coordinate 5,193 of PBOJ01000152.1, read as the reverse complement.
AAAACGCACCCGAACCGGCCCAGGAACCCACGGATACGTCTGTCGAGAACGCCCCCACCGCTGCCGCCAAACTGACCATCACGACGATGTTCATCGTCCTGAGTCTGGTCGGAGCCTGGATCGGGTGGGTCGTCCAGACGGACTTCGTGAGGAAGTCTACGCCCAACGCGCCCTCGGGCATGCCCGGACAAGGCCAGGTTGATTCGGAATTCACTCTGGAGTTCCACGGCGTCGAACTCAAAGGCTTTGACGTGATCATGTCGGCCATGGGTGTCCCGGCCAAACAGTCCACCTTCAATGTCCTGCTCACCTCCAGTGACATCGAGTCCGGTCCCGTGGGAACCAGCCCGGATCCTCAACAGGTGCAGGCCCAGATGAAACGAGAGGATGAACGACGTCAGCGAGGGGTGTCACCCCGAAGAAACCGGGTGGCACTCTATCTCCTGCTGCTGGGCATTCCGTTGGGTGCCGGGCTTGGCCTGGCCGAAGGGATCCGCCGGCGATCGATCCTCCAGATTGTGGTCGGCACAATTGCCAGCGCCGTCCTGGTCGGAGCGGCCGGGTTTCTTGCCGGAGGCCTCCACGCCCGCGTTGCCACCATCCTCGAACCCAATGACCTGGACCAATACATCAAGCTGATGATTCCACAGTTCGTGGCGTGGTTCGTCATTGGCATCGGTGCGATGGTCTGGCCACTGGCGATGAACCCGAGCCTCAAGACCGCCCAGAGCCTGGGCAGCGCGGTTGTTGCCAGTGCGATGCTAAGCAGCCTGATCTACGTCCCCGTCGCGCAGGCCGTCTTTTTCGACGACCCGTTTGAACTCTCCGTTCCCGGCCACATCTACAGCTACGGCTTCTGGTTCGTGTTCGGTAGCGGGTTCCTCAGCATGCTACTGGGCCTGGGCTGTGCCAATATCGGCCGCACCCAGCCGCCGACCAGCTAACCGTCACGGTGAGAGTTGGGACCGCGCCGACAGCGTCCGCAGTTGGCCGGTCCCCTCGGTGATCCGCAAATGGCGATCGGCCGCCAACTGCTCGAACCGTTGCACCTCTCCCGAGGGCCAGTGAATCGTCAGTCGATCCACTGTGGCCGCATCGCCCAAACCCAGGTGCAACAGCGCCGGTGATTGCGACAGGAAATTGACCACCGGAAACAACGACCGCCGGATCACCAGGCCACCAATCTCGCACTCGACACGCGCCCCCACCCCCAGGCTATTGCTCCGCGTTCCACGAAGACTCAACTGCAGGTAATGGGCCCGGGGAAAGCGGTTGTGGTAAATCACCAGCGCACCACCACCGGCCTGCCGGACAAACAACTCCGGCATGCCGTCGCCGGTGATGTCCCACGAGACGGCACTGCGTCCGTCCCCGGGATTGTCAGCCCCACTGGCATGAGAGATGTTGTGGAACCCCCCACGCCGGTCGTTCAGGAACACACCGTTTCGCTCGTAGGCACTCAGATTCTCCCCACTGGCAGAAAAACTCCAGGGATTTGAGACCCAGAATTCGCCGTTGGCTTTATCCAAATCGCGCAGGCACGGCACCTGTGCACTGCTATTGAACGGCTGTGACACGACAGCCAGCCAGACGCATCGTCACCCGTCGGGCCTTTCCGGCGTCACGCTCTGAAACCCGACCGGGGCATAGAGATCCAGCCATCCGTCGTTGTCGAGATCCACGAAGCCGGGGCCATAAGCCCACCCGACATCAGCCACTCCGGTCGACTCACCGATCCTCTCGAACTTTCCCTTGCCGAGGCTGCGATACAGTTCGTTTCCGGACACGAAATCCCGCATCTGAGCGTCGATATCCTCGGGATAAACCCCCTGCCTGAGATTGTCGACGATTCGCTCGCCGGCCTTCGAATACATGTTGGCAACATAGACATCCGAGCGTCCGTCGTTGTCGATATCCCCCGCAGTAATGCCCATGGAGAAACCGCCGTAAATGTCGGGCAACTGCCCCTCTCGGAACGTCCCGTCTTTCTGATTGATGAGATAGTCATTCTTACCGGTCTCACACGACGTCATCAGGTCGGGCCAGCCGTCGCCGTTGGCATCCAGCCATGTGGCAGCGAACGTTGGCCCGCCCCGTCCCCTCGCACCACTCGCCTCAGCCACCTCCTCGAACTGCCAGCCCCCTTTATTTCTCCACAGTTGGTGATAACTGCCTCGTGCCTGTCCGATCCACGGCTGCCCCTCTGGCGACCCTTCGGACAACCCGACCACATACAGATCGATGTTCCCGTCGAGATCGTAATCGGCCACCGAAAACTGCGAGGCGTCCCGAGGCAATTTCAACGACGTGTCACGGCCAAAGGCCAGCAGGTCAAACCGTGTGCCGGAGACATTGTGGTACAGTCGCGACCCCAGTACCAGATCGGGAAATCCGTCATTGTCGAAGTCGGCAAAGACCGCCCCCAGTGGAGGCGGCTCACCGGGTGGCGACAGTGGTGGCAGCCCGGCGGCCAGCGTCACATTGACGAACCGACCGCCATCCCGCCCGTGATACAGAGTCAGCCCTTTCAGATCGGTAACCAGAATGTCGACACGGCCGTCACGGTCATAGTCGACCAGGTACGTTCCTCCCGTCAGAAACGGGAGGTTGGTCTTGTCCGACCGCTTCCAGTTGTCGTGCAGCGACGCGACATCGATCCCCGTCTCGGCCTGCATTTCCTCAAGCAGGTGTCCACGTGCCCGGCTGAGGCGAGCCTCATAAGCCGCGCACCCAGCCAGCCACCCACTGCGATCCGGCTGGTCCTCGGTCAAAGAAGTCAACCGGCATCGGAATCTCACTTCCCGCTCAACAATCTGGCCGTCGTTGTCCGCTCCGGTCAGCCGCAATTTCAATGTCCCGACCCAGGGTCCGTCGAATTCCCCATGAGATTCGGGCCTCATCAGCATCACTTTCATCGAAGCCGATGCCAGATTCTTGAATTCGCTCCGCCAGGCCATCACCTGCGTGACAAATTTCCGAGCGTCAACCTTCCTGGTCTTGTCACGGGGCGTCCGCCAGGTCCGCACCTCGGCCACGTCGAGCAACGCGACCGTCCCCGATTCGGAGGGGAACACCTCACCAGCGAAGTCTTCCGACAGGAACCTCTTCAGCCCCTCCTCATCTCCGTCGCTGATAGCAGCCCCCACTTGCGGCAACGTGAGATCCCCCAGGACGAAGCCGCCGAGATGTTCCGCGTCCTGCAGGTACTTCGCCTCCGAATCGGACAACGCCAGTTTCCCGTTGTCGACCGGGGCATCCCCGGCACCCGAGTCGCCGCTGACCGGATGACCACCGCCCCCGCCGGCTCTTTCACGAGTTGTCCACACCGCGACACTACCGGCGAGTGCCAGCAGCACCACCACACCGATGACAGCCGTTGGCCGCCGTCCGCCGCCCCTGTCCGTTCTGACGATGTCGTTCACGCTCGTTCTCAAGCCCCGTCCATTCCATCACGAAGCACCCGGCTTCCGTCCCTCCCCCAATCATACGTCGCGTGTGTGGCGGTCACCAAGGGGAATCAACACGCGAAACACCTCGCTTGAATCCGTCCGTCAAGTGACATAAAACGGGGGTTTTCGCCCGTCCACGGCGAGCGATGGATTGCGACCCAGCGGGAGAGATCGGTGAGCCTGTCCGAGCACTTCGAGGACCGGTTCCGTGGCGACATCCGTTTCCGTGGATCCGAGTTTTTGAGAGCCGAGTTGATCCGGGTGACCGAGGTCACTCCGACGAACCTGACGGCGGTGATCCAGGACGACACCGAGTTCGAAGCCGAATTGAGTCATTCCGACGGCGGACTTCAGCTCTTCTGCAGTTGCTCAAAGAAGGACGACCGGTCCGCAACATGCCGCCACCTCTGGGCTGCGATCCTGGTCATTGACCGCGACGGCTATCTCGCCGGCACCACGACCCCGGATTATGTCCCCCCCTTCACCAGCGACTCTTCCCGAGCCACCGGCGACCATCGCGGACCGTTGCTGGAAGACATGGCTGAGGACGACGACGACTTCGCAGATTTCCTCTCCAGGTCCAGCGGTCGCCGGACCTGGGAGACCCGCCTGAGCAACCTGGGCGACACCCTCGAGAACGGATCGGTCGAACAGGACTCCGAACGGGACATCGTCTACGAAATCGACATGGCCCAGAGCCGGGCTGAAAACCAGATCGTCCTGCAAACGTCCCAGAGACAGCGACGCGCCAATGGCCAGTGGGGCAAGTGGAAACCCCTGAGAATCCGCGGTGGGCGAGTCGACGCCATATCTGATCCCGATGACCGTGAGTTCCTGACCCTCTTATCTGGAGGGATCCCTACCGAATCATCCAACGGCACCCGCGCCACGGCGGCAGGCCCCTCGACATTTCGTTACCGTGTCCCCGGTGCCTTGGCAGCGATGCTGATTCCGCGCCTGTGCGAGATGCAACGGCTCACGTTTCTCGACCCCGACGGGCCCGATGAGCTCCGCCTGCAATGGGATGATGGGCCCGCCTGGGACTTTCGACTCGCAGTGAACCACGATTCTGACGCGTCCCTTTGGCGGTTGACCGGCCGGTTTCACCGAGCCGAAGAGGAGCGTGACCTGGCTGACACCCAACTGGTGTTGGCCAGCGGATTCTATTTCACCAACTCCACGGCCCATCGACACGCCGGCACCGTGGCGGCCGCCTGGAGCCGCATGCTGGTCGGCGACATGCCATTTTCTGTGCCGAACGGCGACGAGAAGGACCTGGTCGCCATGTTGCTCGAACTGCCAGACCTGCCCGATCTCGACCTGCCCGAACCACTCGCACTGGACACCATTGACGTCACACCCGACCCGGTGCTCTCGCTGACCGTTCCAAGAGGCCGTCGGTGGAACCGCGAACGACTCGCCGCAACGCTCCATTTCAATTACGCCGGCACGTTGTTGTCAGCTCACAACAGCCAATCGGCCATCGTGCTCAAGGATCAGCGGCGATGTGCCCGTCGCGACACAACACGGGAATCGGCAGCTTGGCAGGAACTTGCCGACGCCGGATTCGAACGTATCGACGAACACCGGCGGGGACAACGACAACTTGACATCTCGATCGGCCATCTCACGCCGGCAATCCGGATGTTGATGTCCGCAGGCTGGCAGGTGCAGTCTGATGGCATGCCCGTTCGCCAAGCCGGCGAATTCCAGATGAGCGTCCGTTCGCACATCGACTGGTTTG
>PBOJ01000151.1 GCA_002724315.1 Planctomycetaceae bacterium | reverse complement strand
TGACCGACGTGGACACCAACGACGGTGCGATCACGATCGATGCCGGTGGGCAGATCACGGCGACCGACGTGGACTCTTCCAACACCGACGACGACAGCAACGACATCACGCTGACCAGCACGGGCGGGGGTATCGAGGCGACGTCGGTCGTGGCCGGTTCGGTCAACGATGCGACGCTGGATGCGCAGGGCGGATCGATCGACTCGACTACCGACGACGGCACGGCAGATGTCACCGGCGACGTCGTCGACCTGGTTGCCGCCAGTGGCGGGATTGGCACGAGCAGCCCGGTGGACGTGACCGCTGCCTCGCAGCTGAATGCTGACAGTACGGCTGACAACGCGGACATCTTCATCGACGGGATCGGAGACACCCCTGTTGGCGTGATCACGGCCGGTGCTGGTGGTGGAGACATCGAGCTGGATGCCACCGGATCGATCAGTGATACCAACGACGGCGTGGCCAGCGTCATCGGCACCGACGCGATCCTGCGGTCCGACGGTGGCGTGGGGTCGGGTGCGGCCGACGGTGCAACGGACCTGGAGACCTCGGTTTCAAACCTTGACGTGTCGAACCAGAACAGTGGCGCGATCGTGATCACCAACGATGTCGGTGGCCTGTTGACCCTCACCGATCTCGATTCCGACTCGAGTGCCGTTGATGGGGTTGGGGGCAACGGGGAAATCCGCAACAACAGCCCGCTGACGATCAACAGTGATGCGATCACCAGTGGGGGGATGACCTACACCGCGTCCGATTCGGCTCTCGAAAACGTCGACAATCTCACGGTCACCAACGGTGTCACGGTCCAGGACACCACGGCAGCGCTGACACTGAATGCCGGCGACGACCTCAACATCGACCCGGGGACAACCGTTCAGGCGTCCACCACGTTGACGTTGAACATTGACTCGGGCAACGCCGATTCGGGTGGCGAAACGGCGAACATCAACGGCACGGTGCAGAGTGACACCGACGTGATCAACGTCAACGGTGACACCAACGAAGACACGTTTATCATTGACAACAACGGAGCCGGTACGAATGACGGGGGGCTGGTCGACAACCTGCTCTCGGTGGCCAATGTCAACGGTGGTGGTGGTTCCAATGACACGCTGACGTTCGACGATTCGGGTGACACCGGCGGGGCACTGGCCACCGTGACCGACACAGGCGCCGGTGACGGCACCATCGGGTCGGGAACGTCGGACACGTTCTTCACGACCGGTGGTTCAGTGAATTTCACTGACATTGCCATCGTGAACTTCTTCCTGGGCGATACCGACGCCGACACGGTCGACATCCAGCCCAACACGGGTACGACGTTCAACATCGACGGCAACAACCCGGTCATCGCCACGTTCCCGCCAGGGGACACGATCGACCTGGACCTTTCGAACACCGGTAGCGCCGTGGCCGTGGACACTCCGACGGGGGTCGGCGTGGGCACGATCGGGTTCACGCTGGGTTTCCAGGACATCAATTACACCGACGTGGAGTTCAAGACCGGTGGCCCGATGCATGTGGTCATCGACTCGTCGTCACTGGGCATCGACGGCGACGGGTCTGCTGACGAATTCCGGCTGTCGATCAACGCTGCCGGCCAGGAACTGGTCGAGGAGAACAACACGCTCTCGAGCGCGATCAGCTTCTACACCGAAACCAGCGTCCTCTCCTACACCTTCAACGGGTCAGCGGATGACGACACGCTGATCATCGACGACACCGCCGGCGGCGGTCTGCCGACGGTTCAGGACGTGGTGCTGGGAGGCGTGACGGCCGGTGACACCGACAACCAGTTCGTCGCCGGGCAGGCCGGCGTGATCTTCAATGCTGGCGGAGAGACCACAGCCGGAGACGCGATTCGGTTCGTGCTGGATCAGAGCGGTGCGGGTGTGACGACCGACCAGATCTACGGGGCTGGAGAAGGCGACGGTGGTGGAGCCACCGCGGATGTCGGGGGTGCCGAAGGCGAGATCCTGACAACCAATGACGCCGGTGAGAGTCTTTCGGTCTACTTCAATGACCTGGAACCGATTGTGGTCACCGGGGCTCCGGGCGGCACCCTGACGGTTCGTGCTGACAACTCGTCCAACACGATCAATGTCGACCGTGGTGACCTCGTTGGAGGTTCTGCAGGTGACACTCGAGTGACGGTCAGTGGGTTCGAGACCCACGACTTTGCCGCCAACACCTTCTCGGCCCTGGTCGTCGAGGGGCTTGACGGTGACGACACGATCACTGTCGGCGACGACCCGTTCGCCAACGGCGAATCAACGCTGACGTCCCTGACGATCGACGGCCATTCGGCCGACGCCGGATTCGCCGATGACGATGCGGCCGACGAGCTCAACCTGCACAGCAACGCCCTGCCGGGAGCCGCCGGGACGGGGGCGGCCAGCGTGATGGTCGGACGCGGCGGCGATGACCAGTTGAACATTTTCGACAGTGGCAACTCGGTCGACGAGATTCTCGGCACCGTGCTGGCCAACGGTGACGACCTGGTCGCCGGGGCCGGAGGAAGTCGTGGCGATGACGAACTGGTCGTCACCGACACCGGAACCGCCGACGGCACGGCCGAAACCGTTGCCATCACCGGCACCACGATCAGCGGCATCACCGGGACGAGTGGCTCCGGCGGAGTGATCACCTACGGATCACTCGACGACACCACGCTGGACACCGGTCGACTGGAGATCAACGGCAGCAGCAACGGCAACACCTACAACATCGATTCGACCGCGGCGAACCTGATCGAAACCGAGCTGAATGCCGGCGACGGTGTCGACACGGTCAACATTTCTGACGCTTCCAGCACTGCCGACGGCGTGATCAGTCCCATCGACCTGAATGCCCAAGCGGGTGCCGACGACACGCTGAATATTGTCGACACCGGTGACACGACTGCCGACATCTTCCACATGGATGAGCAGACGATCGGTGGTGGTGCCTTCGGTGCAGCTGTTGGTCGCAGCGACACGTCGGTGGCTCCCAATGATGGCCCCTTTGGCACCAACGGCATTCTCTTCTACGACAACGACCTCGAGCACCTTGATGTCGATGGTCCCGACGGCGCCGGGATCGACAACACCTACAACATCAACGGTGTGGACCTGGGCGGCAGCGGTGTTGGCACGACCGAGGCGGCTGGTACCGTCACGATCGACGACGGCCAGGGCGACAGCACCTGGAACATCCAGGGCAACGAACTGTCGGCCGCCTCCGACCATGTCTTCAACGGCGGTGCGGGGGATGACGATTTCACGGTCTTCCTGTCCGATGGGGGAGAGGTCTCGGCCGACTCGCTGGAGATCAACGGCCAGGCCCAGGACACCGACCGTGATCGCGTGATCCTGGACGTGACCGCCGACACCGGTTCGGCCCGTGGTGTCACGATGACCTATGCCGACGCGACCAAGGCCAGTGGGGACCTGGATGTGGCCGGGCTGACGGCGGCCGCTGCGGCCGAACAGTTCATCGATCTCAACTCGGTCGAACAGGTCAACTACCGGGGCGATACGGGCAACAACGACGATGCGGTCACCGTGCTGGGAACAGCCGGTGGTGATGATGTGCTGTCGGTGACACCGATCACCGCTGACGAAGCCAACGTGTTCATCGACGGCACACCGTTCCTGAAACACAATCCTCCCACCGAGTCGGCGCTGACCAACAACCCCGGTGTGGCAGGAGGTGGAGTGGGGCCGGACATCAGCATCGACAGCATCGCCCAGGCCGGTGGACTGGTGGTCAATGGCAACTCCGACCAGGACCGATTGGTGGTCAATGCACCAACCGAGAGCAATGCCACGGTCGGCGATACCGCGGCCACGGCCGGTTTTGGTGGAAACGTCTACGGCAGCAGTTCGACGGTCCGAGCCGACGGGCAGGCTTTTGATGACATCACCGTGACCGACGCGGCGGTGGGCATCACGCTCAAGGGTGACGGATCGGCCACCGACACCCTGGTGCAGGTCAATTTCGATTCGACGACCTACGGGCTGACCGATCCGGCGGATGCCGAATTGACGGTCAACGCCGGTGAAGACGCCGGTGTGCGTGCCAACCCGGATCCCGGGTTCGTGGGTGTGGCCGATGACGTCAGCGTGACGCTTTCCCGCACGTTCCACATCCAGGTCAACGCGGGTGAGCCGCCGTTGCCCGTGGACACTCCGGCCAACGCCACGGCCGAGGATCTCATCGGTGACCGGCTGAATGTCGACGTCCTGAACGCCGACGGCAACATCAACATCTACAGCGATCTCGAGGAGACGCCCAACGTCTCGATTTCCTCGACCGACAGCATCGGCACCACCGAGCCGGTGACCTATCACAGCGTGGAGACCACGATCCTTGATCCCGGCGATCTGTCACAGCAGGTCAACATCATCGGCGACAACAATGATTTTTCCGGTGCCGACCAGGATGACGAGATCCTGGTGGTCGGTGGCGACATCGATTCGCTGCTGGGCGTCACCCAGAGCGACGTGGATGGGGCCAACGAGTTCAACTTGCTGTTGAACGGATCGAACCCGATCCAGGTCTACAACACCCAGTTCCTGAACATCTCGGCTCGCGAGGGTGACGATGACATCACGATCGAACCCTATGCCAACGACCTGACCGGCAACTGGAACATCGACCCGGTCGTCGACGGTGGAGCCGGTGACGATGACGTGATCTACGGCAGTGGTGAACGAGATGCGGTCAACCAGCCGAGCATGCAGTTTGTCGACGACGCTCCCGACGGTGCGGTCTCGGGCGTCAGCGAGGACATCACGATAGCTCCCAGTGCTACGGGTGCCGGACAGATCCGCTCGATCAACGCCTCCGACGGCACCAACGTGTCCACGATCGATTTCAGCAACACCGAAGACATCACGGTCTTCCTCAACGACGGTTCGGCCGGAGACGACGATGCCCTGACTATTCTGGGCACCCCCGGTGCTGACACCGTCGTGGTCAACCTGACCAACAACGGTGACGACGGCGGTCCACTGGTGGACATCACAGGGACGCTGCAGGTCGAGACCTTCAGTGCCAGCACGGCCGACACGAGGCCGTCGGCAGGCGATCTCTCGCCGACCCAGGCGGCCCTGGAAGATCTGACCATTCTCACCGGTGCTGGTGACGACACCATCCAGGTTGTCGGCCGTTCCGACGGTGCGACGACGCTGACGATCGATGCCGGTGACCCTGACGCCAGCGACACGCTCGCGCTGGACATCACCACCGGCAACGATTCCTACACGATCAGCCGTGGCGACCACGCTCGAGAGGGATCGGTGGTTGTCAGCCTGGACGGTGCCGCAGCCACACAGGTGAACTTCGACGGCATCGAGAACATCTCGGTCGACCAGTTGGGCCTGCACGCCAGCAGTGGTGACGGTGGAACCGACCTGGTCACTTTGAACGGTACCGGTGGCAACGACGCGATCTCAGTCTCGTCGATCACGCCCGACGACCTGTCGGCGACTGTCGGCAATGGGCCGACGATCACCCTGGACGAACTCGGCGATGGTGCCACGGTGACGATCGCGGCCGCCGGCGGCGATGACAGCCTGAGCCTGTCGACGACCAATGCCGACGACACGATCGACTACACGGCCAACAGTGCGACCTCGGCCAGCCTGGACGTCAGCGACGGGACCGAGACGATCAGTTTCAATATCGGCGGCAGCGAATCGCTGAGCATCGACACGTCCGGCGAGACGACCTCGGACGTGCTCAATGTCACCAATGCCGATGCGGCGATCACCTCCACCGGTGGAGGATCCGGAGTGGTTGACCCGGTGGACGCCGCGGGGGCGGGACTCCTGTCCCTGGGCTTCTCGAATGTTGAATCGGCCGTGGTCACCGGGACCACCGGTGTGGTCCAGGGGACCTCCGGCGATGATGCCATCAGTCTCTCGGCCACCGGACAACTGACCGTCACCGACCTGTTTGGCAACGGTGACAGCACGTTTGATGTTTCCGGTTACCAGGCCCTGGTCATCAATGCCCTGGGGGGCAACGACGACGTGAGCATCACCGCCAGCGGTTCGTTTGCCAGCGGACTCAGCGTGCTCGGGGGCGACTCCGACAACGATGGCGACAGCGTGAACATCTCGGCCGCCGGGAACAATGTCAGTGTCGCTCTTTCGTCCAACACGGTTTCGGGCGTGACGGCCGGAGACATCACCCTGGACAGCATCGAGGCCCTGGCCGTCGATGCGACCGGTGATCTTTCGGTCAACGGCACCGCCGGCCACGACACGCTGCAGTTCCAGGCCTCCTCGGCCGCCAACGGCAGTGTCACGCTGGTGGGTGGGAACACGGGGGTCAGCTACACCAACCTCGGTGGCAGCCTGACGGTCGACGGCGGCACCGCCGGTGTCGACGTGTTGGTTGTCCAGGGGTCTGAGGGAGATGACACGGTCACCTCGGCGTCGGCGACCGAAGTCACGCTCAACGGAACCGTCACGATCGGCGGTGGCATCGATCGGCTCGATGTCCAGACCGGTGGCGGAAACGACAGCATCACGATCAGCGACGCGATCAACCTTCCCAAGGCCATCGATGCCGGCGACGGTGACGACACGATTGATCTCTCGGGTGCCGGCGCTGCCGACCCGACGATCATCGGGGGCCTGGGCGACGACACGATCACCGGCAGCGCCGGTGTCGACATCATCCTGGCCGGTGCCGGCAACGACAGCATCAACGCCGGGGCCGGAGCCGACGTGGTTTATGCCGGTGAGGGCAACGATGACATCACTGGCGGCACCGACGCCGACGTGATTCACGGTGGGGACGGATCGGACACGATTCACTGGGCGACCGGTGACGGTGCCGACACGGTCGAAGGCGATGATGGCAGCGACGTGCTCGATTACTCGGATGCCGCGGCGACCATCTCCGTCGATCTCTCCGACATTCGCGCGACGGTCGGAAGCGTGGATGCCGCGGGCATCGACCGCATCGATGTGACCGGCAACATCATCAATATCGTCGGCTCCAACAACGACGACGTGATCGCGATTGTCGACGACGGAGTGGGAACGGCCGTGACCGGTCTGAGCGTGCCCCTGGACATCACCGGTGCGACCCAGATTGGTGTCGACAGCGGCACGGGCAGCGACGCGCTGACGGTCACCGGAAACAGCGTGGCAGTCGATACGGCTGCCGCCACCATCACCGGGGCAACGCCGTCGACAGTGAACTACTCGAACCTCGAAGCCGTTTCGGTGCTGGCTGGTGCCGGCACGGATCTGACAGTCAGCGGTTCGGGGGCCTACACGGTTTCTCCGGGAGCCGCAGCCGACGAGGGGACGATCCTGACCGACAGCGTCACGGTGTCCTTCGACGGGTTCGGTTCGGGCACGACATTGAATGTCGATGCCGACCTGACGCTCAACGGCAGTGACAGCGACGATGTGATCAGCGTGGCATCCGGCGGCACGGTGTCGGTGGCAGGCCGGGCCAATGTGGCCACCAGCAGTGCCGGCGACGACCTGGTGCTGGTGGCCGGTGATGGCGACGACGCGGTGTCGATCGCCGCTGCACATGCCTGGGCGACAATCGACGTGCAGGGCGGCAACCCGTCGGCTTCGGATACGGCGACCTTGACCGGAGACGCCACGGCGATCACCGTCACGCTCTCCAACAGTGCGTCGGTCAGCGGCGGCGGACTGGGTACGGTGAGCCTGTCGGGAATCGAAACCGCGACGGTCAACAACGGAGCCGGCGACCTGACGGTCGACGGGTCCGGTGGTGCCGACGACTTCACCGTGCGTCCGACCGGTGCGGACACCGCGACGACGACCGTGGCCGGAATTCATCCGGTCCTCAACAGCAACAACAGCGGTGCGTTGACGATCAACGACGGGACTGCGGCCGACGGAGACAGCCTGGCGGTGACCTACGACGACGGGGACCAGGTCGTCTCGATCGACGACGATTCGGTCGACTCGGCCGCATTGAAGGACGTCGGTTACACGGCGGCCAACATCGCGACCCTGGCCGTGTCGACCAAGGGCGGTGCGGATTCGGTGACGGTGACCGACGGCACCACGACACCGGTGACGGTTGATGGCGGCGGGGCGCAGAATGACACGCTGACGATGCAGGGCAGCAGTGCTTCGGCCAACACGTACGTCGTGCAGCCCGGGACGTCGGTGGTGATGAATTCGACGACGGCCGACTTCACCGGCGTCGAACGGCTGGTGCTGGATTCCAACAGCCAGTCGGGGTCGGTGAGCGTGACGGCCGATGGAGCCGGAAACCAACTGAGCTATGTTGGTGACGCAGCTGCGACCGGATCGGCAACGATTTCGATCGACGGGGCCCTAGCGGCCAGCCTGTCGAACTTCGCGTCAGCCAGTTCCGTGACACTGGATCCCGGCGACGGCGACGACACCGTTTCGGTGGCGCCCAATGCCGCCAGTGACCTGGCCACGGTGACCGTCCTGGCCTCCAGTGGCAGCGATGCCCTGACGGTCGAAGGTGATTCGGGTGCCGATGCCCTGGTCTACACGCCGGGCGCAGCCGATGCGGACGGTGACGTGGTGATTGACGGTGTCACGACGACGTTCGGCAGCGTCGAGAGTATCACGCTTTCCGGACAGGGCGGCAGTGACGCGATCACGGTCAACGCGACGGCCGGTGACGACACGATCACCTACGTACCCGGGCTCAACGATGATGCCCAGGTGCAGGTCAACAGCAACACTTCGGTGGCAATCGATTCGATCGAAGCTCGCACGATCGACAGTGGCGCCGGCACAGACAGCCTGGCCGTCTCGGCGACCGACTTCAGCGATTCGATTGCCATTGCCGGGGCCGCCGGCAGCAACACGATCGTAATCAACGGTGCGGCCGTGACGTTCGATCATGACGCGACTGCCGTGGACACCCTGGCCTTGGGCAGCGGCCATGGGAACGACTCGCTTTCCATCACGCCCACCGCCGGACTGGCGATCGTGGCCGATGCCGGTGACGGAAATGATGACGTCGCTGTCAACGGGACCGTCGGGGCTGACAGTATCACCGTGGCCTTGAACAGCCAGACGATCAACGGCCTGGGTGGCCAGGTGACGTTGGCGGCTGCCGAGTCGCTTTCACTGTCCGGCGCCGGTGGCACGGATGACGTGACGGTCGCCGAATCGGGACTGTCCAGCGAACTGGGTGTGGTCAGTCTTTCGGCGGCAGCCGGATCTTCGCTGACCGTCGTGGGCACCTCGGGTGACGAGACATTCAGCGTCTCGCCGACTGCGGCCGGAGCCGGATCGTACTCCGAGGCGGATGCAGGTCCGGATGTCGACTACAGTGGATTCGACAACGCGTCCACGTTCGACGGAAACGGCGGTTTTGACGTGATCGTGGTCAACGGCAACGACGCTGCCGACACGGTGACGTCCACCGCAGATTCGGTCACCATCAAGGGCGGGTCCGTCACGCTGGCTGATCTGGATCGACTGGAGTTGAACACCGGCGGCGGCGATGACAACGTCGACCTCGATCTGCAGGACGCGTCTCTCCAAAAGGTGGTCAACGCCGGTACCGGCAACGACATCGTGGATGCCTCGGGGGCCATTGATGCCACGATCAACGGCGGCGACGGTGACGACAACCTGGTCGGCAGCCCCGTGGCCGACCTGATCAATGGGCAGGGTGGTGACGACACGATCGGTGGCGGTGACGGAGACGACATCCTGTTCGGCGGGTCGGGCAACGACGTGCTCAGTGGCGATGATGGGGCCGATCAGTTGTCCGGGCAGTCCGGCAACGATGACCTCAGCGGAAACGCCGGGGTGGACAGCCTCTTTGGCGGTGACGGCTCCGACGAGATCAACTGGATCAGTGGCGACGGAAACGACGTGGTCCAGGGGGGTGACGGTGCCGACGTGCTCGATGTCGATTACACCGCCGGTGCCGATACGATCACGATCAATTCGGTTCCGGCTTCGGGAACCGATTTCCTGAGAGTCCAGGTCGGAGACGGCACCGACCAGTTGGATGTGGCCGGGGTCGAGGACCTGGATGTCGACCTGGCCGGTGGTGCCGACGACATCACGATCAACGAACTCTCGAGTACCGAGATGAGCCTGATCCAGGTCGACCTGGGAGCTGCCGATGGTGCGGCCGATGCGGCTCACCTGACCGGTGCCGATGGGCAGAACTACAGCCTCTCGGCGTCCCTGGATGCGGTCACCGGGGAAGTCCATGTCGACGGGCTGGCCTCGGACGTCCAACTCGACAGTGCCGAAGCCGGCGACACGCTGGAACTGACCGGCGGAGACCGTGCCGACAGCCTGACGGCTTCGAGCGATCTGTCGGGTGCGATCACCGTCGAGCTGCGTGGTGCCGGTGGTGCCGACGTGCTGACCGGTGGCGATGACCTGGAAGGTGGGGCCGGTGACGATCTTCTGCAGGAAGCTTACGTCTCGGCCAATGTCTCGGGTGGCGATGGCGAGGACACGATCGTCGTTGGCAGCGGCGATGTCACGATCGACGGAGGAGCCGGTTCAGACGTTGTCGTGATCAACGGCACGTCCTCGGACGACGTGATCGACGTGGCCCAGACCGCTGATGACACGCTGACGCACTCAACCGATGGTGTCTTCGGCGTCGGTGCGACGAGCGAGACCGATACGATCTCCAATGTCGAGGCGGTTCGGATCGAAGCCGGGGCGGGCAAAGATGTCATCCGCGTCACGCAGGCCGATGGGCTGACGCCGAGCCAGAGCGTTCGGGTCGAGGTCGATGGTGGTGCTCCGGATGCCTCCGACCGGCTGGCTGTCGTCGATGACGGCAACGGCAACACGGTGATCCATCGCATCGATGTGGATGGGTCGTCGGGATCGGTCAATGTCGGCAGCTTCTCGTCGGTCGATTACGACGGTGTGGAGCAGTTGAGCATCACCCCGCTTGACGACATCACCGGAACGACCGGCACGGACAACCTGGGGCGGTTGGTGGTCTTCAAGAACGACGGGTTCGAAAGCAACGATTCTCTGCCCAACGCCACGTTCCTTGGATCGGGTGCCAACCTGAATGTTGATCCGACGATCGATCCCGCCGGTTTCTCGGCGTTCGGGATTCCGGGCGACGAGGACTGGTACCAGTTCACTCCGTCCGAGACGGGCACACTGGATATCCAGGTGTCCTTCGAGGAAGTGGGCACCCTGGGCAACGGCAACGACGGACTGCCGGGTGACGGCAACCTGGATATCGCCGTTTTCGATTCCAACGGGGACCCGGTTGCCACCAGCACGTCCACTGGTGACAACGAACGGATCACCGTGCCGGTTGTCGAGGACGAGGTGTACTACCTGCAGGTGGCCTCGGCGACGGGCGCCGATGCGATCAACGTCTACAGCCTGACTGCGATCAACGATCCGGCACCGGTGCCGTTCGTGGTAGACCTGCAGGCGGGATCGGATACCGGTCGCAGCGACACCGATGACATCACGTTCTCGACCACCCCTGTGCTGGACATCTATCTCGATGACGACCGGTTGGAAGAGTACCTGAACCTGGACCTGGTACCGGATGCCGATTTCGACATCGATGTCTACAACAATGGCGTCTTGCTGGGCGAGGCGGCTTTCATTGGTGGGGTGGGCGTCGCCGGCAACAGTCGCTGGGAGTTCCAACTGGCTGGTGGCGATCTCCAGGAAGGGCACAACAACTTCCTGACTGCTGCAGTAAGAATTCGGGATGCGGCCAGCCCGCAGGTCGAGGGTCGTGGGGCGTTTTCCACGCCGCTGCAACTCACGCTGGACACGATCGCTCCGAGCGTGGCGATCACCGGTCTGGACGATGACGGGAGCGATTCCGGGGTCAACAGTTACCAACCGACGCTCTCGGATGACATCACCTCTGACGTCTCGGCGCGTTTCACCGGGACGACATCCGAGGCGGATGCGATTGTCCGTCTGTTCGCCGACGGTACTGCCAACACGACGATCGACACCACCGGCGAATTCGCCGTGACCGCGTCCGGTCCCCTGGATGGCGACGAGGCCTTCGCGGACTCGCAGTGGACGACCTCCTACGTCCGTGGTCTCAATGACGCGACGTCGGCCAGCGGATTTGCCTATGACGGTCTGCGTGAGATCCTGGCGACGGCCGAGGACATCGCGGGCAACGTGGGGGCCCTGGACAGCACGACGATCTTCGTCGACACACAGGGGCCACAGGTGACCGGTGTGCAGTTCAACAGCACCGCCAGCACCTACAACGTGTTCAATCCCCAACCGGCTGTTGACGGTCCGACCCCGTCGGTGAGCTCGATCGTGGTCAGCGTTGAGGACCTGGCGGTTCGGGCCGGCGGGGTCACGCACTCGGCCCTGGAGCAGGGCGTGGCAGATGACCCCGGCCAGTACACGCTGGTGGGTGACAACGTGGGCGAGATTCCGATCGCGACAGTCACCGTCTCGCAGAGTTCTGCCAACGGTTCGGTGGCCGCGTCGACGATCACGCTGGGACTGGACACTTTCCTGGCTGACGACCGTTACACGCTGACACTTTCGGACGTGTTGACCGATCCTGCCGGCAATGCTCTGGATGGAGAGAGCAACGCGACCGGGCCACAGGCCACCCCGTCCTTCACGACCGGCGACGGGCAGCCCGGTGGTGATTTTGCGGCCCGGTTCACCGTGGACAGCCGCCCCGAACTGGGCGTGGTGGGCCAGGCTGGCGTGGCCATCGATGCCAACGACAACCTGGAACACGATCCCAACAGCGGCGATGCGGTTCACCGCGACCTGAACTTCGCGGTGGGGCTGCAGACCGATGCGGTGTTCGCCGGCCAGTTCACCAATGGCGGGGCTGCTGACGGATTCGATCGGCTGGGGGCCTACGGCAAGGCGGGCGGCTCCTACCGCTGGCAGCTGGACCTGGACAACGACGGGGCAATCGGTGCCGGAGACGTGAACCAGGTTAGCAGCGTGCAGGTAAACGGCCTGCCGGTGGCCGGTGACTTCGACGGTGTTGCAGGGGACGAGATCGGGTTGTTCGATGGGACGACCTGGTACCTGGACACAACCGGTGACCTGATCCTGGAAACGACTTTGGCCAGCGATTTTTCGGGCTTGCCGATCGTTGGAGACTTCGACGGTGACGGGAACGACGACCTGGCCGTGTTCAGTGCGTCACTGGACCTGTTCAGCTTCGACCTGGATCGCGACGGTGTCACCGATGCAACGATCAGCTTCGGTTTTCCGGGCGTGAACGAGCGTCCGATCTCCGGGGACTACAACCTGGACGGAATCGACGACATCGGGTTGACGACTCCCAACCAGAGCGGCAACCAGCCTGTCGAGAGCCTGGAGTTCTACCTGCTGCAGAGTGACGGTTCCGGCGCGGTCGGCAATGTCGATTCGCTGGACCACGCGTTTTCGCCGTTCCCGCTGGGCAATGACCGTTTCGGCCAGTACGGCAACAATCTTTCGGTGCCGGTGTTCGGCAACTTCGATCCGCCGGTGGCGCCGCCCGTGGCCGCTTCGGCCAGCAGCGAGTTTGATCCGGGCAGCGGCACCCTGACGGTTACCGCCTCGGCGGGAAGCTCGGTGGTGATCCAGTCGAGCGGTTCGCTTGTGCAGGTGCTTGTCGATGGCCAACTCGACAGTGGGCTGGGTACGGTGTTGACCTCGAATGTCACTTCGATGGTCGTCACCGGTAGCGACAGCTCGGATTCGATCGACCTGGCTGGTGTGACTTCGGCAACCTACGACCGGCTCGATGACGTGCTGGTCCAGGCCGGTGCCGGAGACGACGTGATCACCGGCACGATGCTGGGTGACCGGATCTGGGCCGGGGCCGGTGACGACGTGGTTGACGCCGGAGCCGGTGATGACTGGATCAATGGCCAGGGAGGCAACGACCTGGTGTCCGGTGGTGCCGGGCGGGACCGGTTCCTCGGTGGAGGCGGCAACGACGAGTTCGACGGCGGTGCTGACGACGACTTCGCCCAGGGCAACTCGGGCGATGACATTCTCCGCGGCGGGGACGGCGACGACCGACTGAACGGATCGGGTGGTCACGACCAGTTGATGGGTGAACTTGGTGATGACCGGCTGCTGGCCGGTGCGGGTCGGGACACCGTGGCTGGTCATGCGGGGAACGACTTCCTGAGCGGGCAAGGCGGTGCGGACACTCTGGACGGTGGCGACGGCCGGGACCGCATCAAGGGCGGAATCGGCAATGACTGGCTGTTTGGCGGAGCCGATGACGACCGTTTGATGGGTGAAGCCGGCGACGACGTGCTCGAGGGCGGAGACGGGAACGACCGTCTGCGGGGCCAGTTGGGTGATGACCTGCTCAGCGGCAACCTCGGTGACGACGTGCTCAACGGCGGCGACGGATTCGACCGGTTGTCCGAGACGGCTGACACCGATTTCCTGCTGACCGACACGACGTTGTTGGGTGTCGGTTCCGATTCCCTGATCGGCATGGATGGGGCCACACTGATCGGCGGATCGGGGGACAACCTGATCGACGCCCGGTCATTCAGTGGTAAGGCCACGCTGGTGGGCCGATCCGGCGACGATGTGCTTTACGGCGGTACCGGCAGTGACTATCTGCTTGGTGGAGCTGGCAACGACCTGGCCGTCGGGGGCGCCGGCTACGACGTCATCAAGGGACAGGGGGGTGTCGATTCGCTGGCCGGTGGCGAAGGCCAGGACAGGATTGTCGGTGAGTCGTCCGAGATCGACGAGGAGTTCGCCGTGTTGGACGACTGGGCGGACCTGATGGGCTAGTCGGAATCTGCCAGGGCCGACACTGCCTGGTCGACATGATCCGGCTGGCTGAAACCGATGATGGCCGAGGTCACTGACGGGTGGTCGAGGGCAAAGCGGACGGCCGCCTGCTGGAGGTCCTGGCCGGGGGGCAGTGTGGTCGCCAGTTCGGCGGCACGCCGGGAATCCCTTTGGTAGAGGTCCATCGGAAAGAATCGGGTCGTGTGCGTGTGGGCTGCCGGTGGCAGGCCCAGCAGCGCGCCGCCGGCGTAGACACGGATGGCGAAAACACCGACGTCGGCAGCTGCACAGTCGTCGATGATCTGACCGTGATCGGTTTCGGTCCAGTTGTCGTCCGGAGACGAACCGGCTGTCGGGTTCAGCAGGTGGTAGGGAACCTGGAGGGTGGAGAAGTGGTCCGAGGCGATCAATGTTCTCAGGGCCGAGGGGGTACCCAGACCGGTCAGGCCCAGGTGGTCGACGAGACCGTCTTCACGGAGTTCCCGCATGGCCTCGAGGATTCCTGCCGGTCCGAGAACGTCCTCGGGAGTCAACGACGTCGGCAGGTCGCCTCGGGAGTTGGTCACCGAGTTGTGCAGTTGCAGCAGTGAGACGCGGTCGACACCCAGTCGTAGCAGGCTTCCGTGAACCGATTCACGAACGATGTCGCGAACCGACTGTTCGGCGAGTTGTTCGGGCATCAACCGGACCTTGGTGGCCAGGTGAAACGCGTCGACGGCATCCAGTGCCTGGAGCGCATCCCCGAGGCTCTTTTCGGATTGGCCGTGACCATAGGTTGCGGCGGTGTCGATCCAGTTGATGCCGTGATCGAGAGCCCGCTTGAGCACCTGCTGCTGCCGGTGGGGATCGGAGGCGGTCATCAGTTCCGGAATCGGGCCGGCCCCGAGAGACAGTACCGAGACATCCAGGCCGGTACGACCAAGCGGAAGTCGGGCGATCATGGTGGGAAATCCTCGCATTGAGGTCTCGACGGGATCGATGGTATGCTGCGCGTCGACGACGAAAGGAGCAAGGGAGGGGGCCGTGGAAACGCCAGGGCGGGCGGTGGGAGTGATCCCCGCGAGGTTGCAGTCGACGCGACTGCCCCGCAAATTGTTGTTGGCCGACACCGGTCGGGTGCTGCTGGAGTACGCCTGGCGGGCGGCCTGTCGGGCAAAATCTCTGGATGAGGTGATCGTCGCGACCGACAGCGAAGAGATTGCCGCTGCGGTGCGACTGTTCGGTGGTCGGGCGGAGTTGACCGGAGAGCATTCCAGCGGAACGGACCGGGTTGCGGAAGTGGTGGGGCGGTGTTGTGCGGACGCCGAGATCGTGGTCAACGTCCAGGGGGACGAGCCGGAACTGGAGCCCGACCAGATCGATCTCCTGGTCGCATCCCTGCGAAACGAGCCCGGGCTGCAAATGTCCACCCTGGCCTGTCCGATCCGGGACCGCCGGACGCTCGAAGATCCCTCGTGTGTCAAGGTCGTCACCGGCACCGATGGGCGGGCGCTGTATTTCAGTCGGCATCCAATTCCGTGCGTGCGAGATGCGGATCCCGAACCGTTGTTGGCCGGGGATTCGCCCTGGCTGTTGCACGTGGGACTGTATGCCTACCGCCGTGACTACCTGCTCGAGTTGACGCGGCTGGCCCCCTCGCCACTGGAACAACTCGAACGTCTCGAACAACTGCGGCCGTTACAGCACGGGGCGGCGATTGGTGTGAGTGTGGCTGAGCATTCGGCAGTTGGAATCGACACTCCGGATGATTATGCTCGGTTCGTCGTTCGAGCCGGGGATTGTCCGGAGGGACGGGCGGCGTGATGTGTGGCAGGAGGCATCGGGCACGGATGTCGGATGGCTGCCAAGATTCAGATGGCTCCAAGACAGGATGAACACGGGGGCATGGCAAAGCACATTTTCGTGACCGGGGGCGTGGTCAGTTCGCTCGGCAAGGGACTGACCTCCGCATCGATCGGGCTGTTGCTTGAGCAACGTGGCTTGAGCGTGCGGATGCAGAAGCTCGATCCCTACATCAACGTTGACCCGGGGACGATGAGTCCCTACCAGCACGGCGAGGTGTACGTTCTCGACGACGGGGCCGAGACCGACTTGGACCTGGGGCACTACGAGCGGTTCACCAACAGCCCTCTCTCCCGGGACTCCAACTACACCACCGGCCAGATCTATCAGAGCGTGATCGCCAAGGAGCGGCGGGGCGAGTTTCTCGGCAAGACCGTCCAGGTGGTGCCCCACATCACCGACGAGATCAAGGATGCTGTCTTCAGCCTGGCCACGCCGGATGTCGACGTGGTGATCACCGAGTTGGGAGGGACCGTCGGCGATATCGAGGGCATGCCCTTCCTCGAGGCGATTCGCCAGTTTCCCCAGGATGTCGGCAAGGAGAACTGCCTGTTCATCCATCTGACGCTGGCTCCGTACCTGAAGGCCGCGGGGGAACTCAAGACAAAGCCGACCCAGCAGAGCGTCGGCCAGTTGAGGCAGATCGGTATTCACCCCGACATCCTGATCGTGCGGACCGAACGGCCACTTGGCCAGGAGAACATCAACAAGATCGCCCTGTTCTGCAACGTCGAGAAGTCGGAAGTCATCGAGGAGATCGACAAGGAGTTTTCGATCTACGAGGTGCCGTTGGGGCTCGTCGACCACCGGTTGGACCAGTTGATCGTCGACAAGCTCGAACTCTCAGCCGGCACGTTGGACATGAGCGACTGGCGGGCGATGTTGCAGAGAATGCGAACTCCCGAGCACGAAGTCACGATCGGCGTGGTCGGGAAGTACATCGAGCACATGGACGCCTACAAGTCCATCTACGAGGCCTTGGGGCATGCAGGCACCGCCAACCAGGCGAAGGTGTTGATCAAGCGGATCGAGGCCGAGGAACTGGAAAACCAGGATCCCGAAGTGCTGCTGAGCGGGTTGGATGGCATCCTGGTTCCCGGAGGTTTCGGCCAGCGGGGGGTTGAGGGCAAGGTGCAGGCGATCCGGTTCGCTCGCGAGAATGACTTGCCGTATTTCGGCATTTGCCTGGGCATGCAGTGTGCCGTGATCGAGTTTGCCCGCAACGTGCTTGGACTCGAAGGGGCTCACAGCACCGAGTTCGTGGCCGACACCGAGCACCCCGTGATCTGCATGCTCGAGGAGCAGAAGAAGATCACTTTCAAGGGGGGCACGATGCGGTTGGGGGCCCAGCCGTGCACGCTGCAGTCGGATTCGGTGGTGGCCGATTGTTACAAGGAGACCGAGGTCGATGAGCGTCATCGGCATCGTTACGAGTTCAATCCCGAGTACCGCAATCCATTTTCCGCAGCGGGCATGTCAGCCACTGGCACCAGTCCGGACGGGAACCTGGTCGAGATTGTTGAAGTTCCCGAACACCCGTGGTTCGTTGCTGTTCAGTTCCATCCCGAATTCAAGTCAAAGCCCCTGGTCCCGCACCCGCTGTTCACCGGTTTTGTCGAGGCGGCGCGGACACGTCACCAGAAACGCATGGCGATGCGGCTGTAGTCCGCCTTGGGCGAATCGGGACAGACCACCATGGCGTGCGGGTTCCTGGTACTGGACAAACCGGCCGGGATGACTTCCAGGCGGGCTGTGGATCACGTGAAGCGGCTGGTCCGGCCGGACAAGACCGGTCACGCCGGGACGCTGGATCCGCTGGCCACGGGTGTTCTGGTGGTTGCTGTCGGGCGTGCGACACGCCTGATGGCCTGCGTGCAGGCCGGCCCGAAAACCTACCGGGCGACGTTCTTGCTGGGTCGGCGCAGCGAGACTGATGATACGGAGATCCCGGCGGAAGTGATTGAGGCGGCTCCGGACCTGGCCGAACCGGAAATCGCCACTGCCCTGGAAGGGTTTGTCGGGGAGATCCAGCAGGTTCCGCCGGCCTATTCGGCCGTGAAGGTGTCCGGACGCCGTGCCTACCAACTGGCCCGCTCGGGACAGGACGTGGAATTGACGGCTCGGACGGTGCGTATCGATTCGATTCGAATTCTCGGCTGGTCGACTCCGAAACTCGATGTCGAGATCGTCTGCGGCAGTGGCACCTACATCCGGTCGATCGGCCGCGACCTGGGCAATCGCCTTGGCTGTGGCGCGGTGATGAGCGGGCTGGTGCGGACGCGTGTCGGTCCGTTCCTGCTCGACGGAGCGACTCCGGTGGAATCGCTCGATCCGGAAACCGTGTCCGGACGGATGGTGTCCTCGCTGGTGGCGGTGGCGGAACTGCCGCGACAGATTGCCACTCCTGACCAACTCGCAGAAATCTTCCACGGACGACGGGTGGCCTGGTCGGAGGCGACCCCCGAGGACGGTGCCCGGGTGGTCCTGGTGGATTCGGAGAGTCAACTCGCGGCGGTGGGAGAATACGTGGCCGACACCGCGCAGTTCGCGCCCCGGCATGTCTTCCTCGACGACGCATCCCTACCGGAGAAGTGACGCCGATCGCGTCACTTGCCGTCGGACTGAGGCGTGTCATCCGGACGGGGCGGGTTGAGCGAAACCGCCGTCGCGCGGGTGCCCGATCGCGTGCGTTCCCGGAAGAGCACCAGTCCGTGCAATGCGTGGTATAGCGGGCCGCATTGGACGGTCTTGTCCGAGTGCTGGACCAGGTCTCCGGCCACCGCCGCGATGCCGCGACGGAGCCACGGAGATTTGAGCTGATCGTCGGTGGCCGCCTGGATCAGCCATTCGAGCGTGTGCCCGGAGGTCTCGATCCGTTCTTGGAACTCGTGACTCTGGTGAGGACCCAGGAAGTAGCTGGCCGAGAATGTGCCGTCAGCATTCTGATAGATCTTGGCTTCCTCGACATGTCGGCGGATCTTCTGGTCGGCTTCCAGCCACGCTCCTCGCACCCGGCCCTTGTGAGTTTGACGATAGATGTTGCGGGCGTAGGTCATGGCGTAGAGGCCGTGGGTTCCTCCACAGGACGCGCTGTCGGTGTCTTCCGACGTCTGGATCTTCAAGAGTCGTTCGATGCTCCATGGCTCGTTGGACGCGTTGAGCCATTGGGTTTCCGGTGGCAGGTAATGAGAGAGTGCCCAGAGGGTCCAGGTGATCTCTTCGCGGTCGTTGACCGTCGCCTGGGCGTGCTTGACGAGATCGTTGATCGAAACGCTCGACTTGTCGGCACTGCCGGCAATGGCGAAACGATGTTCACCGGGCAGACGAGACATTGTCAGAATCGCCAGGAACTGGTTCGGATGCCCTTCGAACTCGTATGGCTGCGTGTACGGCTGTGCCTGTCCGCCGTGTGCGGTCTGTCGGAACAGCGGCGTGTTGCGGTAACTGGCTCCTCGTGTCATCCAGTCGAGCGCCTGGACGCGGTCTCCGGGTTTGCCACCGGGTCGGTTGATTCGGAACTCCCGTCTCAGTGCCAGGACCCCATGGAAAATCTGCCACGGGGAGTGATGTTCAATCGTCAGAAACCGTCGGCTCGACACATCAATCGCCCGGTTCACCTGGGCGACAAGCGGGTCGGTGGCCGGAGCTGTGACGCTGGGAGTCTCTGCCTCCTGCGCGGGCAGTGACGGGCCACTGATGAGACCGCAGGCGACGGCAAGCAGGATCGCGTGACGGGACGAACTCATTTTGGGGCCGGTCCGATGACGTCGGTGACAATGGGGAGATGTTGGCGCACGGGCACCGTGGGATCCGTAACGTCCTTGGAGATTATTCGGACGAGTTGTCCCCAACTCTGTATCACCAGCTGACCCGGAGTTTCGACTTGGGCGAGGTGGTCACGCTGGATCCAGACCAGCCAGACAATCGTCACAGGATGCGCAATCCGGACAACCGTCAACCTCGTCAGAGTTTGACTGGGATGACGGATTTCGGTCTCCGGTGATCCGTTGGCAGGCGAAAATGCGGATTGCAAGAATCTGGGAACTCCACAACAATCGACCCCCGTTGTGGCCGAAATCGTGGCCCGACGAGTGTTCCGTTTCGGGATTCACCGGATGATCCGAACCGCGCTGAAAAATCCCTACCTGGTGATTGTTCATGTGCTGATTGTGGCTGTGATCGGCACGGTCAGCCTGGCCAGGATTCCCGCAGATCTGCTGCCGACGTTCACCACCTCGGCAGCCCAGATCGTCTGCTTCTACCCCGGTATGCCTCCGGAGGTTATGGAGCAGGACATCATGAGCCGGTTGCAGCGGTGGACCGGTCAGAGTTCGGGGATCGAGCACCAGGAGGCCAAGGCGATGCAGGGAGTCTGTGTCGTCAAGGACTTCTTCCACCCGAACATCAGCCAGTCTGAAGCTTTGAGCCAGGTGAGCATGTACGCGATGAGCGACATGTTCTACCTGCCCCCGGGGACGATCCCGCCGATGGTGATGCCGTTCGATCCGACCGCCAGTGTGCCGTTGTGCCTGGTCTCGGTGTCGAATCCCGACATGACCGATTCGGAACTCTACGACGTCGCCTACAAGAACCTCCGGAACAACCTCCAGTCGATTTCGGGTGTCATTGCCCCGGCGGTCAACGGCGGGACGCTGCGACGGATTCTCTGCTACGTCGAACCGGAGAAACTGCGGGCTCATGGTCTGACCATTCGCGATGTTCACGCGGCGCTGAGACGGCAGAATGTCCTGATCCCGGCCGGCAGTGCCAAGATCCAGGACAAGGAATTCTACATCTACACCAACGCGATCCCCGATCGCGTTGCGCAGCTCAACACGGCCCCGATCACCGTCGGCACGCAGGGAGA
This sequence comes from Planctomycetaceae bacterium, assembly GCA_002724315.1. Lineage (GTDB taxonomy): Bacteria > Planctomycetota > Planctomycetia > Planctomycetales > Planctomycetaceae > UBA8437. The sequence goes on along the minus strand of PBOJ01000151.1, from coordinate 29,858 downwards.
GCCGATTCTCTTCAGTGACGTCGGGCAGGTGCAGGACACTCGCCAGATCCAGACGAACATCGTGCGTGTCAATGGTCGCACGCTGGTCTACGTACCCGTCTACCGGCAACCGGGTGCCAACACGATCGAGATCGTCGACCGCATCCACGACAAGCTGGACGAAATCAAGGCCCGGCTACAGGACGAAAAGCGGAACGATCCGGTGATGGGACCCAAGATGGCCACGCTCGAACTGAACGTGGTCATGGACCAGTCGGTGAAGGTCCGGGAGAGTATCGACGCGCTGTGGATTGCCGGTGTGCTGGGAGCCGTGTTCGCCGGACTGGTCGTGCTGGTCTTCCTCCGCAATCTCCGTGCGACGCTGGTGATCATCATCGCGATCCCCGTTTCGATCCTCTCGTCCCTGATCGGGCTCTATTTCACCGGCAACACGATCAACGCCATGACGCTGGGCGGGCTGGCGCTGGCGGTGGGGATCCTGATCGACCAGGCCATCGTGGTACTCGACAATGTCGAACGTCACATGATCATGCCTGGGAAAGGCCGATTGCGGGCCGCGTGGGACGGGGCCCGGGAGGTCTCGACACCGCTGTTGGTTTCGACGATCACCTTCATGGTCGTTTTCTTTCCTGTCATATTTCTCTCCGGATTGGCCAAGTTCCTGTTCACTCCGCTGGCCATGTCCGTGCTGTTTGCGATTGCTGCCAGTTACCTGATCGCGATCTTCTTCGTTCCGGTGGCGGCCGCCCGGTTGATGGGCCGGCGGGATGTGCCGCAAGCTGAGGCCGCGGCATCGGAGTCGCCGACAGACGGTCCTGGTGGCTCGCCCATGCGGACCGACGGAGGCTGGCTGGTTGGTGGATACCGCCGGTTGTTGCTGGCGTCGCTGCGTTTCAAGTGGGCGGTGCTCGGACTGTCGGTGGCCCTGTTCACCGTCGCGGTCGTGGTGATGAGCCAGACCGGAACCGAGCTGTTTCCTCCAGTCGATTCCGGCCAGTTCACGATCTATGTTCGGGCTCCTTCAGGGACCCGGATCGAGAAGTCCGAGGAACTGGTGAAGGCGGTCGAGAACGTGATCGTCGACGTGATCGGTGACCCGGCTCCGGGAAACCCTGCCGAGGTCGTTTATCCGGCGACTCTCCGGAAGTACACCGCCGGGGCAAAGCGGAAACTGAGCTCCGTGGAAGTTCAGAAGGCCGAGAGGGAGTCCCGTTGTGAGATGTTGATCGCCAACATCGGGGTGCTGATGGACTGGCCGGCGGCTTACACCCCCAACACCGGCGCGATGGATTCGTTCATCCTCGTGCAACTCTCCGATGCGGGTGCGACGGACGTTTTCGAACTGGTCAGGCAACTCAGGGAAGAACTTCCCCGAAAACTCAACAAGAAGTTTCCCGGAGTCGAATACGCCTTCGATACCGGCGGCATCCTGACGGCTGCGTTGAACATGGGTGAACCCTCGCCGATCCACCTTCAGATAGTCGGCTACGACCTGGAAAAGGCGCACGAGATTGCTGACAAGCTGACCGAGACGATGAGCCAGGTGGAGGGGGCGACCGATGTCCGAGTGGCGCAGCGGACCGACTACCCGATGATCAAGGTCGAGATCGACCGGATCGCGGCAGCCGATCGGGGGGTGACTCCCCAGGAGGCGATGGAGGCATTGGTCAGCGCGACGAACAGTTCGATCAATTTCGACCCCGCGTTCTGGATCGATCCGGCCAACGGGAATCACTACTTCCTGGGGTCCCAGTATCCCGAGGAGAGAATCAACTCGCTGGACACGCTGCGGATGATTGTCGTCCGCGAGGATCAGGACGGGACACCGGTCTACCTGAATGACATTGCCCGCTTCGACACGACCAAAACCGGCCCGGCCGTGATCAATCACCGCAACATCACTCGTGTGACCGACGTGTTCGCCAATGTCGATCCCAGCTACGACCTGGGCAGCGTGGTGGCGGCCATCGAGGACGAACTGGCCGCTCACGAGGACCTGGCACTGGAGCCGACCCGCGATTCCCGGGCAGCGGTGTCCCAGTATCCCGAGTGGTTCCAGGGCATCTTGTCGGGGATCGGTCTGAACCGGCCGACCCGGTTCGAAATCACCGGTGGCGCGGGCAGGTACGCCGGGATGACGATCGAATTGCACGGCGAAGTTCGATCGATGAGGGACTCGTTCGTCGACTTTGCCCTGGGACTGGTGCTGGCCGCAGTGCTGGTCTACCTGGTGATTGTCGGACAGTTCCGTTCGTTCGTGGATCCGCTGATCGTGATGGTGACGGTGCCGATGGGCTTCATCGGAGTGGCATTGATTCTGAAAGCCACCGGCACCCGGCTGAACATCCAGTCGTTCATGGGCATCATCATGATGATCGGGATCGTCGTCGAGTACACGATCGTGTTGCTGGACTTCGCCAACGGCCGGCTCGAACAAGGGGCCAGTGTCGAGCAGGCGATTGTCGATGCGGCGCTGGTGCGGTTTCGCCCGATCCTGATGACGTCGATGACGACGATCCTGGCACTGCTGCCGATGGCGATTGGGTTTGCCGGAGGCGAGGCCGACGTGCCGTTGGCCAGGACCATCGTTGGTGGCGTAATGGCCGCGACACTGCTGCCGAGTTTCGTGGTGCCCAGCCTGTACGTGCTAGTGAAACGACACAAGGACACGACCGAGGACCTGGATGCCGCGTGGGCGTGACGGACTGGCCGCCGTACTGCCGATGCGGGCCTCGGGTGACACCGGAGAGACGAGTGATGAGCGACACGACGAATGTGCGACCTGCAAGGACCACCGTGTTGACCCGCATCGATCACCCGTGCCGGCTGCTGGTCGTGCTCGCCTGTATCGGCCTGATCAGTCTGGCCGGCTGCCGCGACGCGCGGCTGGCACGGAAATCGCCGAAGTCGAGACCGGCTCGTGTGTCGACGGAAAACAAACCGGCGAAGCCGCCATCCGTGGAAACCGGTGAGGTGACCGAAGTGGTCCGGACCAGGGAATACATCGACGAGGTGGAACTGCCGGGGGCCAGCGTGGTGGGGTTCGAATCGACTGTGCTGGTCGCCAAGCAGGCCGGTTTCGTCAAGACGATTGGCCGACAGGGAGACCAGGAAGTCGACATCGGGGTCGACGTGACCGCTGGGAGCGTGCTGGCTGAACTGCACATTCCGGAACTGGAGGCGGAATTGGCCGAAAAGCAGGCTGAGAGCCGTCGGGCGGTCGCCGATGTGTCCCAGGCTGAGGCCGCCGTGGAAATCGCCAAGGCGATGGCCACACAGGTCAGGCAAACCTTGGTCGAGAAACAGGCGCTGAGGGCATTGCGCGAGGTGGAACTGCAGAGAATCGCTCGGCTGGTCAAAATGGGCGCTGCCGGGCTCGACACGCAGGATGAGGCCCGGTTCCGACACAAGGCCGCCGTTGCGGCGGTACAGGGAACCGAAGCCGAGGCGGTGACGGCCCAGGCCACCATTCGCAAGGCCCAGGCAGACGTTTTGCGGGCCAAGGCTGATGCGGGGGTGGCGGCGGCGGTCGTCAAACGGCTTCAGACACTCAATGCTTATCGCTTCATCATGGCGCCCTTCGATGGTGTGGTGGTTGCTCGACATGTCGATCGTGGTGCGTTTGTACGGCCCGCTGGCGGCAGTGGAGAAGGTAGTCCCCTGTTCGAGGTGGCGAGAATCGATCGTGTGCGAATTGTCGCTCATGTGCCGCCCTCACAGATCGGTTCAGTTCGCACGGGCAAGGCGGCCCGATTCGCCAAGATTGGCGGCCTGCCGGGACACGTGGTCAACGGGACTCTGACCCGCTCGGCGCAGGTGCTCGACCAGTCTTCGAGAAAGATGCGTGTGGAAATGCACCTGGACAATCCACCGACCGAGAATGGTCGACGACTGTCCCTGGGGCTGTTTGGGACTCTGACTGTCGAGCGACGACGTTGGGATGCTGACAACAGGCTGAAGGTTGTCTCCACGAAGGCCGTTGGCACTGATCAGAACGGAGCGAGATTCGTCGTGGTGGTGCGTGGCGAAAAGGAGCTCCGCGTACCGGTCGAGGTCGTGTTTGACGATGCGGACCACGTGGGATTCGTCGGAGACGTCAACTCCGGCGACACGGTCCGAACCGGCAATCTCGCCAAATACTGATCCCCGGACGCCGATTTGTGCCTGGCGATCTGCAGGAAGAATCCGCAGAACCGTCAAAGTCGGCGAAACCCATTCAGTCGGACCAGCCGATAGGATGAAGGAGGGACGTCGAAGTTCTACGAACTCGCCGGGAGGGTGTGCGCCCATCCGACGATCCAGAAAGCCCTGTGTTGTGATGAGTCGAGTCACTCGCAATCACTGTGGAAACGGCATTCTGTTGCTGTCCGCGGTCACCCTTGCGGTGGTTGTTGGGTGCCGAACATCACAGGCCGTCGTGGATGACCAATCGCAGGTCGATCCGATGTCTGAACGTCTTTCCGAACGGCTCAAGAGAGAAGTTCAACGGTCACGGATGACTTCCATTGCCGCCGTGAAGTTCATGGAGAAAACCGAGGCGAACAAGGCGCAGCCCAGTCTGAAACAGTTGGCGTTGAGTCAGCTGAAGTTGGACCAGGTGGTGTTGAGCGAGCCGAAGTTGGACAGACCGGAGTTGAGCAAACCGAAGTTTGACAGGCCGATGTTGAGCGAGCCGAAGTGGGCCAGGTCGGTCTCCAGCCAGCCGGACTTCAAAATGCCGCTGGTGCGCAATTCGGACTCGGGCAAGTGGCGGCAACCGATACGGGTGGCGGCAGTCAAATTGGTATCGAACGAAAAAGCGGTGATCAAACCGAAAAAAAAGGAGAGTTTTCCGGAGAGGAAACTACCGGAAAAAATGTTGCCGGACCGGCCGACGGCGGAACGGTCTCCACCCAAAAAATTGATCACCGGAGTGGTGCAGAAAGCCTCTCTGATACAGGCGGCGAAAGACGACCCCGGTGTCGAAAAGAAATCCGAGGATGAGGGGGCACCGTTCCCGGTCGATCTGCCAACGGCCTTGAGGCTGGCGGGAGCCCAAAACTGGAACATCGAACTGGCTGCCGAACGAGTTCGAGAAGCCCAGGCAGCCGTGGATGCTGCCGAAGCGATGTGGATGCCTTCCCTGCAGGCCGGCATGGGGTACAACCATCACACGGGAAATATCCAGGCGACGCCCGGGAACGTGGTTGATGCCCGACGCAGTTCGTTGTTCCTGGGTGGGGGCCCCAATCTTGGAATGGCCCCGTTGACCGGCGGTTCCGGTGGGCCATTGCGGATGGGCGTCAATCTGTCCCTGGCCGACGTGATCTTCAAGCCTCTGGCCGCGCGACAACGTCTGGATGTCGAGCGATCTCGTCAGACGGCGACCTTCAATGACACCCTGCAGGCTGCCGCGTTGGCCTATTTCGGACTGGTCTACTCCCAGGGGCGATTGGCCAATCTGCGAATGGACCTGCAGGATGCTCGGGCCCTGTTGAGGCAAACCGAAGCGTTCGTGACAGCCGGCAAGGGGGCGCAGGCTGATGTCACGCGGATGGCCACGGATGTCCAACGGAGACAACAGCGTGTGGCAGTTGCCGAATCGGACGTGTCGGTCGCCTCGGCCCGCCTGGCTCGCCAATTGCGGCTCGATCCGTCGACCACGTTGTTCGCACTGGAAGAGCAGGCCGTGCCGGTCGACCTGTTGGAAGAGTCCACAACGCTGGAAGGCCTGATCGATGGAGCCCTGTCGGCGCGGCCCGAATTGGCCGCTGCCCGGGCATCGGTTGATGTGGCCGGCTCGGACCGGTCCGCCGCCGACTGGAAACCGTGGTTGCCACACCTCCAACTGGGATTTTCTGCCGGTGGATTCGCTGGGGCGCCGAGTGATTCGATCGGGCGACTCGGCGGTCGTACAGATTTCGACCTGCTGGCCGTTTGGGAGATCCAGAACATGGGGAAGGGCACTCGGGCGGCGCGCGACGCGGCGACCAGCCGTGAGCGGCAGGCTGCGGTGACGTTGTCCAGGACGCGAGACGATGTGGTGACCGAGGTGACCCAGGCCTGGCACGACGCGGCGGGTAACCGGAAACGACTCGCGATGTCCGGGGAACGGCTCAAGCAGGCGGGCGAATCGCTGCGACTGCACCGCCTGAGGATTCGAGGGCTGATCGGTCTTCCGTTGGAGGCTCTGCAGGCTGTGGAGTCGATTTCGCAGGCCAGGCAGGACCGGTTGGAGTCCATCATTGGCTTCAACCGAAGCCAGGTCGGATTGCTCCGGGCCGTCGGGCGACCGCTGGGCGGGAACCGATAGTCTTGGCCCGGCGGTGGTCAGGCGAGCACATCGAGCAGTCTGTCGATGTCGTCGGAGGTCGAGTAGGCGTGCGGGCTGGCTCTCAGTCGTCCGTCACGACAGTTGATGATGACATCCCGTTCGCGACAGGCCCGCACCAGTTCACGCGGTGACTGTCCGGGCATTTCGAATGAGACGATCCCCGAGGAGTGTTCCGGAGTTCGATTGCTGGAGACGCGTGCTCCGATGACGGAAAGCTTCTCACACAAGTGGTCCGTGATTTCGAGGATCTTGGGACCGATCCGTTCGAAGCCCATTCCATCAAGCCAACCGAGGCTGGCCTCCAGTCCGGCGATTCCCGCCATGTTGTAGGTCCCTCCTTCGTATCTTCCGGCGTGGGGCTTGAGGTCGAGGTCCGTGTTGCTGAAGTCACCGGCGTGACGCACACTGTTCCAGCCCAATCCCAGGGGACGCAGGCAGTTCATCAGTGGCGGGCGAATGTAGAACACACCGGCGCCTTCGGGTCCCAACAACCATTTGTGACCGTCGGCAGCCAGGGCGTCGATTCCCATTGCCTCGACGTCGAGCGGAAACGCGCCCAGGCCCTGGATGGCGTCGACGAACAGCCAGGCACCGTGGCGATGAGCGATCTCCGCCACCCGCCCGGGATCGATCCGAAAACCGGTCCGAAACCCGATCCAACTGATGGCGACAAGGCGGGTGTGTTCGTCGCAGGCAGCCTCGATGGCGTCATAGCTGACATGGTCGAAGTCGACCGGCAGCACCCGGACCTCGACATCCCGATCGGCGAGTTGCTGCCAGGCGTAGAGATTGGAGGGGAATTCGGAGGCGGGGACAACCAGGTTGTCGCCGGGATGCCAGTCCAGGCCTTCGGCCACCAGGTTCACACCCTCGGTCGTGTTACGGATCACGGCGATCTGTTGCTCGTCGGTTCCCATGAGCGATTCGGCGGTCCGTCTCAGCTTCTCGACTCGATCCCGCCAATGGCTCCAGCCGGTTGCCCCGTTGCGGGCCAGGTCATCGATCCAGTCTCGCATCGCGTCAGCTGCCACGGTGGGCAACGGGGCCACCGCAGCGTGATCGAGGTAGGCCCAGCGGTCCGAAGAGGGCATGCCCTGCCGCATGCGTTCGGCCCAGTCCGACGGGCCGTTTGTCTCGGGGTTGTGTCCGTTCATGGCCGTCTCCGCTGCGTCGCGTCACCGGTGGCGACGGCCTATCATGACGGCCGCTGTTTCACTCGGCAACGAAGCTTGACCGCCATGAATTCCCCCGTCCCCACCCGTGACGAACTGGTGTCCGGGTACCTCGATCAGCTTCCGTTCGAGCCGTACCCGGTCCAGGAGGAAGCGTTGCTGGCGTGGTTCGGGTCCGAAGAGGGAGTGCTGGTCTGCACTCCGACCGGCACGGGCAAGACCCTGATTGCCGAGGCTGCCGTGTACGAGGGGCTGGCAACCGGCCGACGCGTCTACTACACGACACCGTTGATCGCCTTGTGCGAACAGAAGCTCCGCGAACTGCAGGATTCGGCTCAGCGGTGGGGGTATCCCCGCGAATCGGTTGGGCTGATCACCGGCAACCGACGGGTCAACCCTGACGCTCCCGTGTTGGTGGTGGTCGCCGAGGTGCTGCTGAATCGCCTGTTGCAAAGAGGGACCGATCAGTCTGGGGACGATCCGGAAGAGATCGATGCGGTGGTGATGGACGAATTTCACAGTTTCAATGACCCCGAGCGGGGTGTTGTCTGGGAATTGTCCCTGGGATTGTTGCCTGCATCGGTCCGACTGCTGCTGCTCTCGGCCACAGTGGGAAATGCATCGAGTTTCCTGGGCTGGCTGCGGTCCAGTCACCAAAGACGATTGACCCTGGTGCAATCCGACCAAAGGCGCGTGCCGTTGACACACCATTGGATCGGGGAGGAACTGCTGGGGGAGCAGATTGAGGACATGGTGGCCTCCGAGAGAACTCCCGCCCTGGTGTTCAGTTTCCACCGCGAGGGCTGCTGGAGTTCGGCAGAACTGCTGAAAGGAAAACGGCTGGTCGACGCGGAACAACAGAAAGCCCTGGCCGAGGTGGTCAACGCCTACGACTGGGGACCAGGCGGTGGCCGGAAGCTCAAACCCTTGCTGTTGCGTGGTGTCGGAGTGCATCATGCCGGCATCCTGCCCAAGTACAAACGGGTGGTCGAGGACCTGTTTTGCCAGAGGTTGCTGTCGGTGGTGGTCTGCACCGAAACGCTGGCTGCCGGGGTCAACCTTCCTGCTCGTTCCGTGGTGCTGACCGAGTTGCTGAAGGGGCCACCGGGCAAAAAGACCGTGATCGACCCCAGCCGGGCCCACCAGATGTTTGGCCGAGCCGGCCGCCCGCAATTCGATGACCGCGGTGATGTCTTTGTGCTCGCTCATGAGGACGACGTGAAGATTGCGAGGTTCAAAGAGAAGCTGGCGACGATTCCCGAGAAGACCGGTGACCCGAAGTTGATCCGGGCTCGCAAGAAGTTGTTGAAGAAGATGCCCAAGCGGAGTCCCAACCGGCAGTACTGGAACGAGAAACAGTTCCACCGCCTGGTGGGTTCGCCACCAGGAGACCTGGTCAGTCGCGGTGACATCCCGTGGCGATTGCTGGCCTACCTGCTGTCGATTTCGCCTCGAGTGGATCGACTTCACGAGTTCATCGACGGCCGGTTGCTGGGGCCCAAGGCATGCGAATCGGCACACGGTCGCCTGGATGAGATGTTGATGACGTTGTGGGCGGGAGGATTTGTCGAATTGGAGCCCAACCCGCCGAAGCGGGGAACCGAGGTGGTTGACGACGCTTCCGATCCACCGGCTGCCGCGGGGATGCTGGGAGCTCTGATGGCCGAAGCGGTCGCCGTGTCGGAGCAGCCGAAGGGAGCGGCCGGGAATCCGGATGTTACGGAACCGGGCGAGTCGAAGGGTTATCGTGCCGAACTGGCTCGACCGACTGAGCGGCTGGAGATGCTGCTGGGCTTTCGGAGCATTCACCCGATTTACGGAGCGTTCTTGAGAGATCACCTGGGAACGGCGAGCCGTGTCGAGTGGATCCAGGCGTTGGAAAGCACCCTGGAATTTCCCGGTTCGGCTCTTCGGTCGGTTCGCGTTCCGGGTCCGGAGCGAGTTCCCCAGGGGCCGTTGGCCGTCGAGAGACTTCACCCGGAGTTGCTGCAGCGGGGGCTGGCCACCGCTGCGGAACTGGGAAGCGAACCCGAGGAAGACGAATTCGGCGAAAGGATCTGGCCTCTGAGGCTCGCTGAAAAGTTGAAGTTGCTGTTCGATGTCCAGTATCCCGGCGCGGGTCGGTTGAGGATTGCGGCCATCTGGGCTGCCGGTGCGATCGACGAATTCGGCGGCGACTTCGACAAGGTCGTCGGAATGGCGGATCTTGGTCGGCAGGAAGGCGTGTTGTTCCGCCACCTGCTGCGATTCGTTCTGTTGTTACAGGAATTCGCGAACACTCCACCCCACGATGCCGATCCTCATGCGTGGAGTGACGAATTGACGGAGTTGGCCGAACGACTGACCTGCTCCTGCCAGGCCGTCGACCCTCAGAGCACCGACCACTTCCTGGAAGACACGCGGACGCGCGATCCCCTGGGTGATGTCTGGCGCGAGGTCCGGGGATGATGACAGATCGGGACCCGTTCGAACCCGCGTCCGGACAATTTGATGACTGGCCGGGATTGGGGCGTGTTTGCCGATTGGGGTTGGCCACGAGAGGAAACACGTCCCTGGAGCCCGACGACGTCGAGCACGCGGTCGACTGTGGAGTCAATTACCTGAACTGGTGTCGTCACGCCGACGGGTTGCAGGAGTGGATCCGACAATCGGGGCGACGTCGAGAGGATGTTCGGGTGGCTGTTCAGTTCTTCGCGAGGACCGCGGCGGGTGCCCGGGACGAGTTGGCCGAGTGCCTGGAACAGCTCGGAACGGACTATCTCGACGTGTTGACGTACTACTATGTCGAGAGTGAGGCCGAGTGGAAGCAGATCATTTCGGCAGATGGTGCGGCCGAGGTGGTCGATGCTGCTCGGGCTGATGGGGTGGTCCGTTCGGTCGGTCTGACAAGTCACCAGCGTGATCTTGCCGCCGAATGGGTCGCCGGTGGCCGTCTCGACAGCCTGATGATCCGCTACAACGCAGCTCATCGGGGAGCCGAACGGGATGTGTTTCCGGTGACCGAATCCCGGAACTGCCCGGTCGTGGCATTCACCTGTCTTCGGTGGGGCGAGCTGATCCGGTCGACTCCGGATGATCCCCCCGGATTCTCTGTTCCGTCGGCGGCCGACTGTTACCGCTGGGTACTGTGCCAGCCGGCGGTGACGGTGGCGCTGGCCGCCCCCAATGGACGGCAGGAACTTGACGAGGTGCTCGACGTGATATCCCCGTGGCAGGCGATGCCACCGGGGGTTCACTCGGCGATCAGCGGCCACGGTGACCGGGTGTATCGCCACGGCGGAGGGTTTCCCTAGGGGACTCTGGCTGCAGCGGCAACCGGATCGACTTGTGTCGCCCTTGTCGCTCGACTCTCAGCGTGATTGTGCCGAGAGGTTGACTGAGCATTCGAGCGAGGGTTTTTCTCCCTGTGATCGGCTGTCCGTTGACCCTGGTGATTCGATCGGCATTCTTGAGCCCGGCACGACCGGCCGGAGAGGCTGTGGAAACACCGCTGACAACCACCGCATGGGGCTCAGCGTCGTCAAGCCGCCATTCGAAACCCAGCCTCTGAGCTTCTCCCGGCAGCAGCAGCGTGCGGATTCGCAGCCTCTTCTTGTTTCGACGGCGTGTCAGGACCTGGACCTGTGAGGGGGATGACAGGATGTGCCAGGCGAAATGCTCGGCGTCCTTGATGTCGACACCTCCGAGTTTCAGCAGTCGGTCGCCCTTTTTGAGCTTGGCCTGGTCGGCTGCAGTGTCGTCAGCGACGTCGGTCAGTTGGATGATGCCCTGCTGGGCAAGTTCGGGATCCCACGCAGCTCCCAGTCTTTGCTGCGCGCTGGTCGCCGAAGATTCCAGCTTGCGGCGGTAGGCCTCGGATTCCTGGGCGGCCATGTGGCGGAAACCGGGCATTTCACTCCGGCAGGCCGCGTCGTGAGCAAGGCTCACCAGCAAACGCGTGATTCTCTCGAGGCCGCTCCAGGCGATCAGGTCGGCATCGTCTCCGGGACGGTGGTATTGACCGTGCAGTCCGGTATGAAGAAACAGGACCGGGATGTCTTTGGCGAAGAAGGGATAGTGATCGCTGTTGGCCAGCAGGTCCCAGTTGAAGTCCAGGGCCATCGGTCGTTTCAGTTGCGTGTTGTGCTTGACGGCGAAATGCCGAAGTCCGACGCCCGTGCGCGAGCCAAACACCACGAGCCGGTCTTCTCTCAACCGGCCGACCATGTCAACGTTCAGGGCCATGTCGATCGCTTCCACGGGGATCGTCGGATGTGCGGTCCAGTACTTGGAGCCCACCAGTCCCAGTTCTTCGGCATCCCAGAAAACGAACAGGATCGAACGCCGGTGATCCAACTGGCTCGAACCGGCCAGGGCTTCGGCGACTTCGAGCACCGCAGCGGAGCCGCTGGCATTGTCGTCGGCCCCATTGTGAATCTGTCCGATGCCGCCCAGGCTCGTCCGCTTGGTCCCGAGGCCGACGTGGTCGTAGTGCGCTCCGATAACGATGAACCGGTCCTTCAACTCCGGGTCTGTCCCCGGAAGCACCGACAACACGTTGCGGAATCCTTTCTCAGAGAATTCCTGGTAGAAATCTCCACCTCCGCCGGCGGGTTTCAGTCCGATGCGTCTCAGTTGCTGGACGAGATAGGCTCCGGCGGCTTGTCCTCCCTGTGAACCGGCTGCGCGACCTCTCAACGTGTCGCTGGCCAGAGTGTTGATGTGTTGTTTGAGGTCGGTGCGACGAATTGTTGCAAGAGCTTGTTCGAGCGGTGTCGCGGGATTGTCCGACGCGGATGTCGTGGTGATCGCGGCGAAGAGAATCGTCGCCACTGCCGGAATCCTGATACGACAGGTTCGGGAAATCGGGAACAGGCACAACATCGGCAAAGGGCTCGTGGTGGCCGGGGATCAGGGGTCTGGAGTAACTCTGTGGTGCGGCAGAGGGCCGTGCAACTGGTCTTGCGGCTGATTCCGACCATGGGATACAAGAGTTCTCCCGGTTACGACGAATCGCGCGATCGACACCAGTGGCACGGATGTCCATGCGACCGCTTTCTCCCGTTTCCCGGCCGTCAGGTCGGTCGTGGTTGGCTTTTCCGGCCGGCCTGTCGAAACTCCCCGTATCCGGTATTTCCGACGGACTGGTGGTCGCGTTGTTCCTGGCGTCAATGTGGCATCAGGTGGCCGCGTTTCTCGGCGGGTCGTTGGCCACTGACTTTGCCGTCGGATGGGGCTTGGCCATCGGCGCGTGCCTGGGCCTGGCCTGGCGCGGACGACGAGGCGTGTTGCTGCTGGGGCTGGCAATATGGTCGGCGGTGCTGGGAGGGATGCTGTCCGGGGTCACTCATGGGCTGTCCCGGATCTCTTTCGAACAACTTGTGACAGTCGATGGCCTGCCGGTTTCCATGCTGGTTGCCACGTTGACGCTGTCGTTGCCGGTGGCCCTGTCGGTACGGCTGGGCTGCCTGGCCGCCAGGCGGGACGGTGGAGAGTTGGGAGGTTTTCTGGTCGGAGCCGCGATCGGTGCGGTGACGGTGGCCCACCTGATGTTTGGAGGGATCGGTGTCGACGCGACGATTCTGGTGGCGGCCATCTTGGCCGGACTGTTGTTCCTGGTTGAGTTGGCGAGGGGAAGACGAGCGGACTTTGACAACGACAGGTCTTCTGCCGGGTCCGGTCGTCTTGATCGATCTGGCCTGATCAGCCTGGCGGCAGTTGGTGTCGTGATGGCATCGCTGGACCGCATGTTGGCCCAACTGGTCCCCGCGGCCGAATGGTACCTGTTGCTGTTTGCGGCAGCGTTGTGCGTCGGTGGGGCGATCGGGTGCCGCCGATCGAGCAACTGGTCTGTCGGCTCGGCTGTGTGCTTGCTGCTTGTTCCCGTGACGTTTCCCGTGTTGGTCGAGTGGTTGCTGTACCTGAAGGTCGCCGGAGGCAGTCCCCTGGTGCTGTTGGCCGGTTGGTCAGCATTGGTGCTGTTGGCGGTGCCGCCGTTGGGCGTGCTGATGGCCGTGTCGTTGTCGGACCGCGGTGAGTCGTCGGTCGGTTCAGGTTGGGCCCCTATCGCAGCGGTTGCCCCACTGCCGGTCCTGGCGGGCCTGTTCCTCGTTCGCTGGCTGGTGATTCCCGGCCTGGGGCCTGTCGTGGTTCTGGTTGCCGGAACGTGGTGTTTGGCGATCGTGTCGGGGCGAATTTCTGTGCGAATGGTCGTTTCGCGGAGACCACTGACATGGGGGCTGGCAGGACTGATTGTGTTGACCACTCAGGTGGGGCGGTACGATCCCGGTCAATCGGCACGGTTGCTCTACTCGGCGAGGGTCGTGGCGGCGGCTGAACAGAAATGGCCTCGACGGTTGCATGGGGCACTCGACGAAGCCCGGATGATCGCACGTCGAGAAACGTGCGATGCGACTTTGACGACCTGGTCACAGCGAGGAGCGCTGCGGCTGTTGCGAGTGGATGGCATTCCCGCGACGGCTTGGAGTCGGGACGCGATGATCAGCCCTCGCAGCGTTGCCGGTGTGCTCGAATCGCTGATACCACTGGTCGTGCACGAACGACCGGAACGTGTGCTGTTGCTGGGAATCGGAGGGGGGGACGGATTGCGGACCGGATTGGGATTTCCGGTGACACGGATCGACTGCGTTGAGCCCGACGCGGGGCGGCAGCAACTGATCGCTGACCACATCGAGTTTGACGATCCGCGGCTGGGTTGGCATTACGTGGCACCGGCATTGGCCGTGGCGGCCGATTCGGCCCAGTACGATGTCGTGATCGCAACATCTGGTCGGCCAGTGGCCTGGCGTGCGGAGTCAACTCGGACGCTGGAGTTCTATCGCAACGCAGCAAGGCAATTGTCTGGTGACGGTGTGTTCTGCCAGGCTTTTTCTGTCGGTGATGTCGGGATTGCCGCAGTGGAGGTGCCGCACGCGGCTATGCGCGATGTTTTTGCGACGACCCTACGGATCCAGGTCGGACCGGGACGTTTCCTGGTCGTGGCGACCAACGCGCCGCGGTTGTTGAATCGTCCGGGGGTGGTGGCTCGTCTACAGGGGCCCCACGTTCGTGCTGCCCTGGCTGAGATCGGCTGGGACTGGGCCAACCTGCTTCAGTTGCCGACGAGCGATACGCCGCGGAATGGCCAATCCGGTCTCTCCAATCACCTCGGCAACGGTTGGCTGGCGGCCCGGTTGCCCTGGGCAGCACTGGCTGGTGGCACCTACCTGGACAAGAGTGCTGGAGAACATCCCGAGGTTCCACAGCCGTTGCTGAATCGAATCGAGGTCGAAGAGGAAATGGTGGCTGAGGTGCGGGAACGCCTGGCCGATGTTCGCCGGGGTCGGCAATTGATGGGCCAGGGGGCAGAGGGATTCCGGACTTATCGTCGAGCGGTCGACAAGCAGATCACCGAGCGGCCTCGATTCGTCTTTGAATCGGATCCGCGACAGGGTGGGATGCGACGGTTGCGGCATCCTGTGGATCGGCGGCGTTTGCAGTTCCTGAAAACACTCTCATCCGTTGAGAGACTGTCCGAACCGTCGTCGCAACAAATCGGTTCGGTTGGTGCGTTTGCCGTTCCGTTCGATCCTCTCCTGAGCGAATTCGTTCACCGTGAGGTGGCCGTGTTGTTGGCGAAATCTCCGATGGCGAATCGGCGAGAGGAACTGCAGCATCGGTTGCATGCGATCTATTTCGGAGTGATCTCCAATCATCGGATTGACGATGTCCACGAAGCGATCCGGAATCTGCTGAATGTTCCGTCGCAAGAGATCGAGGCCACGACCCATTGGGATCACCTCAACTCGCTGCTGGAGGTGCTCAAACAACGGTGGTCCCGGCGTCCGGTGGGAAACTCACGGACAGGTGGCGACGAATCCGAGACGATCGAACTGGTCGGCGAGATGCTTGAGCGGATGGCTGAACTGATCACGCTCGAACCGACTCTCGGACACCACTGGGCACAGCGTCAAGAGGTGATTGAGCGTGGACTGGTCGCGCCGCTGCGAGACCGACGTTCTCGTCTTCTGGGCACTCGCCGTTCTGGCCCGGTTCTGGCAAACTAGCCCTCTGATGGGGTTTGGGAATCCGTCGGTGTGGGTGGGGAGGTGCGGCGTGACCAGTTTTGCGGTGATCCTGCCGGCGGCCGGCCAAAGCAGTCGATTTGGCACTCGGCGAAAGAAACCCTTCGTGGACCTGAAAGGCCGGGCCGTCTGGATCCGTTCCCTGGAGGCCTTTGTGACTCGGGACGATGTGGCCCAGGCGCTTGTGGTCGTGGCCGAAGCGGATCTCGAAGACTTTCGTGACCGTTTCAAGGCGAATCTGCCGTTCCTGGATGTCGATGTGGTGGTCGGGGGAGAGACTCGGATGGATTCGGTGAGCAATGCGCTGAAGGAGATTCGAGAAGAGATTGATTATGTGGCCGTACACGATGCCGCTCGCCCGCTGATCGCCGACAAGTGGATTGATGACGTGTTTTCGGCGGCGGTCGAGCACGGTGCGGCGATTCCCGCCGTCCCGATCAGCAGCACGTTGAAACGCGAGGGGAGCGACGGGACGATCGAGACCACCGTCTCCCGCGATCGTCTCTGGGCGGCCCAGACACCACAGGTCGTCCGTCGTGACTTGCTGATCGAAGCTTTCGCCGCTCGTGGCAGCCTGGTGGCGACCGACGAAGCTCAACTTGTGGAAAATCTCGGGCATCCTGTTCGGCTGGTGCAAGGGTCCCCGATGAACATCAAGATCACCACCCAGGACGATCTCGAGATGGCCCGATTGTTGATACGGGCTGTTCCACAGGATGACTTGCTCGATCGACTGCATCCTTTCTCGGAAGTGGACCCAAAATCGGTTCGCGAGAACGGGATCGACTTTGATCAGCTCAGTGAATGATGCCCGGCGGCAGAGTCTGGCCGATCCGGACTTGGCAGTTGAGGCCGACGGCTCGTAGGATGAACCTGGGAACTCCCGGGAGTGTCCCGACCGCTTGTGCTCAACGATCCGGGTGATTCATGGCTTCGATGCAGATTCCCTGTCCCGAATGTGGCAGCATCCTGAAGTTGCCGGATCGTTCGTTGCTGGGCAAAAAGGGCCGTTGTCCAAGTTGTCGACACACATTTGTTCTCGCGGAACCCGAGGAAGTCGAGCTGGAACTGGCTGAGTCACCAGCGGAGGAGACACCGCGGCAGGGCACGTCAGCACGTTGGGTCGCCGATGAATCGGACTCTGGTGCTCCCGGTGGCAGGCAGGAAGTCGACCAACCGTCCCGGGTCGCTGGAGAAGCCCGAACGATTCCATCGGGAGCCGATTCCCTCGAGATGGGGGGCGGAGGGTTCCCGGTATTTGAGGACCCGGCCGCCACGACGCCGTCCCGGAAATCGAAGCGTCGTCGCCGGCCCTCAAGGGCGTCGCGACAGCAGAAAAAGCGGTCCCGGAATGGCCCGTCACTGGCGGTGATCGTCGGCAGCTCAATCGTCGTGCTGGCTGTCATCGGAGTAGGTGTCACATGGTTCCGGTCTGGGGCGGATGCCCCGCAGGCCGTGCCCAAAACCGCCGTTGATGGCGTAACTGTCGACAGTGCCGAAACAACTTCCGGTCCAGCCGCCGCAGATCCGGAGACTCAGACGCTGCCGGTTGCCCATCGTGGGCAAACAACTCGCCCTGTCCGTCTCGATATGGTGCCGGCTGGTGTGAGTATTCTGATCAACGTGCGGCCGAATGCGTTGTGGGCTCAGGAGTCTGCTGGCGAGGAACTGCGATTGTGTCTCGGGCCACTAGGTATATGGGCCGAAGAGCAGATCAAGACGCTCTGTCGGTTTCCTCCCGAGGACATCGATGAAGCGATGATCTGCCTGATGTTGGGGCAACGTGGGGATCCTCCCGAGGTGGCAGTCGTTCTGCGGCTCAAGGAAGCTCAAAAACCCTCGGTTTTGCTCGAGAGGTTCCCTGGCCCCCGGAGTGACGACTTCGCGTATCCGGTGTACCTGGGGGAAACGCACTGCTATCTCCGCGGCAGTGACGCCAAGACGGTGGCCATTGGTCCGTTGGATCGAGCTGAAGAAATGGCTGCTGCGGTTCGTCAGCCTGCGGTGACCACAACGGGCATAGAGCAGATCCTCCCGTTGACCAGCCGGGACAATCTGCTGACGGTTGTGTTCGAGCCGCGGGACGCGAGGAATTTCCAGGAAGTGCTCGTTTCCGAGACGATTGCTCCAGTGTTCAATCTGATGCTCGACTGGTTCGATGACGAGGAAATCGAGACGGTGGCCTGGAGTCTTGACATCGATCGGAAAAGCGACGAATTCGAGTCCGAGATTCTGCTTCGCAATCATCACTCGCACAACAGCATCGTGACTCCCGGTCGTCTGGAACGCAGTGTCCAGAAACGGCTCGGCAGCTTGCCAGTCGAGATGATGCATGCGGTCGAGAAGATGCGACCCAAAACGGTTGGGGCCTACCGGTTGATCAGTCGGTTTCCCGCATTGATGTCGGCATACGTGTTTCAGACCGACACAAATGTCGGAGACCGCCATGTTCAATTGCGGACCCGCTTGCCCGAGCGAGCTGCTCCGAATATCGCCGTGGCGGCCCTGCTTACCTGGGACGAGTCGACTCGCACCGACTTCAGTGCGGCCGTGCCCCAACGGGTGGCCTCGGCCAAGACGTTGCCTGCGACTGTGGCCGGACGACTGGCGATGAAGATCGAGGTTGATTTCCGGCGAACTCCACTCCAGGAGGCGGTGAATTTTGTTGCTGAGGAAATCCAGGTGCCATTCGAAATTGACGGTGATGCCCTGAAACTCTCTGGATACACCAAGAACATGCCACAAACGATGGCCAGGGCGGGCTCTGCCAAAGCGATCCTTCATGAGATCATGAAGAAGTACAAAGGAATGGTGATCGTCGTCGACGAGGGCAAGAAACAGATCACCCTGATGACACAACCGGTTGCCGAGAAGATGGGGCTCAAACCGTTTCCGGTGGTTGACTAGGTTGTTGCCGTATGTCCCGCCTCGAATCCATCTCACCGCTGGTGGTTGCCTGGGCCGTGTCACTGGGGTTCGGCGGCCTGCTGCTGATCCTGGTGTTTTCGGATGAGACGACCGTGCCCGGTCAAGTCGTCGAGCACCCGGCAATGCAGAAGGTTGATGAGGTCTCGGAAGGGTTGCCGGCTTCTGCTCCTGATGAGGAGTCTCCGGAGGTGAGTGATCCTCGCAAAGGGGGGGCGTCCACCGATTCTGTGACCTCACAGGAATCGGAGGACAGCATCAGGACGGCTGAATCAAAACCTGTTGAACCAAAACCTGTTGAACCAAAACCTGTTGAACCAAAGGCTGTTGAACCAAAGGCTGTTGAACCAAAGGCTGTTGAACCAAAGGCTGTTGAACCAAAGGCTGTTGTCGCACCACCACGTCCAGCTCGTGAGATAGCTCGAGCACTGAATCTGCCGATCCTCCGGTATGTCCAAAAGGATCCGGTCGCGGTTTCTCTGGTTCTCGACGAGGTGGCCCAGTTGTCAGGTGTCGAGCTGCGATTGGCCGATGGCCTGCCCGGTGATCCTCGGTTGGCGAAAACGGTTCGGCTGGAGCTCGAAAGGACCACCGTCGGTGGGATTCTGGATGCGGTTCTGGAGATGATCGGATTGAGCCGCCGGGTGCATGACGGTTTTGTTGAGATCGAACCCCCGGTGAAGGGAGCCGAACGCCGTGGATCTTGATGACACGATTTGTTACTGCTTCCATGTCCCCAAGCGGAAGATCGTCAACTTCATCCGCATCACGAGTCCGCGGCGGGCGAGCCAGATCAGCGAGTGTGGTGGGGCCGGAACGGGATGCGGCTGGTGCGTTCCGTTCCTGAAGAAGTTCTTTGCCGAGGGGATGGGCGAGGGGGTCGAGGGGGCGGCCAGTGAGGAGTTGACGCCGGAAGATTACGCCAGGCGTCGCGGGGAGTACATCAGCGACGGGGGGGGCACACCTCCGTCCGGCGCGATTCCGCCGCCTGGTCCCATCGATTGACGGCTATTCGGCGTTGACCTGGATCCGGCGAGGCTCGGCCTGGGCAGCTCGCGGCAATTCGACCTCGAGCACTCCGTGCGAGAGACGGGCGGTGATCCGGTCGTAGTCGACTTCGTCGCTGAGAATGAACGAACGCAGGAAGTCGCCGACTTCGAATTCGCGATGCACCGCGACAGCATCCTCGGGCAGCAAGGTCTCGACGCGACCGAACAGCGTCAGGCGATTGTCCTGGATCTGCAACTCAAGCGAATCGAGCGACACGCCTGGGAGATCGGCTCGCAGCACCAACCCATCGGCTGTTTCAAAGATGTCAATCGGTGGGGTGAAGACAAATCGGTCAGTCGCGGCCGATGTCGAGTCCTCGATCCGGTTGGCCGTCACCAGGTCTTGCGATGGTTTGATCGGGTGGTCTGTGGACATCATCAAGTCCGCCGGTGTGATCAGTGGTGACAATCAATCACTGGTGATAGGGATCTGCCTTGGCTCTTCCTGCGGGGCCTTGGGCAGCCGGACAACCAGGACCCCGTTGTGAAAGTCGGCCGAGAGTTCGTCTTCCTGGATGCGTTCGGGAAGCGGCAGAGAACGTTTCCAGGGGCCGCGGGGGCGTTCTTGACGACGAAAACGATCCTCGGGAATCTCACCCTCGTCATGTCGATGTCCGGACATCGTCAGGACGCCGTTGGCAATTGTCAGGTCCAGATCCTCTGGTGCTGTCGACGGCAACTCGGAAGTCAGGATGTATTCGTTGGCCGACTCGTGGAGATTCACCGCTGGATACTGTCGTCCGGTCCGTACACCGTGGAATGTCAGATTGACGCCCTGCAGAAGACGGTCCACTTCACGTTCGAGATCGCGGAGTGGATCCCAACTCTGTCCCAATCGGAAGACGGCCATCGTGGGTGTCCTGGCAAAACCCTGGTGATTTCTGGGAACGATGTGACTTGGTCTGTTTACCCTGAATTTTCCGTATTACGGTGTGCCGCTGACCATCCTGGAAACTGCAAAGCGTGTACCGAAGCAGGCTGACCATCGGTCGGTCGATGGAGGATCGTCATAAGTCATTGTAAATATCAGGCTTGTGATGTGAACCTCTCATCGCTGCAGATTGCCAGGACGAACCTCTGCCACTCGTTTTGGCATGCCTTTGCCGACAATCAAACCGGCGAGTGCTGCCAGAATGGCAGGTGCAGTCAGGAATCCGCTCAGCCTCGTGGCGGGGGCCCACTGGTCGCTATGCTGTAGAGACAGCCACCGGAAGACCGGGAGGAGTGGGACGAGACCATGAGTGAAATGCTCGACGCACGACACGCCGTCTATGTCGGCAGTTTTGATCCTCCGACTCTCGGACACCGGGACATCATTTCTCGCGGCGCCGGTCTGTTCCGACATGTGACGGTCGGTGTCGGGATCAATCCGGACAAGTCACCGTTGTTTTCTTCCGGAGAGCGTCTGAACCTGTTGCGGGAGATCGTGGCACCGCTGGAGAACGTCGCGGTGGAGTGTTTCGAGGGGCTGGCTGTCGATTTTGTTCGCCAGTGCGGTGCCTCGGTGATGCTGCGTGGCATGAGGACCCTGACAGACATTGAGTCCGAGTTCACACTGACCCTGGCCAATCGCAGCCTGGCTCCGGATATCGAGACGGTGTTCCTGATGGCCAGCGAGCAGTACACGTCGGTGTCGAGCAGTCTGATCAAGCAGATTGCCGGGATGGGGCGAGAGGGGTCGGTGAATCAACTGGCCGAGTTTGTGCCCGAGTCGGTCATCGAGCCACTGTTGTCAAAGTACCGGGAGTGAGACTGTCGGAGGGGGCACTTGCCAACTGCGGCACCAGCCGATCTACTGGCCGACACGTTCCGCAATGCTCATCCAGGAGACCCGTTTCATGGTCAAGACCGCCTCAACAATGCTCGAACTGGGCACGCCTGCCCCGGAATTCACTCTGCCTGACACCACGGGAGCTTCGGTCAGCCTGTCGGATTATGGCGACGCTCCAGCGTTGGTGGTGGCGTTCATCTGCAACCATTGCCCGTTCGTGGTGCACATCCGCGAAGCGTTGGCCGAGTTCGGTCGCGAGTACCAGGAGCGTGGAGTCGCGATCGTCGCGATCAATTCCAACGACGTCGCAAGTCACCCGGACGACAGCCCCGAGAAGATGGCTGAAGAACTCGCCTCGGCCGGGTACACCTTTGCGTATCTCTACGACGAATCCCAGTCGGTGGCCCAGGCCTACCGGGCTGCGTGCACGCCGGACTTCTTCGTCTTCGACGGGGACCAACGGCTGGCCTATCGTGGCCAGTTCGACGAGAGTCGTCCGGAGAGCGGGATTCCGGTGACGGGGGCTGACCTGCGGTCAGCCTGTGATGCGGTGCTTTCTGGACAGGCTGTTGCCGAGGATCAACGGCCAAGCCTGGGATGCAACATCAAGTGGCGTGACGGCAATTCGCCGGCGTACTTCACCGGGGAACCGGCGGTCTAGCCGGCTCTTCAGTTCTGCTCACCCCGCCGTTCGGCCAGTCGTCCCCTGAGGAACCTGGCGCGGGCCTCGTTTCGCTCACGGACCTCCAGTTCGCTGTTGTAGAACTTCTGGAGGTGGGCTGGCTGGGTGTGGATCAGCAGTTCGTTGACCGCTGGGATTCCGAGGTCGTCGATCAGTTCCAGGTTGATGCCCATTCTCACGCTGGAGAGCCGCTGCATGGTTTCTTCGGAGCTGATCGTCTGGGCGGTCTGCAGAATCCCGTAGGCCCGGGAGATCTGGTCGTGGAGTTCTCGCCGGTTCTTCCGCACCAGTTCGTCTCGCACTTTCCGTTCGTACTTGATGATGTTGGGGATCACGTCCTTGAGCCCGTCGATGAGTTGCTGTTCGCTTTTGCCGAGCGTGATCTGGTTGGAGATCTGGTAGAAGTCGCCCATGGCCTGGCTGCCCTCCCCGTAGAGTCCACGGACGGCCAGGTTGATCTTGTGCAGCGCGTTGAAAGCCTTGTTGATTTCCTTGGTCAGCACCAGCGCGGGCAGGTGCAGCATCACGCTGACGCGGATACCGGTGCCGACGTTGGTCGGGCAGGCGGTCAGGTAGCCGAGCCGTTCATTGAAGGCGAAGGTGAGTGTCTCGTCGAGCTGGTTGTCGATCTGCTGAATCAGGTCCCAGCAACTGTCCAGTGACAGGCCACTCTGGAGAACCTGAATCCGGAGATGGTCCTCTTCGTTGATCATCAGGCTGACATGCTCTTCGTCGCTGATGGCCACGCCGCGGGACCCGTGGCTGTCGGCGTGTTCACGGCTGATCAGTTGCCGTTCCACCAGGAACTGGCGATCGATTTGTTCGAGGTCCGCGACATCGAGGTAGTTGAAGCGGGGTGAGGTGGGCAGGTCCATCACCTGGCTTTTCAGCAGCGTCGCGATTTCGTCTCGGAGATCGCCATCGGCCCGGCTGATGAACGGAAAACGTGCCAGGTTTCGTGCCAACCGGATGCGGCTGGAAACGACAATGTCGGCGTCGGGGCCGGTGCCCCTGAGCCACGAGCCGCTGATGTGGGTCAAGCTGTCGAGGTCCACGACAAGGGTCCAGTGTGTGGCCCGGTTCGACGCGGGCGTGAGGGGAGACAGGGGCGGGGGTCAATCGGCCGTTTCGTTGTCGGTGAGTCCAAGTTCGGATTCGAGGGCGACGATCGCGTCTCGCAACTGTGCGGCCGACTCGTACTCCTCGGAAGCCACCGCCTGCTGCAGCTCCTTGCGGAGCCGGATCAGTTCGTATTGCCGGTGACTGGAATCGGCGGCCCGTGTCGGCAGCTTGCCGCAATGCTGTGTTTCGCCGTGGATGTTCTCCAGAAGCGGAAGCAGTTCGTTCTCGAATTCGGTGTAATCGTGCGGACAACCGAGTCGCCCCTGGCTGCGGAACTCACGGAAACTGATCCCGCAGTTGGGGCAGGCGGTCTGGTCGAGTTCCTCGAGTGTCTGGTCACCGGAGAGCTCGATGGCAATCTCCGGCGAGGAGTCCGGTGTTTCGGGGGCCTCGGTGTCTTCGGGGGTTTCCGAGAAGTCGAGATATTCCTGGTAACACGTTTCGCAAAGATGCAATTCGTGCACTCCACCCTCGCGCATCTCGGTGATGTGCAGCGTGGCCGGCTTCGAGCAACGGCGGCATTTCTTCATTCGACCGATGGCCGGGCGATTGGCGGTGGGGAAACCCATCAACAGGGCTGCGCGCCGCTCATTCTAGCCCTGCCCCTTCCTCCGTCAAGCGACGTGTTGCCGAAGGGTCCAACCGCTAGTATGGAGATTGACCCCGACCGCTTCGACTGATCGACAAGCGATGGCTCACCTTCCCGATTTCGACACCTTTTCTCGACTGGCTGGTCTTCCCGGTTCGGCTCGGCTGGTACCGGTCTATCGACAACTGGTCAGCGACACGCTGACACCGGTGAGTGCCTTTTGTCGGATCGGATCCGGCGAGAGTGCGTTCTTGTTCGAGAGCGTGGTTGGTGGCGAGCGGGTGGGGCGGTTCAGTTTCGTGGGGGCGGATCCGTTTCTGAGAATCGAGTCTCATGGGACGAAGGTGACCGTGACGGCCGAGGGAGACGATCCGACGGGACAGCCTCCCGAAAACGCCACCGGCGAGACCCGCGAGGTCCAGGATCCGTTGGCCGAACTCGAGACCCTGCTGGCCCGTTACCAGGCGGTGCCGGTTTCCGGGTTGCCGCGTTTTTGTGGTGGAGCCGTGGGATACGCCGGCTACGACGTGATTCGTTACAGCGAACAACTGCCCGATCCGCCCGAGGACGACCGTGGCCTTCCCGACATGGCGTTTGCCTTCTACGAGCGGATGATCATCTTCGATCACATCAACAAAACCGTGCTGGTCGTGGCCCACGCGAGAGGAGATGCCGAGGATCTCGAGGCCGAGTACCACGGGGCGTGTCAACGGGTTGATGAGTTGTGTGATCGGCTGGCCGTGGCCGGTGAAGAACTGCAAATGGCCGACTTTGACCCCGAACGAGCCAGTCACCGTCAGACGGTTTCGAACTTCTCCCAGGACGGTTTCGAATCGGCTGTCGAATCGTGCAAGAACTACATCAGGGCCGGTGACATCTTCCAGGTCGTCATCAGCCAGCGACTCAGCCTGGAGACCTCTGCACGGCCTCTGGACGTCTACCGGGCGTTGCGGGTGGTCAATCCCAGTCCCTTCATGTTTTTGCTCCGTTCGCCCGGCGTCGACCTGGTGGGGAGTTCTCCGGAAATCATGGTGCGGGTCGAAGACGATGAAGTCACGATTCGGCCGCTGGCCGGGACGCGGGTGCGGGGGGCGACCGAGGACGAAGATCGGCAACTGGCCGAGGACCTGTTGGCCGATCCCAAGGAACGGGCCGAACATGTGATGCTGGTCGACCTCGCACGCAACGACGTGGGCCGGGTCGCCCGATTCGGCTCGGTCGAACTCTCCGACGTGATGGTTGTCGAACGTTACAGCCACGTGATGCACATCACCTCCAACGTCCGTGGTCGCCTCACCGACGGCCATTCGTCGCTGGATGCCCTGCGGGCGGGACTCCCCGCCGGGACCGTTTCGGGAGCACCCAAGGTGCGGGCGATGGAGATCATCGACGAACTCGAGCCTCACCGTCGGGGCCCTTATGCGGGGGCGGTCGGATACGTCGATTTCACCGGCAACATGGACACCTGTATCGCCCTGAGGACCGTCGTGATGCTGGACCAAACCGCCCATGTGCAAGCCGGAGCGGGGATCGTTGCCGATAGCGTTCCCGAGACCGAGTTCCAGGAAACACTCAACAAGGCCCGCGGACTGTTGGCTGCGATCGACTTGGCCGAGACGCAACTCTCCGGTGGCCGGTCGTCCTCGGACAACATGTCGACGAATTGAGAAACGGTTGTCGATGTGGTAGCTTGCCGCGGAACGAGTTCAGCGATGACAGTATTTCAGCAGATCATTGACGGCGAGATTCCTGCCGACATCGTTTACGAGGATGACCGCTGTTTGGCGTTTCGGGACGTCAGCCCGCAGGCCCCCGTGCACGTGCTGGTGATTCCTCGCAAGCCAATCGTCTCGCTGGCCAAGTTGGAGGATGAGGATGAGGCGTTGATGGGGCACCTGATGGTGGTGGCCCGTCGCGTTGCCCTGGACCTGGGCCTGGAAAACGGTTTTCGGACCGTCATCAACAGCGGCGCCGATGGGGGACAGAGCGTCGATCACCTGCACGTGCATGTCCTGGGAGGACGCGGATTGTCGTGGCCGCCGGGTTGAAACCACACACCCAATTCAATCACGCACGTAACACAACAACGGTCAATTCACTCACCGACAGAACATCCCGAGGAATTTCAAGATGCCCATCCGCAGATTTGCCGCCGCCGCGCTGGCCCTGCTTGTTGTCGGCTCCCTGTTGCTGGCACGGACGAACAACCAGGTGCGATCGGCCGCGGCGATGACGACCGCTTGCCAGGCCTTCCTGGAGACGCTCGACGAGAAGCAGGCCAAGCAGTGCCGGTTCGCTTTCGGCGACAAGGAGCGGCTCAACTGGCACTTCATTCCCCGTCCGCGGAAGGGGCTGCCGGTGAAGGACCTTGAGGGGGCTCCGCTGCGAGCGGCGCTGGGCCTGTTGCGGAGTGGTTTGTCCGAGGCTGGTTATGACCAGACCCTGAACGTGATGAGCCTCGAGGAAGTGCTCTATCTCCTGGAAGGTGGCAATCGCGAGACGCGTCGTGACCGTCGGGATCCCCGGAAGTACTACATCAGTATCTTTGGCAAGCCGGCGGCGACGGGGAGCTGGGGCTGGCGTTTCGAGGGACACCACATTTCGTTGAACTACACCTTCGTGGACGGCAAGTTGGCATCGACCACTCCCGAGTTCTTCGGGGCCAATCCCGGGACGATCAACGCCGGGCCGGGTCGCGAAATCCGAGTCCTGGGCCCCGAGGAAGATCTTGCCCGCTCGATCCTCACAGCGTGCACGCCCGACCAGGAGAAGATTGCCTGGCGGTCGAAGGAAGCTCCGGATGATCTTCGTGGCGGCGGCGTCGCCCAGCCGGAAACCACCGCGCCGGTCGGGTTGCCGGTTTCAAAGATGGGGGCCGCACAGAAAAAGTTGATGCAGACCCTGTTGACCGAATACCTCAAGAACATGCCCGCCGATGTCGAGAAGCTGCGGCGAGCTGAGATCAACAAGGCGGGGATCGAGAACATCTACTTCGCCTGGTGGGGGAGTCAGAAGCGGGACGAGCGGCACTACTACCGGGTGCAGGGACCGACTTTCCTGGTCGAGTACAACAACACGCAGAACAGCGCCAACCACGTCCATTCGATCTGGCGGAACCTGGCCGGAGATTTCAACATTCCAGTGGCCGAGGGGAAGTGATCTTCCCGGGCGTTCGCACGAAAAAAACAGGAACGTGAACAGGAGCGGTTCGATGAGCCAGGCGGTGTCGCAGCAGATCGAGAGTCGGTTCCGTGAATCCTTCGGGAATTCGGCGGTGCTGTACGAGCGGGCCGTTGGCCTGTTTCCCAATGGTGTCACTCACGACAGCCGTTTCCTGAAGCCGTTCCCGATTTACGTTGATCACGCTTCGGGGTCGCGCAAGACCGATCGGGACGGCAACGAGTTGATCGACTACTGGATGGGGCACGGAGCGTTGCTGCTGGGGCATTCCCATCCGGCCGTCGTTGAAGCCGCCCGGGACCAGGTTGGTCGGTCGACGCATCCCGGTGCCTGCCATGAACTCGAACTGGAGTGGGGTGAGCGGGTTCAGCGAATGGTGCCTTCGGCCGAGCGGATCCGGTTCACCAACAGCGGGACCGAAGCGACGTTGATGGCGTTGCGAGTGGCCCGGATCGTCACGGGGCGGACCAAGGTGCTGAAGTTTGCCGGACATTTCCACGGCTGGCACGATCAACTGATCCCGGCCGCGTCGCCGCCTCATGATGACGACGGCTATGGCATGCCGGGGATCACCGAAGGGGTCTTCGGCGACCTGGTCATCGTGCCGCCCAATGATCTCGAGGCCGCGGCCGCGGCGATCCAGGAACACCAGCCGGCGTGCGTTATCCACGAGGGCAATGGCAGTCGCTGGGGGGTGGTGCCGGTCCGTGCCGAGTTTCTGCAGGGATTGCGACAGGTCACGGCCGAGGCCGATACGATCCTGATCCTCGACGAGGTGATCACCGGGTTTCGGGTGCACCAGGGAGGGTTCCAGTCGGTCTGCGAGATCGTCCCCGACATGACGACGATGGCCAAGGTGCTGGCCGGCGGCCTGCCGGGCGGTTGCCTGGCAGGACGAGCGGATTTGCTCGACGCGCTGGCGTTCGGCAATTCGCTGGGGAAAAAGATGAAGCACCCCGGCACGTTCAACGCCAATCCGTTGTCGGCAGCCGCAGGCTGTGCGGCCCTGGACGTGGTGGCCACCGGTGAGCCATCGCGAGTGGCCAACCAGCAGGCCGCGAAATTGCGACAGGGACTCAACGGGGTGTTCGCAGAGAAAGGAATTCCGTGGGTGGCCTACGGGGACTTCTCAGCGATCAAGCTCATCCCCGGCTATGACGGTCCTGCCCCCGACGGTGACGACTGGGTTCCTTACGAGGGGGATTATCGGCGCCTGGACGTGAAGTTCGATGACGCACTCGGCCACGCTTTTCGGTGTGCCCTGTTGCTGGCTGGTGTCGACTGGATGGGTTGGGCCGGATCGACTTCCTCGGCTCACTCCGACGAGGACATCGAAGCGACGCTGTCTGGGTTCTCCGTGGCGATTGACCTGTTGGCCGCTGACGGCCTGATTCCGCCAGCATGACCGACGCGGCGGACCGGGCTGATGTCTCGGAGAATCCGCTGGTGTCGGGGCCGTTGCGACGGACCGTGCTGCTGCTGGCTTGGCCCGTGTTGTGCGAACAGGTGCTGGGGTTCCTGGTCGGGCTCTACGACACCTGGCTGAGCGGCCGAATTGACGGCATCAGCGAAGTGGCCACCAGCGCGGTGGGGTTGGCCGCCTACGTGGGCTGGCTGGCCTCGATGCTCTTCGGATTGGTTGCCACGGGCACCACGGCGTTGGTGGCCCGGCACCGGGGAGCCGGCGAGGTGGTCGAGGCCAACCGTATCATGAACCGGTCCGTGGCCCTGGCTGCGGTTGCCGGAGGAGTGGTCTACGCGTTGATTTACGCGGTGGCGCCGTGGATGGCGAGAATGCTGGAGATGGTCGGCGAGGATGGCCGGATCGTGGTGCATTACCTCAGGGTGGATGGGGTGGGCCACGTGGCCACCGGTGTCACGCTGGCCGCTGCCGCGGCCCTGCGGGGCAGCGGCAATATGCGGACCCCGATGGTCGTGCTCGGGTTGGTCAGCCTGCTCAACGTGATTGTCTCCACCGTGCTGGTTTTCGGAGCCGGTGCCGGAGAGTCGTGGGGGATTGCCGCGTGGGGGATTGACGGGATCGTGGCCGGAACCCTCGCAGCGAGGTTCAGTGGAGGAGTCCTGGTCGTGGCCGTGCTGGCTCGGGGAACCACCGGGCTGAAACTCGAGCCGGGCCAACTCCGTGTGGGAGGCGAGTCGTCACGGCGGATTCTGAGGATCGGTGGTCCGGCCGCCGTGGACGGAGCCATCACGTGGGCCGGCCAGTTCCTGTTCCTGATGGTCATCGCGAGACTGGACGATGCCGGCCGAGGCAGTGCTGTGTTCGCGGCACACATCGTGGGGGTGCGGATCGAGGGGATCACCTACTTGCCGGCGGTGGCCTGGGGTGCCGCCGCGGCGACGTTGATCGGGCAGTCACTGGGGGCCGGTCAGACCGGGCGAGCGATTGCCGCCGGTCACGAAACCGCTCGGCAGTGTGGAGCACTGGCGGTGGGGATCGGGCTGGTCTTCCTGCTGTCGGCTCCCTGGCTGTTTGGAATGATGCACACCTCCGAAGATGTGGCGAGAGTCGGCACGCTGCCGTTTCGGGTCAACGCGATGTTCCAGCTCCCGCTGGCTCTGTCGATCGTTTACACAGCGGCACTGCGTGGGGCCGGGGATACGAGATTTCCCCTGGTGGCTCACGTTGCCGGCATCTTCGGGGTCAGGCTGCCACTGGCCTGGTGGGCGGGAATGGAGATGGGAGGCGGGTTGCTGTGGGCGTGGATCGCGATGAGCGGCGATGTGACGGTGCGAACGGTCTTGTTGATGTGGCGGTACCGGCGCGGGGCGTGGGTGCAGACGGAGGTGTAGGTGGTGTCTTGACGCTGGCCGTGGCGCAGGGATAATCGGTCGAGACGGATGTCCGACTCGGGCGGCCCACGGCGAGGCCCGAGAGGCTATCTCCAACTGCGGTGAGGCCGTGTGAACCGGGTCAGATCTTAACCGAAGCAGCCCTAAGCATTTTGGCTCTCAGGTGCACGCGGAGATA
>PBOJ01000150.1 GCA_002724315.1 Planctomycetaceae bacterium | reverse complement strand
GGCTACGAGAGCCAGGTCAACGTGTCACACGGCGACCCGGTCAAGACCGGCAGCCTCTGGGGCGTCGTCAAGCTCTACGAGACCCCCGCCAAGGACAACAAGTGGTGGGAGCAGCACATCATCGTCCGCGGTCAGAACATCGTGGTGAAGATCAACGGCAAGACAGTGCTCGACTACACCGAGCCCAAGGGCGTCCAGGGCGGCCGCAAGATCAGTTCCGGCAGCTTCGCCCTGCAGGCGCACGATCCCAAGAGCGTCATCTACTACCGCAACTTGCGGGTCAAGCCGCTGAAATAACCGGACCCGACACGACACGGCGTTCGGACCGTCATCCGGACGCAGGGCCGAACTGCAGTTCCAGCAGCAGATCCTTGACCTCGGTCATCTCGACCCGGTCCCGGGCAATCGCTGTCGACGAGCCGATCAGCACCGGCCCCTCGTCGGCCTCACGGCCCGGCGTCGGCAGGCGTCCGTGACTGCCCTTGACGATCGATCCGTCCAGCCCGATCACGTCCATGTAATACCGCATCCCGAGTTTCTTTTTCAGCAGGCGTCCGGCCACGCGTGCCACCGGCCAGGTCAAATCGGGATCGATGAACAGTTCGACCGGGTCGTACCCCGGCTTGCGATGGATGTCGACGGTGCGGGCATAATCCGGCGCCAGGTTGTCGTCCAGCCAGAAGTAGTAGGTGAACCAGGCGCCCGGATCCGCGACGGCAACCAGTTCCCCACTGCGACGGTGGTCGAGACCAACCTCCGACTGTGCAGCCCGGTCCAGCACCCGATCAACTCCCTCGGTGGCCTCGAGCAGTTCCTGAACCCTCGGCAGATCATCCGGATCATTGACATAGACATGCGCCACCTGGTGATCGGCTACGGCAAAGGCACGCGAACCTCCCGCATCCAACGATTCCCAGCCCAGCGGCTCACGGCGGACTGACAACAGTCCGGCCTCACGGAAGACCCGGTTCAGCGCCACCGGACGGTCAACCGCCGTGATCCCGTATTCGGAGAGCACCACCACGTCGGCACCCAATTCCTCTGCCACGTCAATCACACGGCCGGCCTCCGCATCAACCTCCGCCAGATCGCTGGTGATCGCCGGATCATCCGGGCCAAGCCGTTGCAGGTTGTAGTCCAGGTGCGGCAGGTAGGCGAGGGTCAGGGAAGGACGATGCCAATCGAGGATCCGGATCGTGGCGTCTGCGATCCAGCGAGTGCTGGCGATGTCGGCCGTCGGCCCCCAGAACTTCATCAGGGGAAACACACCCAGTTCGGCCTGCAGTCGGTCCTTCAATTCGGCCGGCTGGCTATAACTGTCCAACACCTTGCGACCGTCGGCCGGGTAGCTCGGCCGGGGAGTCACCGACCAGTCGACCGGTGCGTACATGTTGTACCACCAGAACAGCTTGGCCGTGGTGTAGCCCGTTTCGCGACGTCCAGCGGCCTGGTAGATCCGCTCACCTCCGACCAACCGATTCGACTGCTTCCAGAAGTGAATCTCGGACAGGTCACGCTCATACCAACCGTTGGCCACCGCACCGTGGTCCCGCGGCAGCAACCCGGTCAGCATGGTGGACTGGGCCGAACAGGTCACCGCCGGCAACACTGTCCCCAGCGGACAGGCGAACCCCTGGCCGGCCAACCGTGCCAGGTTCGGTGTGTGTTGGCCGATCATCGCCGGCGTGAGGCCGACAATGTCGAGGACGACCAGCGGGCGAGTCATCGGTGGAGGCTCGTCGGACTATCCGGCATCAACGCCGGTCGGCGCGTTTTCGCGGAACACATCCGGCGGAGTGAACTCGAACCGTTCGCTTCCGCTGAAGAACTCGATCGGATTGTCATAAACGATCTTCTTGATCTTCGACTCGCTGTGACCACGACGCCTCAGTTCCATGATGAAGTCGGGAACCGCCGTCGGATTTGAGGGGCCCCAGTCTCCGGCCGAGTTGACCATGATCCGTTCATCGCCGTACATCTCGATGATGTCAGCGGCACGCGAGGGTGTGCACTTGGTGACCGGGTAGAGGGTCATCGCACACCAGAACCCCTCCTCACGAGCGAGTCCCACCGTGTGTTCCTCGACATGATCGATCAGCACCCGCCCCGGATCGACACGATCATCTTCGAGCAACATGTCGATGATCATCCGCGTGCCCTTGTACTTGTCGTCCAGGTGCGGAGTGTGAATCAGGATCAGTTCATTGGTCCGCATCGCGAGTTCCACGTGCTCGCGGAAAATCGTGCACTCGTTGGGCGTGTTCTTGTTCAGCCCGATCTCGCCGATGCCCAACACGCCCGGCTTATCCAGGAACTCGGGGATCATCGCGATCACCTCACGCGACAATTCGACGTTCTCGGCCTCCTTCGCGTTGATGCACAGCCAGGCGTAATGCTGAACGCCCGACCAACCCGCCCGGGTCGGTTCGAACTCGGTCAACTGGCGGAAGTAGTCTCGAAAACCATCAACGCTGCCACGATCGAACCCCGCCCAGAATGCGGGCTCGCTGACACCCACGCAGCCCATACGAGCCATCCGCTCATAGTCGTCGGTCACACGGGAGATCATGTGGACGTGCGGATCGAAGAAGTACATCGGGCGCCTCCGTCAGGTTCAGGCGTCGTCGCCGGGAGAATCAGACGTTTCATTCGCGTCTGCAGTATTCCAGCCCGACCGGTAAGGGTCGCTGAAAAGGACCTGGATCTGTTCGGCACGGTTCAGCCCCGGACCGGAAAGGATCTCCAGCCCCTGTTGAATCCGTTCTCGCCGCAAGTCATCACCAATCACCTCGGCCCCCTCGGATCGATCAACCCGGTCCAGCGACGCGGCCAGCACCAGCAACCCTGCACGGATGTCCAGGTAAACCTGGTCAAACACCTCGGTGGCGTTTTGTACCGATTCCATCACAAGCCCCTTCTGCCCGCAGCCGAGCCACTCGGTAGATTGTCGGACAACCGACATCACTCCTCTTAGTCTCGCCCCGCGATCGAGTGAATTCAAGAGGCCAAAGCCGCTGGGGCTACCGACCAACCAAGCCCTGACGACCCTGTCGACGATGCCGGTTAGAGAGCCTGGGCGACGTGACCACCCGGCGAACTCAAATCCTGCGGACTTCGCGGTTTGTCGTAACTTTCAACCGTGGTTCGACTTCGGTCCCCCCCTCTCGGACCGAGGCAGTTCACTCGACTGCCGCCATCACGTTGTCGGGAATTCTCTGCACCTGGCCATCGCCGTCGACGCAGGCCAACACGGACCGAGCCGTCGCCAGCAACTCGTCCCCACAGAAAACCGAGTACTCGTGTTCCAGTTTCGCGGCGCCCACCTTCACCAGTCTTGTCACCAGCTTCAGCACGTCGTCGTAACGAGCCGGATGACGGTATTTCGCCTCCAGGGACACCACCACGAAGTAGCGTCCGTCGGCTTCCATCTGGCGATAATCGCCTCCCTGCGATCGGAACAGTTCGGTCCGCCCCATCTCGTAGTAGTTGAAATAATTGGAGTGGTGCAGAAACCCCATCGCATCAGTCTCGGAATACCGCACCCGGATCTCGATTTCGTGCTCGGAGGCCATGGGCGTCCCGTGGTCTGGATCTGGAATCACAGCGAAAGAACCATCTCCCGCAAACCACGATTATCGAGAACCACGCGGGGCGAGGAAAGTGCCGCAGAGACAAGAACCGATCCTTGAGGAAACCGGTCCAGCGACTATTCTAGTGGCTCGTTCGGCCGGCGCTGGACCGACCACGTGTCAGGTGTTCTTGCAGACGAATCTCCGTGCTCCGCATTCTGGTCGCCGATCCACTGGCCGAGTCCGGTCTTGACGTACTCCGTCGTCATGACCATTTCGACCTCGACCTGCGAAACGGGCTGGACGGCGACGACCTGCGAGACGCCCTGTCGACAGCCGACGGGGTGATCGTTCGCAGCGGTACCGAGCTGAAATCCGAGGCCCTGGATGGCCAGCGGCGGCTGCAGGTGATCGTCAGAGCTGGAGTCGGAGTCGACAACATCGACCTCGAAGCCGCCACCCGATCCGGCGTGGTGGTGATGAACACCCCGGCCGGCAACACCACCAGTACCGCCGAACACTCGATTGCCATGCTGATGGCACTGACCCGAAACATCGCTCCCGCCGCCGACAGTCTTCGACACGGTCAGTGGGAACGAGGCCGTTTCGTGGGCACCCAGTTGGCCGGCAAAACGCTGGGCGTGGTGGGCCTGGGCCGCGTCGGGCTGGCCGTCTGCCAACGTGCTCGCGGACTGCAAATGCGGGTGATCGGATTCGACCCCTTCCTCTCTTCGGAACGGGCTGCGGAATACGGGATCGAGTTGCACCAGGACCTCGACGCGATGCTGCCCGCCTGCGACTTCCTGACCGTCCACACGCCCCTGACCGAACAGACCCGTGGATTGATCAACGCCGACCGGCTGGCGGAGATGAAACCGGGAGTGCGAATCGTCAACTGTGCTCGTGGAGGCATCGTCGACGAAACGGCCCTGTCCGAAGCTTTGGCCAGCGGCCACGTCGGCGGGGCGGCGATCGACGTGTTCGAGAACGAACCACCCGGAGATCATCCACTGCTGGCCGACCCCCGTGTCCTGGCCACCCCGCACCTGGGAGCATCCACCGAAGAGGCGCAGGAATCGGTGGCCATCGAGGCCGCCGAGATCCTGGCCGGATTTCTGATCGACGGCGAGGTCCGCCACGCGGTCAACATGGCCCCGATTTCCGCTACCGACCTGGCGGGCATCCGAGTCTACCTCGACCTGGCACACCGCCTGGGCATGGTGCTGGCCCAGAGGAACCGGTCCAGTGGCGTTCGATCGTCGAGTGTCGAGTATCGCGGGGAGGTGACCGAGAAAAGCACGCGACTGGTCACCGCCAGCTTCGCGGCCGGGCTGCTCAGCGAAGCTCTCGACGCCGAGGTCAACCTGGTCAACGCCGAATGGCTGGCCGGGCAACGAGGGATCGAATTGACCGAGTCACGCACGTCCGAATCGGGCAACTTCACCACGCTGGTCCGGACTTCGCTGACCACCGATTCGGGCACCCACGCCGCCTCGGCCACCGTCTTCGGAAATCGTTTCCTGCGACTGGTCCAACTGGACGGCTTCCAGTTGGACGCCTATCTCGACGGCAACCTGCTGATCATTCGGCACCAGGACGTGCCCGGATTGATCGGGTACATCGGCACCGTTCTGGGTCAACACGAGGTCAACATCGCTCACCTGTCGCTGGGTCGCGAGCGCGATGAGCCCGGCGGTGAAGCCCTGGCGGTGCTCAACCTGGATTCGCCGCCCACCGACGAATCCCTCGACGACCTGCGAAACCACGACGAAGTAACCGCCGTGGAACTGGTCCGGTTGCCAGCCGCCGGTGCGCCTCTGCCATGGCTGGGCGGCCAATAGGGGCGGACCGCCGCCAGGCGGATTCAAGAACCGGGTTGCGGCCACGTCGTGGTTGAACAACCCGACCAGTGCCGCATAATACTCGTGCGTTCCCCGAGGCTCGCGAGAAGGTGGAATTCGATGGTGACCGAAGGTGCCACGGCTCTTCAGGCCCACGTCCTCACGCTCAACCGAGGTTACGTCGCCTTCCAGGTCATCACCGCCCGACGAGCCTTCTGCCTGCTCATCAAGGGATTCGCCGAGGTCATCAACGTCGAAGAGGGGCACTACCGGTCATACGACTTCCAGGACTGGCAGGATGTCAGCGAATTGAAACTGGCATTCGGCGAACTCGGTGCCGACGAAGACTGGATCAACGCGGTCAACTTTTCAATCGAGGTGCCTCGCGTGATCCGACTGTTGCGTTACGACCGGGTTCCGCAACACGTCGTCAAGTTCAACCGTCGCAACATTTTCCTGCGAGATCACAACCGCTGCCAGTACTGCCGCCGCCGGTTCTCCGCGGCAGAGCTCAGCCTCGACCATGTCGTCCCTCGCAGTCGGGGTGGGCGGACAACCTGGGACAACATCGTCTCGGCCTGCCTCAAGTGCAATGTCGTCAAGGGCGGTCGCACGCCAAGAGAAGCCGGGATGGAACTTGTCACTCGTCCACGCAAACCCACCCGCAGCCCCCTGCTGGCCGAGACCGTCAACTCTCAGAAATACGCTATGTGGAAGACGTTTGTCGGGGAATCTGACTGGCCCGACGATGAGACACGGTCGGAAACCGAATCGATTCTCAGTGGATCTGACCCGGCCTGAGCCTCCCGATGGGCGGTATTGCATGCCCAAGAACCCACTGGTAACCTCTGGGCAGTCGGCCGTTTTCGCCAAGTTTTCCCCCGTGGCGGCTCACTCAGTCCGGCCTCGACCGAAGGACCTGCAGCCATGAGATTCCGCCATCAAGCGTCGACGCTACCGAAACGGTCCGGCTTCACCCTCATCGAACTGCTGGTGGTGATCGCCATCATCGCCGTACTCGCCGCGCTGCTGCTGCCGGCCGTACAACAGGTCCGTGAAGCCGCCCGGCGAACCGAATGCATCAACAACATGAAGCAGATGGTGCTGGCGATCCACAACTACGCCGACTCACATCACAGCTTCCCCTCGGGGTACATCAGTACCGGCAGTTCTCAGTACATCGCGGCAAACTTCCCCGAAGAGACCGTCGTCCGGCTGGGCAAGCCGGTCAATGGACAGCCCCTGGGTGTCGTCTTCGGACCGCCACCATCCCAGTACCAGGAGTGGCGATTGTCATTCGACTGGAGTTGGCAAGCAATGATCCTGCCCCAGATGGGGGCCGGCGGAACAACCGAGATCAACTTCAAGGAACCCAAGAACAGCCAGAACAACCTGATGAAGATGCGGCGGGAACTGTCCTCTTACGTCTGCGGCAGTGCCAGCCTGGCAGCCGCTCGTCCCGGTGGTTTC
>PBOJ01000149.1 GCA_002724315.1 Planctomycetaceae bacterium | reverse complement strand
TTAAAAGAAAGAGGCCTTCACCAAGAAAACCCCGGGCTGGGTTTTGTTTGGACCCGTAAGAATCAGGTGGGGACCACCCGTCCGGGTTGTGTGAGCCGAGCCGGATGGCTCGGATATACACGCGGCCGTCCGTGGACGGTCCCCTGGGTCATGCTTGTAGGGTCAACAAAATCGTGCCCGGATTGGCAAAGGCCTGTCGCGTCGCCGAAGCAACCCGACGACCTGATCGTAGTCGGCGGTCGGAGGTCGGGCAAGAGGTGTTGTTGGCTGGTGAGAGCTCGACGGCCCGTCCCCCGTTCGGAGGGTTCTAGACCTGTTCCTCGGTTGGCTCGGGGTCGAGCAGCTTGAGGTGCCGTTCGATGGCCAACGCCACCCGTCGCTGGCTGGTCCGGTCTCCGGCCGTGGCGGTGGCCGGGACGAACTGCCTGCCGTTCTCCAGGGGCAGTCTCACTTCGAACCGTCCGTCACGACCGACGCGGACCGAATCCTTTTCGAGTTCGATCAGGGTTTCCGGTGCGGTCCGACCGTAGACGACCAGGTCGGTGTGAATGACCAGCGGCAGGCCATCGGCCTCCTGTTCCAGTGATGACGCGGAGCGAAGGGAATTGCCGGCCGGTGCCGTTGAAGTGCTCGCCCGACGGCTTTCCTCCGGCCGCGGGCCCCGGGGCGTGGAGACAGAGTCGGAGTGCGAAAGGGCAAAAAATTCGCCGCCGGGAATCGAGAAGCCCAGGTGGAGTCGGTAGGGGAGGCCCGGTTGGTCGATCTCGACACAGCATTCGCCTGTCTCGAGCTTCACGACGGTGTCACGGACACGAGACTCCGACGTGGGACCCTCGTTGTCGTCAGTGATCCGCGAGAGACGCAGTACCATCTTCGCCCGGTGCCAGTCACTTCCCAGGGCCGATTCGGCTCTGGTCAGCATCTCCGGTGAAACGTTCCAGCGAGCCGAGAGCCATCTCGAACTGACCGGTTTGGCGATCAGCACGTCGTCCCGTTGGCCGCCGACCCCGTTGACCCCCGCGTGTGCGGGTCCGGGAGACTTCGTGCCGACCGCCTTGTGGCGGCTACCGTTGGTCCGCCCGGCCGCATCGGCCAGGGCGTCGATCAACTCGGCTTTTCGCATCGGGTGCCAGCCAGGGATCCCCTGGCGGCGGGCCAACTGGGCCAGTTGCTTGCGGGTCTTGTCCTGCAGCGACTGGCGGTATGCGCGGCCACGGGACCGAGTCGTCTGGCCATTGCTGTTGCCCACCATCAGCTCGTCCCCTCACCGTCAATCAGACAGAGGAAAACCAACGCAACTGGTGCGGTCGTCCGTGCCCGCTGCGATCGCCGGGAGGCGACTGCTGGTCACCCCGACGAGGCGCTAGAGAATCCCTCTCCGAGGGAGGAAGTTCAGCGTGTCAAGTGGCGCAAAATGGGTGCCCAGTTTCTACCACGACCAAAACGGACGGTTCAACCGAAGCGATGTCACATCGACTGCCGAACACGAGTTGTCGTAATCCCCGAGAAGGTCATTCTCGCTGCTTTGACAACATCTCGGACGACCAATAGACTGACCGCCACTGTCGGATTCCGACAAAAGGTGTTGTCTGTGGTTTTGGCACCGGAGTGGGAATCGAAGGGAAGACTCAGTGTCCGGTTCATCGCCTGATGAACGACCTCCCATGGTCGAGGCGATGCATTGGATTTCCCGGTTGACGACGGTGACGATGGAGATTGTCTTGCCCGGTCTGTTGGGCCACTGGCTCGATCGCCGGTGGGGAACGGGTTTCCTGGCCCTTGTCGGTTTTGGACTGGGCTTGGTATGCGGGATGCAGCATCTTTTGAGTATGACGCGGATGGCCGACGGGAAGCCCATGACGGGGGCGTCGGTGACGGAGTCGGACGAGACGACGGGCAACGTGGAAGAGACACAGCAGTGAACGGGTCAGTCAGCGGGCCAGCGAGCCGAACAATTGCTCGCCCCCATTCCGCCTCGCTAGATCGCCTGATCCCGGCGACTGCCCGGGGCGGCGCACTGTTGATTGTTGCGCTTGCGGGTCTTAGCTTGCCGCTCTCCGGCAGCATGGCTCACGCCCGGTCGGGTTGGACTGGTGTGGTGGCCGTGGCGGTCGCTGCGACCGTTTGTTGCCTGGCAGCGATCATCGCCCTGTTTCTGACCGAAAGGACCCGGGGGAGCCTCAACGCCATCTCCGGTTTGCTCGGCAGTGTTCTCCTGAGAACCATGGTCCCCCTGGCAATTGGCTTCGCCATCAGCCGGGTCAACCGGGAACTTTTCGAGGCGGGAGTTTTCGGGTGGTTTGTGGTCTATTACCTGGGTTGCCTGGCAACCGAGACGCTGATTGTGACCAGGGTGCTCGGTCAACAACAGGATGTGGAGGCTGAGGGATAGCCGATGGCCAGTGCTGTTTTCCACATCAAGGACTCGTACTACTTCGAGTTGCCTGCCGGCCTGACGCCGGACATCACCTCGATGGAAGAGGTTCCGGGTTGGCTCAAGGCGCAGCACGAACATGCGACTCTGTCGGATTTCCGTCATGAGCTTGACGGGAAGATCCTGATTCCCCAGCCGTTTGGTACCCCCGGGGCTCTGTACCCCGGAGAACTCGATACGGGCTTCTGCGTTTCCAAGTTCATGATCCTGCAGTTGCTGGTTGCGATAGCGCTGATGGCGTTGTTTACGCGATTGGCCAAGCGGATGACCAGCGGCGAGCCGGTCAGCGGGCGTTTGCACAACTTCCTCGAGGCGACCCTGGTCTACATCCGTGACGAGGTGGCTCGGCCGGCGATTGGCCACCATCACGCCGACCGATTTGTGCCGTTGTTGTGGACGACCTTCTTCTTCATCCTCTTTTCCAACCTGCTCGGCCTGGTGCCGTTCATGGGCACATCGACCGCGGCCTGGGGAACGACTTTCGCCCTGGCGATGGTGATCCTGCTGACAGGGATCGCCGCGGGAATGAAGGAAATGGGGGTGGTGGGGTACTTCAAGAATTACATCCTGCACATCGACATGCCGGGTTGGATGTTGCCATTGAAGATCGTGATCATCCTGGTGATTTTCGTGATCGAGATCGCCAGCAACCTGATTCGGCACGCGGTGCTTTCCGTGCGTCTTCTGGCCAACATGGTCGCCGGGCACCTGGTGCTTTTGGGGATCCTGGGAATGGCCGTGGCGGCTGGCGAGTCGGGTTCGGAGACCTGGCCGATCGCGGCGGGCATCAGTGTGCTGGGGTCCATCCTGTTCAGTTGTCTGGAGTTGTTTGTTTCGTTCCTGCAGGCCTACGTGTTCACGTTTCTCTCGGCCCTGTTTATCGGGTCGGCGGTCCACGAGCACTAGGCGTGATGGAGTGATCCGTAAAGATTGGAAGAACTTACACAGTTTTGTTCAAAGGTGGCCCGGGTTCGGGTCACAGTGGCTTCTAACTAGGAGATGAGACAGTGAGAAAAGTAGGTGGAATCATCGCCGTGGCGTTTGCCGTGATGTTGCTGGCCGGCCCCGTGATGGCTGCAGATGGTGGCACGTCGTTTTCCGGTGCTTTTGGTGCCGGGTTGGTGACCATTGGTGGAGCCTACGGGATCGGCCGCCTGGCTGGTTCGGCGTTGGAGGGCATGGCCCGTCAACCCGAGGTGGCCGGCAACATCCAGACGGCAATGATTATTGCCGCGGCGCTGATCGAAGGGTTCACTTTCTACGCGCTGTACATCTGCTCGCAACAGAATCCCTGGACTGCATAGTCCGGATTGACGCGAGCCGGTTTTGATCAACAAGCGAGGTGCCAACGTGTTGAGCAGAGCATTCTGCGCCGTGGCGGTCGTGGCGACGTTGTCGCTGTGGTCGGTTGGCCATGCAGCTGACGAGGCGGCGGAAAAGACGGCCTCGGAGCCTGGAGCCGCCGAAACTCACCAGGACGGTGGTGGTGCTGCCGCCGACGGCCACGACGATGGTGGTCACAGTGGTGAGCATGTCGGTCACAACGGTGTGGCCGAGGATGTCTCGGCGTTTTCTCTCAGCTTGGCGACTTACACGGTGATCGTGTTCCTGGGGCTCTTCGGGCTCTTGTACAAGTTCGCCTGGGGGCCGATTTCCGAGGGACTCGACAAGCGCGAGTCGGGGATCCGCCAGAGCATCGCCGATGCCGAAAGCGCTCGTGAACAGGCAGCCACGATGCTGGCTGAGCACGAGGCGAAGCTGGCGGGTGTCCAGGAGGAGGTCAAGGAGATCCTGGCCGAGGCGAGGCGGGATGCCGAGCACACCAAGGACGAGATCGTGGCGGCGGCGCAAAGCGAAGCCGAGGCCACCCGCGACCGGGCGCTGGGTGACATCGAACGGGCGCGGGACCAGGCCCTGAAGGACCTGTTTGACCAGGTCTCCACGCAGGTGACCGCTGCCACCGAGCACGTGCTCGGGCGATCGCTGGACGCCGCCGATCAGCAGCGGTTGATTGCCGAGGCCCTGGCGGATGTGACCGCAGGGGTGGACTGAGTGGGAATCGGTTTGCGACGAGGAGAGAGTTGAGATGGCCGACGGCCAGGAAGTCAGGACTCGAGTTAGCAGCGTGATGGAGGATCCATCGGCGCGGGCGATTGCCCGTGTCTATGCCACCGCGCTGGTTGACGCGGCCGCATCAGCCGGCGTTGGCGATGTTCTCGACGAACTGGCCTCTTTTCTTGACGACGTCCTCGAAGCACAACCCGAATTTCACTCGATCCTCGTCGGCATGGCTGTCGGCCGTGACCAGAAGGTGGCCATGATCGAACGGGTGGTTGGTCCGGTTGGCACCCCTGTGCTGACCAGTTTCCTGACCACGCTGGCTCGCCACGAGCGGCTGGATCTGTTGCCGCTGGTTCTCGAGGAAGCTCGCCTGATCGAGGACACCCGTGGCGGTCGCAAGAGCGTGCAGGTCACCAGTTCCCAGCCCCTCGATCCCGAAACACTCGAGTCGATTCGAGCCTCGCTCGATTCGGCCTTACCATTCACTCCGATCCTGGACACCCAGGTCGATTCTTCATTGATCGGCGGGCTGGTGATTCAGATCGAAAATACGGTGTACGACAGTTCGCTCCGAACCCGCATCAAGCAGTTGCGGGACCGGATGCGCGAGAGGAGTCTCCATGAAATTCAAAGCGGACGAG
>PBOJ01000148.1 GCA_002724315.1 Planctomycetaceae bacterium | reverse complement strand
GGCCTTTCG
Source organism: Planctomycetaceae bacterium (assembly GCA_002724315.1). Taxonomy (GTDB): domain Bacteria; phylum Planctomycetota; class Planctomycetia; order Planctomycetales; family Planctomycetaceae; genus UBA8437. The sequence goes on along the minus strand of PBOJ01000148.1, from coordinate 12,397 downwards.
CTTCCGTTCGAGAGCCTCCAACCGTCGTGCCATTGCCGCCAATGCGACCTTGCCGCCGTCGAGTTCCAACACCAGCGGTTTCAGGTCGTTTGTGTTGGCCCAGCCGATGCCACGATCGACCGGTGCACGGAAAAACGACCAGATCTCGCCCGATTCGCCACGTCCAGGATGTGGGTTCGACACCTGAAACCGATCGATCACATCCGGAACCAGCCGCCAGCGGCGGAGGGTCTCACCGTCCTGGCCCTTCTCACTGATCTCCAGTTCGACCTGTGTCAGGTCACATCCGTGGTTGACCTGCGGAACCAGGACCAGTTGCAGGTAATCGCCGGCTTTGACGGCAACCGACTCCAGGGCCTCTCCGGAGATCGGCGTGGTTCCGGCCCGCGTGTTTCCAGCTGAAGCGAGTGGCTGCAATCCGGATCGATTGAGTCGGTCGATGTGCCACCGCACGCTGTCCCCGCAATCGTGCCGATCGATGATCCGACCCGAGACCCGAACCCGTCCGGAAACCGGACTCCGCCAGGCAATCCCCACTCCGTCCTTTGCTGCCGGGTGAACGACCAGTGTCCGGGGCGGCACATCCCCGGGCACTTTCAAGGAAACCCTGGACACGTTGACACCGATCATCGGCAGGTTGTCACGATGCCAGACGTGGAACCCCTGGTGATTGTTCCGATTGCGGACGCTCTGATTCAGCAGCCGTTGGGCCAGGTAAGCCCGCCAGGGACTGATCGTCACGGTTCGCTTTCGCTCAGCCGGACGGGCGGCATCGGCCAACCCGATCTTCAACAGGCTGAGCTGCAACGCCAGTGGCCGGATCTCATCGTCCAGTTTCTTCCGTTGAACGTCGTAGGCCATTCTGGCCTGTTCGACACGATCGGCACGGACAACGGGATAGAGATCGTAGGGTTTCTTCTTTTCCTCGGAACCGGGAAACGAGTACCGCGAGCTCGCGAAAATGCCGTACCACGAATAGTAATCCTCGGTGTTAACCGGGTCGTACTTGTGGTCATGACACCGGGCACATCCAAGCGATAAACCCAACACGGCCTGTCCCAGGGTGTCGATCGTGTCCTGGATCGTCAGGTTGTGATAATTCTCGGAGTCGAAACCGAACCGCCGCGAGATGGCCACGAATCCGGTGGCGATCCTCAGCCGACGATAATCGTCGTCGCCGAGAGACTTGTCAGCTTCGGCAACCAGGTCTCCGGCCAACTGGTGCAACAGGAATCGATCATAGGGCAGGTCGTCGTTGAAGGCGTCAATCACCCAGTTGCGGTACTTGTACGAAAGCGGCGTCGGAAAGTCCGCCGTCTCACCGGCCGTATCGGCGTAACGAACCACGTCGAGCCAGTGGCGTCCCCAGCGGACGCCGTACTGAGGAGATTCCAGCAGACGATCAACGACTCGCCGAAATGCCCCGGGCTTTTTGTCAGAGACGAACGTCCTCACGTCCGCAGGCGTGGGAGGCAGCCCGGTCAGGTCGAACGTCGCTCGCCGAATCAACGTTCTCCGATCGGCCTCGGGAGCCGCATCGAGGCCCGCCAGTTTCAGACGATTCTGCACAAATCGGTCGATGTCGTTTCTCAAGCCGGGTCCGTCAGCGTGGGGTGGCTTGGGATCTCGAACAGGCTGAAACGACCAGAACCCCCGTTCGGCTTCGGTGATCGGTCCTCCCCGCAACCGGGGACCGCCATCGGCCAGCATCATTCCCTGCGGCCAGGCGGCTCCGTTCCGAACCCACCGCTGCAAATCGGCAATTTCCAGGCGACCCAATTTTGTTTCGGGAGGCATTTTCACTTCGCCCTCGCGACGAACGGCCTTCATCAGCCGACTCCGCGCCGGATCCCCGGGCACGACCACTCCACCACCATCGCCACCCCGGAGCAGGCCTCGCTGCGAATCAAGCCGCAGGCCGCCCTCGGCCTTCTTCGGACCGTGACACTTCACACACCGGGCGATCAACAGTGGCCGGACCCGGTTCTCGAAGAATGCCAGCGAATCGGCATCGGGCTTGCCGCTCGAGGCCGCCGCCGGATTCCTTCCCCGGGCCAGTGCCAGCGTCGCCCCCTGCCATTTCGTCCCCTCCTGGCGAACACCATCCAGCCTTGCTCCGGCGAGTCGGGTCCGACGAAAATCAGCACCGGTCAGATCCGCCCCTCTCAGGTCCGCACCATTGAGCACCGCACCGGAGAGGTTGGCTCCCCGAAGCGAGGCGGCTCTCAGGTCGGCCTTCTGCAGATTGGCCCCGTGCAGATCCACTCGCTCCAGCTTCGCCCCCCTCAGCTTCGCACCGGCCAGCCACGCAGTGAATACACCTCGGCCGGCCTGGTAGTCCTCCGACGTGTACGCCTCGACAAACGACGCCGACTTCAGCCGGTCGGCCAATGCCGGCCTGGCCAGTTTCGCCCCGTTCAGCCGCGCCCCGTCAAACGGCACACGACGAAGGGCCGACCGCATGTCGGCCTTCCGGGCCAGCATCCACCGCAACAATCTCCCTCGCTGATCGGGCGTGGCCAAGCGACCCAACTCGACCAGTCGTTCGGTCGTCATCCGGGGAACGGGTTTTCGCGGCCTCAGGCGACCGGAAATCGTGGCCAGTTCCCGTTCAAACGGCGAGAGATCTCCGGAAAAGACATCGTAGCCGGTTGCGAGAACCCCGAAGGTGATGGCCAAGATGACCCCCCATCTCTCCCGACCCCGGGACACCTCGGGCAAAATGCCACCGATTCCAACCACGTCGACTCTCACACCTCGCCCAGCCGTTCGGTGGAATCGCCGAACGTCTTGCGATGAATGCCCACTTTGTCGAGCAGCGACATGTAGAGGCTGCACATCTTCCGATTGGGCTTACCTCGATAATCCAGCACGCGGCCGGTCTTGATCTTCCCGCCACCACGACCGACCAGGACAACCGGCAACTGGGTCGCGTCATGGTGACCGGTCAGCATGCTCGAGCAATACAAGAGCATCGAGTTGTCCAGCGCGGTCCGTTCGCCCTCCTGGATCCGGTCCAGTTTCGTGGCGATGTAGGCCAGTTGCTCGATGAAGAACTGGTTGACCTTCAACCAGTCCGCCGTGTCGTTGTGCGACAACAGGTGGTGGATCATGTAGTCCACGCCCAGGTGCGGGAACCTCATCGACGAGTGGTCGTTGTTGAGTTTCAACGTGGCCACTCGCGTGGTGTCGGTCTGGAACCCGAGCACCAGGATGTCACTCATCAACCGCATGTGCTCGTCGACATCCTGCGGCAGGCCGTCCTTGGGACGTGGGATGTTGGGCTTGGTCAATGTCGGCCGCCAGCCCTGGAACTTCCCATCCGCGCCGGCACGATCGATCCGCTGCTCGACGTCACGGACAGAGTCGAGAAATTCGTCCAGCTTGCGGCGGTCGCTGTAACTGATCTTGCCACGCAACGAACGGGCCTCGGCCAGCACGGCATCCAGGACGCTGCGGTCGGTCTTCTGGACGGTGTCCTTGAACATCCGGTCAAACGCCAGCGCGGGGTAAATCTCCAGCGGAGTCGGCGTGGTCGGAGAACTCCACGAGATGTTCGAGCTGTAGAGCATCGAGTAGTTCTTGTGGACGCTGGCGATCGATTTCTCACATCCCAGCACCAGGCTGGGCACCTTGGTCTGGGTGCCGTACTTCTGAGCGATGAGCTGATCGATACTGGTGCCCGAGCGGATCGTGCCACCCGCTGCCAGCGGGGCACCGGAGAGCAGGTTTCCGGTCTGGGAACTGTGGATGTTGCCTTTCAACGCCTCGGCGTTGTAGAGGCCCTGGATGAACAACATCTTTTCGCGATGCGGCTTCAGCGACTCGAGCACCTTGCCGAGCTTCATCTGCGAACCCGCGCCCTGGGCAGACCACTCGGCCTTGTGGAATCCGTTGCCCGAGAACAGGCAGGCGAATCGTACCGGAGCCTCGCTGCCGGGACGTTTCGGCGACGCCTCATCGCCCCAGACATTCATCGACTCCATCCATGGCAATGCCATGCTGACACCCAGTCCTCGCAACATCGCGCGGCGGGTGAAACGGTGACGGGTCACAGCATCTGTCATCTGTCGAGTCCTCATTCGGAAACTCAGTCGTCCGACTTCGTCGCCAGCAGTCCCCGATGGTACCGGAACTGGCGGCTTGTCACGATAGCCCTCACGACCACCGAAAGGCGATAGTCGTTGGCCTTCAGGTCTTTCTGGATCTGCTGCAGCAGGGGTTCGTCGGAAAGTTCAACCGAACGGCCCAATGCAAAGCCCAGCAGTTTGCGGCAGAACTGCTTGACGAACTGGTCGCGGCGTTTGGTCAGCAGATAATTCCGCAAGCCGCCTATCCCGTTGAATCGCGTTCCGTCCTTCAGGGCGACCCGGGTGTCGATCGGGCGACCGGCCAGGTCCTTCTGACGCAATCGGCCAATCGCATCGAACGACTCCAGCGCGAACCCAAACGGATCGATCCGGTCGTGACAAACCGCACACGAAGCCACTTGCCGGTGTTTCTCGACGAGTTGCCGAACCGTCAAACCGTTGGTATCGGTTTCGCTGTCGGGCAGATCCGGCACCTTGGCTGGCGGCTTGGGCAACTTCTCGCCCAGCATCGTCTCGACCACCCAGTTGCCTCGCAGCACCGGACTGGTCCGTGATGCCCCCGATTGCTTCGCCAGCAGGCTGGCCATTCCCAGGACGCCACCTCGTCCCCGCGCCTTGAGGCCGTCGACTCGCCACCAGACCCCCGGCTTCTGCGAGCCGACCGGTTTCCCCTGCCCGACCAGTCCGTAGAACTTCGCCAACTCCGCGTTGACGAACGTGTAGTCCGCATCGACCAGATCCAGCACACGGCCGTCGCTGCGAAAGACATGTTCGAAGAACCGGACGGATTCCTCGTACATCGCACCGCGGAGCTTGGCGAACTGGGGATACAGTTTCTCGTTCTTCTCATCGTGGGAATCGAACCCACGGATTCCGATCCACTGGGCTGCAAACTCGGTGGCAAGCCCACGGATCCTGCGATCGTCGAGCATCCGGACCGCCTGGGCGGCCACGACCTTCGGGTCCTGCAACTGCCCCGAGCGGGCCGCCTGTCTCAACGCACCGTCCGGAGGGCTCGACCACAGGAAATAACTCAGGCGGCTGGCCAGTTCCCAGTCGTTGACCGGCTGAGCGACCCGACCGTCAACCGGTTTCTCGACCCTGTAGAGGAAGTTGGCTGAAACCAGGACTCGTGCCAGCAACAGCCTCCAGGCGGCATCGTGCGAGAGCCCCTGGCTGCGAAGCTGTCCATAAAGGGTCCTGAGCGTTTCTCGCTCGGCCGCCACCAGTGGTCGACGCCATGCGGTGCCGGCGAAATCAAGAAGTTTCTCCACCTGCACCGGTTCGGTCGCCTTCAAGTGCTTCTCGAACTCCACAGCCCGCTTACGGATCGGTTCGCGAAGCGGTTCAAACTGCTTGACCTTACCCACCTGGGAGGCGAAGCCCTGGAACAGGTCGAACGTGCTGTGAATCTTGCGGGCGTCTTGGCTGACGAACCGCAATTGCTTCCAGTCCCGCTCCAGTCCTTGCCGCTCGTCCTTGGTCATCATCAATCGCATCAACGGTTCGTCTTCGCGGTGAAAGAGCACCAGCGTGATCACCTCGTCAACCGGGACCAGTCGGTAGTAACACATCGCTGCGGGAAACAGATCCTGAAACTCGGAGACCGACCGGGCCACCCGCCGGGCACCGGGCGAATCGGCTCCGACAACGATCGGGGGTCCCACCACCACCCGGTCCACGGCCGGTGGTGTCGAACCGAGCGACAACTGAACGCTGCCTCGACCCTTGGCCGCCTTGTGCAGGCGGCCGGTGACGATCAGTTCACGGCCCGCGGCAACCGACGCCGGCAAGGTCATTGTCAGCACGCTCGGAGCGGTCACGACCAGGTCGGCCGGACCAACCTCAACCCCGTCGGGACTGCGACCGAACATCTTCGGATCGGGCCCGACGTCATTCGACGGACTTCCGCCGGCGGCCTCGCGGCCCATCGCCAACGGATCAACCAACCCCAGCAGTGTGCCGTCGGACCGAGTGAGTGCATCAAAAAGCCTGGTGTCGGGTGCGTCCTTCTGTTTCGGACGCGGGCCGGCCACCAGTTCCGCGATCCGGTCAGCCAGGGCGCGGCGGTCAGTCGGCTTGGTCACCTCCAGCCACTGGGCCAGCAAGGATCCCTCGGGCACCACTCCCGATTTCGACGGACCGGTGACCGGTTCCTGGTAGAAATGCCACGTGTCGGCATTCCCGTGCTGGTCCGCGTGCGGATTGCCATCGTTGATCGTGTCGGCGATGTCTTTCTCTATGTTCCACGTTCGCTTCTTGCCCGTCAGTTCGGTGATCACCAGGTTGAATCTCGTCAGGTCGCAGGTGTGATCGCGGCCCTTGGGGCCGACCTTCAACGACAACAGGTCACCGGCACGCACCAGGCTCGACTTCAGCACCGGGATCGTCTGACGCCCCGCCCTGTCGACCGCCCCGCTGCGGAGTACGCGGTTTGACCGTCCACGAGCCAGGTCCAGTCGCCAAGTCACGCCGTTTCCACAGTTCGGATGCACATCCTGGACGAACCCCTCGATCTTGACCCGTCCCGTCACGGGGCTCCGCCAGCCGGCCGCGACAAACAGGGTCGGAGAGGGATGCATGACGACACTGTGAGGAGCCATCGTACCGGGCACGTTGACCTGTCGATCGGACGAATTGGTGAGCAGCGAGGGCGTCTCGGCCACACCGTAGCCGTCAATGAAGTCGTGTCCCGCGCGATTGACGAACCCACCGGGCAGGTACTTGGCGATCTGAACCCGTTGACCATCGCCGACGCCGACCATCTGCAACCAGGCCGACAGCAGGTGACGATCGAGCTTGTGTCGGGCGGCCACCGCCTTGACGTCGACCCTGGCCTCGGCCCGGTCCACCTCGTCCACGGCAGCCAGGTAACGTCCGACCGCCGGCAGTTCCTGGCGGTGCAGGCGATCGAGCCCGGCGGCCACGCCGCGAACATCCCTGAGGAAGATCGCCGGCTTGCTGGTAGCAACGAGCCGGGGCTGCTGCCAATGGACCAGGTCGCCGTCGGTTCCGTCGCCGGCAGTTCCAGCCGCCAACGAGACCACGATCTTCCCGTCCTTGTCGGCATCGACCAGTTTCAAACGCAACGCCTGGTGCTCGACGTGCGACCGCTTGCGACTCTGCCACGGTTTGAAGTGGCCAACCGTCCCGAACATCCACAGCTGAGACTCCCATCGCTTGATCGCCGCGGCCAGCCGCTTCCCGTCGCCGGGCTTCGCCGCTCGCCACTCGGCGGCCAACCCCTTCAGCATCGGCGAATCCCCCGGGGCGTTCATTGCCTTCCAGATCTTCTCCAGGTACGGAGCACTCAGTTTCTTTGCCTCGGCAACCCTGCGGACAGCCTTCGGATCGGCCGTGAACACCTTGCGGTTTGCCAGCGTCGCCTCGAAGTACTGCGCCACGTCGACCCGTCCATCCGGCCCGACGTGACGGGCGTAGCGAGCCTTGATCCGGGCCATCAGCGAATCACTCCAGTCACGACGAGTGGTGCCGCGGTCGAACCGAAACCCATCCGGGAGCAACACGGCGTGAGCAGCGATGCCCTTGGCGGCGTCCAGGTACTTGTTCAACAATGCCGGTGACATCACCAGGGACTCACCGGTGTTGGTGAAACCCTCGCCGGCAGCACCGTCGACCGGAAATTCTCGAGCCGGGTCGAGCGTGGGCAGCCCGGTCAATTCCCTCACTGTCCGCGTGTACTCGACGTTGCTCAGCCGCCGCAAAACCACCCGCCCCGGATCACCGGCTCGGGCCAACGCCTCGGCGTCGAGGTAACGGCGTGCCCACCCCCGCAGCAGTTTCTTCTCCACCTTGGTCAACTGCGGCGCATCCTTGGGAGGCATCTCGCCGTTGTCGAGCTGTTCAATCACCTTGATCCAGACCTTCGGATCACGTCGGACCGACGCCAGGGAATCAAACCGCTGCAGGTCGAGTTCGCCCTTCTTGTCCTTGGTCGAATGACACGTCGCACACCGCCTGCCAACCAGCTTCAACACCGACGAGGAATACTCACGCCTCAGAGAATTGAAATCCGGCGGTGCCGCCGCAACAGAATCGGTCGCCGAGCAACTCAGCAACACCAGGACCGTGGTCACCAGGGTCGAGATCTTCATTTCCAGCATTTCGAAAGGGCCTCGGGTTCAGGAACATCCCGGCCGCTTGTGGCGGCCCACGAGGTGGGCTAGCCTCGGTCCATCATAGTCGCCTGACACCTCCCGCGTCATTCCGATGCAGTGACCGTTCCGGCGACCTGTCGAAGGCAGGCAGACGATGAGTGACAACCAGCCGGCCGACGCGGACGGAGGTGCGACCGCGCCAAGTCCGCCGGACGAGCCCACGGGCGACGAACGGTTTCGCCCCAGCACCTGCCTGCCGGACTGGGGAGATGCCGAGTTGCCCGAGCCGAAACGGCTGGGACTCAAGAACCTGGCCGGATTCATCGGACCCGGCATCGTGATGTGCGGTGTGCAGTTGGCCGGAGGAGAATGGCTGCTGGGAGCCGAGATCACGGCCAAATACGGCGGCAGCCTGATGTGGATCGCCGGCGTCGCGATCATCGGACAGGTTTTCTACAACATCGAGTGCGGCCGTTACGCGATGTACTGCGGAGAACCGGTGTTCACCGGGTTCATGAGAGCCCGGCCCGGCCCGACCTTCTGGATCAGTGTGCTGATCCTGCTCAGCATCGGCGCCTTCATCCCCGCACTTTCCACCACCGCCGCCACCGTCATCGCCGCGTTGTATCTCGACCGACCGCCTGGTCCGGAGGACCGGGTCCTGGTCAATACTCTCGGGTACCTGCTTCTGGGTGGAGTCACCCTGCCGATCCTCGTGGGCGGCAAAATCTACAACACCATGCAATGGGTGATGACGACCAAGATCGTCGTTGTGCTGGGCTTCTGTGTCGTGGTCGGTGTGACGATGGTCAGTGCCGACAAGTGGGGCGATGTCTTTGGGGGGTTCTTCAAGATCGGCAACATTCCGATCGTCGCCGCCGAGGACACCAACGCCAACGGGAAACTTGACCCCGGTGAGACCGACTTCGACAAGGACGGCCACGCCGATATCGTCGAACCCTACAAGCTCGATTCCGAGGGCAACATCGAGAGTTTCGATGACGTCGACAAGGACGGCCACTGGGACGGTGAGTCGATCGGAAACCTGTTCTTCGACGACGACGGCGATGGAGGCTGGCCGTTGATCTTTCTTGGCCAGATCGCACTCTTGGGCGCGTTCGCCGGATACGCCGGTGGCGGCGGCCTGGGCAACTCCACGTATTCGAACTACGTCCGGGACAAGGGCTGGGGCGTGGGCAGCCAGGTCGGCGCGATCCCCAGTGCAATCGGTGGCCGTGACGTCACGCTCTCGCATGTCGGCAAGGTCTTCGCGCTGACTCCGGAGAACATGCGGCGATGGAAGGGATGGTGGAAATACATCATCACCGACCAGGTCCTGATCTGGGGTCCCGGCTGCGTGATGGGCATGGCGCTGCCCGCCCTGCTCTCGATCCAGTTCGCAGAATTCTCGCCGATGTTCGGTGACCCCGACCGCCCGGACTACGGCCAGGCCATCATCACCGCCGACGGCATGCGACACGCCCCCGGACTCTCGGCCGGCACCCAGAAGCTGATGTGGGTCGGCACGCTGATCATCGGGTTGCTGGTGCTGCTGCCGAGCCAGATGTCGATCGTCGAGCATTTCAGCCGGCGGTGGACGGATGTCATCTGGTCGGGGGTCCGCAGGGTCCGCGAGGGCATGCAACCCGACGAAGTCCGCAAGATCTACTACTCGATCCTCGTCCTCTACGTCGCCTGGACCTTCTTTGGCGCCTTCCTGTTCCAGACCTACGGACAGCCGAAATTGATGGTGCTGGTCGTGGCCAACTTCAACAACCTCGGACTGGGCTTCACCGCTTTCTTCGTGCTCCGCAACAACCTCGTCTACTTGCCCCCCGCCCTGCGGCCCGGATGGGTGGCCAGGCTCGGCATCGGCTTCTGCGGCATTTTCTACCTGGGCTTTGCCGGCCTGGTCTTCTACCAGAAGCAGTTGCCATTGCTGCTGGGACTGCTGAACGGCGAGGGATAACCCCCTACACTCGAAACAACCTGACCGACGATTTTCATGGACACGACCGATGACCAGCGAAGTCACCACGCTGCCTGAGAAGGACACCCTGCTGGACCTGTATCGCACGATGCAGACCATCCGGCAGTGCGAGGAGGAACTGGCCCGCTGTCACCAGAGGGGGCTCGTCCACGGTGCCTGCCACACCTACGTCGGCGAGGAGGCAATCGCCAGCGGCATCTGTGCCCACCTGGACCGGGAAGATGTCGTCTTCAGCACCCACCGCGGTCACGGCCACGCATTGGCCAAGGGGCTGGAGCCCAAACAACTGATCGCCGAGCTTTTCGGCCGTGACACAGGCTGCTCGGGCGGCCGCGGCGGCAGCATGCACCTGTTCAGCCCCGAAATCGGACTGATGGGCACCAGCGGCATCGTGGCCAGTTGCATCCTGCAGTCCACCGGCGGCGGCTACACGTCCAAGCTCTTCGGGAGAGACCGCGTCTCGGTCTGCTTCTTCGGCGACGGGGCCGTCAACAACGGAGCGTTCCACGAGGGCCTGAACATGGCCAAGATCTGGAACCTCCCGGTAATTTTCGTCTGCGAGAACAACCAGTTCGCCACCGAGGTCCCGTTCAACGAGTCGAGTGCCATTCCCGACGTCGGTCGCCGCGCCGAGAGTTACGGCATGCCGTGGTCGGAACTCGACGGAAACGACGTGATCACGATCCACAAAGAGGCCGGCGAAGCCATCGCCCGAGCACGCTCCGGCGGTGGCCCCACCTTGATCGAGTGCAAAACCTACCGCACGAGGGCTCACGCCGAGGGCATGGGAGATTTCACCTACCGCACCAAGGAAGATGTCGAGGAGTGGAAACAGCGGTGCCCGATCAGCCAGTTGAGAGACCGTGCCATCGCCGATGACCTGGTGGAAGAGGCCGAGTTCACCACGATCGACGACGAGGTCAAACAGTTGATCGCCGAATCACGGGAATTCGCCGAGGACAGCCCGTGGCCGGACCCCGACTCGGCCACCAAGCACGTCTACGCCAACCCCGAGGATGCCCCTTCCGCCGGTCCAGAGCCAGATGCCGGTGACCGAGAGCTGACCTTCGTTGAGGCGACTCACGAGGCGTTGGCCGTCGAGATGGAACGCAACCCGGGAATCTTCGTGATGGGCGAAGGCATCGGGGCCCGCGGCGGAAACTTCAACACCACCGCCGGGCTGTTCGACATCCACGGAGCCACCCGGCTGGTCGACACACCGATCTGTGAACGCGGTTTCGTGGGACTGGGATGCGGCGCCGCCATGACCGGCAGCCGACCGGTGATCGACTTCATGTTCGGCGACTTCATCCTGGACGCCGTCGGCGAACTGGTGAACCAGATTGCCAAGATGCAGTACATGAGCAGCGGGCGGCTGAAGATGCCGATCCTGCTTCGGGGCTGCATCGGCATCGGTCACTCGGCCGCCACGCACCATTCCGGCAACTACTACCCGCTCTACGCCCACTTCCCCGGGTTCCGCGTCGTTGTCCCTTCCAATGCCTACGACGCCAAGGGGCTGTTCCGTCGTGCCCTGACCACCAACGACCCGGTCATGTTCCTGGAACACCGTGAGATCTTGACGGCCAAGACCGCGGTCCCCGAAGAGGACTACGAGATCGAGTTCGGCAAGGCCAGGGTGGTTCGCGAAGGAACGGACGTGACCGTGGTGGCCATCGCCAGAATGGTGCACCACACGTTGGAGGTCATCGACGAACTGGCCTCCGAGGGGATTTCGGTCGAACTGATCGATCCGCGGACGGTGCTCCCGCTGGACACCGAGACAATCGCCGCGAGTGTGGCCAAGACCGGCCGACTGCTTGTCGTTGACGAGACATTCGCACCGGCGAGTATCGGAGCCCAGATCGCTGCCGTGCAGGCCGACAGTGGCTTCGACGATCTTGATGCCCCGATCAAGCGGATCCACGGGGCCTTCACTCCCACCCCCTACAGCCCCTCGCTGGAATCCGCCGTGGTGCCTCATCCCGAAATGGTTGCCACGGCCGTGCGCGACCTGATGGCGGAGTAACCCGAGTATGGCACATCCCATCCAGATCCCCCGGCTCGGCTGGAGCATGGAAGAGGGCGTCTTCGTCGAGTGGCTGCGAGCCGACGGCGACACGATCGAACCCGGAGATGTGCTGTTCAATCTCGAGGGCGAAAAGGCGATCCAGGAAATCGAGTCCATCGACGCCGGT
>PBOJ01000147.1 GCA_002724315.1 Planctomycetaceae bacterium | reverse complement strand
GCTTTGGCTGCTGCTGCTTTGGCTGCTGCTGCTTTGGCTGCTGCTGCTTTGGCTGCCGCTGCTTTGGCTGCCGCTGCTTTGGCCGCCGCTGCCTGCGCAAAACTGTCGCCTGAGATCTTGAGGTAGCTGACGTAGGTCTTGGCGACCTGTCCCTTGATGGTATCACCGGCGTGGATGTAGAGCCCGTAGCGGAGCCTCAACTTGCCACCACGAGCGAGAATGGTGGGGCTGGCCGGCCGCTTGCCGCCGGTGTAGGCCCGTTCACCGAAGGGGCTGATCGTGAACAGTCCATAGTTGCGGACATGATATCTGGAGCGTCGAAAGTTCAGCGGGTGATCGAAGAGTGTCATTCCGACGGTCTTGCCTTCGACGGTGCCGTAGTAATCGATCCAGTTGCTGACTCGTCCCCAGCATTTGGCGGTACCGGCTGCGCCGCCCGCATTGACCACCTTGCCACCGTCTTTCTCGCGAAGTTCGTTCCGCATTCGGATTCCGAACAGTCCCTCCTTGGTGTCGCCGAAGGTGACCGTTTTGCGATGAGCGGTGAAAGTGATGTCGTAGGAGAACAGGCGGTTGGCGAAGATGCTGATCCGGGTCGTCCCGACGACAATCGGCTTGTTGTCATTCCCGAGCCAGTCGTTGGTGACAACCATCACCGCCGGGTTGCCTCTGGGAGTTTCCAGGGTGACTTTTCGGTTGACGATCTTGCCCTTTTCGGCCCAGAACTTCACGTCATTGATTTCGTCGACAGCGACCCAGACCCCCTTGTGGTGCGGATGGTCTTCCTGGTGTTCGAGTGACCGCGTGACGACAGTTCCCTCGGGGCCGCGGACTGGCAGGAAGAACGGCTTGGGCAACTTGCTGCTGGTGTTGTACGTGGCAAAAGGCTTGCCATCGATGGTCACCTTGACCGAGTCGGTTGCCGACTTCAGTTGTACGGTGGGTGCGGCGGCTGCGGTGCCGACAGCAGCGACGACCAGGGCGAGCAGAGTGGAAACGAGCGTCTTCACGGTGATGTCCTCGTGAGGTGACTAACAAGCGTTGGCGAAGTCATTGTGTCGTGAGGAACCAGCGAGGTCGAGCCAACCGGCTGTTGTGTGTACGGGAATCTGGTGACCGGAATGAGGGCATCGGTGACGTGGAGACTCTTGCATCTGTCATTCAGATTGTTACGGTTGGGAAAATTTGTCCCCAACCGGTGGGATGCCGCCGTCGGGGGCCTCCCGTGACAAGGTGTGGCCGTGCCTCGTCGAGACGACATCCAGAAGATCCTGATCATCGGATCGGGCCCGATCGTGATCGGTCAGGCCTGTGAGTTCGACTACTCGGGCGCGCAGGCCTGCAAGGCATTGCGCGAAGAGGGATACGAGGTGACACTGGTCAACTCGAACCCCGCCACGATCATGACCGATCCCGAGATGGCGGATCGGACTTATATCGAACCGATCACCTGGCAGTACGTCCAGAAGATCATCGAGACCGAGCGTCCCGACGCGGTGTTGCCGACCCTGGGCGGGCAGACGGGATTGAACGTCGCCATGGACTTGGCTCGACGTGGCGTGCTCGACCAGCTCGGTGTCGAGTTGATCGGTGCCAAGGAGCATGTGATCGCGAAGGCCGAGGAGCGGGCGAGTTTCAAGAAGGCGATGGAATCGATCGGGCTGGATGTCCCCGCCAGTTTCATCGTCCACAATCTCGAGGAGGCTCGGCAGGCGGTCCGAGAGATTGGCCTGCCGATGGTCATTCGACCCAGCTACACGCTGGGCGGCTCCGGCGGAGGGATTGCCTACAACAAGGACGAGTTCGAGGCGAAGGTCCGTCGCGGTCTGGAACTCTCGCCGGTCCACGAGGTGCTGCTCGAAGAGTCGGTGATCGGGTGGAAAGAGTACGAGATGGAGGTGATGCGGGACGTTGCCGACAACGTCGTGATCATCTGCGCGATCGAGAACCTCGACCCGATGGGTGTTCACACCGGAGACTCGATCACCGTTGCGCCGGCCCAGACGTTGACCGACAAGGAATATCAGCGGATGCGGGATGCCACGATCGCCTGCATGCGGGAAATCGGGGTCGAGACCGGTGGATCGAATGTTCAGTTTGCGATTGACCCGGAAACGTCTCGGATGGTGATCATCGAGATGAACCCGAGGGTCAGTCGTTCGAGTGCCCTGGCGAGCAAGGCGACCGGTTTCCCGATCGCCAAGATCGCCGCAAAACTCGCCGTCGGTTATCGGCTCGACGAGATCTCCAATGACATCACCCGTGAAACACCTGCCTGTTTCGAGCCGACCATCGACTACGTGGTGACCAAGATCCCCAGATGGACGTTCGAGAAGTTTCCCGATGCCGATCCCGAGTTGACCGTCCAGATGAAATCGGTCGGCGAGACGATGGCGATCGGGCGAACCTTTCGCGAATCTTTGCAGAAGGCGTTGCGGGGCCTGGAAATCGGGCATTTCGGCCTTGGTGGCGGCAAGAAGGATCTCTGGGGCACCGATCGACAGCCGACCACCGATCAGATCCAGCAGAAACTCTCGGTCGCCAACGACGAGCGGATCTTTTTCGTGAGGTTCGCTTTCCTGGACGGGATGACTGTGGAGGAGATCCAGGAACTGACCGGGATCGACCCGTGGTTCCTGCACCAGCTGCGGCAACTGGTCGAATTCGAACGGCGGTTGCAGGGGTACGATCGCCTGGAGGATGTGCCGGCAGACGTGCTTCGCGAGGGCAAAAGGAACGGGTTCTCCGATCAGCAGCTTGCTGGGTGGTGGGACACGAGTGAGAGCGAGGTGCGAAGTCATCGCCTGGGGCTGGGCATCACGGCGACATTCAAGCAGGTTGACACGTGTGCGGCCGAGTTCGAGGCGTACACGCCGTACTACTACTCGACGTACGAGGACGAGGACGAGACACCCGCGAATGAGGACGGTCATCCGCGGATCATGATTCTCGGTGGTGGGCCCAACCGGATCGGCCAGGGAATCGAGTTCGATTACTGTTGTTGCCAGGCCTCGTTCGCTCTCCGCGAGTTGGGGATCGAGAGCATCATGGTCAACTCGAATCCCGAGACGGTTTCGACCGACTATGACACCTCGGACCTGTTGTTCTTCGAGCCGCTGACGACCGAGGACGTGCTCAACATCTGTGATCGGCTGAATCCCGACGGGGTGATCGTGCAGTTCGGTGGTCAGACGCCGTTGAACCTCGCCCGGGGACTCGAGGCTTCGGGAGTGACGATCATCGGCACCAGTCCCGACATGATCGACGCGGCCGAGGATCGTGAACGGTTCCAGTCGATTCTTCGCCAGGCAGATCTCCGCCAGCCGGCCAACGGAATCGCGACCAACGTCGAACAGGCCCGGACGGTGGCCGACCAGGTTGGTTACCCCATCCTGGTTCGCCCCAGCTATGTGCTGGGTGGGCGGGCGATGGAGATCTGTTACGACGAAATGTCCCTGGTCCGGTACATGACCGAGGCGGTCGAAGCGTCGCCGGACCATCCGGTGCTGATCGACAAGTTCCTCGAGGATGCAATCGAGGTCGACGTTGACGCGATCGGGGACGGACAGATGACCCTGGTCGGCGGCGTGATGGAGCACATCGAGGAAGCCGGGGTTCACTCGGGCGATTCGGCCTGCGCCTTGCCCCCTTACTCGTTGTCGGAGGAGATGGTCGAGGAGATCAAGCAGGCGGCGCGGCGGCTTTCCGACGCACTGCAGGTTCGCGGGTTGATGAACATCCAGTTTGCCGTGAAGGACAACAAGTTGTACGTGCTGGAGGTGAATCCACGGGCCAGTCGAACGGTGCCGTTCGTCTCCAAGTCGACCGGCATTTCTCTGGCCCGGGTGGCTGCGAAAGTGATGGCCGGAAGGACACTTGCGGAACTGGGTGTGACGACCGAGGTCGTTCCCGAACATACGTCGGTCAAGGAGAGCGTTTTTCCGTTCAACCGGTTTGCCGGTGTCGACATCATCTTGGGACCCGAGATGCGGTCGACCGGCGAAGTGATGGGGATCGACGAGTCGTTTGCCGTGGCGTTTGCCAAGAGCCAGGTGGCGGCGGGGAACGACCTGCCGCGTGAGGGACGGGTGTTCATCAGCATGGCCAGCCCGCACAAGGCGGCGATGATTGAGCCGGCGCGTCGACTCACCGACATGGGATTTCAGCTGGTTGCCACCTCTGGGACGGCCGAGGTTCTTCGCGAGGCAGAGGTGGAAGTCGAGGCGATCAAGAAACTGGCACAGGGTCGTCCCAACCTGCTCGACTATCTTGCCAATGGCGACATCCAGTTCATTTTCAACACGCCCAGTGGCAAAGGGGCCCGGACCGACGAGGGGAAGATCCGTGCTGCCGCAGTGGCCCATGGCGTGCCCTGCGTGACGACGGTTCCCGGGTGCCTGGCCGTGGTGCAGGCGCTGGAGGCCATGGTCGAAAGCCCGATGCCACGTGTGCGGGCGCTGCAAGACTGGATGCTGTCGGTCGCCACCGAGGCTCCCGGGGGAGACTAGCGAGAATCGTCAGTCCGAATGGACGGGGGGTTGCAGCTCCAGTGTCTGGCAGAACCGGTCGATACGATCCCGGTCGTCATGCACACCGCTGTGGTCGACCAGGGGGATGTTTTGCTCGCTTGCCAGGATCCGGATCTGATCGACCTGTTTCCGCGATTGCTCGGAATCGTCGGGAGCAAGAGCGTGCAGCACGACCGCTGTCCTCAGCGCCTGCAACTGATCGACCAGGGTGACCAGTGTCGTGGCAAATTCCGGACCGGTCGATGATGTGGTCGAGCCAATGACCAGGTTGACCACGTCGGGGTGAAATCGAGCCAGTTGCCACTCGAGGTGTTCGAGGAGCATCTCGAGTGGGGAATCCGGCACCAGCGTGTTCACGACCACGTCAAGCGGTCGGCGAAACGTGGTGCGGAGTTCGGCAGCGAACTGGTCGGGGAAGGCGGTTTCAACTGGCCCATCGCCGCAGAACACCCAAGTTGCCGGTCGTGGCCCCGCCATCAACTCGTGGATCGTCTCCAGGACGTTCTTCCGGGCGGGATGTTGGTCCCCTCCAGGATCAAAGGTCCGCAACCGCGGGGTGTCGTCTTCGGGCCTGTCCGGGTTGCCGTCGACCAACGATCCATCCTCGATCAACTCGGGCACGGCTCGACCAACCGCTTCCCCGGTTTGAACCTCAGTCAGATCCCCGATTGTCTGCTCTTTCTGTTCATAGTCGGCGGCGCGTTGTGCCGCCCTCGCCAGTTTCCTCGCGCGTTTCTCCTCGTCCGCAGCCGCCTGGATCAGTAGCAGGCGACGTCGCGAACGCCCCGAATCTCCCCGTGGAAAGGAGGAATGCGATGCCATGTGAAGTCACCCCGGACCAACGTGCTCCCGATTTGCACCGTCCTCACAGACGGTTGTCCTCACAAATCATAGCCCGGAAATGCCGGTTGGGGCAGCGGTTGGGCCAACGAAAATGGGTGAAGAAAGCCGATAGAGAGCGAATGAGCCCGTTGTGGGCCGTTCGGATCCGACAAGGGCGGCGAGAACTGATCGATCACGCGTTCTGGAAACAGGAGTGGGTGCGATGGCCATGCGATTCGCCGGTGCACGTTGGCTGGATGAGCGACGACGAAGGCGTTTGGCTGTTGACCAGAAACCGCCAGGCACTTCCGGGTCGGCAACGTCTGCTGCGGGCGACGACACGTCCCAGGTCAAACCCTCCAGGCCGGCAAACCTGAGTCTCCGGTCGGTCGTGCCTCGATCGGTGTGGGCCGTATTGGCCTGGTCCCTGCTGTTGTTGGGAGCATGCGACGCGGTGATTGCGGCGGCGTGGTTCCAGGACAGTGTCCCCGAGATGTTCCGTGTTGCTCACAAGAGTGTCTTTGGTGTCGATTCGTCGTACGCGGCGACGTGGACAACCAGCGTGCTGCTGGTCATTGCGGCACAGTTGGCACTGGTGATCGGTTGGGTTCGGAGTCACTGCCTGACCGACTTCGACGGGCGTTACCGGTCCTGGACCCGTGTGGCGATCAGCTGGTTGGTGATTGCCGGGATCGTCGGTACCGGTGCCCATCAAGCGATCTCCCAGTTGCTGGTGGCACAGTTCGAATTCGAGGGTGTCTGGCAGCGCGAGGTTCTTGCCTGGCTGCTTCCGTTGGCCGCGCTGGGGGCCAGTGTCATTTTGGTCATGGACGGCGAAATGAAGACCAGCCGTTCGGCTCGCCTGCTGTTGTGGTTCTCGACGGCGACAGCCGTCGCGGGGTTGGTGCTGGTCCTGGAACCGACGTTGATCCATGAGGCGATGATCGAACGTTTCCCGCACATGCTCGCGTTCCTGAAGCTCGCTGCGATGGTCTCGGCCCCGGCCCTGATGGTCGTTTCGATGGGAGTGTTTCTCAGGCATGTTGTCCACGTCTCGCCCGAACCAGCTCCCCGCCGAAAGTGGCGTTCGAAGAAGATGTTCTCCGAGGAAGAGGACCAACTGGTCGACGAGGAAACCACTGCCGAGGAAACCGCTGACGAGGAAACCGCTGACGAGGAAACCGCTGACGAGGAAACCGCTGACGAGGAAACCACTGACGAGGAAACCACTGACGAGGAGTTGGTTGAAGAGGAAGAGTACGCGGAAGAGTACGCGGAGGAGTATGCCGAAGAGCAGCAGCAAGAGGACGACCGGTACGGTGAAATCGAGGAGCAGGAGGTCGAAGAACACGACTACGCTTACTCGGAATACGATGAACCGACCGGAAGCCGATTCCAGGACGACGAGTCGCACTATCGGATTGACGAGTCCGAATCCTCATCGAGCAACGCGTTCCCGGACCCGGAAGCCTTGAAAGGTCTGAGCAAGCGGGAGCGGCGTCGATTGCGGAAGCGGTGGCGGCAGCAGCAGCGACAGATGGACCAGTAGCGGCCGAGAATCCTCTAGAGGATGAATCGGCTGAGGTCCTCGTCGCGGGAAACCTCTTCGAGAGCCGCCTGCACGTAGGTTTCGTCGATCTTCAGTGTCCCCTGCCCGTCCTCGGGTGCTTCGAAGCTGGCGGCTTCAAGCAGTCTCTCGAGAATCGTGTGCAGCCGTCGGGCACCGATGTTCTGGGTCGACTGGTTGACCTGGTAGGCGATGTTGGCAATCTCCGCGACCCCGCCCTTGGTGAATTTCAGCTTCACTCCGTCGGCGGCCAGCAGCGCTTCGTATTGGCGGGTCAGGCTGCTGGAGGGTTCGGTGAGTATCCGGACGAAGTCATCGTGAGTCAGGTCGTCGAGTTCGACGCGGATCGGGAACCGGCCCTGCAGTTCGGGCATCAGGTCACTGGGCCGCGAACGATGAAATGCTCCGGCGGCGATGAACAGGATGTGCTCGGTGTTGATGGACCCGTTGCGGGTCTGCACCGTGGTGCCTTCGATGATCGGCAACAGGTCCCGTTGCACGCCTTGTCGGCTGACATCGGCTCCGCCCTTGCCCGATTCTTCGGGTCCGCAGATCTTGTCCACCTCGTCGAGAAAAACGATCCCATTGTCGGTGGCCAGCCGGACGGCTTCTTCAGAGACCGCATCGTCATCGAGCAGTCCCTCGACTTCCTGTTCGATCAACACCTTCCTGGCTTCCGAAACCGGCAGTTCGCGATCGCTGCCCTGGCGTGGCATGAAACGCTCGAGCATGTTCTGAACGTCGAGGTCGACCTGTTCCAGGCCCATGGTCGAGAAGACCTGGACGGGTGATTGTCGTTGTTCGACGTGGACATCGACGACGCTGTCTTCGAGTTCCCCGTTGGCAAGCATCTTGCGGAATTTCTCACGAGTCCGTTCATGCCGTTCGATGGCCCGCGTCTCCTCTTCGGGATCCTCCGCTGGCGTCCAGTCGGTCGGCGGCACCAGCATGTCCAGCAACCGTTCTTCCGCCTTGGCTGCGGCCTCTTCCTGGACCTCGGCCTGTTTCTGTTCTCGAACCATGTGGATCGCCGCGTCGACCAGGTCGCGGATCATGCTCTCGACATCCCGTCCGTAGTACCCCACCTCGGTGTACTTCGATGCCTCGACTTTCACGAACGGGGCGCCGGTCAACTGGGCCAGTCGGCGAGTGATCTCGGTCTTGCCCACCCCCGTGGGTCCGATCATCAGGATGTTCTTGGGGGTGACATCCCGCCGGAGGTCGTCGGGCAACTGCTTCCATCGCCAGCGATTTCTCAGCGCGATGGCGACGGATCGCTTGGCGGCGTCCTGGCCGATGATGTGCCGGTCGAGTTCGGCGACGATCTGTCTCGGGGTCAGTTCGGACATGCCAACTCCTCTACGACGACCGCGTCGTTGGTGTACACGTCGATGCCCGCGGCCACACCCAGGGCGGCTCGAACGATGTCGCCCGATGGCATCTCGGTGTGAGATACCAGGGCACGGGCGGCGGCGACGGCGTACTGGCCGCCGGAGCCGATGCCGAGGATTCCGTCGGAAGGTTGGACGACGTCGCCGTTGCCGGTGACCAGCAGGCTGTCGGTGGGCCCGACAACGATCATCATCGCCTCCAGACGTCGCAGCACGCGGTCGGTCCGCCAGTCGCGAGCCAATTCGGTGGCCGCGCGAGGAATGTTGCCCGGGAAGTCTTTCAACCTGGCCTCGAACCGCTCGAGCAACGCGAATGCGTCGGCGGTGCTGCCGGCGAATCCGACCAGGACCTGCCCGTCGAGCAGCTTGCGGATCTTGGTCGTGTCGGCCTTCAGCACCGTGTCGCCGTAGGTGACCTGGCCGTCACCGCCAATCGCCACGGTGTTGTCGCGGCGAACCGCCAGGATGGTGGTCGAATGAGATTGTGGCATGGAATCGGGGCGAGTCGAAGGAGGCAGAATCGGGCCGTGTCCGGGTCATGCGGCCGCTGCGGTCAACCGTACCAGTCGATCGGGAGGGCGACAAGCGGCGCCGCGGCGAGGAGAATCCTGTTGCCGAGCGGGAAGCGGAGTCCGTAGAATCGCGTGCGGATTGCGAACGGGTGAGAAGGGAGCCGCGGATCGATGAGTGGAATGACCCGACGAATGGCACTGGCCGGGATGGCCGGGATGGCCGGGATGG
>PBOJ01000146.1 GCA_002724315.1 Planctomycetaceae bacterium | reverse complement strand
CCGTACCTGGTCTATCCTCACCGTGTCCAGAACGACGTCGTGGTCGAGTGCCTGCACGCCGAGACAGGCCAGAAGTTCTGGGAGCACAAGTTCGCCACCGCATACCGGGATCGGCTGGGCTACAGCAGCGGGCCGAGATCGACTCCGGTCATCGAGGGCAACCGGGTTCACATCTACACGGCCGAGGGATTCCTGATCTGCCTGGAACTGGCGACGGGGCGAAAGATCTGGCAGCGAAGCCTCTCGAGAGAATTTCAGGTTCCCCAGGACTTTTTCGGAGCCGTCGGCACGCCACTTCTGGTCGGTGACCGCCTGGTGATCAATATCGGCAAGGTGGGTGGGCCCTCGGTCGCTGCCTTTCACACGCTGTCGGGCAAGCTGTTGTGGGTCTCGGGGAAAAAATGGGGGCCCAGTTACGCCTCGCCCCGGCTGGTGAAGATTCACGGAAAGACCCGTGTGCTGGTCTTTGCCGGTGGCGAGAGCAGGCCGTCGACCGGTGGGCTGATGTTGATTGATCCGAGCAACGGGAAACTGGAGCTGGAATTTCCGTGGCGGAGCAAGAAGTACGAGAGCGTCAACGCGTCGTGTCCACTGGTCATCGGTGGCAATCGCATCTTTGTTTCGGCCAGCTACCAGACCGGCAGTGCGCTGTTGGAGGTTGGCAAGGACCTGTCATCGCACAAGGTCCTCTGGAAGATGCCTGACGCTGAACACAATACCGAGCCGAACCAACTGGGGCTGCACTGGAGCACACCTCTGGTCAAGGATGGATATCTGTACGGCTTTGACGGCCGAAACGAACCGGACGCGTCCCTGGTCTGTGTCGACCTGAAGGCCGGCCGGGTGGTCTGGCGCGAAGAGCCCGAATGGGAGCAGACGGTTACGGTGCAGGGCGTCGAGCAGACGTTGACACTGAGTCCGTTACGAGGCTCCTTTCTGCAGGCCGACGGTCAGGCGCTGGTCCTGGGGGAACTTGGTCAGCTGATGTGGATGGATCTCTCTCCCAAGGGGTACAAGATCACGCAGCGATCATCGCTGTTCCTGGCCCGCGAGTCGTGGTGCCCGCCAGTGATCAGTCGTGGGTTGCTCTACATCAGCCAGAACATGCGAGACCCGGTGACCCGCACCGGCCCGCGGCTGATCTGTTATGACCTCAGGCGGCCGTGAGCTTCCACGTTCCGAAAACTCACTTCGAGTCAGCAGTCGGGACGGCGTAGACGACGTGGTGGGGCGTTGAGAAGAGTGTCTCGAATCCCTCGAGTGACCGGAGGCCGTCGGCACGGCGCCAGAGGATGTGGGTGATCGCCTGGGGGCCAAAAGCTCGTGCGGTGGTCTCAAGCGGTGGGCGGCCCAGCTGGATGTCCATCAGCCAGCGGCCTCGTGCCTGGCGGCGGCGGTCCCATTCCAGGACTCCGGCTGCATCCTGCGGGCAGTCCTTGAAGACCACGTATTCGGCCCGTTTGGCGTACCACTTGAAGGCCCAGCTTCCGCGGGGTGTCAGCACGATCGCCTCCGGTGGCAAGTGATTGTCGATCCAACTGCAGGTGTGGGTCCAATCGTCCCGGAGTTCGGCAGGCAGTCGGCTGGGGTTGCGATCCGGAGCCGGCAGTGCCAGGGCCACTGCGAGCAGCATTGTCGGGATAGCGATTCGCAGACGCTGCGACGACCACCGAGTCAGCAGGCCAGCGGCAGAAATCGCCAACGCCGCCGGCAGCAGGACATCGAAGAGCCGGTAGGGGTAGAACTTCATCGACATCAGTCGCAGGCGTATCCCCATTCCGGAAGCATCAGCCGGGTCGGGTGGTGTGTCGAGGGCCAGTGCCCAGCCAGCTGCGGCGACCATCACGGAACCCAGGACCAGTCTCATCCACCAGGTTTCTGCTGGAGATCTCTTTGCCCGGAACCTGGCAACCAGCCAGGCCGTGGCAAGAGCCACGTAAAGGGTGGTCCAGGTGGGCGAGAACCGAGCGGGCACCAGGTGGTGGCCCAGCCGGGCAAAGACGTGCACAGTGTCGGCCCGCGCTGAACCGTTCCCGAGCAATCCCAATGCGGGAATGATGCCCGGCAGGGCACAAGTCATGACCAGTGCCGCCTGTTGCAGCCGGTGTCGATCGATCGGCCAGGGGCGAGCCAGTACGGCCAGGACGAGCCCCCAGCCGCCGACGATCGGGTGGATACTGATGGCCAGCCCGCAGAGGATGCTCGCCCGGCGATGGTGGTGATCGAGTCCACAGGCGGTTGCCCATGCCAGTAGACCATAGGCCACCACCTTCGATTCGAAGCCGCCAACGACCCATTCTCCGGAAAGGTTTCCGATCGCTGCAGTCAGCAGGAAGACCGTGGTTGCTGTCCAGCCGGCCCACTCATCGGACACCAGCCGTCGGACCAGGGCCACCCAACCGGTGGCCAGCAGTGCCAGGGCCAGCAGGCGACCCAGCCAGGCCACCGTCGCAAACGGCAGCACCGAGGTCCCTGGTCCCACCAACGTGTAGAAGACGAGGTGGGGGTTGGAGGATTCGAGGAAAAAGTCGCCGGCGCACCAGCCCGGGTCGACCCAGTGCAGGGCCTTGGCCAGGTAGTGGGGTTCGTTGACCGCGGGCGCCGGGGCGCGCAGGGCCGAGTGAGCCAGGCAGGCGGCGACGGCCAACAGGGACACGAGCCGGCCAGTACCACCTCGGGTGCGAGTCGACGTGTCGACTACTTCTTCTTGCTCGACTTTTTCTTCGCCGATTTTTTCGAGGCCTTGGCTCCGGCCTTCTTCTTGCCGGTGCTCTTCTTGCCCTTGTCGCCGAAAATTTTGTCCCAGTTCTCCCAGAACTCGGGAGTGGCACCGGTGCGAACAATTGGTCCGCTCATCGTAATGTCTCTCTGTTGTACTTCGATGGCGTCGCTTGCGGTCAGGAGTGTCGTGACCACCGCGGCCTTCCGGCCGACGATCGACGTGACCGATTCTCTTCAACGCCTCGGGAAACTGTCAAGGGGTCAGGCTGGCCCGTGGTCGTCTCATGCGTCGCAGTTTATACTCGCACCGGTCGGCCGCGGGGAGTCTCCGGGCCGTGAGAAGAGGAAAGACCGCGACATGTGGCTTGAAGAGTTCGACGACGAATCGCGATACCGCGATATCTGGGAGGCCGTGCAGATCGCGCGGCCGGTCCATTATTCGTTGTTCACCTTCGGGGAATCCGAATTGCCCTACTTCCTGGTGTGTGACAAGCCGGCCGACGAGGACACGGTGACGGTGACACAGGGCGAGGTTCGTATCACGCGGCCGACGATCATCACGCCCGAGAACGCCCGTCCCGAGTTCCGTGGCTTCTTCGGGGAACAGGAAGATGACAGCATCGTCGAGTTCCTGATGGCTCGCACGGCGGGATTCTCCAACCTGCGGGTCGACAACACCAGCGGTCCTGCCGAGATCATCAGTGATCGTGTGGAAGAGGCCGTCGAGAAGCTCAATCGGCGACTCGATGAGCAGGAGGAGGATCGCACGGCGATCCTGACCGCACCGTACGGACTGGGCGGGGTGGCCCTTTTGCGGTACGCGGCCGAGAGAATCTGGCAGAGCGCTCCGGACAATGTTCAGGAGCTTCGCGAGCGAGGGTTCTTGCCCTGACCACCGGCCACCCGGTGCCCGGAGTGATCGGGACGGGCGGTCGTACCGGTGTCCCAGTGAGGTGGTGACGGGCCGCGGCTGTCACCGGTTCGGATCACGTCGGCACCGAGCCGGTTCAGCTTGCCATCGAGCCTCTGGTAGCCTCGGTCGAGGTGGTAGATCCGCCGAACGGTCGACGTGCCGCTGGCGGCCAGGGCCGCCAGTACCAGTGCCGCACTGGCCCTCAGGTCACCGGCCATCACGTTGGCACCGCTGAGTCGTTCGACCCCGTGGATCATCGCGGTGGGGCCGTCCCGAGTGATCCTTGCACCCAGTCGGGCCAATTCTGCGGCGTGCAGGAACCGGTCCGGAAACACCTTGTCTGTGACCACGCTGATGCCGTCGGCCAGGCACAGCAAGGCCATCAGTTGAGCCTGGATGTCGGTCGGGACACCCGGGTAGGGCAGGGCAGTGAAGCTCGTGGGGGCGATCACATCCGGCGCCGTGGCTCTCCATGTGACCTGCCCGGGGGCTGAGACGGTTTCGGTGGCCAGTTGTTCGATCCGCATTCCGGTCTGTTCGAGGATCTCGCAGACGGCGACGAGGTGGTCAGGGCGGACGGGAGAAATGTCGATCTGTCCACCGGTGATCGCGGCGGCGATCAGCAGAGTGGCTGCCTCGATCCGATCGGGGATCACGCGATGCCGAGCTGCTCCGAGCCGTTCGACGCCCTCGATCTCGATACGGGGAGTCCCCAGACCCTGGATCCTCGCTCCCATCTGGTTGAGGCAGTCTCCGAGATCCACCACCTCCGGTTCACAGGCCGCTGCCTCGATCACCGTCCGTCCCTCGGCCAGCGCGGCGGCGGTCATGATGTTGCAGGTGCCGGTGACCGTGCTGCCGAACGGTCCTCCCAGGAACACCGAGTTTCCTCGCAGGCGTTCGGCTTCGGCGACCACGTACCCCTGCTGAACGCGGATATCGGCTCCCAGCGCTGCGAGGCCCTTCAGGTGCAGGTCGATTGGTCGATGACCGATGTTGCATCCGCCGGGCAGGGAGACGCAGGCGCGGCCGCGGCGGGCGAGCAGGGGACCCAGGACACAGATACTGGCTCGCATGCGGCGGACCAGGTCATAGTCGGCGACGTGAGGTCGGGTGGTCTCCACGACCAGTTTCAGCTGGTTCTCTGCCGGGAATTCGGCGTGGACACCGAGCGTACCGAGCAGGCCCAGCAGCGAATGGACATCGTCCAGGTCGGGGACGGCCGTGAGTTCCAGTGGGCCGTCGGAGGCGAGTACCGCGGCCATGATCGGCAAGGCGGCATTCTTGGAGCCGCTGACTTCGGCCGGCCCGGTCAACGGTTGGCCACCCTCGATGAGGAACTTGTCCATCCCTGGACGCTTTCATTTTGCGGGGGCAGCTTGGCCGATGAAACGGAGTCAGTCGATTGATGCCACGACGACACGGGCCTGTCCTGACAGGTCCGTGACCGTCCGGGGGGACCCGAAAGCCGTTTGTTCGACGACAAGCCGGCGCACTCCATCGGCCTGCTCGGGTGAGATTTCGCACAGCAGGCTTCCACCGGGAGCCAGGTGATCCGGTGCCCCGGCGACCAGGCGACGGATCACATCGAGCCCGTCGGCTCCACCATCGAGGGCCGTGCGGGGTTCGTGGTCACGGATGTCCGGAGCCAGTTGGTCGAGTTCGGCGGTGGTGACGTATGGAGGATTGCTGGCAATGAACTGGAATTTCCGATCGGGGGGGATGGGCTCATACAGGTCGCCGGCGAAGAATGCGATGCGGTCGGCGACGTTGTGAGTTTCGGCGTTGGCCCGTGCCACTTCGAGTGCGGCAGGACTGATGTCGACGGCAGACACCTGGGCTGAGACGAGTTGCGTGGCGAGGGTGATGGCGATGCATCCGCAGCCGGTGCCCAGGTCGAGAATGGCCGGTGGAGCGGGCAACTGGCGGGCGAGGTCAAGCAGTTCGACGATGAGCGTTTCGGTGTCGGGGCGGGGGATCAGGGTGTCGGAAGTGAGCGCGAAGTCGGCACCGAAGAATTCTCGGAATCCCACCAGGTAGGCGACCGGCTCGCGAGCTGCCCGGCGTTTGACCAGGTCTCGCATCACCGCCCGCTGTTGGTCGGTGAGTGCCTGGTCGAACTGGGTGTAGAGTTCGATGCGGCGGCAACCCCGGGCCTGGGCCAAGAGGATCTCGGCATCCAGACGAGGCGACTCGCTGCCGTGGTCGGCCAGGTGGCCGGTGGTCCAGTCGAGAACGGCCTGGACGGTCCAGCGATCGGCCTGGCCGCCTGCCGCGGCCGGTCGATGGTCCGAGGGCTGAGGAGCCGGAAGGGGGATGGTACTCACGGGCTGGGGTTTCCTCCCAGGCGTTCCTGTCGATCGTGCTCGAGCAGCGCGTCGACCATTTCGTCGAGGTTCCCCTGCATGATCTGGTCGAGCTTGTGGAGCGACAGACCAATTCGGTGGTCGGTCAACCGGTTCTGAGGAAAGTTGTAGGTTCGGATTCGCTGGCTGCGGTCTCCGGTGCCGATCAGGCTCCGTCTCTGGTCGGCGCGTTCCTGGTGGGCCTTTTGCTGCTGGGCCTCGAGCAGCCGACTTCGCAGCACCCGCATCGCCTTGGCACGGTTCTTGTGCTGGCTCTTCTCGTCCTGGCACTGGACCACGGTATTGGTTGGCAGGTGAGTGATCCGGATGGCGCTGGCGGTCTTGTTGACCTTCTGCCCGCCAGGTCCGCTGGCAAAGAAGGTGTCCACTCTCAGGTCGTCGTTGTGGATCTCGATCTCGACGTCGTTGGCCTCCGGCAGTACGGCGACGGTGGCAGCGGAGGGGTGGATTCGGCCCTGAGTTTCTGTGGTGGGAACCCGTTGCACACGGTGGCCACCACTCTCGAACTGCAATTGCAGAAAGGCACCCTCGCCGGCAATCGAGATCGTGACGTCCTTGAAGCCGCCGAGTTCGGTGGGCGAACAGTCGATCAGTTCGGCCTTCCAACCACGGCGTTCGACCAGCCGCTGGTACATGTCGAACAGGTCACGGGCGAACAGGGCTGCTTCGTCGCCGCCGGTCCCGGCACGGATCTCCATGATCAGGCTGCCGCGGGAAATGGCGTCGCCGGTGGCAACGAGATCCTCGAGGGCGGTCAACTGGGTCTCACGCTCTCGCAGCAGTTCAGCCAACTCCTCCTCGGCGTACTCTTTCGACTCCGCGTCGTCCTCTTCGGCGATCAACTCGCGGGCCGTTTCGATGTTTCCTTCGAGCTCGTTGAACGTGCGAACCGGCAACGCGACCTTGGCAAGTCCCCCGTATTCGCGCTGCAACGCGACCATGCGGACCGTGTCGGCCAGGACCTCGGGGTCCGCCAACATCCGCTCGAGCTCTTCGTAGCGAGCCAGCTTGGCCTGTAGCGACGGAAACAACATCAGCGATCGTCCTTGTATCGCCGAACTTCTTGGCGTGCTGATTCTTTTACCGGATCCGCCGAAGCGGGATCCGACGTCGCCGAGCACGACCGGCGACATATCAGTTGGCGCTGACCCGCCGAAGCTATTCCTTCTCGGCGACGGCCGCGGTCTCGGCCTCTGTTTCGTCCTCGGCCGCGGTGTCGGCCTCGGCCTCCGCCGTGTCCTTCTTCTTGCCCCAGTTGTATTTCTTCTGGAACTTCTCCACCCGACCAGCACTGTCAACGTATTTCATCGTCCCGGTGTAGAACGGGTGGCAGGCACTGCAGATCTCGACGACGAGCTTTTCGACGGTGCTCCGCGTCGTGAACGCGTTGCCACAGCCGCAGCTGACCTCGGTATCCATGTAATCGGGATGGATGTCCTTCTGCATGGTCTTACCTGTCCAAAGAAATTCGCTGGAGTGACGCTGAAACGGCTAGTGTAGAGGGGCGATGAAGACGCGACAAGGTCGAAGCGGGGACGAGAAATCCCACCGGTTCCGCAGTTGAACTCGCCGGTCACTTGTCCTTTTTCGGAGCGGGAGTCTTGAGACTGGCCAGGAAGGCGGTCAGATCGGCCACCTGGCGAGCTGTCATGTCCCGGACCAGCAGGTCGGGCATCAGGGATTTCTGTTGCGCGGCCAGGACATCGACATCGTCGGCCGCCACCCGGATGAGCTTGTCCTTGGCGTCCTTGAGGATCACCTCCTTGTCATCCTTTTTGACCAGCAGGCCGGTATGGACACGGCCCTGGGCCGTTTCGATCACGTAGGTCAACCACTTTGGCTCAATCTTCTTGGATGGCTGCAGGATGCTCTCGAGGATCTGGGCCCGGGTGAATTTCTTGCCGACGCCACTGAGATCGGGGCCGACCTCCTTTCCCTTTCCGGCGATCTTGTGGCAGTTGCGGCACTGGATTCCGTCGGTCTTGAAGAAGACGGTTCTTCCCCGGTCGATGTCGCCGGGCAGAGCGAGGATCTGGGCCGGCTTGACGGTGGTTCCGAGCCGCTTGACCCGTTTCTCCTCCGGTAGGAATCTCTCGAAAAGATCCCGCACGGTTGCCGACTGATGCGTGGTGGCCACGGCGATGGCCTGGTCGCGAGTCGCTTTCGGCAACTCGCTTCCGCTGGTGGCCTGCAGCAGCCGAATGGCTCCAGGTGTGCTGGCCAGCAGCGAGTTGATCTGGGAGGCTCGCTGCTTGATGTCCTTGGCGGATTTCAGTGTCTTCAGTGCGAGAGCCGTCTCGCCCCGCGAGCGGGCAATACTGGCATCCGGGGATGCCGACGGAAGACCGCTGATCCAGTCGTGGATCAACTGGGTGCCGACGGGGTCGATGACCGAGGATCCGATCCGCGGCATGCGGCCGGCTCCCAGTTTGGACATGCGAAAATACATTACGCTGCGATACGGGTCGCCGGCGGCCAGCACCTTCCCGCCGGCGATACCGAAAGTTCCCTGTCCGGGACGGACATTGAGTGTGCCGGTGTCGGGCAAATCGAGCGTGGCCAGCAACTGGAACCGGGCGTTTCCACCACCCCACTTTCGATGACAGTGTGAGCAGTTGGCGTGGAGATAGGACCGGGCCCGCTGGCCAAGTTCGTGTGAGTCCACACGGTAGTCGACCAGTCGCGGCAGATCCTTGGGAGGTGCCGGCAACGGTGTCGAGAAGCAGCCCAGGCGTTGCAGCATCTCAATCTGGTTGAGGGTGTCGCCGCCGTGGTTGTAGCTGCGGTTCATCTGGTGAGTCGTCACACCGAGAACGTACTTGGCCGCCATGTTGTGGCAGACGGTGCACTCGGTTCGACTGGGGAAGTGCCAGGTCTGCTTGCGGACACCGCCGGGAGCACTGCGGTCGGCAATCTGGAACGTTCGGTTACGTCCCTGGGCATCCAGCAGCAGTTCGGCTGAGGTCTGCTCGTCGTTCCAGACGTAGGTGTAGCCTTGCCAGTACTGGTCACCGTTGGTTTCGTTCCCCGCAAGTCGTTCGTGGTGAAGGATACGGGTCTCAATCCGCCGTCGGCTCTTGCGGTTGCCGGCTTCCATTTCCAGGAAGATCGTTTCCACGATCACCGTGCCGTCGGGGAACTTCCAGCCGGGGGGGGATCCGGGTGCCGGCTGGGGATAGGTCAGCGTTTCGAATTCCATCTTCGAATCACCCGGCAGCGCCAGGAACCGCTGCTTGGTGGCACCATCGGACCACTGAGGGGCAATCACGTCGTAGGGAATCAGGCCGGCGGCGGGGACCAGGTCCTTGACCGATGAGAACAGGCCTGTCCCGGCAAGGGTCCTGGGGAAGTTGCTTTTGCGGCCCGCGTCGGGGTTGGGGATGAGTTCGTGGATGCGACCGCTGACATGGTCCAGCAGGTAGAGTTCTCCCTGGCTGTCCTGTCCGAAGCCGACCAGCCGCATGCTCGAATCGACCAGTTCCGCAGACGAGATCAGCTTTTGCTTGTCACGATCGTACCGCAGTTGCCAGATACGTCCGGTGTCGTAGTCGCCGTAGATGTAGGCTCCACGGAGCTTGGCGAGTTTTTTGCCGTGGTAGACGAAGCCGCCGGTGATCGAGCGGAAGTTGGCGTGGTCGTGTTCGATGATCGGTGGGATGATCGCCGTGGGGCCACGGGGCCGTTCGGGTTCAAACGGGTGAGATCCCTCGGTGATGCTCCATCCGTAGTTGCCACCTCGCTCGATACGGAAGACCATTTCCCAGAGGTCCTGTCCGATATTGCCGGTCCACAGGTCACCGGTGGCGGTGTCGAAGCTCATTTTCCACGGCTGGCGCAGCCCGTAGGCCCAGATCTCCGGCCGTGCCCCCTTGGTCTCCAGGAAGGGGTTGTCTCGGGGGACGGTGTAGGGAAGTTTTTCGCCGGGATGGTCGACATCGATCCGCAGGATCGCGCCGGAGAGATTGGTGAGATCCTGTCCCGTGAGGTAGAGGTCGGCGATGCCACTGCTGTCGCCAGTGGCGATATACAGGTAGCCGTCGGGACCGAACTGCAGGCAGCCGCCGTTGTGTCCGCCCGAAGGCCATTCCAGCAGGATCTGCTCACTCTTGGGGTCGCAGCGCGGTGGCTCACCCGGGAGCACGCGGAAGCGCGAGACGCGGCTCCCCTTGGGGATTTCCTCGGTATTGGTCGTGACGATTGTCGCGTAGGCGTAGCGGACCTTGGGGTACTTGGGGTGCAGGGCGATGCCGTAAGCCGAGAGCGTCTTTGGCTTGCTTCGGCCCAGGACCTCGTTGGTGTCGAGAAGCAGGTCGGGCTTGGCGGTCTTGCGATCCAGCGGGACCGAGAAGATCCGTCCGTACCGTTCGACGACCAGCAGCCGGTTGATTCCGGCCGAGTAGTTCATGTCCAAAGGTTCATCGAACTTGAGGTTCGGGAAGGCGATTTGCGTGCGGTAGGGACTGGGGGGATCGGGTGATCCCTTGACCCGGGACGTCGTCCAGGCAATTCGGGATTTGGTGCTGAAGGTCGGGCCATCGGCAGCCGACAATTGCGTGGTGGAGCAGAGCAGGCTGGCGACAAGCAGCGACCGCACGAACGAACCGGCGAAGATGTTCACGGAAGAACTCCCCTGGATGCGAACCAAAGCGGCACTCAGCATACCGTCTGGAAATCCCGACAACCACGACAACCGACTCGTCGGGAGTGGATGCCGACGGTGTTTTGTCGGCACGGGAAAGATCAATGCACCTTGATCCGACGAATCGCCGATCAGTAGAATCACAGGCGGAAAGTTTCTCACGCGGGGACATGGCGGCATGAGGCCGAAACAGGTGGACCAGACGCTGGCGATGCGGCGACGCAGCTTCCTGAAATCAGGGCTGGCGGCCGGAGGTCTGTCGGGTTTCGGATTGTCGTTGACCGACCTGCTGGCCGGACGCGAGGCGACCGCGGCGCAGGCCGCCGGGACTTCGGGCCAGGCCAAGTCCTGTATCCTGCTCTACATGACCGGCGGTCCGGCCCAGCAGGAGACCTTCGACATGAAGCCGAAGGCCAACCAGGGGTACCGGGGCGACTTCAATCCGATCGAGACCAGCGTGCCGGGGATAGAGGTCTGCGAGCATCTGCCGATGATGGCCAGGCAGGCTCACCGTTACTCGGTCATCCGCTCGACCTACCACAACAGCAACACGCACGGCATCGGCGTTCACTACAACATGACCGGTTTGAAGAACGCTCCGCGGACCCGGGGTGAACCCCAGATGGACCGTGTCGATCCGCCGTGTGTCGGAGGCGTCGTGCGTCAGTTGCGGGGTGACCGAAACGGATTGCCGGCTTCGGTGCACTTGCCGGTTCGTATCGGCGACCAAAACAACTTCCAGTGGGGCGGTCAGCACGCCGGTTTCCTGGGACCGAACTTCGACCCGTTGATGTTGATCGACGAATCGTGGAAGCCCGGTACGCTTCCGCCTGGCTTCCGTCCCCCCAAGGGAGTCGGAGACCAGCGGCAGGTCAGCCGCCAGAAGTTGCTCTCCCGAGTCGAGCAGTCCCGCTCCGATGTCTCGGCGGCCGAAGCCAACTACGGGCGGTTCCAGCAGCAGGCGCTGGACATCCTCGGTTCGAACTCCGCCTGGCGGGCATTCACGATCGACGACGAGTCGCCCGAGACGCTGGCCCGCTACGGGGACAACAAGTTCGGGCGCAGTTGCCTGGTGGCACGGAGACTGGTCGAAGCGGGCGTGGGCCTGGTGACGGTGCCCTGGATGTTCCTGCATTCGACAAAGAACTTCGACACCCACGACAAGCACTTCAAGGTCATGAAGGACCTGCTGCTGCCGCCGATGGACCGCGCGTTTTCGGCGTTGATCGAAGACCTCTCGGAACGCGGGCAGTTGGATGAGACGCTGATCGCCTGGACCGGAGAGTTCGGCCGCACGCCGAAGGTGAACAAGAAGGCCGGTCGGGATCACTGGGGGCCGGTTTACAGCACGGTGCTGGCCGGCGGGGGAATCCGCGGCGGGCAGGTGTACGGTTCCAGTGACAAGATTGCCGGGTACCCGGCCGACAATCCGGTCCACGTCCGCGACTTCATTGCCACGATCTACCACTGCCTGGGCTACGGCTCAGACACGCGAGTGGTGGACCCGACAGGCCGACCGCACTTCGTTGTGCAGGGCAGCCCGGTCCATTCGCTGCTGTAGCCGGCGCGACGGATTGGTCTCCGCCTGGTTGGCTCGTCGTAGCTCGCTTTCGCCTTGTGCCGTTGCGTGGCACAATCGGCGGAACGGCGCTTCAGGTGCACACACCCCGTACGAGACGGACGACCCATGTCACAGGTAGAACAAGATCGCCAGGCCATACTCGACGCGAAACAGAAGGGGACGCTGGCCACGCTGATGACCTACGCCCGCTTGTCAGGGCCGGGCTGGTTGCAGGGGGCGATCACGCTCGGTGGTGGCTCGCTGGCCGGCAGTCTCTACCTGGGCGTCATCGGCGGTTACGAGATGATGTGGCTGCAGCCGTTGATGATGATCCTGGGCATCGTGATGCTCAGTGCCATCGGCTATGTCGCGCTCTCGACCGGTGAGCGGCCCTTCGATGCGATCAACCGTCACGTCAACCCGGTGCTGGGTTGGGGCTGGGCGATTGCCACACTGATGGCCAACCTGGTCTGGGCGATGCCCCAGTTTTCTCTCGGCACCGCAGCGATTCAGCAGAACCTGTTTCCGCAACTGTTCGGCGGCGACACCGGCAAATACATTGCTGTGGGGCTGCTGTTCGGTGTGTCAGCGCTGGTGATCTGGTTCTACGAGAGCGGTGGCTGGGGGCTGAAGCTCTTCGAGATCCTGTTGAAGTCGATGGTGGCAGTTGTCGTTTTGAGTTTTTTCGGTGTGGTGATCGCGATGTCGTCAAAGGGCGGTGGCCTGGCCTGGGGTGATATCCTGTCCGGTTTTATTCCCGACCTGTCGTTGCTGGATCGGCCGGCAGCGGCATTCGAGGCGGCGCTGAAAGATTCGACTCATGCCGAATACTGGCGAGAACAGATCCTGTCGACGCAACGTGACCGGATGGTGACCGCTGCGGCCACAGCTGTCGGAATCAACATGACCTTCCTGTTGCCCTACTCGATGCTCAAACGGGGATGGGATCGAGATTTTCGCGGCTTGGCCATCTTTGATCTCTCCGTCGGCCTGTTCATTCCGTTTTTGCTGGCGACCAGTTGTGTCGTGATCGCCTCGGCCAGTCAGTTCCACGGGCAGTTTGATCCGGGGTTGGTGGGTGAAGGGCCGGCGACTCCCGGAATCACCGATAAGTTGCAGGGTGGGTACGAAAAGAATGTCGAAGGACTGGAAAAGCACCTGGACGGTTCCGGTGAGATAGAACTGGCCGATCGGAAGATTGCGGCGATGCTGGTCCAGCGGGATGCCTTCCTACTGGCCAACACGCTGGAGAAGTTGACCGGCCGCACCGTGGCTCATGTCGTTTTCGGAATCGGCGTGGTCGGCATGGCCTTCTCGACGATTATCATCCTGATGTTGATCAACGGTTTCACGGTTTGCGAGATGATCGGGATCCCGGCTTCGGGGATTCAGCACCGCATCTGGAGCCTGTTGCCCGGGATCACCGGTGCCCTGGGATTCCTGTTCCTGTGGGGTGATGGCAAGGCCCGATTCTGGCTGGCGGTTCCCACGAGTGTCTTCGGAATGGTGCTGTTGCCGATCGCCTACCTGACATTTTTCCTGATGATGAACAACCGTCGCATGCTGGGCGAACACCTCCCACAGGGCGGACGCCGCAACCTGGTCAACGCCGCGATGTGCGTGGCGCTGGCCGCAGCGACGGTGGGGGCAGGGTGGTCGATCTGGAGCAAAACGGAGTGGTACGGCGTGGGAGGGGTCGTCGCCTTCCTGTTGTTGGCCGGCGTGGTCCACGTTGTTCGAGGTGGCAATTCGGGTGGTGGCGCTTCTGTGCCCTCGGGTTCCGAGATTCCACCTGTCGGGGCGGCTCCGTCGGATCCGGATGGCCAGGGAGAGTGAAGCCATGCGAGGCTGGTCGTGGCTTGTGGTGCTCTTCCTGTTGGTTCCGCGAGTGTCATCAGCGTCCGAGAGGACCAACGTGGTGTTCTTCCTGGTCGATGACCTCGGCTGGACCGACCTGGGATGTTTTGGCAGTTCGTTCTACGACACGCCACATGTCGATGGACTGGCCCGGTCGGGGATGAAATTCACCAATGCCTATGCGGCCTGCCCGGTCTGCAGTCCGACCCGGGCCAGCATCCTGACCGGAAAATACCCGTCACGGACCGGCATCACCGACTACATCAATGCCCGTGGCGGCAACCAGCCCGGGAAGTGGCGTCGCAACACCAAGTTGCTGCCGGCAGCCTACAAGGACCGGATGGCACACAAGGAAGTGACGCTGGCCGAAGCGTTGAAGGAAGCTGGTTATGTGACTTTCTTTGCCGGCAAATGGCACCTCGGACCCGAGGGATTCTGGCCTGAGAGTCAGGGGTTCGATGTCAACCGGGGTGGTATCACCCGTGGTGGCCCTTACGGCGGCAAGAAGTACTTTTCCCCTTACGGAAATCCTCGTTTGAAGGACGGGCCGCCCGGAGAACATCTGCCGGCCAGGTTGGCCAACGAGACGGTCAAGTTCATCGAGGCGAATCGCGAGAAGCCGTTCTTGGCCTACCTGTCGTTCTACTCGGTTCACACACCGCTGATCGCCCGGAAGGATCTTCGGCAGAAGTACCTGGCCAAAAGGAAGAAACTCGACGCCGCGGCCGTGGCGGGAGAATTCTCGAAGCGGGAACACCGCAGGCGAGTGCGGACGCTACAGGCTCACGCGGTCTACGCCGGGATGATCGAGGCGATGGATCAAGCGGTGGGCACGGTGCTGTCGGGGCTGAAACGCCTCGGGCTCGAGGAGAACACGGCGGTGTTCTTCATGTCCGACAACGGAGGGCTGTCGACATCCGAAGGGCACCCAACCAGTAATCTGCCGCTTCGCGGCGGCAAGGGATGGATGTACGAGGGCGGGATCCGCGAACCGATGATCGTTCGCTGGCCAGGAGTGACCGCCGCCGGAAGTGTCTGTAAACAGGTCGTCACCAGCACGGATTTCTATCCGACGATTCTCGAGATCACCGGATTGAAGGCCCGACCCGCTCAGCACAGGGATGGGGTGAGCTTCGTTTCGTTGCTGAAAGGGAAAACGCGAAAGCGGGGTCCGCTGTTGTGGCACTATCCTCACTACGGAAACCAGGGGGGAGCCCCCGCGGGAGCCGTCCGCGAAGGACGGTGGAAGTTGATCGAGTGGTACGAGGACAAGCGGGTGGAACTGTTTGACCTCGAGAGCGATATCGGTGAGAACCGGGACCTGGCCAAGGGCCAGCCCGAACGGGTCCGGGCGATGAGGGCCACACTGCACCGAATGCTCAAGGAGACCGGTGCGGTGATGCCGGCTCGCAACGAGCGGTTTGACGAGAGCAAACGGGAGGGCCGGTGAATGTGCCGGGGTTCCGGGTTTTCGGCATGCGAGGTCGGGGGCTGGTGTGGGTGATCGAGAACAATCCGAATCATCAAGTGCCGGGGTGCCGCGTCGATTTCGAGCGGGGATGCGCCGCGTGGGTTTGTTCCTGTTGGTTCCCTACCTGGTCTTGGTCCTGGTCCTGATGTTCACCTGGTTGCAGCGGTCGATGATGTACTTTC
The DNA here is from genome assembly GCA_002724315.1 of Planctomycetaceae bacterium. Lineage (GTDB taxonomy): Bacteria > Planctomycetota > Planctomycetia > Planctomycetales > Planctomycetaceae > UBA8437. The sequence continues at coordinate 29,997 of PBOJ01000146.1, read as the reverse complement.
CCGCCCGGGTGGCGGCGGTGCCGACGTCCGAGTGTGGCCTGCCGCCGGATCGGATTCACGAAATCGAGGTGCCGGTGGCCGACGATATGCGGTTGGCGGGGTGGCTGGCGCTGGCCACCGGCCAGGCCGCTGATGATTCCGCCGATGGTCTTGCCAAACTCACTGACGGAAGAAATCTTCTGCTGTATTTTCCGGGCAATGCCGGGCACCGTGGTTACCGGGCCAACGCGATTGCCGATTTCACGGAACTGGGACTCGATGTCGTACTGGTGGACTACCGCGGCTTTGCCGAAAATGCCGGGAAGCCGGCCGAGGCGGTGTTGCACGCCGATGCCCGGGAGATCCAGACGTGGCTGGCGGGCCGTGGTGTTTCTGCCGAGCGGTTGATCCTGTTTGGAGAATCTCTGGGCAGCGCCGTCGCGGTCCGACTGGCCGCCGATCTGTGTCGCGGAGGCACGCCGCCTGCCGGCTTGTTGTTGCGGGCTCCGTTTTCGTCGATGACCGAGACCGCCTGCCACCACTATCCGTGGTTGCCGGTTCGCTGGATGCTGATCGACCGTTACGAGTCGATCGACCACATCGGAGATGTGACCTGTCCTTTGACGATCGTCCACGGTACAGATGACCAGCTTGTTCCGGTTCGTCTGTCACGAAACCTGTTCGAAGCCGCTCCATCCCGATCGGCCGCGGGAATCGAGCGGCGGTTCATCGAACTTCCAGGAGTGGGCCACAACGCGATGCCGCGCGAACCGATTGTTGAGGCAGCGAGAGAATTGATCCCAGGGAGCGAAGAATCCAATGGAGACCAGGAACATGCAGGTTGAGACACAGACTCGACGGGAATTCCTTGCCGGCACCGGAGCATTGGCTGCCGGCGCGACGCTTGGCGGGGTGGCAGCCGCCGAATCAAAGGAGAAGTTTCGGATCCGCTACATCGTTGGGGCCTGCATGTACGGCACGAAGCCGTTGGCCGAAATTCTGCCGGAGGTCCGCAAGTGCGGGGCCGAGACGGTCGAGTTCTGGGCCCGTCCTCACGGGAACCAGCGAGAGCAGGTCGACAAGCTGGGGGTGGAAGCCGTCCAGGCCCTGCTGAAGAAGAACAAGGTTCGACTCGGCAGCATGACCTGTTTCAAGTACGGGGTGTTCGGCATGCAGCCGGAGATGAAGCTGGTCAAGGCGCTGGGCGGGGACATGGTGATCTGCAACACCGTCGGTCCCAGGAACCTCAAGGGCGATGCTCTGAAGAAGGCGGTCACGGCGCTGGCCGAGAAACTGAAACCTCACGTGGCGGCTGCTGAAAAGATCGGCGTGCAGATCGGGATCGAGAACCACAGCGGTACGATCATCAACTCGCCGGAGTCTCAGTTGATGCTGATGGATCTGTTGCCGTCCAAGCACATCGGTATGGCCCTGGCCGGCTACCACATGCCACAGGATCCGGAGTTGATCGGCAAACACATCGAACGACTGGGGCAACGGCTGGTGCACTTCCAGGCGTGGGAGCACGGAATGGGCTGCAGCAAGAAGCTGCCCAAGGCGCAGGAGCTGATGCAGATGCCCGGTCGTGGGCCGCTGGATTTCCAACCGATCGTCGCCGGGCTGAAGAAGATCAAGTTTACCGGTCGGGTCGAGATCTTCATGCACCCGGTGCCACGCGGTGTGCCGATCCTGGAGACGACCGCAAAGGTCACCGCCGAGATCAATCGGGCGCGGGCCTACCTCGACAAGTTCGCCGACGCGGTGTAGCGGTTGGCCGTTACTGCCGCGGGGCTAGACCTTTGGCAGTTCGTACCCCTTGCGGTACTCGCGGGTGAGGTACTGGTTGGCCGACTCGTCGTTGGTGAAGGTCTCGGTCTCGCCGTCGAACTCCAGCCGTTTGCCGGTGCGGTAGGCGATGTTGCCGAGGTGGCAGAGCATGGACGAGTAGTGTCCCTCGAGAATGTCGGCGTTCAGCGCGTCCTGGTTGCGGTTTTTCACGCAGGCGACGAAGTTGCGGTAGTGGCCCCCGTCGTCGGTCCACTTCTTGTAGAACTTCTCGCCCGGCTTTCCGCCACGGTGGAAGATCCGGTATCCGTCACGGTCGACCATCATGTACCCGTTGTCGCCGTAGATGATGTTGTCGTTGTCGTTCATGTGGGCCTGCATCCGATACGGGGTGAAGTCCCGCTGTTCGAAGACGTACAGCAGATCGTCGTACTCCCAGGTGACGACCATCGCGTCGGGCACCTCGTGGGCGTCACCCTTCCAGCCCAGCTTGGCCCCGCTGCAACTGACGGCCTTGGGGGCTCCGAGGTTCAGTGCCCAGCGACCGATGTCGACCTGGTGGACTCCGTCATTGCCCAGGTCCCCGGTCCCGTAATCCCACAGCCAGTGCCAGCCGGTGTGAAAGCGGTTGCGGTTGAAGGGCTTCATGGGGGCCGGGCCGACCCAGATGTCGTAATTGACCCCCTTGGGCACCGGTTCGTCCTTTCGGTGAGCCATCCGTCCACGTCGCTGGTTGTTGATGGCCTTGACCATCATCACCTTGCCGAGTTCGCCGTCGGCGATCAGTTTCCAGGCTCGCTTGTAGTGAGGTGCCGCTCGCAGGTTGGTGCCGTGCTGGACGATCCGCTTGTGTTTGCGGGCTGCAGTGACCGCCATGCGGCCCTCGTGAACGTTGTGCGAGCACGGTTTTTCAACGTAGACGTCCTTGCCGGCCAGGCAGGCGTTGATCGTGACCGGGGCGTGCCAGTGATCGGGCGTGGCCACGGCCAGAGCGTCGACGTCCTTGCGGTCCAGCAGCGTTCGGTAGTCGACGACGTATTCCGGGCGACGGCCTGAGAGCTGGCCGATCTGGGCACACAGTGCTTGTCCACGGCTTTCGTCCACATCGCAGATCGCCACCACCTGGCTGTCCTTGACCTGGGAGAAGTAGCGAGCGAGGCTCGAGCCGCGGCCGCATCCCAGCACGGCCATGTTGACGGTTTCGCTGGGAGCGGCAGCTTCGAGTGTGCCGAGCCCCGTGGCAGCCAGGGCAGCGGCGCTGCCCAGAAACGTGCGTCGGTCGGTCTGGCTCATGGTCGTCTCCGGTCGTCGAACTTGGCGATTGGTTGACAGAATGCTACCCGCCCTGTGGCCTCGGTCTCAAGCCGGTCGCACAAAGGTCAACGTGTGAGAGACGCCAATTGCACGGGGCACGTGGGGAGGCGTAGAATCGTGATGTTGGCCCGGATGGCTGGGAGCAGATGAGATGAACTGGCGGCGGCGAGAAATCCTGCAGATGGGTGGCCTGGGAGCCCTGGGCCTGTCCTTGCCCGAGGTGCTGGCGGCGGACCCGTCGCGGGCGACGGCCAAGTCCTGCATCCTCTTCTTCATGGAAGGGGGGCCGAGCCAGATCGACATGTGGGACATGAAACCGGAGGCTCCAGAGAACATCCGGGGGCCGCTGAAGCCGATCGACACCACGATCCCCGGCTATCAGCTCTGCGAGCACCTGCCGAAGCTGGCCAGGCAGATGCACCATTTCAGCGTGGTCCGTTCGGTCAATCACCGCATCGTCGATCACAACGCCAGTTCGTATTTCATGCTGACCGGCCAGCCGCCGTTGAGAGATTCGCAGTTGATCCGCGGCTCGTCCCCGTCGAATGCCCCCGCCTATGGCTCGGTGTTGTCCAAGCTGATGCCGACCGAACGGGCTTTGCCCGATTATGTTCACCTGCCCAAGCGGTTCTTCAACTGCGGCCACTTCATCCCCGGGGTGCTGGCCGGATTTCTCGGCGATGCCCACGACCCGTTCATTGCTGGAGACCCGAGCAAGGGGGATTATCGCGTGCCGGGATTGGAACAGACCCTGGGAGTCGGCCGATTTGGTCAGCGGCGGCAATTGCTTTCCCAATTGGATCGTGGTCTCGACGAGCCGATCCCGCCTCGAGCCCTGAACCGAAAAGATGTCTTCTACGAAAAGGCGTTCGATCTGATCACCGCAGCAGAAGCCCGTGAGGCATTCCGGCTGGATGACGAGCCCGAATCGGTCCGCCGGCGGTACGGTCTCCGCCGTGAGATCTCCGGAGTTCGGGGGGGCGGAATGCCGCATCTGGGCCAGTGCATGCTGTTGGCCCGACGACTGATCGAGCGAGGTGTGAGGCTGGTTTCGGTCTGGGCCGGTCGCCAGGCGTTCGACGGTCACAAGGGGCACTACCAGAGCCTGGTCAAGGGACTGTGCCCGCCGACCGACCAGGCGTTGGCGGCGCTGGTCGAGGATCTGTCGGAGCGTGGCCTGTTGGAGGATACGCTGGTGGCCTGCCTGGCCGAGTTCGGCCGGACGCCGAAACTCGGACAGATCACCTCCTCTGCAGGTGCTAACCCCGACGGCCGTGACCACTGGCCGCATTGCTTCTCGATCCTGTTTGCCGGCGGTGGGATGAAAGCCGGGTACGTTCATGGGTCCTCGGACCGGTTTGCCGCCTATCCGGCGTCCGCGCCGGTGACGCCCGAGGATGTGGCGGCGACGATCTACACGGCCCTGGGTGTTGATCCGCGGCACCGGATCCGTGACCGGTTCTCGCGTCCGCAGACGCTTGCCGATGGAGAAGTCATTCGGCCGCTGTTTTCACGGGAACCGGGTCGTCGTTGAACTAGGCCTGATCGAGTCCCCAGCAGAAAAGCTGTTCCACGATTCCGGTTTCAGCGATGGTTTGATCGAGCAGCAGGACCATCTCGTCGCCGAAACCCTTGGAACTCACCAACGGGGCAATCGTCCATCCTGCGGCACGGGCCAGTTCGGCCAGCTCCGGATGGGTCGGGAAGATCAACAGTTGTTGAGGACCCCGAGCAGCCGTCACGTGGCAGATCAATTCCCAGACATCGCCGGGGTCGCCGGCGTATTCCACCAGACCGCGCTTGTTGGTGGCGCGGCCTTCGACCAGGTAGGCCACGGGATGGCCATCGACTTCGCCGACCAGGACCGGGCACTTGGGGAGGGTGAACAATTTTGCCGATTCGGCACGTGTTCGCTGAGAGTGGATTGGCTGGTCGCGGTGCAGGTGGTGCAGGGCGTCGAGGTGCCGATTGGTTTCGTAGTCGACAACGCGAAGTTGCCCCTGGCGATCCTGGGAAGAGGTGGCTTCACGGACAATCCAGCCAGGGGTCTGGACGGCACCCCATCCCAGGGATTCGTAGAAGTCGGGCACACCGGTCCACAGCAACCCCAGTTGACAGCCCAGTCCGGGCATTGCCACCTGGAGGTCTCGCATCAATTCGGCCGCCAGGCCCTGTCGACGGTACCGGGAGTCGGTGGCCACCAGCACGATGATGCCAACCGAGATCGATTCTCCGGAGAACCGGAAAGTCCGTGGCCAGACGGCGGCATGGCTGACGATACGGCCATCTCGTTCGATCACGCGGCAATTGGCCAGGTTGTCATCGTCGAAGACCAATGGGAAGTCGGTCAGAACGCTTTGATCCTCGACACCTTTTTCCCGGCGAAAGATTGTGTCGAGCAGGTCGATGATCTGTGGAAGATCGCTGTGAGTGGCAGGACGCGGCGAATTCATGAGATTCGATTCGGCGAGACGGTGGTTCGGTCAGGATGACACGTCCACCGCCGTCAGTCGACCTTGACCCTTCGGGAAACTGGCCGGTATTCTTCCGCGGTCTTGATCTTCGAGAGTTTCGAGCGTGGCTGTTTTCGCCCCCGTTAGCCGGTTGTCGGTTGTCCGGTTTGCGTTGTTGTGGTCGGCCGTCGTGCCGATGTCGGTCAGCCCGGCCGCCGAGAAGACCGGGAAGGTGGTTCCCCACATCATCGTGCTGCGGAATGGCCGAGTGTTGGCCGGGCAGGTGACGCTGATTGAAGCCGGGTACCAGGTCGATTCGTTGTCAGGACGTGTCGTGATCCCCCGGAACCTGGTCGAGGTAGAGGCGTTGAATCTCGTTGACGCTCATCGGAAGTTGCGGTCGAAGATGCCCGAGGAGAGTGCGTCCAGCCACGTCGCGCTGGGCCGATGGTGCCTGGCTCACGGACTCAATCAACAGGCCCTGGCGGAGTTTCGGGTGGCCGAACGCCTGGCACCCAAGAACAAGAAGTCGGCCACGAAAGAGGTCATAGCCCAACTGGCCCCAAAGGTGGCGCCCCGTGGCAATGCTCCGACGGTTCGTAGCGTCACGGCAGTGATGTCACGAGACGTTGAACCCATCGAGGCATTGGGCGGGCTGCCTCGCGATGTTGCCGGACATTTTGTCCAGCGGATCCAGCCGCTGCTGTCGAATCGGTGTGGGAATGGGTCGTGTCATGGGACCAGCGTGCGGCGGGCCTTTCAGCTGGAACCCATTGGCCGCAACCGGAGCGGTTTCCAGGTTCGCACACGGAAGAATCTGGAGTCCGTATTGGGCCAGGTGGACCTGTCTCGTCCGGTCGACAGTCCACTTTTGCGGTTCGCCCGGAAGTCTCACGGCAGCATTCCGGGAATCAGATCTGTCCGGCCGCTTGGACGCGAACAAGTGGCCCTGCTCGAGTCGTGGGTACGTCGGGTGGCTCGGTCCTCAAAGCGACGCGTCGAGACGCCGGCACAGGGGGAGGCGTCACCAGAGACCACTACCAATGTGTCGAAAGGTCGCGCCAAACCGTCGGAAGTCGACGTGTTTGATCCCGAAGTGTTCAACCGGGAGACACGCCGGCTCAAAGCGGCCAGGAAGACCGCTGCGACGGCAACGCGGCGGCGGCGGATCCGGAAAGCCGGTGGGGGCTAACCGCACCAGGCATCGATCATGCGGGCGTAGAGATCGGTGCCCAGTTCGAGTTGTTCCAACGCGATGAATTCGTCCCAGGTGTGTGCCTGGGCGATGTCACCGGGGCCGATCACGACCATGTTCTCCAGATCGGTCAGCATCCCTCCATCGGTGCCATAACAGACCGTGGTGGGTGTCTCGCGGCCGGCCAGGTCCAGAACCTCGCGGACGAACGGTGAATCGGGATCGATATGGAGAGGCTCGGCGCGACTTTTGACCACGAACTCGATGCCGCACTCTTCGGCGGTTGCGCGGGCACGTTCGATCAGGCTGTCAATCTGCTGACCGGGCATGGCTCGGAAATAGACCGTGCAAACGCTCTTGGGTGGCGTGATGTTGACCGCGGCAGTGTGGTCGTTGATTCCGATGTTCCAACTGATCGTCGGCGGATCAAATTCCTCGTTCTGCCATTCGGCTGAGGATTCTGTTTCGTCGTGAATACGTTTCATCTCGGCCAGGTAAGGGATCATGGCGAGATTGGCGTTGAGTCCCGCCCGAGTGCTGGAGTGGGAAGCCTTTCCGTGTGAGGTGGCGACCAGGCCGGTGGTGCCCTTGTGGGCGTAGACCACCTCGAGCATCGTTGGCTCGCCAATGATGCCTCGAGACTGCCCGGCGACCATCTCGCGAAACATCTCGCTGCGCTCGGCCACCGCCATCGCTCCGCCGTAGCCGATCTCTTCGTCGGAGGTGCAGGTGATGTAGATGGGGTGCTTGAGCGTGAGGTCGGAAAGTCGCTCGGCCGCAGCGAACATGCAGGCTATCGAGCCTTTCATGTCACAGCTGCCGCGGCCGTAGAGACGGTCGCCGACAATCGTCGGTTCGAAGGCTCCGAAGTCGTCGGTGTGCCACGGATCGGCCGGCACCACGTCGGTGTGTCCGAAATAGGCCATACCACCGGTTCCGTCACCTTTCTTGCCGATGACACTCGCTTTCCGAACACCATACGGGTCGTCGTACTCGATACGCTCTATCGCAAATCCGAGTCCCGTGAGGACTTCTTCGCAATAGTCGCTGACAGCGACGTTGGAGAGGTTGCTGGTGGATTCAAAGGAAACGAGGCGTTTGTTGTATTCGAGGGCATCCATGTCGGTGGGTCCGGAAGGTCAGGGCGGGGGTGGTCAGGATTTGAGGTGGCGTGCGAAGACGTCGCGGGTTCGTCGCCACATTTCCGGCGAAAGCACATGGCCGGAGCCGTCTTCGATATAGAAGGAGAAGTTCTTCTCGGCGTGGATTGCTTCGTACGCGCTGGCAATCACCTGCACACCGCGTCGAACTTCCCCGATCGGGCTGCCGCTGTCCTTTTCTCCGAAATTCAGGTGCAGGGCGCGTGGTGCGATCAAAGCGGCGATGTCAGGAGTGTCGCCGTGGGGATAGATGCCCGGAACAAAATTGGGGAAACAGTGCAGCATGTGGCCATCGTGAATCGCCTTGTATGTCGGCAAACAGCAATTGCCGACCAGGCATCTCAAACGTGGTTCCCAGGGACCAACGAGCCACGTGTGGGTCGAGCCCATCGAGTGTCCGTAACAGCCCAGGCGTTCCGAATTGACTTCGTCCAGCCCGGCCAGCATGTCCACGGCTCGTCGCATGTCCAGGATGTTTTTCCATGCCATGCACCGGCCATCGACGATTTGTCTCAGGAATTCAAAACGTTCGAACCAGTGGGTCTTCAGTTTTCCGGTCGGATCCTGCCGTTCTTCAAAGCAGAGAGCGTCCGGACAAAGGACCACGTAACCCTCACGAGCCAGGGCCACGCCCGTGTGGTGCATCTTGTTTCCAGCCAAACCGGCCGGTTCACTTTTTCCGAGGTGATACTGACCGGCGTGTTGGTGCCAGATCGCGATACCGGGGGCTTTCTTGGCAGCGGTCACACCGTCGGGGATCAGCAACAAGGCCGGAACCCGGTCCCCGGGTTCGACTTCGTAACTGAGTGTCAACAGTCGGTATCCGTCCTTCTGTTGTGTCTTGGTTACGTGAGGTGCCAGGGGGCACGGATCGGGCCAATCTCCGCCGAGCCCGGCCAACAGCCGGTCGCGAAAGTCGATGGCTGCCATGGGGCGTCCTGCTGCGAGATGTTCTGGGGAAAAGCCGAAACGACGGTATCCACTTTGGGGCAAGAATATCGCAAAGGGGACGCGAATGCGAACAGCGCCCCGTGAGGGGGCATCGGGGATTTTGGCTCGAAGGGGCACGGCCTTGTGGACCCGCAAATCTTGCCTGAAACGCACGAACCGAACTCCGGATGCGTGTTTCGGGCAAGTTTTGCCGGTCGTATGGCCGATGTTGGTGTCATAAGCCGTACAACCGGTGCAATCCGTTCGTGAGTTGATCGAACGGTTTGAACGGGGGTTAGCAGGAAACCGACTATGATCGGCCGTGTTGCTGTACCACTGATGGTGATGCTCACTTTGATGGTGGGTGTGCCGGCGCTTGCTCAGTACCCTGCACAACAGCCCCAACCTCCGACAAATCCAGGTTATCCGAATGGCGTGTCGCCCGCTTCCTATGCCGCTGGAGCGTGGGGTGGGCCTTCGAACTCAAACGGCGGGCCAGTGATCCACGAGCGAATGCTTTCGCAGGACCGTGGCTGGGGTTACCGGGACACTCACCTGGATCGCATCCTCGACAGCGTAGTGCGAAACAGTTGGATCCGCCTGGATTACTTGCTGTTTGAGACCCGTCGGCCGGGAGATCACATCCTGGGCGCCGACGACCCGATGGTGGACAACGAGCGTTTTCCCTTCAACGTCTCTGCCGGTGGCACTGTGATCGGACAGGCAACCGTACCGGCAATCGACAACATCAGCCTGAAGAACATCAATGGCATGCGAGGCACGGTGGGCCTCATGCTCAATGAAGGTTCGCTGGAAGCCAACGTCTGGGGATTGAAAGAGAATAGCGCCAAGATGGTGATGAACGGCCTTGGTGCGCAGGGCTTCGGGACCACTGCTGCGGGTGGGCCCCCGCCGGACCCGGTCTTCGCGGCGACCACGGTGAACAAGTTCGGTGAACCCCTGGGCGGAGAAGCGTTCCTTTACGATCACAGCTTCGGGGCGCGTTACGTCCAGGATGTGTGGGGAACCGGCATCAACTATATCCGGAATGATGCGAATGTCGGCGAGGGATTCCGAATGATGCCGATGCTCGGCTTCCGGTATCTCGAAGTGAATGAAGGACTGTTTCAAACTGGTGTGTTCAACGGAGGATTTGACGGTGTTGTCGATTTTGGAGAGGACCTCAATAGCAACGGAGTGATGGACGTTGGAGAAGATATCAACAACGACGGCCTGCTGGACCTCGGACTGGTCAGCGTCATCAATTCACGAGTCAACAACGAGATTTTTGCCCCGCAGATTGGCATGAGGTTCCAGTTGCAGCATCGCTGGTTCACACTGGGCTTCGAGCCAAAGGTTGCTCTCGGTGGCAACCGTTACCAAATGGAAGTGGAAACCGATCAGTTGCGGAGCTTCGGCGATCCGTTGACGAAAAGCAGTTCCAGCGGATGGAAAGAAGCGATGATCATGGATTTCCGGTTCTATCTGAAACTGTTCCCAAGCGAAGACATCGAGTTCTTTCTCTCTTACGACATCACTGTGGCCCAAAACGTTTCGCGGGCATACGACAATATTTACTACAACGACAACGGTCAGTCGGAGCCCCCGGCTATTGGTGTTGATCCCGGGTTCGAGAGAGTCTGGTGGCAAGGTTTGGTCCTGGGAGGTCAAATCTGGTTGCGATAGCAACCTGCCACCGGGCGGACCTGGGCCCGGCACCAATCTGATCCGTGCGAGCGAGGGATCCGTTGTGGCGGATCCCTCGCTTTGTTTTTGCTGTTTGACCTGGAAAGAAGCTGCGAGAAATGTTCGGTGGCAATCCGGAAAACCGTCGATTCGCGTCTGACAGTGCGGATTGACAATCAGCCGGAAAGTGGTTTAGGGTTCCAGCATGAAACGCAAGGTGCGGGAGTTGTTGTATGCAGGGATGTACGCCACGTCGTGTGTCGGACTGGTGTACTGCTGTGGTTCGTGCTTGTGGCGGATCGGTGACCTTGCCAGCGGTCAACTGCTTTTTGGCATCCTGGTTCTCTTCGGCGGCTACGGCGCATTTCTGTGCGGTCAGACCGCTGTCGAGATCCTTCAGGGGCTGCAGCAACCGCCAGAGCTGGAGAAGTCGGCGGGCGGTGTCGTTGCGGGTGCGGTCAGCTCCGCCATCGAGACCGCAGCGACGACAGTGCCCTAGGGCGACGTTGGCCTTGCTGATGCCCAGACGGGCGTGTCAGGCGGTGTCGAGTTCCGCGGCCAGACGAGGGGCGTCGACCGTGCTTGGTGGCGGCTTCGGAATAATCCGAACCGGTCACGCGAGCCAGTCTTTGATGACGTGGCCGCCGACGTCGGTCAGCCGGAAGTCTCGACCCTGAAAGCGGTGGGTGAGCTTGAGGTGATCGAGTCCGAAGGAATGCAGCATCGTCGCGTGCAGGTCGTTGACGTGCACGGGTTTTTCGGCGACTCCCCAGCCGATGTCATCGCTGGCGCCGTGAACCATCCCACCCTTGAGGCCACCACCGGCCAGGAACATGCTGAAAGAGAACGGATGGTGGTCGCGGCCAGTGACGTTGGGGCGTCCCCCGCGGTTTTCTCCCAGGGGAGTGCGGCCGAATTCGGCACCCCACACGACCATGGTCTGGTCCAGCAGTCCCCGCTGCTTGAGGTCCTTGATCAGCGCGGCTATAGGCTGGTCGACGACGTGGGTGTTGTACGCAAGTTCGTTGTCCAGGTTGCTGTGGTGGTCCCATGAGGCGTAGACCAGGTTGACGAACCGGACACCTCGCTCGACAAGCCGTCGGGCCAGGAGACAGTTGCGGGCGAAGCTCTGATAGGTGTTGCCGGACTTTCCGCGGCCGCCCTTGCGGATTTCTTTGCGATCGACGCCGTACATGTCGTGGGTGGCCTTGGTCTCGCTGGAGAGGTCGATCAGTTCGGGCGCGGCTGTCTGCATGCGATAGGCCAATTCGTAGCTGGCAATCCGACTGGCGATCTCCGGGTCTCGCTGCTCGGACAGACGGTTGCCGTTGACCTGCCGCAAAACGTCGAGGCCCTTGCGCTGCAACTGCGGGGGCAGCCCACTGGGATTGGAGAGGTTCAGGACCGGTTCGCCCGATGTGCGAAAACGCACACCCGCGTAGAGACTCGGCAGAAAACCGCTCTGCCACAGTGTGGCGCCGCCACTGGAACCGCGACCACTGGTCAGCACAACGTAACCAGGCAGGTCACGAGTTTCGCTTCCCAGGCCGTAGTTGATCCAGGAACCCATCGTTGGCAGGCCAAACGTGCCGCGGCCGCACTGCATCAACAACTGTCCGGGGTGGTGATTGAACTGGTCGGAGTGAAGAGACCTGACCAGCAGAAGATCGTCGGCACAACCGCCGATGTGCGGCAGGTAATCGGAGAACTCGGTCCCGCATTCGCCGAAGTGGCGGAATTTCCGCTTGGATCCCATCAGGCGGACCGAGTCCTTCTTGATGAAGGCGAAGCGGACATCCTTGAGCTGCTCGTCGGGCATCGGTTGCCCGTGCAACTGGTTGAGTCTGGGCTTGGGATCGAAGAGATCCAGGTGCGACGGGGCCCCAGCCATGAAAATGAAGATGCACGACTTGGCCCGCGGCTCAAAATGAGTTGACCTGGGTGCCAGCGGATTGTCCTCGCCAGCTGCCAGCAGCCCATCATCGGAAAGGAGTGACGCCAGCCCCGCGGCTCCGAGGCCACAGGCTGAACTGGTCAGAAAGTTGCGACGTGTCTGCGACAGCAACGCTTGCATGTCACTCTCTCCTCTCGTGGTTATTCACGAGTGATGAACTCGTCCATGTTCAGCATGATCCGGCAGGTGGCCACCCAGGCGGCCGACTCGTCGGTTGCCGTGCCCTTGGCGTTGTAGTTGCCGACCAGGGACTTGGCGTTGTCGGCGTGTTCGGTGTACCACTTGCGAGAGGCTTCCAGCAGGCCGGCGAATCCTTTGAGTTCCTCGGCGTTGGGCGGCCGAGAGACGCACAGGCGGAAGGCGCGGGTCAAACGATGACGATCGTCGACGTGTTTTTCGCCCAGCACACGTCGCGCCATTGCCTGTGAGGCTTCCACGAAGACCTCGTTGTTGAGGGTCGTCAAGGCCTGCAGCGGCGTGTTGGACGCCCGTCGTTCAACACATGTCGTGTTCGAATCGGGGCAGTCAAAGGTTGTCAGGTTCGGGTGCGGGGCGGTCCGCTTGAAAAACGTGTACATGCCGCGGCGGAACCGGGCGGCACCCTTGCTGGCGTTCCACTTGAAATTGTTGGCGTAACTCAGTGCCGCCACATCTGCCGGCATCGGAGGAAACACGCTCGGACCTCCGATCTTGCGCGAGATCAAACCGGCGGCGGTCAGGCTGTTGTCTCGAATGATTTCGGCCTGCAACCGGACGCGGTTCTGGCGACCCAGCAAAGTGTTCTGAGGATCGGCACCGGCCAACGCCTCCGATGTGGCCGATGTCTGGCGATAGGTGGCCGAAAGCACGATGGTTCGAATCAGCGCCTTGCGGCTCCATTTCAGCCGCCGGTACTCGGTGGCGAGCCAATCGAGCAGTGCGGGGTGAGTGGGCTTGTCGCCACGGACACCAAAATCGTTGATTGTCCGGACCAATCCCTTGCCGAACAGATGGCTCCATGTGTGATTGACGGCGACGCGAGGTGTCAGGGGGTTGTCGTCGGAAATCAGCCAGCGAGCGAGGTCGAGTCGATCGGCGAGCCTTTTGGCGTCCTTGTGACGCGGGCGAACCGGCGGCAGCACACCGAGTCCGGCCGGGATGGCTGGACTCGTTTTCTGGGGTCGGAGAAAATCACCGCGTTGAAACAGAAATGTGGTCCTGGGGCTCTTGGTTCGTTGCCGGATCACCCGGACACTCATCTGGGGACGCTTGGGGGCCTTTTTCCTGGTCTCGGCCACCCGTTTGATCAAGGGGCCGGTCGTCTTGTCCACCGTGGCGAAGTGTTCCTGCAGGGTCGCAGTGGCTTTCTTGTCATCGGCGTTCTTTTTGAGGGCTTTGAGAGCAGCCAGTACCGGCTGAGGCAATCCCAGGCCTTTCTGACGACCCGTGAGGGGGACAAGTCGGAATCGTCCCAGCGTGTGGGTTCCCCCGTAGGATTGTGTGATCGTCACCCGAAGATGTTGTGGGCCTTTCAACACAATGGGCTTGGCCGGAAAAAATGTGGCATTGTGGGGTTTGCCCATCTGGGGAGAGATCGCCCAACCAGTTTTGGGTTTGCCGTCTATGGCGTTCGTGGCCGGAAACTTGTCCTGGGCGAAGGAGGAGTGAGCCTCGACCAACTTGACCTCGGTGGCCTTGTCAAACGAGTCGTCGTCGGAGAGTTCCATCTTCAGGCCGGTGACCACGAAGTTCCCGTTGGAGGCACGTCCCGGGCCATTCTTGGGCAACGACTTGTCGGGTTGGACTTCCAGTCGAAGGCCGGAGAGAGACGAGGCTTTCACGCGTCCGACCAGAGTGTAAACGGCCGTTTCGGGGTTGGGCCCCGAGACGAGCACCGCGTTGTCCTTTTCAACAGCCAGCTTGATTTTTCCGGAACCGGTGGCGGCGAGGCCGGTCAGCGACAGGTCTCTTATCGGATCCTTGTCGACGGTTTCCAGTGCGTGCTGTTGCTTGGCAAGCCAAGCCGTGAATGCCGGTTGCAACTTGGTGCGTGCGGTGGCCAACTGGGTCTCGAGCTTGGCCAGTTGTTTTCGGTGTGCAACGGTGTCCTGTGTGAATTTCTTCAGGGCGTCCTCGGACGTCACGACATCCGAATTGACCTCGTCGCCGTTGTTGAAGAACGCGAAAAACTGGTAGTACTCGCGCTGTGAGATCTGGTCGTACTTGTGGGAATGACACCGTGCACAACCCACGGTCAGCCCCAGCCAGACGGCCCCGGTGGTTTCGACACGGTCGAAAACCGCCTCGACACGCCACTGTTCCTTGTCGGTACCGCCCTCGGTGTTGGTCAAAGTCTGGCGATGGAAGGCGGTGGCCAGCACCTGGTTTTCGTCGGCGCCGGGCAACAGGTCTCCGGCAATCTGTTCGACGGTGAACTGGTCAAAAGGCATGTCGCGATTGACGGCATCAATAACCCAGTCCCGCCAACGCCAGGCGTTGGGCCTCGGTCGGTCCTTTTCGTATCCGTCACTGTCGGCATACCTCGCCTTGTCCAGCCAGTGGCGGCCCCAGCGTTCACCGAAATGCCGAGATTTCAGCAACCGGTCGACCAGCCGCTGGTAGGCATCGGGTGTCTTGTCAGCAACGAATCGGTCGACCTCTTCGGGACTCGGTGGCAGGCCGAGCAGGTCAAGGCTCAAGCGTCGGACCAGGGTATGCCGATCGGCCTCCGCCGATGGGGCCAGCCCATTTGCGGCAAGCCGGGCCAAGACGAAGGCGTCGATGGGATTGTGGAGTTTTGCGGCCAGGGCGGGGGGAAGCTTGGGAGGAGTGGGGCGAGCCAGGGGCTTGTACGCCCAGTGGGCCTTGGCGGGGCCGCCGATGCGGATCCCCTTGGGCCACTTGGCTCCCTGGTCAATCCAGGCACGCAGCAATCCCACCTGGGCTCTGGGCAGCAGGTCGCCCTCGGGCGGCATGGTGATGTCCGGGTCGAGCCCCCCGACGTAGCGGATCAACAGGCTCTTGGCGCTTTCGCCGATCGAGAACGCCACCCCGCGATCACCTCCGGCGAGGGTGTGGTCACGCGTGTCGAGCCGAAGACCGGACTCCTGTTTCTTGGCACCGTGGCAGCCGACGCAGTGCTTGGCCAACAGCGGTTTGATGTCCTTGTTGAAATCGACGGTCTTCTTGGCTGGCGGCGGAAGTTGGTCCTCAGCGGCGGATGTGAGGGCCGTGCCAAACAGGACAAGCAGCGAGAGAGCCGAGAGGCTGGCGCGACGCATCACTGGGGCTCCACGATGGACAAACTTGCCGGCCGGGTGGGGTCCGAGGTTCTCGGATGTTGCCGGTTTGCGAGGTCGCTGGATAGTCAATCACGTCGTCGAAGACGTGTCAAGAATGGCGTGTTCGGCTCGATTCACAGGACGCAAATGACAGGAACCCGCCCCCTTCTTGGGGACGGGTTCCGGATAGCTACGAGTGTCTTGGCCGAGACCTCAACGAGAGGTTGACGTTGTCCGGAAGTTCCGGATGCCCTTGGCGGGCCGTGTCGGCTCACCCTGTGGCACAGCCTCGGCGTTGCCCTTGGACTCGTTTCGTTTCCGCTCGGCTCCCCTGGCCTTGGCGTAGGCCACCACCTGGCGGGCACGGATCAGGTGCTGCAGGTGGAAGTAAGGAGGATGGAACCCACCACCCAGACGCGAGCGTCGTTTGGCAGCCAGCGTCTGCCACGGCATCTTGCTGTTGAGATTCCAGGCCGCTGCCTGGGCGACCGGAGTGGGAATCCTGCGCTGAGCGACCAACGTCAGCAATTCGTTGAGGCCGGGATCCTTGGAATACTCTTCAACGGGAACCAGCTTGTACCGCATCCGCGAACTGGGCTCGCGTTTGCCGTGTTCGAGGCAAACGCCGTGGTAAGGCAGGCGAACGACCTTCTGCGGCGGGATGGAGAACATTCCCATGCCACCGCCGCCTCCGCCCATGCCGCCGCCCATTCCTCCGCCCATGCCACCGCCCATGCCGCCGCCGGAGGACTGGCCGCCGCCACCTCCACCACCGGATTGGCCGCCTCCTCCGCCACCCATCATGCCACCGCCACCGCCGCCCATCATGCCGCCTTGCTTGAGCACCTGGACGCCAACAACGGCGTTGGGCAATTTGACGGTCAGAGGTTGGTCCGTCTTGTTCTTGATCAGCACATTGCCCTGTCGCGAGTTCTTCAGGATCAGCTGGGCTGTGATCACCCCATCCTTGATGCCCTTGAACAACTCGACCTTCTTGGCGGTCGGATCGAACTTCGGCTTGGTGATTGCCGGAACCCGCTTGGAGCGAGTCGCTGCCGAGAGGGCCTGGGAGACCAGGACCGAGGCCACGAGGGCCGGGAGGACAACTTTGAGGATTCGCGTGACAGTGAGACGAGACACCATGGGTGAACTCCTGGTGGGACAAGGCCCGTAGGTTTTTTCAATCGTATCCCATGTTTTCACGACGCGCCAACAAAAAATGGCATGCGACGAGGATTCGCTGCAGGGAGATGACGGAGACCGGGCCCGGTTGTACAGATTGCAGCGGATGGATCAGATGGTCCGACCCACCGCTTCGGCTACTGACCGGCACCGGGTCATCGTGTCGTTGAACTGTTCAGGAGTCAGTGACTGGGCACCGTCGCTGAGTGCTTCGGCGGGATCGGGGTGGACTTCAATGATCAAACCGTCGCAATCGGCCGCGACCGCCGCCGCTGCCATGGTGGGGACCAGCGAAGCGATCCCAGTGCCGTGGCTGGGGTCAATGACGATCGGCAGGTGGGTCCGTTCGCGGAGGTACGGCACCGTGGCCAGGGGCAGTGTGAAGCGGGTGTGAGTTTCGAACGAGCGGATTCCCCGTTCGCAGAGCACGACATGAGGGTTGCCCTGGTCGAGAATGTATTCGGCTGCCAGCAGAAACTCGTCGATTGACGCCGATGGGCCACGTTTCAACAGCACCGGCTTGTCGGTTTCCCCGACAGCTTGCAGCAGGTGGTAGTTCTGCATGTTCCGTGCTCCGATCTGAAGCACATCAGCGTAGGCACCGACCAACGCCACGTGTTCGGGAGTCATCACCTCGGTAACGACTGCCAGGCCGGTCTCCTCGCGGGCCGCTGCGAGCAGTTTCAGGCCCTCCTCCTTGAGTCCCTGGAACGAATAGGGGCTGGTGCGGGGCTTGAAGGCTCCGCCACGAAGTCCGGTGGCTCCGGCTGCCTGGACGGCACGAGCCGACTCAAGAATCTGTTGCTCGCTCTCGACCGAACAGGGGCCCGCGATCACTCCGATGTGACCGCCGCCGAGGACGAGGTCCAAAGCCCGCACGGTGGTCGGCTCGTCCTTGGTCTCGCGACTGGCCACCTTGTACGGGGCCAGGATCGGCACGACCTTGTCCACCTCGTCCAGGCCCGACAGCGTCTCCTGTTCGCCGTTACGTTTTTCGCCGATGGCCGCGATCACGGTCCGCTCAGTGCCGACGATCACGTGGGCCTTCAGACCCATCGATTCGATCCGCGAAGCAACCAACTGGACCATCTCGTCGGTGGCCCGCTGTTTCATGACAACAATCATCTTTGTCCTCGATGGCTCGCCGGGAGCCAGGGCAACTGGGAATTTTCAACAGAAAACGCCCCGGAATCCCACAAGGATTCCGGGGCGTGAGGTCTTGCGTGTTCTTTTGTTCCTGTCTACTCGGAACAACCGCTGGACCGCCCCGGGAATCCCGGGCTGGTAAACAAGAACCGATACCACCACCAGCGATTGCTGAGGTTGCTGCGACGATTTTGTGGCCGGCGCGGCATCTGGGTTTGTCCCGGGTTGTTCAAAAGGGCAGAGACAGGACGCTCTCAGGCCGTCCCGTCCGTCTCTGGAGCAATACTAGGTGTCCACCACGATCAAGGTCAACCGGCACGGCCTGCAGACTCACTTGGAGTTGGCCTTCTTTTTCGGGGCTTTCTCCTTGTCGGTGAGGGTTCGAATTCTGAGATTGCGGACCGCTCCGGTGGTTTGCCAGGTCGAGAGTCCGAAGGGTTGTGAGAGGTCGACCTCGCCACGGATGCCGATCTTGCGTCCCTTGAGTGGCTGGTCGAGGATCTCTTTGCCGTCGATCCATCCGGTAATCCGCTGCCGGGTCACTCGCAGTCGCACCCGGTACCAGCGGCCGTTCTGGAATTCGTGATAGCCGGTCGTGTCGTTTTCGCTGGCATCGAATCCGTCGATGCTCGAGAGTCCGCAGACGCCGCCACCCCAGCCGCCGAGGATCAGGCTGCAGGGAGCCTTGCCGACCCGGAACGTGAGACCACAGAAAAAGTCGTGCCCTTCGACGCGCATCGCGTCCAGTACCACCTCGTAGTCCCAGTCCGGAGGTGGCTTGTCGCGGTTCCAGGTCACGCCGGTCATGTCGGCCCCTGTCTGGAGAATCATCTGTCCGTTTCGGACGATCACTTCCGCCTCGCCACCGAACTTGGTTTTCTTCCAACCGGCCAGGCTCTTGCCGTCGAAGAGCAGTTGTCCGGGGAGTTTGAAGGAACGGGCGACCTGGGACCGGTTGTCGGCGGTCAGTGCGGTGACGGTCTTGACGATGGTGTTCTCCAGCCCGGCGCGCCACTTGGACGGTTTCTGGTAATAAATCATCGACGTCTCGCCCTCGTAGCCGCCCTCCTTGAGGACCCGTTCGGAAGCGATGTAGGCCATGACGTCGTTGGCGTACCCGGTGACCCAGACCGAACGACCTCCCTGGCCGTGTCCCAGTTCCCTCTTCAGCCTCACGGCGTAGTCGACCACGACCTCTCCCCCCAGAGCGACCCAGGTTAGCCCGGTGCCGATCTGCCACGACTGGATGGGGTACGGGTAGGTGGGCAGCAGACGACCGTAGAGGTCGTATTGTTTGAGCAGGTTGCCGGCCCAGGCTTTCCGGTAGCGGTTGCCGGTCTTTTGGATCTCCAGCAGCTCCTTTTTCTTGGGGAGGTTGTCGAAGTACAGTTGGATGTTCTCGAAGCGAGTGGCGATGCGACCCGAGATCGGCGTGGTGGGGCCATCGAGAACGTGGTCAACGGCGACACCGAGCATGCGGCCGTACTTTCGGGCCAGTTCTTCTTTGCGCCGCGGCAGGGGATTCTGGTCAGCTCCGCAGCCGGCAAAGAACAGCGCCGTGGTGCCGGGATGACGGCCCTCGAGGTAGAGCTGTGCGAACCCGGCGTAGTCACCGCTCCACTTGTAGTAGCTCATGACAGTATTGTGGCAGGCGTACCCGAAGATGACGGCTCGAAGAGTGCGGCCGTCGGGAGACGCGATCCGCAACACGGGGACATCGTGATCGTAGGGGCCGATCCCCCTGGGCGCTCGGCGGTTGGCGGCGAACTGGCAGTGGCCATTGCCGAAGGAGACGGCGGCGGGCTTGAGGTCCTTGATGGCGGCACCAATGAGGGTGACCAGCTTCGCGTTGAGCGTTTGCTGGTAACCACGGACCTGTTTCCAGTCGTCGTACTTCATGTCGAGCATGTAGCTGAGCATCCCGTCGAGTGCCGGGCCACAGTGTGTGTGTGAGCAGGTGAACATCACTTCCGAACGTCCCAGCCCGTGCTGACGGGTGATTTCGGTCATCACCGCCTCGACCATCTTGATGGGCACCGTGATCAGGTCGGTGGAGACGAACACGGCGGTCTTGCCGGTGGGATCCTTCATCGCCACGGCCTTGGCCCAGAGGTCGTGGACTTTGCCGTCGGCGGGTTTGGAGCGTCCGCCGTAGCCGGACATCCACATGTATTTCTCGGGCGTGATCACGACCCGGGCCACCCCGGCTTGCCAGCCGGCGGCTGAGGGTTTCGTCTTTGTGGGTGCAGCGGCCTCGAGGCCCGTGGAGAGCGAGAGCAAGACCGCCAGGGCGGCGGCGATGGTGAGGTGTCGGGTCATCGGTAGGTGTCCTCTCCTCCACGTGCTGTCAGCGTTCCGTTCCGGATCCCGGTGTGACCGGCGCGATCATTGTAACCGTCCCGCCGAAGGATGTCGCAGGCGTGTTCGGTGGGACAAGGGGTTGTCGGCTGAAGAGGCCGGGGCCGAGAATGGCAGGATGGACGGTGAGCAGCCCAGTGCCAGCCTGAAGGTCGATGAACCTCCGGTGCCGGAGACGGTCCGCGCGGTGGTGGTGATGCCGGCCTACAACGCCGCCACCACACTCGAGCGGACCGTTTCCGACCTTCCGGCTGACGGGATTTCCGAGGTGATCCTGGTCGACGACCACAGCAGCGATGACACCGTCGCCATCGCCAATCAGCTGGGGCTGACGGTGATCACCCACGAGTCCAACCGCGGCTACGGTGCCAATCAGAAGACCTGTTATCGGAGGGCTCTGGAAACCGAAGCCGAGGTGGTCGTGATGATCCATCCCGACTACCAGTACGATGCACGGTTGCTGGGGGTCGCCACCGAGATTTTGCGGCTGGGAATCTGCGATTGCGTTTTGGGATCGCGGATCCGTACCCGCCGTGAAGCGTTGGCCGGGGGCATGCCCCGTTGGAAGTACCTGGCCAACCGCGTGCTGACGACCGTCGAAAACGTGGCACTGGGCCAGAACCTCGGCGACTTCCACAGCGGATTCCGTGCCTACCGCCGCGAGGTCCTGGAGACGATTCCCTACGAGTCCAACTCGGACGACTTCGTCTTTGACAGCCAGTTCCTGGCCCAGGCGGTGCACTTTGGATTCAAGCTGGGAGACATTCCGGTTCCGGTGAGATACTTTGACGAGGCCTCGAGCATCAATCTCTGGAGGAGTATCCGTTACGGGCTTGGCACGCTGGGCGTGCTGACCAGGTTCTGGTTGCACCGCGTGGGCCTGAGGTCGAGACTGTTCACCCCCCCTGGACAGGGTGCCAACTAGCCGCGATCGAGTCCCGGAAGAGCCGTTTCATCGATCTCGACTCCGAGCCCGGGGCGATCTCCGAGCGTGACCATGCCGTTGACGATCGGCGGTTGACCTCCGACCCAGGTCATCCAGGGACGTCCGGATTCGGGCAGGGGGTCGGGGTCGAGGCCGGCCAGGGCGTGCAGCGACCAGATCTCCGAACCACGGTGTGGGCACACACGGATACCGGTGCCACGGGCCATCCGGTAGATCTTGACCAACTCGGTCAGGCCGCCGCACCAGCAGACGTCCGGCTGCAACACCTGGTGCAGGCGTTCGTCGATGAGATGCTGGAAGGCGCGGGCGGTGTATTCGTGTTCTCCTCCGGCGATCGGGATCGCGGATTCCCTGGACAGGGTGCGGTAGCCGTCGATGTCGTGGACCGGTAGCGGTTCCTCGATCCATTCGACTCCCAGTCCCTCCACCCCTTCGGCGACAGCCAAAGTGGTCTCCAGGTCCCACTTCATCCACGCGTCAACCATCAGCGGAACACCTGGTCCGACGATCTCGCGAGATTCTCGGACAGTGTCGATCACGCGTTGCACGCGATCGGGACCCGCGTTGCGTTCGACATGCAGTTTGAACGCTCGGTGTCCGGCGGCCTGGGCCTCGGCCAGGCCGTCCCAGACGGTAATGTAGGTTGGCAGCGGCTCGCCGATCCGTGCCATGCCGTCTTCGGCGAGCAGTTGGGCAACAGGGCGGCCAGCGTCCTTCCCTCTCAGGTCCCAGAGCGCCAGATCGACGCCGCTTTGGGCCATGATGGCAATCCCAGCCTGTCCGTAGGGAAGCATCAAGTCGTAAAGATCGTCCCAGATCTCCTCGACCGGACTCGGGTCGCGTCCCAGCAGCGCCGATCGCAATTCGGCCTCGATCACGTGGATTCCGGCCGCCCCACCCCCACCGACTCCGTACCCGGTCAGGCCGGCGTCGGTGTCGATGGCGACAAGGATCTGGCCGATCGTTGTCCGCCAGTCGTCGGGAGAGTCCGCGGCGATCGGCTGGCAGGCCCGGACATCGGTGATTTTCATTGATGGATCCGCTCTAGTCCTTGGCTCTGACCGGTCTCGGTTTTGCCAGGATCGATTCGGCGTACGCCAGGTGCCCGGTCTTTCCGTTGTAGTACTGGAAGATGACCTGGGGCCGCGGAAAGGCGATCCACCGCGTGTCGTCGGGTTCGATTGGGTTGTTGAAGACGTTGTTGACCTGCACGACACAGTAGTGCGGGTGCCTCAGGTTGAAGCGGGGGATGTCCGGACGGAAATAGGTGCTCCAGCGGATGTCCACGGGGCGAGGGCCATACTGGAACCGACCGTTGGCCGGCCGGTCGCCTTCGTCGGTGGACCAGTGGTTGTTCGAGTTGTGGGGGCCGGAGGCGAATTCCCAGACGTTGTCGGTGATCTTGCAGACAAAGCTGTTGTGGAGATCACCGGTGAGGACGAAGACCGGTTTGTCGATCTTGTCCCAGGCATTGATCAGCTTTTCGCGTTCGTCGTAGAAGACCGTCCACGCATCGTCCTTGTTGTTGGCCCGAACCTTGCCGCCTCCGACATGGGGGACCATGAAGTTGACACTGGAGATGACGAAGATGAAGTCGGCGTCACTGGAACGGACTCCCTCGAGCAGCCAGTCACGCTGTATCGGACCCAACATCGAAATGCCCTTCTTGGCAGGGTTCCGGGTGTCGTGCATCTGTCGTTGGCCGCGGGTGTCGGTGAAGAACAGATCGCAGTTGGCGATGCGGATGCGGTAGTAAGACCGTCGGCCGATCGAGTACGAGACGGTCTCGTCGAGTTCGGTTTCCGGTTCGACTTTGATCCGGTGCTTGCCGAGGACCCGGACGATGCGATAGACCCCGGCGTTGGGAGTGCCGCCAACACCGTCCAGGGCATTGTCGTTGATGCCGGCTGTCGGGGTGCCCCAGTGAATGTGCAGGTTGTTGGCTTGCTGGAGGTCGAGCTTCGTGAAATCGGCGGCAGGGTCCTCGATCACGCTTTTGCCCTTGCGGACCTTGCCGCGGCCGAAATGGACCGGCTGCGGAAACTCAGTGGGATTGCTCCAGCCGAGATAGTCGTACCAGGCTCGCACGCCGACATCTCGGAACACGGCTCGTCGGTCCCGCAGCCCCGGAGTGCCGGCACCCCAGACATCGTTGAGGATCTCGTGGTCGTCGTAGGTGAAGAAACTGGGGACGTGACGGTGCCAGGTGGCCATGTTCTGGCCCTGTTCCAGAAACTGCTTGTAGTTCTGCCAGACGCCGACGATCGACGGGGCCACGCGGACAACCGCAGGGGTGTCCCCGTCGTTGATGTCGACCTGTTTCAACCACTGTTGTGGCTGGTACTCGCGACGCGATTCGTAAAGCCAGTCGCCGTTGAGGATCGCGAAGTTGACCCGGTCCCGGACCTGCCTGAGCATCGTGGCGAAGGGGGGCAGCCCCGGGCCGTTGCTGTGGCCGGGATTCTGATTGTTGCCGCAGGCGAACTCGAAGCTGAAATTGAACAGTCCTCGCGGGTTGAGCTTTGCGTCGATCATCTGCTTCGAGTCGGGCATCGTGCGAAAAGACCCGGTCTTGCCGGTCAGCCCCGTCTGGCCGGGGATGAACAACTCGTAGTAGTACTTCGTGTTGGCCTTGAGGCCGCGGATGTGGACCCAGCCGGTGTTGTCTCGTTCCAGGTGAGTGGGCACGGGTTTGGTCTGTTGGTCGAGCCGACCGGGTGTCGTGCCGTATCGCACGGCGAAATGGCCGGTTCGCATGGTCCTCGCCCACACGCCAACGCCATCGGCACTCAGCCGTCCGAGGATCGGGCCGTGGCTGACGTGGTTGTACCGGTTGCCGGCTGCGTCGACCGGACCGGCCAACAGGATCACCAGGCTGATGGGCGCAAGTCTTTTGATGAGCATCATGAGGGAACCCTCTGGTGGTGATTGTCTTGGCTGATCAATCAAAGTAGCCGCACGTCTTCAGGTGATCGACACTGTCGACGATCCTCTGGTGGTACTCGTCCAGTGACAATTCACCTTCTCCCTCGATCCCTTCGATCTCGAGACTGTAGGGGCCGGCGAACCCGCACACGTTCATCAGTTCGAGCACCCGGACGAAATCGACCGCCCCGCCGTAGCCCAGGGCGGGAAAGTACCAGTCGTGGAATTCGCCGTGCGAGTCCTTCAGGTGCATGTGGGAGACGAAGTGGCAGATCTTGGCCAGGGCGATTTCGCCGTTGATCGTCTCGTTGTAGTAGAGGATGTTGGCGGTATCGAAGTTGATCCTGAGGTGCGGGTGCTCGAGTTCGTGCATGGCATCGATCATCCCTCCGTGGTCCTGGCAGATCCCGGGATGAGTCTCAAAGCAGTAAGTCAGGCCCAACCCGGCAGCGTGGTCGCCGATTCGTCGCAAGTTGGCGTAGAGCGAGGCCAGGTCCTCCTGTTCGTTGGCTTCACCGGCGCCGCCCACCACCAGGTCCACGCCGAGGTCCGCGGCGACATCCAGCTTGCGGAGGGTGACGGCGAGCACTTCGGGGTCGAGCGGGTTGCCGCTGGTGACGTTGCAACTGGACAGGCGGACGTCGTGGTCGGCCAATCGCCTGGCGACACCAGACAGGTCGTCCGGGGTGGCCTGGTCGGTGAGCAGCGGGTCATCCCCGAAGATCGATTCGGCTCCTTCAGTCCGAATCGGCAACTCGATCCACTCGATCCCCGCCTGGCGAACCATTTCGATGGCTGCCTGGGCGCCGAATCGCCCGTAGCTGTTGGTAAGACAGGAGATGATCGCGGTCACTTGGCAGCCCGGCCGACTTCGAGGCACTTG
Organism: Planctomycetaceae bacterium; assembly: GCA_002724315.1. Lineage (GTDB taxonomy): Bacteria > Planctomycetota > Planctomycetia > Planctomycetales > Planctomycetaceae > UBA8437. The sequence continues at coordinate 4,841 of PBOJ01000146.1, read as the reverse complement.
AGCGTGCGACTGTTGTGGACGTAGAGTCGTCCGCCGGCCAGCGCGGGCAGGGCTCGTGCGGTACCGGTCAGGACCTTGGCGGTGGCCATGGCCTGGTAGCGGGTCGGCGAGATCCCGGCCAGCACCAGGCTGCCACTGGTCTTGAGGATCAGCAGCTTCTTGTCGGCGGCGATCAACGTCGCGTAACCGAAGCCCGGTTCTTCCCAGGCGACCTTGCCGGTCGACGCGTCGACACAACGCAGGGCTGCTCCGCCGACGTCCTGGCGTCCGTGAATGCCATAGAGTTTTCCTCCGTCGGCGATCGCGGTGGTGTACTGGCTCGAGAGAATGTCGTCGCTCCGCCAGGTTTCACTGACCTTGCCGCCGCCGATCTTGGCCATCACCGCTCCGAAGCCGTAGCTGGCGGTGACGAAAACCTGGTCCCCCAGCACAACGGGACTGGCCCCGGTGACGGTGGGGCCGGGCCGTCCGAAGGAAAACCGGAACAGTTCTTTTCCGGTTCTGGGGTCGACGGAGATCACGTTGAGCCGGGCTGCGAAGACGACGTGAGGTTGTCCGCCGATCTTGGCCAGTGTTGGAGATGAATAGCTGGCCCGGACGTCGGTGGACTGCCAGGCGAGCTTTCCGTCAGCCAGCGAAAAGGCGACGATTCCGGCCTTCTTTTCCGCTCCCCCGGCGTTGACGATGACCAGGCCGTTGGAAACGATCGGCGAGCTGCCTTTGCCGAAATATCCTTCGGGCGGTTCACCCCGGAAGGGGCGTGTGGAGTTGAACAGGGCCATCGTGTCGTGGCTCCAGATCGTCTTGCCGGTCTTCGCGTCCAGGCAATGGAGCCCTCCCTTGGCACCAAAGACGATCACCCGGTTTCGGTAGACGGTGGGGACACAGCGGGGACCGTTGTCGTTGACGTAGGCCGGGACGAAATTGGCCTTGAAGCCGCTTTGCCAGATCTGTTTTCCCGTGTCGGCGGCAACGGCGGTGACTCGCTCGCGGTCGCCCTGGCGGTCGAACACGAACACGCGTCCATCGGCGACGGCCACGCCGGAGAAGCCCGATCCCACCGGACGGGTCCAGGCCACACGCGGCCCTGTCTCGGGCCAGGTGTCAGCCAGTCGTTCACCGCTGGCGATACCGTTGCGTTGTGGGCCGAGAATCTGCGGCCAGTCGCCGGCCGTGGCGGTGGTGGCCAGCAGGGAGGCGAGCAGCCAGGCTGTCGTTCGGGGAACGATGGTGGCCGAGGTCGTGTTATCGATCTGGGTTTTGAGCATTGAGCAGTTCCATGTAGGCCTTCATCATCGGCGTGTTGTCGTGCCAGGTGCGGCCACAGACGAGGTTGCCGTCGATCACACAGGCCTGGTCGACAAAATCGGCACCGACGGTTGTGGCGTCCAGAGCGCACTTGGCGACTGTGGTGACTGTCTTGCCCCGAATGCAGTCGGCCGCGGCGATGATCTCGATCCCGTGGCAGACACTGCAGACGGGTTTGTCGGCTTCGAAGAAGTGTCGGGTCAGGTTGAGGAGGTCCTGGTCGTAACGGAGATATTCCGGGGCACGGCCGCCGGAAACAAACAGGCCGGCGTACTCCTCGGGCACGACATCCCGAAAGGCGATGTCACTCTGGAGATGGTAACCGGCGGTTTCCTGGGTGATATCCCAGTCGGTGCCCGGGGGAATTTCGTGGAGCACCATGTGATAGAGCCGTTTTTCCGGAGCCGCCACGACTACCTCGTAGCCATCCTCGGCGATCCGGAAGTAGGGGTACATGGTGTCGAGACACTCGGTGGCGTCTCCGATGATGATAAGGACCTTGGCCATGCGCGGTTCCCGCCTGTAATTCAGAACGGGGTCAGCATAACGGCCGCGCAGTTCGGTCGCTAGGCGTCGGACGCTGCGCTCTCCAGCGACCACTCGGCTCCACAGGAGTGGCACGAGAATCCGGCCAAGGTGGCCGTGCCAGGGATCGGCATCAGGTTGCGGTTTCTCGTTGCATCTCGAAATTCCAACGGAACAACCGTCGTTCGACCGCACGCCGGGCAAGTGCGGTTGGCGTGGATTGCCCGGGCCCGTGCGGCGGTCGACTGTCCGGCCGCAAACCGGAACGCCGATATCGAGTAGATGCGCGGAACCGATTCGTCGAGATCCCCGCGAGGGGCATCATCGGACGGACGAAACAGTTTCAGTTGGCTCATGGGCCGGCATCCTTGCCATCGGGTCCGCATCGGGGAACATCCTGTCCCGCAGGTGAGTCCGCATGGACCTCGAAGCGACCGTCAACATAGAATCCGCGCGCGGGAATGACAAGATGTTTTCGCGGTGGGGTTCAGACTGACGTAGTCAGTGGTAGGCGTGGCACGGCGAGAACGCTGGCTCACGCCGCGTGGTGACGCATCTGGCGTGGGAGACTCATGGTTGGCGGTCGGCGGGGCCCCTGGCAACTGCTGAAGCTGCTGCCGGGCCTGGCGGTGGCCGGGGTTTGCCTGTGGTATGCGGTGCGAGATGTCGACTGGCCACAGGTCCGGGATCGCTGGGCGGGGGCACGTTGGTCGCTGGCTCCGGTGATGGCGGTGTTGCTCTTTTCGTTCTTTGCCCTGAAGGCGTTGCGGTGGAAACTGCTGTTGGACCCGGTTTCACGAATGCCGGTCCGCGCGGTGGCCGGTCCCTTGATGATCGGTTTCATGGCCAACAACCTGCTGCCGGCCCACCTTGGCGAACTGGTTCGGGTGCACGTGCTGGGGCGAACCCGGGGAGTGCCCCGGGCGGCGGTGCTCTCGACGGTTGTGCTCGAACGTCTCTTTGACCTCGTCGCGATCCTGGTGTTCCTGGGCGCAGGCTTGGTGGCCGATCCGCGGCTTCGCGACGACTACCATCGCGCGGTGGTCGTGGTGGCCGTGCTGACCGGGGTGATGCTGGCGGGGGCTGTCACGTTCGTGTGCGCTTCGGACCGCTGTCTGAAAATTGTGGACTGGATCAGCAATCGGTGCCTGGTGTTCCTGCCGTCGAGATGGCGAATGGGGTTGGTCGAGTTGGTGGCTTCGGCCGCCGGTGGCCTCGGAGCTCTGAAACGGCCGAGATTGGCCGTTGGGATCGTGGCCACATCGCTGGTCAAGTGGTTCTTGATGGGCCTGATGGTCTGGGTGTCCCTGCGGACACTTGGGGCCGATGACGTGTTTGGCCCGTCGCTGGTGGTGGTGGGCGTGATCGCGGTGGCCATATTGTTGCCCGCGCCGCCCGGTTATGTCGGCGTGGTCCAGTTCTGCTTCACCAGCGTTCTGGCGCTCTACGCCGTCGACGCCAACACGGCCATCGCCGCGTCGGTCTATTATCACCTCTGGCAGTTCATCCCGGTGACGCTGGCCGGGCTGTGGTGTCTGCAGAAGACCGGGCTGGGATGGCGCGAGGTGACCGAGGTCAAAGCGGGATCCGACCGGGGCAACGGGGCGGCCGACTAGGGGGCCAGCGTCGGCGGCTTGCTGAACTTGCCGTTGACGATGTCGGCCAGTCCGAAGTCCTCGATCAGCAGCGAGTGACCCCGGTTGTCGTTCAACTCGATCTTTTCCCCCCGGATCTGCGAGGTTCCGGAAATGACCAGGCCGGCGCGAGCGTTCTGACGGCAGGTGACGTTGTGGAGCACGACGTCTCGGCATCGTCCCGGAGCACTGATGCCGTCGAGCCGCCAGTGTTGAACGACCAGGTTCTCGATTCGCACGTGACGGACAGCGTAGAGCGTGATGCCGCAGTCTCCACCGGCGATTGCCAGGTCGGCGACGCCACTGTCGATCAGTTCCGATGTGCGGTAATAAATCTTTCCTCTCCATACGGTCCAATGGCCGTCGGGGAGTGACTCGAGCACCGGTTCGGCCGCATCGCGATCGTGATCGTGTCGAGGCAGGGGTTTTCCGTCACGGAGCAGAAGGTAGTGCCCTTTTCGCCGCGGTGCCAGTTGCCACAATCCCCCAACCGATCTCCAACTGGCCGCCGGCACCGGCCTGGCTCCGGAGATCACCGCACCGTTGCCGATGACCCGGAATGGCAGCGTGGCGATTCCGCTGTGCCGTTGACCGAAGAGCCTCAGGTCGCCCTGGTAGGGGTGGCCGGTGTTGATCAGGTGAATCGTGTCCGATGGACGGGCCAGCGCGACGGCACGTGAGAGCGTGCGGACCGGTCCGGAGATGCGGTCGATCGGATCCTCGACCAGTCCGTCGCACACGTCACGGCCGCGCAGGTTGTCGACATAGATGACACGTGCCTGGGCCGCCGTAGTTGTCAGTGACGTCATCAGCAGCGCGATCAGGAACCAACGGAGTCGCCGTGGTGTCGGGGAACTGGAGAAAACAACAGGGGGCGGCTGAGAGTGGCTCATGGGCAGGCCTGCTGCACGACACTTTGGAGGGGAACGGCGTCATCGGAAGGGATCGGCCGACGACGGGTCGCGAGACAAGTGTCGACGTGGGAAGTCGCGTCGTAGTGAAGCTAACGGTCAGGTCCCGGTCCGAGACCGTGTCCGGGAAAGATGCCTGGGACGGGGCCTCTGAAAATTCTGAAAAACTGTTCCGATTGTGCGGATTGTTTGTGGGCGACTCGGGGGTTTCTGGTAGAGTCGCCGCCTTGTGAGTCGATCGAAGCTGGCAGGCCAGGAAGGCCACACACCGGCTTGTTCGATGTGGTTCTCGGGGGGGATGTCCACCGGACACCCCTCTCAACAAGAGCAAGGATGCCGTCGGTGAGAGCCCGTTGCTGCGTGGGCACCAAGGATGTGGTGCACGAAACGGTATGTCGGCTGCTGCCGACGGCGCCTGCACGCTCGTGAATTCCATGGAGGGGGTTTGTCCGTGCATTGTTTT
>PBOJ01000145.1 GCA_002724315.1 Planctomycetaceae bacterium | reverse complement strand
TCTAGCTTCGACGGCCGCACGGTGTAATTCTCGAGACCACGGATATCGCTGGTCATCTTGGTGACCGGGCCACGATCGTTGGCCAGCCCTGTGACGGTGATCCGCCCCAGTCCCTGGCGAACATCCTGGCTCATATTGACCTCGGTCAGGATCACTTCACCACTGTCGCCGAGAATCGGTGTGAGTTCATTGAGTTGATCGAGCCACTGCACCTTCTTCTGGTTCCAGCGATCCACGGTGCTGGTCGAGGGCAACTTCTTGGCGGAATCCGCCTTGCCGTAGAACAACTTTCGCTGGCGTTGGACTTCCTTTTCTAGCGAGGAGATCTCTTCGAGAGCCCCGCGCTCGTTCATCGTCTTCAGGCCATAGACCAGTCCAATGGCCAGCACCACACCAACCGCCACACGAACCAACAGTTGAGTCGACACCCGGCGTTCGGGTGGCGGTGGCTTGTGGGGATCCATGAAGTCAACGCGTTCGACCACCTGCCCATTTGCAGCCAGCAGTCCACCGATCGCAGCGACCAGTGCAGGAGAGCCAAGCAGCGGTTCAGGAGGTTGTGACTGGAAGTCGACCAGGGGTGTGTCAGTCAGCGAGACAACGTCAACCCGCGGATCCCCCTGGCTGCCGGACATCCGCCCACGGACGACGTCGACGAGATCCTCGCCGAGTGCCCCGAACAGGACGGCGGAATTGAGATTGAGATCGGCCACCGAGTTTCCAGCGGCAAACAGGGCACGACTGATTGCTTGCCCGGCGGTCCGCACCGGATCCGTCTCCCCCGAAAGTGAAGCCGAGTGAGTCAGTACTGTGCATCCGCCCTGGTGGACGGTCACCTCGAGTTGTTCGCGGTCGGCAACAACCACCAGCCCGTCGCCCTGGGACTGCGAACCGGAAACGGTTTTCGCAAGATCAGACAGGGCAAGGCTGCCGACACCGAGGCTACGAAGTTCAATTCCGGCCACCGACAGGTCCCGCACGATCTCCGCCACCGTCGATTTTGCCACTGTGGCCAACAGGACCGAACGGGTCTCGGAATCTTCCGAGGCAGGCAACGGCAGGTAGTCGACGATCAACTGATCCACCGACAACGTGGACTTCGTCCCCGCCTGATAGCGAACGATCTCGGGCAGTTCGTCGTCAGAAACCGGTGGCAATTCCAGCCAACGGGTGACAACATCCTGTTGAGACAACACGACATCGGCCTTGCGCGCCGAGACACCGGCACCGGAGAGAACCGCTGCCAGCCCCCTGGATTCGTCGGGAAGTTCACCATCAGCGGCAACCGAGGTGCGATCGGCCGAAAACGCGGTACGGACGCGAATCGCGCCCGGCGTCACCGACGCTTCGACACCGACAATCCGCTCGCCCCAGTGCAATGAAAGGAGATCGGCCATGGGTCTTTTTCCTACAGGCATGCAGCCGGAAATTGTCTCGTTGTCTCTATCAACCAAGTTTGGCCCACCATCGCCCCGCTTCCAAACGGGCCACTCGGCAGGAATCCCGGTTTGTCGTTACGCATTCGTCATAATCGTTCTGATTGATTCAGCCGGTCCAGTTACTCGGGGGGGATCAGCAACTGGTACGAGTAACCTTTCCCCAACTCGGTCAGGTCGCGAACAAAGGTGATCTTGGGCAGTTCGCCGGAAGCATCGACAACAGCTTCGAGCCGGGTAAACGGCCCCCCGACGTCGTAATGACCGACAATCTGCATCCGGAAAACCGAGCCACGTGAGGTCACGTATGGGGCAAGTGTCCGCATCGTCTCCAGGTCAACGATCCCCTCAATCACCAGCCATCCCGCTGTCGCGCGTTGTTCCTGGATCTCGGGGGACGACGGCTCGCCGGTCTTCGTATCGACGGCTCGAGCCGCAAGGATTCCGTCGACAATTTCCTCGGTCATTTGCGGCACGCCCAGCAACACCTCTCGGCGGGCCTGGTTGACGTTGATTCGTCCATTGATGAAGGGGTCCTCGGAAACCGATACCGAGTCGAGAAGCGTGGGAAGGTAGGTCACCATGTCACCAGCATTCCAGGGGCTCTCGAATGTCAGCGTCTGCCCGCCATTCTCGCCTTCCTCGTTGGCCGTCACCGTGATCCCGATCAGGTCGTAGATCGATCCGACCTCGCGACGATACCCTCGAGCCAGGTTGAGGTCTCCACGAGTGACCGGACTCCCGGGCTCGGGGACCGGCCAATCCCCGGTCTCGGGATCGTCCGTGGATCCGTACATCCTGTACGCCACGACGAATGCCGCCGTGGCATCGTCGAATTCCTCAAGAATCGCATCGTAGAGGTCCGTCAGTTGCCCCTGGTTGAGGTGAATCTTCTCCTCGCCGTCAGACCGCAGATTGACTTCGCGACCCGTCGTTGTCAGCAGCGAACTCCAGCCGAGATTCAGCAGGCCGTCTGCATCGTCGAACGGAGGCCGTGCCTCACCGTCATCTTCATTCGGATCGAGCAGGCCGTTGCGGTTGGCGTCCTCCCCGTAAAGCAACCAGCTGTCGACACCGTTGATCTTGAGCAGTTCGTCGAGAGACTTGATCGGGCCGTTTCGCGGACCATAGTCCAATCCCATTGCGTCGTACTCGCCGAACTCGGCGCCGTATTCCCGGACATCCTCGTCTTCGTCGATCCAGTCGAGAATGCAATCGGCGATTTCTTCGGTCATCTGCGGCAAGCCCATCAGGATCTCGCGCTGAGCCAATTCCAGCGGAAGGTTGCCGTTTCCACCACCGTCATCGGCAGGCAAATTCGCTTCGAAGTCGGTCGTGTCGAGCTGGAGCGAGAGAATCGCGTTGATGTTGATGCGAGCCGATTCGTCGATCAGGCCAAACCGGATCTGGCGGTATTCGGGATCGGCCTCAATCGGTGCCACCACCGAAAAACGGCCTCGGAGCCCGGCGTTGTCGTTGGAGATGACGGTCACACCCTGGAACTGTTCCGCGTCGTGGTAGAAATTCATCTCGAGGGGATCCAGGGAATCTCCCAGCAACGCAGCCACCAGTTCCACGCCCGAATCGGCCATGGCCCGGGTCTGAACCTGGCGAGCGTACATGCCGGTCGCCTCGGCCTCGACCATCATCATCTCCGAGAAGGTGTAGGCCCCCAGCGTCAACAGCGACACGACGACCAGGACGACGACCAGCACCGAGCCGGGCCTCGTCTTCTCGTGTCGGGGTGTCCTGGGGCGGGTCTTCACGGTGCCGTGTCCATCCTGTGAAAGTCTTCGGTCTTGAGGTTCTCGCCCGCAAATCGGGCCGGGGTTGTCAGAAGGCCTCTTCGGTATCGACCGCCTCGGCAACCGGCAGGGCCACCACGAGGCGGTAGGTATCGGGAATCGCGTCGGCAGCAGCCGCCTGCAGCGGGTCGTCGGGACCCGGCGCCACAAATCCCAGGGTGATTTCAATCGCGGTGGGGACCGCTCCCTGCAAGTCGCTGTCCCATTCCTCCACCCAGTCGACTCCGTCGAAGTAACGGAAGGTCAACGACACGACCTCCGGAGCGAGAAACTCGGCGGCCTCGGCCATCAGGATATCGGTATCCGACGGCGCACTGATCGTGCCGGCCAGTCGGTCCACGTCGGCCCGGCCGAGGCCCAGGGGACCGTCGGCCTGGTCGTCGATCAGTCCGGCGGCGATGATCGCCGGGTCGTCGGAGAACCGCGCTGCGGCAATGCCTTCGAGTTCTCCACCCGAAAGATCGGCCAGGAACCAGGTCACCGACCGCTGTTCACTTTCGATGAACAGGGAATCGTCGTCCTCGTCGCTGACGGAAAATCGTCGCGGTGGCACCGGCTTGTTGACGTGAAGTGTCAGCCGCGTGGCGGTTCCGATCACCCCCAGGCTGTTGAGCTGCGACAGGTCGCTTGAGTTGGCGGCCTCCGAATCGTCGGCCTCGTCATCTTCTGCGTCTTCACTCTCCTCGGAATCGTCCAACACCGCGGTCTCAGGATCGGACGCCATGTACTGCACGCTGCGAATGTCGGTCGAGAGCCGTGCGAAGACCGCGCGGGCCACCTGGCCACGTTTCATCTCCAGTTGCCCGGCATTCTCGTACCGCCAGTGCATGTCGATGGCGGCGTAAACGGCCGTCAGCAACATCAGGGCCGTACCGACAGCCACGAGCACCTCGATCAGGGTGAACCCCGACGAAGACCGGCCACCATCGGTCGTGGAAAGACGTCTCATGATCCGTCCTCCGCAGCAGCAGCTGCCTCCTCGATATCGAGAGCCAACTGCGGATCGCGGCGAAATCGGACCAGCGAATAGGTCATCTCCGCCTGGCCAACACTGGGCTGAAACGCGACTGTCACGGTCAACTCGAACAGGTCGGCGTGTGGCCCTTCGTTGACCTCCAGCGCCCAACTCCAGTTCGGGTCGTCCTCAAACGGCATCGCCTCCGCGGCTTCCATCGATTCGACACCGGCCAGCACCTCGGCCATCTTCGCCTCGGCTCGCACCGTCGCCTGCGTCTCGAGAGCCGCCTGCACCGCGGCACGGCTCCCCAGCGTGAACAGCTGCGAAAGCGACGCGAAGGCGGCAACAAAGATGGCCAGCGAGACAATCACTTCCAGCAGGGTGAAACCGGATCGGCCTTTCATCGTTTCACCTCCGCCAACGGATCCGCCACGCGGACCCCTCCGGTCAGCGCACGAACACTGAAACGACGACTGCGAAGCGCCTCGTCGACAACGTCAAACGACGCCGTGGTCGCGGTACCGTCACTGTAGAACAACACTGGCGCGGACCAGGTTGTCTCCATCAGCTTGGACTCGTTGGACAGTCCGCTGACAGCCAGTTCGTTGAGTGCTTCGGTGCCGGACGTCGCCTCGTCGGCGGCCGCGAAACTGTAACCCTCGGGAAGTTGGCCGGAAACACGACGAAGGAGCTCAACCTGGGCCTGTTGTTGCTGCTCGTCACCGTCGATTTCTTCGAACTCATAGGGGACCGCGAGGTAGCGACGGCCTCCGGGCTCGAAGCGAAATTGCCAGGTCAACCCCGCGTCCAGTGCCCGGATGCGGGACCCGGCCAGGTGATTGCGAACAGGAGCGACCGCTTCGTTCATCGAGAGCTGAATGAGCATACGATCGATCGACGGGTAGGAGAGTGCCGCCATCGCCGACAACAGGGTCACCACCAGGATCACCTCGATCAACGTCACCCCGCGGCGCAACAGATCCCCGCCAGCCGGAAAGCTGCCGCCTGTTGCCCCAGAACGGTGAAGTGCGTTGAAACGGATCATGCCGATGTTCGCCAAGGTTCTCGAAGAGAAATACGGCTAACCACAGATTGACACCCGTCCGACCGGCCTAGTAGAGATTCTGTTCCTCCAGTTCATCGATGTTGCTGATGTCGTCATCACCTCCGTCGGCCCGGTCGGGTCCAAACGAGTAGATCAGCGGCTTCCCGGTGTTGCCGGTGTTTTCGGGGGGCGGGTACTGGTACTGCAGCGGTTCCCCCCAGGCGTCGGTGGGAATCTTCTCAAGATAGGATGCCCGCACTTTCCCCTGGTCGTCCTCGGTCATCATCAACAGCATGATGACGTCCTCGGTGGACCCCTCGGGCCAGACCTTGTTGTCAATCTTGTACATCTGCGCGGCCTTCTCGAAAGCAGCGATGTTGATCCGCGTCAGGTCCTTGTTGGCCTCGTCGCTGCGGCCAACGATGTTGGGCACGACCATCGCGGCGATCGCGATCAGGATCGCCAGCACCAGCAACACTTCCAGCAGCGTGAAACCACGCCGGCCCATCCGCGGCTGCGGGCCGGCTGTTCGTGAAAAGTTCTTCATGGTATTGCTCTCCGTTCGGATACGACTCTTTTGTTTGAACGCGGAACGACTCCGCGAGAAAGGTGTTGGCAGAAAAAACGGTCTGGAAGACTGGACGAAACCCGGCTAGATGGTGCCTGAACTCTGGAAGACCGGCAGCAAAAGCGCGGCGACAACGAACAGGATCACTCCGGCGATCATCATCAGCATCACCGGTTCCAGGAACCGGACACCGAGTTCCAGTTGCCGGTAGGTGCGGCGTTCGAGGTTCTCGGAGATGTCGATCAGGACCTGCTCGAGATTGTTGGATTCCTCGCCCACGGCGATCATCTCGATGATTTCGTCGGAGAATTCGCCACTGGTTCCCAGCGGTCCGGCCAGCGACTTGCCGTCCTGGACGGCGTCGGCCGCCGTGTTGATGGCCTGAGCCAGTACCTGGTTGCCCGAGGCGTCCTTGGCGATTCTCAGCGAGTTGAGAATCGGCACACCATTGTGCAACAGGGTTCCCAGGATCCGGCAGAATCGTGCCGTGGACAGGCTGCGGATCACGCCCACCTTGAGCCGCAGACCGTCAGTGAGCCACCGGCCGGTCTCGGTGCGAGTCCACATCGAGCCTCCGAAGATGGCCCCGACCAGGGCGACCAGCATCAGCATCCACATCTGAACGACGCTGCCCTCGAACAGCGGCGCCTGCAGAAATCCGCTGATACCCAGCAACGTGGTCGTGGCCCAGGGCAACTCTCCCTGTTTGCTGAGCCGGTCAAAGATCGGCTCGAACTTCGGCACGAACCAGACGATCATGATCGTGACGACGGTGAACCCGGTGACGACCAGGAAAGCCGGGTAGGCGATCGCCCCCATCACACGTCCCTTGAGGTCTTCCTGGTGGTCGGTGAACGTCGCAATCCGCTTGAGCACGTCCTCGAGAAATCCACCCTCCTCGCCGGCGCGGACCATGCTGACGATCAGGTCGTTGAAGACCCGCGGATGTTGTCCCAGCGCGGTGGCCAGTGGTGTTCCGTCGGCCACCCGATCGCGGACATCGGCGAGTACGAGCTTCAGGGATCCGACCTTGGTCTGCCGATCGAGCAGGTCCAGCGAGCGGAGCAGGGGAACACCGCTGCGGAGCAGGTCGGCCAACTGGCTGAAGAACGTCGCCAGCAGCCGCACCTTGACCTTGCGGCCGGCGTACTTCTGCTGCTGGACTTCTTCCTCGGCCAGCGCAATCGAGAGCGGGAACAGGCTACGGCCGGTCAGCGAACTGGCCGCCTCGGCCTGCGTCGCCGCGGTGAGCACCCCGGCCACCTCACGACCGGTCAACTCTCGGGCTGTGTATTGAAATTCCGGCATCGGATCACTCGGCCCCGCAGGCCACCCTGCCGGCGGGAATGGTCAAAAGTTGGGGTCGGAAACGATCCGTCAGACGATATCTCCCTTGGTGATACGGGCAACCTCATCGACATCGGTAACCCCATCGACCACCTTCAGCCAGCCGGACTGCCGCAACGTGGTCATGCCGTTCTCCAGACCGTGTTGGCGAATCCGACTCGAATTGGCCCGCTCGACGCACAGGTCGCGGACACCTTCATCTGTCCGCAGCAGCTCAAAGATTCCTGTCCGTCCCGAGTAACCGGTATCGCGACAGGCCCGACATCCCTTGGGCCGATAAAGCACCTCGGGCACCGGTCGCGGGAAATCGGACGGCAATTCGTCCTCGTTCGGTGTGTACGGCTCACGACATTCGCTGCACAACCGCCGGATCAGTCGCTGCGCCATCACGCCCTCAACCGTACTGGAAGCCAGGAATGGCTCGACGCCCATGTCGATCAGCCTGGTGAAGGCGGTGGCCGCATCGTTGGTATGCAAAGTGGAGAAGACCAAGTGGCCGGTCAACGCAGCCTGGATCGCAGCTTCGGCCGTCTCGCCATCTCGAATTTCCCCAACGAGGATCACGTCGGGGTCGTGTCGCAGGATACTGCGGAGACCGTGGGCAAACGTCAGGCCAATCTTGGAATGCACCTGGATCTGGTTGATGCCTTCCGTCTGGTATTCCACGGGATCTTCGACTGTGACGATCTTCGTTGACGTCGACTTCAACTCGTTGAGGCAGCTGTAAAGAGTCGTCGTCTTGCCACAACCCGTGGGACCTGTGACCAGGATGATGCCGTGAGGCAACTCGATCAGTTCATTGAATGTCTTGATGATATCTTCGGGCAAACCGACATTGACCAGGTCGAACACCATCCGGCCCTTGTCGAGCAGCCTGAGCACCACGGCTTCCCCGTGGATCATCGGGATGATCGAAACCCGCACGTCGATCTCGCGGCCACGAATCCTCAGCTTGATCCGGCCGTCCTGGGGCATCCGCCGTTCGGCGATGTTCAGCCGCGACATGATTTTCAGTCGCGTGACGATTGACGTGTAGAACTGGTTGATCTCGGGAGGAACCGGCTGGGGCCTGAGCATCCCGTCAATCCGGAAACGAACTCTCAGGCCATGTTCCTGCGGTTCGATGTGCACGTCAGTCGTATTGAGTTCCAGGGCCTCGATCAACAACTCGTTGACCAGCCGGATCACCGACGCCGCCTGGGCTTCGTCAACAAGGTCACCGTCGAGATCGTCGATCTCCTCGAGCAATTCGACACCGTCATCGGCGGTGCGGGCGACCAGTTCGGTGATCGTATCGCCACCGACACCGAGGTTCGCCTTGATCAAGCCTGTGATGTCCTCGTGGCGAGCGAGAACCGGATCGAGTTCCAGTCCCGAGAGACTGGAAAGTTCGCTGAG
>PBOJ01000144.1 GCA_002724315.1 Planctomycetaceae bacterium | reverse complement strand
GACCCACCTCGATTCGTGGGACGTGCTGGGCGAATGGGGCATGGCGACCCACGAGGTCGAGGACCACTTCGACGTGCCGCTGGGCAGGCCGGGCACCAGCCCCTAGTGCTGGTAGATGAACTCCTGCGAGTTCAGCAGCGTCCAGAGCACGTCTTCCCACGCCTGTCGCTTGTTGGTGCTGTTGCCGACATGGGCCAGCATCGCGGTGCGCGTCTTCGGCGACGGCCTGCGGGACAGCGCCCGCAAATACAGCGTGTCCAGGATCTCGGCGTCGGAGCTCCTCGCAGCCAGCATCTGGCTCAACCGGTTGGTCGGATCGGCCAGCCGCTTGGACATCATCTGGCCGATGATCAATTCCAGGGCCTGCTTGCGTCCGAATGTCTGCTCACGATCACATTCGCAGGTCTGCGTCCTCGACGGCTGTCCGAAGGCTCGCAGGAAGGGATGCGACTCGTAACGCACGTACTTCGACCCCGTGTTGATCAACGTCACGATGTCGTTGACGGGCAACTGCACCGCCCGGGTGCCGATCGGCAACTTGATCGTCCCGGGAGGCAGACCGATCGTGTAGTCCTTGGCGATCTCGTACATCTCGGGCACGCCCGTCACGTTGCAGACAGCGTCCAGCAGCACCTCGGCCGGCAGGGGACGCGCGTGCATGTGCGAGAAGTAACGCTTGTCACCGCGGTTGCTGGTGTTGGAGATCGGGCTGAGCTGGTAGGTCCGCGAGTTGACGATACTGCGGATCAGGGGCCGCAACCGGTACCCGCTGGAAACAAACTCGGCCGCCAGCGCCTCGAGCAAAGGATCGTTGGACGACGGGTTGGAATCGCGGAAGTCATCGACCGGCTCAACAACACCACGACCGTTGAGGTGGTACCACACGCGGTTGACGAACGCCTTGGCGAAATACGGGTTGTCGAGCCTGGTCAGCCACGAGGCCAGCAGGTCCCGACGATCCTTGTCGGCGGGAATCGGCTTCGGATCCTGGCCAATCAGGCTGGGCACGACCGCCGAACCGTCCGCATCGCGAGTGAACTCGGCGGCCTTCTTGTCGATCGTGATCTCGATCTGCCGTCGCTCGGCACGGCCGCCCGGGCCCGCCTTCCCCATGCGGGTTCGCTTGACCTGGCTGAAGTGCGCCGCGAGCCCCAGGTAATCGTTCTGGGTCCATCGCTCGTAAGGATGGTTGTGGCACTTGGCACACTGCAGACGCACGCCCAGGAACAACTGGGCCGTCGCCTCGGCCAGGTCCTTCTGCAGGAACTGTTTGTCAGTGATCGTCTTGGGTGTCATCGTGACGCAGTAGAAGTTCACCGGTGCGTCGCGGTAGGACTGGCCGGTCGAGGTGAGCATCTGGCGGACGGTGTCATCGAACGGCGCATCGCCCTCGATGCGATCTCGCAACCAGGCCTGGAATTTCTGTGAACCCTCCAGGTTGATCGCGTCCCGCGTCACCCGCAGGACGTCGAACCACTTCTTCGTCCAGTAATCGGCATACTCGGGACGCTGCAGCAGCTGCTCGATGAGCCTCGCCCGCTTGTCCGGGCCACCGGTTGCCAGGAACGCGCGAACTTCGCCAGGAGTCGGCAGCACCCCGCAGAGATCCAGGTACAGGCGGCGGACAAATTGCTCGTCGGTACACAGTTCCGACGGAGCGATATTGAGCATCTTCAGCTTGGCAAAGACGTGGGTGTCGACATAGTTCGCCTCGGGAGGATTCGGCCACGCGTATCCCGCGGCCGGTTCGGCGATGTGCATCATCCGTACCGATTCCAGGCGGCCCATGAACCGGCAGAGAATCGCCACCTCGCCCTGGCGGTTGAATTCCACCCGCCCGGATCGGTCGACGCTGGCGATGGCAATGTCGCTGCTGGAAAAGGTTGTCAGCCGGGTCACGTCCTGGACGCGACCGTCAGAAAACTTGGCGCTTACGGCCAGCCTCTGCCCGACGGCGGGAGCCTTGAGAACTCGGCGGTCGGGAGTCACGGTCAGCTCGGCCAGGGACACCGGTTTCCGGTCATCCCGGAGTCCTTCGGACTGCCAGGTCCGGATCAGGTTGGCCAGGTGACTCTGCGGAGCAAACCGCCGTCCACCCACGTGTGGCACCTGCGAGAGCGCCTTGTTCAGGACCAGGCTGTTGTCGGGATTCAAGGTGTTGGTCCGCCGCCCCAGACCATCATGCGTCAACTGCTGGAAATCGAACTCGGGATCAAAACCCCACAGGCTCAGGCGGAATCCGTCCTTGCCACTGGGTGCCCCATGACACCGAATGTCGCTGCAACCAGCCACGCTCAGAACTGGCATCAGTTCTCGCCGGAAACTGACCGGTTCGATCCGCTTGATCCCCGAGACGGTGGCCTCGGTCATAGCCTTGCGGCCCCCCACCTCGACGATCAGCTGCGTCGAACCGTCACCCAGGCCGTGGACCAGTCCATCGGCATCGACGGACAGGCGTCCCGGATCGGTCGCCTGGAATCCCGCCAAACCGGTCAGGTCGCGGAGCGATCCGTCAGCGTAATGGCCGGTCACCAACAATTGCCGGGTCGCTCGAGGCCCATCAAGCCGAAAGGCGCGGGGTGCGACATCGATCGAAACCGGGCGGCCAACCGCATCACTCTTGGTCGACGGTTCTGCGGCCACGACCGCTCCGGCCATGACCAACATCGCCGGAACCAGGAATCTCAGTGTCCGCCACACCATCGCGCCACCCCTTTTCGTCCCATCGCGGTGTGAAACCCGAGGGACACAAAACACAGCAAATCAGGCGAGAATCTCTCGGATCACACGACCATCGAGCCGAATCTTCACCGGCTGTCCAGCCGCGTCGGGCACGTGCATGTCCGGGTCGATTCCCAGGATCTCGTAGATCGTCGCACAGACATCAGCCGGGCTGACGGGACGATCCGCGACGTAGGCCGCCTGGTCATCGGACCGACCGACCACCGTCCCGCCACGGACTCCGGCACCGGCAAACAGCACCGAGTAGCAGAAGGTCCAGTGATCGCGACCGGCGTTCTTGTTGATCTTGGGCGTTCGCCCCATATCGCTCATCACCACGACCAGCGTCTCGTCGAGCGTGCCGCGGTTCTCCAGGTCTTCCATCAGTCCCGAGAAGGTCAGGTCGTACTGCGGCAACAACGTTTCGCGGCAGATCCCGAAATTCCTCTGGTGCGTATCCCAGATGGTTCCGTCGATCTTGGCCGGTCGAGTCCAGAAAGCATCCCAGGTCACGTTGACGAATCTCACCCCTTCCTCAACCAGCTTCCTGGCGATCAGGGCGCTGTTGCCAAACAGCGTGCGACCGTACTTGTCGCGAACCTCGCCTTTCTCGCTCTCGACATCGAACGAGTTGCGGATGCGGTTGGAGGTCAACAGGGACAGTGCACCGTCCTGCACCCGATCAAACTCACTGGTGACACCCGGCTGGCGAAGGGCATCGTCAAACTGCTCGGTGAGTTTCTTTCGGGAATTCAGTCGATCGAGCGTGATCCCCTTGGGCAGCTTGGCATTGGGCAGCGTCGGTTTGCCCAGCGTCACCTGCGGGTGATAATCGGTGCCCGGCTTCTTGGATGTCGGGTTGCACTCGGTGAAAAGGGGATCGTACTGCCGACCCAGGAAACCGGCGTACGGACCCGCGCGGCGAATGTGCTGTCCCCAGCCCAGCATGCAGGGCATGTGCACGTAGTCGGGCATCCCGCTGGGATCATCGTTGAGATATTCACAAACCGAACCCATGCTCGGGGGCAACCCGTCCTGGTTGACGCCGATCGACGGCAGCGGCTCGGGGTAACCGGTCAGGCTGGGCATCGGGTTGTGGCAACCGCCCTTGTGGTTGACACTTCGCACCACCGCCGACTTGTTCATCCAGCGAGCGTGCTTGGGCAGAAGTTCGCAGACGTCCATCCCGGGCACATTCGAGACAATCGGGCTGAACTCGCCACGAACTCCACTGGGGGCAGTGGGTTTCATGTCGAACATGTCCTGCGTGGGCGCTCCGCCCAGCAGGTACAGCACGATCACGCTCTTGGCTTTTCCCGGCCGATCCAGCCGGGTGCTGTTGGCTGCGGCGGCGGCCAGGTTGCCCGGCAGTCCGAACATCCCGCCCAGCATCGCCAAACCACCAGCCTGCAATGTCTCCCGCCGCGTGACTCCGTCACAGTTTTGCCGCGGACTACCCAGGAGCTTGATCATGTCATCCTCTCCTCGAATGCGTTACACGCGACCGGAACCCCGCCAGAGAATTTCATCGGCGAATTGCCGACCCATTCCGGAGTCCAACACGCGGTTGTTCACTGCCAGCATTTTACGAAAAGCCGGCGGCTCGTGTTACCACGGAACACCTGTCGACGGAAAAAATCCGCCGCGAGGGGTCATCGATCAGGCCAGCAGGTCCGACATCTCGGCCGTGCTGTCGGCGAAACCCTTGACCGGCACGCCGATGCGATCGAGCATCGTGACAAAGAGATTCGACAGGGGAACGTCGTTCCCGTACCGCCGGTAGTGACCGTGTTTCAGGCCCAGCCCCGTGCCGCCGGCCAGCACCAGCGGGTAATTGCGGTTCTGGTGCGTGCGGCTGTTGCTGCTGCCGTAGAGAACCAGGGTGTGGTCCAGCAGCGTGCCGTCCCCCTCGGATGTCTCGTGCAGCCGCTGCAGAAAATACCCGAACTGCTCGGCCAGGAACTGGTCGAACTTCCCCAGCCGCTCGGCCCCACCGGCCTTGCCGGCCCCGTGAGCCAATCCATGCCAGTTGCCCTTCAGGCCAATACAGGCCGGAAACGCGTTGGCGATTGTCGTTGCGCCGGCCACCTGGCCGATCATGTAAGTCGCCAGTCGCGTGGTGTCGGTCTGGAAGGCCAGGAACAGCAGGTCGTACATCGACCGCAGGTACTCGCGGGGCGCCTTCTGGTCGACATCCAGGTCGACCGACTTCGGATCGACCTTCGGCTTGGGGATGCTCAGCCACCGCTGTGACTGCTGGACCCGCTTCTCGACGGCCCTCACGCTGGACAGGTAGTCGTCCAGTTTCTTCTTGTCCCGGGTTCCCAGCCGACGCTTGAGAGACCGCGAGTTCTCCAGCAGCAGGTCCAGCAGGCTGCCCGACTGCTCGAGACGTCTTCGCTGGGATTCGGTGGACCCGTCGCCCTTGCCGAAGAGCCGGTCGAAGATCTGCTGCGGGCTGGCCAACGCGGGAACCGGCCGGCCGCTGCGGGTGAACGAGAGCGTGGTCGAGCGAGTCGGTTCGCCGACCCCGCCGTCACTCGAAAGGGTCAGAGACGGGAACCGGGTCTGGTCGCCCACGAACGCGGCCGCGTACTGATCGATCGACACCGTGTTGGCAAAACTGCTGCCGGACAATTTGGCACCGGTCAGGAACGTGTCGCCGGTATCGTGGCCACCCATCGAGCGGCCCTTGGGGTGAGACAGCCCGCCGAGAACGGTCACCTGCTTTCGCAAGGACGCCAGCGGCTGCAGCGGGTTGGTCAACTGGTAGTCGGCACCGATGCCGGTCGGGAACCATCCCCACTGGCGGTCGGGCGAGCCGTCCCTGGGCATCGCCACGCCGAACGGGAAGTAGACCGAGCACATCCGGCGGGGCCGTTGGCGGGCCTTCTGGTCACCGTGGACCATTCCGTCCAAAAGCGGCAGGGCCAGGCTGACACCCAGTCCCTGCAGGCAGGTGCGACGGCTGATCTTCCACGACGGCTGCGTCATCAATTGTCCCTCGTATCTCCCGGGCCAGCCCGGGTGATCACACCACAGACCGACCGTATTCTCGCACCACTACTTCGTCAGAAACAGGCGGCTGTCGGCAATCGCCACGATCAACCGCCCCAACCGATAATCACTCTCTATGAATCCCCTGGTCAAGCTGTCGACCAACCGGCGATCAGAATACTCCAGCGACCGTCCCAGGCTGTAGGTCAGCAACCGTTTGACCAGGGCCCTGGCGAACTGCCGGCTCTGGAACTCGACCAGGTAGTCCTGGATCCCCGTCACTCCATCGACCTGCCGACCATCGGGCAACGTCACCGTGGCATCAACGGGCTGTCGGCCCCGTTTTTTCTTTCGAGGTCCGGTGACGACGGTCCGCCACCGGCCCACCGCGTCGAAGTTCTCGAACACCACTCCCCACGGATCGATCTGCCGGTGACAGTTGTTGCAGGCTTCCTTCTTACGGTGCACTTCCAGTTGCTGCTTCAGTGACAGCTTGGCCAGGTTGGGCCGGCTGGGATCCAGGTCGGGAACGTCCGGCGGAGGCGGAGCTGGTGGATCGTCCAGCAGGCGGTCCAGTACCCAGACGGCCCGCTTGATCGGATGCGAATCCTCACCGTTGGAATTGCTCAACAGGAAACTGCCCTGCGTCAGCAATCCGCCCCGGTGCGAACCCTCGGACAACTTGACCCGTTGCATGTCGCCTCCCGACGGCAGCGGGACACCGTAATGGCCGGCCAACCGGCGGTTGAGCATCGCGAAGTCCGACTTGAGCAGGTTCAGGGCACTGAGATCCGCGTTCAGGATCTCGGCAAAGAAGTGCCGCGTCTCGTCCCTCATGTCCCGCTTCAGGCGATCGTCAAAGGTGGGGTGAAATTCGGGGTTCACGGCCACCCGATCGAGTGCCGGCAGGTCGAGCCACTGATCGGCGAAGTGGTTGGCGAATTGTCTCGCCCTGGGGTCCTTCAGCATCCGGCGGACCTGGGCCTGACGCACGGCCTGGTCGGTCAGCCTGCCCTTGCCAGCGAGTTGGAACAGCCGGTCGTCGGGCATCGTGCTCCAGAGGAAGTACGACAGCCGTGAGGCCAGTTCGAAGTTGTCCAGCGGCTGTCGAGAAGCGGAACCATTCCGAGGTTCGACCAGGTAGAGAAACTCGGGAGAGACCAGCACCAGGGACAGCACGTCACGGATGGCAATCTCGAACGACGGCGAGCCGGTCCGCAACTTGTCGTAAAGCGCCAGGCTACCGGCCAGTTCGTCCTCACCGACCGGCCTGCGATACGCCCGGGTCATGAAGCGTGACAGGATCTTCCCGGCGTACTGGCGTTCGGTGGGCTGCCCGGAGGTCGGAAAGAAGATCCGCGTGTGGGTCGCCGGCGGCCAGGCATCAAAGACGGGGCCTTCGAAATCGACGGACTCGATCACCAACAGAGGCTGGGTGGGATCGGGCTCGACCGGAGCTTTCTTCTTCTTCTTTTTTTTCTTCTTCCTGGTCTTTGGTCGACCGTCCTCGTAGGCGTTGTAGACAGTGACCTGCAGGCCGGGGTACTTCGGGTTGTGACCGGGCAGGGGGAACGACTCGATCCGACCGCGGAAGGTGAACGTTCGCGGCGCGCTGTTGGCCACATCGACCTCGGCCAGCGTCTTTTCCGGTGCCCGCACATCAGCCCGCACCCCCATGCCGATTCGCATCCGTGGCACCCCGGCCCCCGGCGGCACAACGGCGTGGGCTCGCACACGGACCACGACCTCACCCTCGCGAGGAAACTTCATCAGCCGAACGATGAAGCGAGAATCGGGCCCCAGGCGGCTGGAGACCGGCCCCTTGACCCGCCGGATCTTCTCGCTCTTGATCGCGTGGTGCTTGAACACCTCGGGACGCGGCCCGGTCACGATCGCCTTGCCCAGTGCCATGCGGGCGGCCTTCAGGTAATACTCGATCTGGATCGGCGAGATGCCCAGCACCGAGCCGTTGTTCTGGAACCCGTCCGCCGAGACGGATTCGGGTGGCAGGTTCTCGGCAAAGTCGAGTTGCACACCCAACAGGTCTCGCAATGTGTTGTTGTACTCGTAGCGAGTCAGTCGCCTCATCACGACGCGGCCACCGGTGCTGCGGGCCGCCCGTTCGGCGCGCTGCAGTTCTCGCGTCACCCATCCGACCAACATGCGACGCTCGGCGGTGGTCGGCTGCTTCGCCTTCTTGGGCGGCATCTCACCGAGATTCAGCTTGTTCAGCACGTCGTGCCAGGTCTCGGCGCCGGTTCCCTTCACGAAGTCGGGATCGAGCGTGTCCAGCCGCAATTTTCCCGATTGCTTCCGGGGGCCGTGACAACCAACACACAACCGCTTGAGGACTGGCTTGATGTCACGTGCAAACGTGACTGGCTTCGGCTCCTCGGCCATCCCTGATCCGGCAACTCCCACAATCACCCAGCAGGCAAAGCCCATCATCCCGGCGAGACTCCGGAACGGAGGTGCCCGGAACAGAAGGGAACCATGCTGAGTCGTGCGGCGATCCATGGAATCGATCGATTTCCGGAGATTGATCCGCGTGGTGATCGACGAACCGTCCATCGGCAACCTCACAACAGGCGGGTCCCATTCCAGTTCTAGTCATCCCTGCGTCGGTTGTTGTTGCTCATCAACCACAGGAACAGAATCAGCGTCCCCAGCGGGACTCCGAAGGCCGTCGGAGCGTTGTAGTCGATCTCTGACAGGAGAAAGGAGAGCACCATTTGCAGCCTCGTCCCACGGGTTCGTGTCGAGAAAACAACTGAAGCAGCATTCGTCCTGAGAAATCCACGGTAGCAGAGTCGGGGCCGGGCTGGAAACAAGGTCTCCCGGAGAGTTGGCCATTTGCGACGTAACGTGCATGGCTGGGTCACCGGCCGTAAAATGACCGCGCCGGAAACGGCCCCGCGAACAGGCCGTGCCGATTGTCCCGGTTTTGTCCACCATGTGTGGCCTCTCACCGTAACCACATCCACGGGATGTCCCATGTCTGACACGCCCCATCAACGACCATCGTCGAGACCCCGGTTGGTTCTCCTGGCACTCGTGTCGACCGGCCTCGTGACCGGCTGCAGCAAGACCGCCGAGAACGGTCCGACGTCCTCCTCCACCAAGCCACCTGCGAACACTGGTCCGGCCGAAGCCAACGCTGAAGTCACCTCCACATCACCGGCTGCCGACGCGACGCCCAAAAAGATGCAACGGCGAATCGTCCACGCCTGGGACGGCGTCACGATGTGGGCCACCATCCTGAACACCAACTACTACGAATCGCCCAACCGAGAAATCCCCAAACCGGCGGAAAAATTCAGCCAGCGGATTCTCGAGGAACTGGTCGACGAGGAAGCCGCCGCGAACGTCGACACGATCAGCTACTGCCTGTTCACCGCGTTCTGGAGTGACGTTCCGTCATCGAAAGTGACCGAGTTGTTTCCCTGGCGTCCGCCCGGGATGGACGAGGCCGGAGTGGACTGCCTGAAGGTGCTGATCGACCGCTGTCACCACCACGACATGCGGTTCATCGCCGACATCCGCATGAACGACCGGCACGGCGGACCGCGCAAGGGGGCCGCGAAAGCGCACCCCGAGTGGGCGCTGCTGGGATCGGGAAACGACTTCGCCATCGAGGGCGTGCGGGAGGTGATGCTGACCTTCACCAGGGAAGTGCTCGATGCCTACGACGTTGATGGCATCGAATACGACTACATGCGGTGGTGCCACATGTTCCAGCCCGGACAGGGCAAGAAGAACGCCCACCTGCTGACCGACTTCACCCGGCGGACCCGAAAACTGCTGGATGAAGCGGCCCGGCGACGAGGATGCGACCGGCTGGCCCTGGGTGTGCGGGTGCCACAGAACATCTCCGAATGCGAGTACCTGGGATTCGACCTGGCGACCTGGATCAAGGAAGGCCTGGTCGACTACGTCGTGCCGTCGGACTTCTTTCACTCGGACTCCAACATGAAGACCGAGGATTTCGTGAAGCTGACCCGGGGGACCGACTGCAAGATCTACCCGGCAATTCACCCGATGATCTCGATGGACGGGCCCAACGAACACTACCGCCTGATGACCCCGGCGAACTACCGGGCCGCAGCCCAGAACTTCTACGGCTTCGGTGCCGACGGCGTTTCCCCCTACAACCTCCAGCGGACGTTCAGCAGGCGGGCCACGGCTCACCGGTCCTCGTCCAGTGCGGCTGTCCTCTGGCCGGCAGCGCTCGGATGGCTGCGAGAACTCAGCCATCCCGAGGAGATCCAGCAGCGGGATCGCCACTACCTGTTCTACTCGATCTACAAGAAGCCGCGGAAATCGCCGACCGGGTTCTCCAACGACGACAACATCTACCTGGACCGTGCCGACGAGGTTCTCGAGGGCCAACGCCGCTTCCGGATGGCCGAAGATTTCTCTGACACCGGCCTGCGGACGACCATGCAGTTCAAGGCCATCGGCCTGTCCCCCGACGATCGGCTGAAGATCCGAATCAACGATGCCGAGGTCCCGATCGACTACATCAGCCGCGTACACGACAAGAACGGCCAGAACGTCTACGAGGGAGACACGCTTCCTCCCTTCGACCTGTTCGTGATCGACATGAACTGGGAGACCACCGGGCGAAAGCAGCCGCTCATCTTCGGCGACAACACGCTCTCGGTGCAGTTGATCCCGGCCAAGGGGACCACGGCACTCAAACCGTTCCGTTTTGTCGAAATGGTCCTGGGCGTGCAGGCCGACGACCGAGGGGGCATCAGCAACGTGGACCTCAACGGATCCCTCGACGACTTCGCCGCCTGGTCACGAATCCTCAGCGATGAAGAGATCCAGGCGGTGCACACCAACGGACTCCGCGGCACCGGAATTGGCCCTGCCGGTCCCAACAAGCCGAAATCGTCGAAGCTGACCCGCGATCTCCAGGTGCTCTACGAATTCGAGCGGCCCGACGACATGGGCTGGAACAGCGCCAAGGGAGGCAAGTCCGCCAGCCAGACCGGGCCGGCGGGAGCCAGGGTCGTCCAGGACGTGAAGGCACCCCGGATCGGCAAGGGTGCCGGCGACTTCTCCGCCAACGACGCAGCTCTCAAGGTCCACGCCGATGACATGCAACGGCTGATGCGCGACGTGGCAGGATCGTTGACCTTCTCGTGCTGGTTCAAGTCGTCATCCCGGGCGGCCAATCACACGATCTGGGGAATGTCCAACGAACCCATCCCCTCGCTCCTCTACAGCACCAACGTCGCCAAGGCGATGCTGGCCCCCCACCTGGTCGATGTCTCGAAGCCGCAGCGGGTTCTGCTGGGATTGGTCCGGCCCGGAGAAAACGAGAATGTCCGATCGCAGGCACAAGTCGTCGACGGCATGTGGCATCACCTGGCGGTAACGATCCAACAGGACTCCGCAGGCGGCCAGGTCACCGGCCGGGTGTTCGTCGACGGAACACCCGGCAGCAAGGCGGTACTCGGAAACCAGGCCGCCCGTCGCGGGATGCCGAAGGTGAGCATCGAAGAACTCGAATGCTACGTGTACGTGCGGAAACCGAAGAAATGAACTCCTGCCGCGAGGGGGCTGCAGAGCGCGGCTCGAGAATCAGTCCACCGGCACCGGCACGTTGACGACTTCCAGTCGCCAGTCCGGGAATGACTTTCCGGTGTGCAGAATCCCGATCGTGTCGAACGCGTAGGAATTGCCCACGCCGTAGACGCTGTCCGGGGCCACGTTGAGCGTCCAGACAGACCGGTCGGGAACCGGCCGCTCGCGGCCCGTTTCGACGACGGATTTCAGGTCCTCCCGGCTGGCACCCGCCCGCCGCCTGTCGTCGGCGGCCTGCCAGTGCCGGAAACTCCCGTTGGAAGCAATCAGCCGGTTCATCATGGCGTTGGGAACGCTGGAATGCTGGTGCGCTCGGAAAACGGCCCGCAACTTGGCCCGCCCGGCACTGGCGTGTCCCAGCAGAAAGCTTGTCGACGACTGGCCGAAAACAAACGCGCCCCGCCGCGGGTCGTAGGACAGGGCCGGGTCGTTGGCGAACACCGAGTAATCGCTCCACATGAACCCGATCGTGGCCGGCACCGTCGGCGATCGGGGACGGAAATCCAGCATCTTCGTGTCGAGTTGCTGCTTCAACTTCGCGTCCGGCCTGTCCAGCCAGTCGGGATGATCGGCAAGGAACTTCGCCCGGGCCAGTTCTCCCAGCATCTGGAAACGCTGTCGTCCGGCCGAATTGAGCAACGGCCTCGGATCGTAGCCGGGCTCCATGCCACCATGATTGCACTGAACAAAGTCGTTTCCGACGCCGGCATAAATCACCACCGGCAGGAAATCGTACATCCGCCAGATCGACAGCGGCGTGGTGGTACGGCCGTACTTGGCACGAACCTCCCGCAGAAAACCGTACCTGGCCGTCAACTGAAAATCCTCGTGATTTCCCCGAACGAAAAACACGCGTTTGGGGTTCGCCAGTTTCAGCCGCAACAACGTGTAGATCACTTCCACCCCGTAAGCGCCACGGTCGGTGTAGTCGCCCAGGAAGACCAGGTACGTGTTGGGCCGCTTGATCCGGAATCCCGACATGCGGCCACTGCGGTTCAGCCACTCGAGAGTCGAAATGAACGAGCGAATGTCGCCGTGAAAATCGCCGTGGAAGATCATCTCTGAACCGGGATCAGCCGCCAGCTTCTGAGCGAAAGGCTGAAATCGAATCGCCGACCTCAGGAAGTAGGCACGACGCGTGTCGAAGAACTCCGCGGGATCGGGCTTCTCTCCGATCCAGTTCGGCAACTGCGCAATTTCGGACTGCTTGGTGTGCCCAAACAGTTTCTCCACCAGTTGTTGCACAACCCGGAAGTCTTTCAGCGGCAACTGGTCCTTTTCGGGAAACCGCCCCTTGAGCGTTCGGTTGGACGGTGTTTTCAGGCAGCGGGTCTTCCAGTCGCTGTAGCCGATCTCCTGGGCCGTTGCGGGAGTGGCAGCCACAACCAGGACAAGGGCCGTGAGTACCGCAATCAGCGATCCGCACGAGGAGATCGAGCGAATCGTCGGCCAAGACATCTGCGGAACCCGCTTCATCAGGCCAGTACCTTCTCCACGACGTTTCCACCCACATCCGTCAGGCGGAAATCTCGGCCCTGGTGCCGGTAGGTCAGTCTCGTGTGATCCAGTCCCAGGCAATGCAGAATCGTAGCCTGCAGGTCATGAATGTGCACACGGTCTTCGACGGCGTGGTACCCCAGTTCATCGGTTCCGCCGACCACCTGGCCACCTCGAACACCACCCCCGGCCATCAGCATCGTGAAACCGAACGGGTGATGATCACGGCCCTGGTGTCCCGGAGAATTCCCGCGTCGGACCTCGTTCATCGGCGTCCGTCCAAACTCGCCTCCCCAGACCACCAGCGTATCGTCGAGCAGGCCGCGCTGTTTGAGGTCCGTCAGCAGGGCTGCCGCCGGACGATCGGTCATCCGGCAGTCGACTTTCAGCAGCTTGTCGAGATCCAGGTGGTGATCCCAGTCGGAATGAAACAGTTGGACAAAACGCACTCCCCGCTCGATCATCCGCCGGGCCAGCAGACAATTCGTTCCGTACCACCGCGTCGTCTCGTCATTCAATCCGTACATCTCCAGCGTCGCCGCCGATTCATCCGAGAAGTCCAACAGGTCAGGAGCTTCGGCCTGCATCCGGTAGGCCAGTTCATAGGACGCGATGCGGGAAGAGATCTCGTGATCCCGGGTCTGCTTCAGACGCAGCGCGTTGAGGCGCCGCACGGTGTCCACCCGCACCCGCTGAAACATCTCGCTGACTCCAGCCGGGTTCTCCAGGTGCAGAATCGGCTCACCTTTACTGCGAAACGCCACTCCCCGATAGGACGACGAAAGAAACCCGTTTGTCCACAGTGACGGTCCGACCAGCGAGGCCGGCTTGGAGTACGACGTCAGTACCACGAAGGCCGGCATGTTCCGCGATTCGCTGCCCAGGCCGTAACTGACCCAGGCCCCCATGCTCGGATGGCCGAACATCGGCGTGCCACAGTTGAGCAACAGTTGGCCGGGATGGTGGTTGGCGGTATCGGTGACCATGCCCCGCAACATGCACAGGTCGTCGGCATGACCTGCCAGGTGAGGCAACCGGTCGGAGAACTCCATGCCACATTCGCCGTACCGGGAAAACGTTCGCGGCGTCGCCATCACCGTGGCACCGGCCTTGATGACCGGGTCGTTCAGCCCGGCCAGGAACGAGGCGGGAACCGGCTTGCGGTGCAGTTGCTGCAAGCGGGGCTTGGGGTCAAAGAGATCCAGTTGGCTGGGCCCGCCGGACATATTGAGAAAGATCACGTTCCGGGCCGTCGCCGCGTGGTGTGGTTCCCTCGGCAGAAACGTATCACTCTCGCCGGTGACCCCGGCGACCAAACCGTCCTCGGCCAACAACCCCGACAACGCGACCGTACCGATTCCACAGGTGCCGTCGCGCAGGAACCGCCGACGGCCCTGGATGGCGAGGAGTTCTTCGGCCGTCATGATTCAATCCCGGGTAATGAACTCGTGCAGGTTCAACACCACGCTGCAGACACCGGTCCACGCCCCCACCTCGACGGGATCCAGCCCCTCGATCTTTTCGGGCACGAGTTTGGCAACCGCCCCGGGATCCCGCCGCAGCACCGCCACCAGTCGGCGATGGCTGTCGGCCAGTTCACGCCGCTCGAGATCACCGGGCAGCCTCGCGGTGCAGATCCGGAACACGTGGTCGATGCGTTTGTCGGTTCCACCGTCGATCTCGCGAACCGCCCGTTGGGCCAGGGCCCTGGAGGCTTCGAAGAACAGGGGATCGTTCAGCAACGTCAACGCCTGCAACGGCGTGTTGGAACGCTCGCGATGGGTGCAGGAATCCCGTGCGTTGGGAGCATCGAAGGTCGCCAACTGGGGAAACGGCGTGGCCCGCTTGATGAAGATGTAGAGCGCCCGCCGATAACGACCGTCTCGTTCACTCACCTTCCAACCACTCTTGCCAAAACCTCCCATCACCGTACTCGCCGATTGCGGAGGACGGACGCTGGGGCCACCGAGGCTCCTGGAAAGCAGGCCGCTGGCCGCCAACGCGCTGTCACGGATCGCCTCGGCCGTCAGCCGCAGACTCGACTGACGTGCCAGGAGCCTGTTGTCCGGATCGCGGTCCCGGAGTTCCGGTCGGACGTGAGAAGATTGCCGGTAGACGGCCGAGCAGACAATCTGCCGGTGCAGCCATTTCGTGCTCCAGCCCCGGTCCATGAACCGGGCAGCCAGCCAGTCGAGCAGGTCGGGATGAGACGGTCGCTCTCCCTGGATGCCGAAGTCTTCGGAGGTCATGACCAGGCCACGACCGAAGAACTCCTGCCAGGCCCGGTTCACGATGACGCGTGCCGTCAACGGATTGTCTCGAGAGACGAGCCACCGGGCCAGGGCCAGGCGGTTCCGCCGCAGCGGCTTCCCGATCGGAGGCAGGAAACCCGGCGTGTCCGGCCTAACGACCGGTCCACGATCGTTGTAGACCCCCCGGTTCAGGAAAAAACTCTTTCGGGGATTCTGTGTTTCTCGCACTGTTGCCGCGCGGCTGAGCCGCGGCAGTTCTCGGTTCAGCGCGTCGATGCCGCTCTTGATCTGGCTCAGGCCCAGTTCACTGAAACGCTTCGAATCGATGTCGGCTCCGAACCTCAGGAAGTACTCGAACAGTTGCTCCCGTTGCCACTGGGACCGCCGGGCCGGGACCAGCTTGACGATCTCCTGCCCCTCCAGTTGTCCCTCGCCCAGCCCCTGTCTCCAGATCAGCCCCAGGATTTCCCATCGCCGGTCCCAGCGATAGTCCTGTCCCGGATTCGCGTTGGCTTCCAACAGCCGCTGTTCCCATCGTCGCTGCAGTTTCTCGATCTCCACCGATCGCGGCGCGATCAATTCCCGGCGTCGACGATCGTATTCGGGCCGCTTGTCCCGGTACGGCCCCAGTTCCCCCGGCAGCGGGGCGTCGATGTTCACTTCGTCAGCCGAATTGAAGAACGCGTAGAGCTCGTAGAACTCGCGCTGGGTGATCGGATCGAACTTGTGGTCGTGACACGCCGAGCAACCGACGGTCGACCCCAGCCAGACCGTCCCGACGGTGGCGACCCGGTCCTTGACCTGCATCACGCGAAATTCCTCGACATCGGCCCCCCCCTCCCGGTTGCTCAGGGTCTGGCGAAGAAACCCCGTGGCGATCTTCTGTTGGATCGTCGCCTCCGGCAGCAGGTCGCCGGCCAACTGTTCGATCGTGAACCGGTCGAAGGGCATGTCGCCGTTGAGAGCCTCGACGACCCAGTGCCGAAATCTCCACGCAACCGGCCGCAACTGGTCCGTCAGGTAACCGTCACTGTCGGCGTAGTGGGCCACGTCGAGCCACGGCCGGGCCCAGCGTTCCCCGTAGTGCGGCGAGGCCAGCAGACGATCGACGACCCGCTGGTAGGCACCGGGACGCTTGTCCTTGATGAACGCCATGACCTCACGAGGTGTCGGCGGCAACCCGATCAGGTCCAGCGTGACGCGGCGGATCAACGTCTCGCGACCGGCAACCGGCGACGGGACGATGCCCTCGCGGACCAGCCTGCGATGCACGAACAGATCGACCGCGTTCCGGGCCCACGCTCCCCCAGCAGCGGGCGGAACCTCCGGACGAACGATCGGACGGTAGGACCAGTGCCGTTGTTCAGCCGGATCAGCGTCAGCGGCCGACGCAGGCCGGGAAACCACGCCCAAAAATATTGAAGCAGTCAACAGGATCACACCGGTTCGGCGAAGAAAGCCATACGGATCCTCAACGAGTGACCGGGTGAGACTCATGGGGCCGACCCCGGGATCACCGCACGAGAGTCATCCGGCTTGACGACGAAGTATCCGAGCGGCTGATCGTCGTCGTCGGTCACCAGCCAGGCGTTCTTCGAATAGCTGTTCTGCTTGCGGATGGCGCCGGGAGCAAGCCTGGCGTAGAACTTCAGTTCCCCCTTGCCGTAACTGATCCAGAACAACTTCACCGGGCGTTTCGACTTGTTCTCGAACAGGATCTCGCAGTTGATGCCGTTCTCCGATCGCAAAGGAGCCTCGTCCCGGCTGCTCACCGAGACCCACTTCAGTGGAACACGGGACTTCGGCTTTTCGACTTCGGTGGGAAAAACGGATGCCAGCTTGCTGAGGTCCAACCCCTTGACGATCCGGATCCCCGCTCGCCTCTTCCGGAGCCGCGCAACCCCCGCATCGGTCACACCCGTTCTCCAGACGAAAAGTCGTTTCAGCGTCTTGCAGCTGGCCAGCTTCTCCAACGATTTGTCGGTGACTTTCGTGGCGTAGAGATTCAGGTACTCCAGCCGTGGCAGCCCGGCAACGTGCTCCATCCCCTTGTCGCCGATTCCGGTCATTTCCAGGTGCAGCCACCGCAGCTTCTCGAGCCGCTTCAGGTGCACCAGCCCACCGCTGGTGATCCTGGTCCTGCTCACGTTCAGCCAGGCAACATCCTTCAGGATCGCCACGTGCGCCAGGTCCTTGTCGGTCAGTCGACGCCCGCGCAGGTGAAAGTCGACTTCCCATTCCTTGCCGACCGAGCGAACCGAGCCACCCAGTTTTCTGATCGCCGAGATCGCCTCGGTGACCTCATCGGCCCAGGCGGACGGTGCCCCCCCGACGACGTGCAGGCACGCCAACCACAGCAGGGTCGCTGGCAGGTTTCGGCCCATTCTCCGACTCGCCTGTCTGGTTGCGGTGGCCACTCCGGGAATCAAAACAACGGCAGCACCCGGCCGCCGCAGATCTGGAAGGGACGTCCCTCCCGATCGGGAACTTCCGTCCGTGGATTGATGCCCATGGCGGTCAACACCGTCGCATGGAAATCTCTTGGCGAACAGGCGTTCGCCAGGGGCCTGGCGCCGTCGCGATCGCTGCTGCCGTAAACGTGTCCACCCCGGACACCGCCACCGGCCAGGATCTGTGAAAACACCGCGGGATAGTGATCGCGGCCACCGTTCTTGTTGATCTTGGGCGTGCGGCCGAAATCGGTCAGGACCGCCACGAGTGTTTCTTCCAGTGAACCCCGTTGCTCGAGATCGGTCAGCAGGGCCGAAATCGACCGATCGAAAACCGGCAGCAGCCGCTTCTTCATCTTGGGGAAGTGATCGCGGTGGGTGTCCCAGTTGTCACCGCTGCCACCGGCCAGGTCACCCGCCCCGGCGTTGACCTGCACCACCGGCACTCCGGCCTCGGTCAGGCGTCGCGCCAGCAGCATGCTCTGGCCACCGATGTGGTCCCCGTACATCACCCGGATGCGTGGATCCTCGTTTTCCAGGTCGTAGGCTTCCTTGACCGGTGAACTCAGCAGCATGTCCGCCGCCATCTCGCGAAACCGGTTGAACCGCTGAAAGTCGGCCTGTGTTCCGACCCGGCGTTCGAGTTTCGCTCGCAGGGACTGACGGCCCTCGACACGGTTCCGCCTGAGGTTCAGCTTCAGCTCCAGTTCGCGGTTGGTGTACCGCGAGGTGCCTCCGTAGGGTTTGCCGGCCGGTGTCCGCATCATGATCGGATCGTAATCCACTCCCAGCCAGCCACCGAACTGCCCCTGGATCAGCGCCCCGTTGTCGTAGTTGAGGTACGGCATGGCGACCGCGGGGGGCGTCCCGTCGGGGACGTCACAGAACCGGGAAACCATCGCCGTCAACGACGGCCAGTTCTTGCGGTCCTTGGCCTTGCCCATCGGGGCCTTCTGCCCCGTGATGCTGGTGTACAACGCCGGTCCGTGAGCCCCGGTGTGATGATGCAACGACCTCACGACAGCGATCTTCTCGGAATGCCGGGCCATCATCGGGATGTGCTCGCAGAACCGCACACCCGGCGTGGCCGTCGAAATCGGCTGGAACTCACCCCGCAATTCCGACAGGGCTTCCGGCTTCGGATCCCACGATTCCTGGTGAGCAATTCCGCCCCAGAGATAAATCACGATGCACGACTTCGCCCGCGGCAGAGACGCGGCGTCGGCCCGCAGGCTCAGCAGAGTCGGCAGCGTGAGTCCGCTCAGCCCGACACTGCCACACAGCAGATTGCGTCGCGAAATTCGAGAAGGAAGGATCGTGCTCTCCCGGGTAGTCACCGATGAAGACAGCTTACGTCACGGAACCTAACAGTTTGGTGAATTCCGTCCAGCTTATCATTCCACTCCGCTGAAATTGGCCGCAGAAGCGGTTGTCGAATAGGAACGGGCTGTGGACCACAAAGCGGCCGCCCCGGCTTCATCGACTTCGCCCACTCGGGACCACGAGCTCCTCACCGACATGTTCCGGGGCCGCCGTGGTGTCGAACTGGCCAGAGAGAACGACATGCGTGATGCCGTCGTCGCGTTCATGAGTCGTGATGTCCATGTTGCCACTCCCAGCCTGTCGCTCGGTGTTCTACCGCCCGTCGGTATCCCGCACCTCGTCTCCTTCAACTCGTGCTACGGGGAGACCATTTCGGCGTGCGGAACCCGGCCGGCAAGTGAAGTCAGGCACCTGTTTCAGCGTCTGCCTGCTCGGGCCAGACGTCACCAATTTCCTGACGAAGGCTGTCAACGAACGTCCGCCGAAAGTCGATGCTGACCCCCGGATCCTGCTTCATCCGGACCTGTTCCAGGCCGACTCCCAGCATGGTCCTCGAACTGGAAGTCATCTCGTCGAACGGCAGGAACAGCGGGGGGTGGCCCGGTCGCATGATGAACCAGGGGGCGATCTTCAAGCCTTTTTCGGTCGCCTCGATCGTGATGCAGTTGTTGTAGCCGCACCAGCCCCTCAACGACACGCTCTGCATCCCCCACGTGTGACCATCGGTCAATTCCGACATCTCGTCACGATAGACACGAGCCAGCCGGCTCCAGCCGCCCAGCCACGACAGCAGCCCGACTATCGCAAACCAGCCAACGATCACACCCGGCGCCAGCAGGACCCGAAGCGAAAGGGGAATTTCGGCCAGCATTTCGATTGTCTCCCGAGGATGGCCAGCGGCGACCGGCGTCTGAAAAGGCTATACTTGGTGGTTGAACGACTTTCTTGCCGCACAGGAAATGTTCCGGACACCTCGGTATCACACGACGGGGGCAACCCCGCAGCGTGTTCCGGGCAGCCAGGCCAGGCCGCAATGAGCAGAGACCGTACCAAGTTGCATTGTAGACAAGTCTCCTGGCTGATCGCGTTGCTGTGCGCGATGAGTGCCGCAGCAACCGGGCAGAACAACAGCCCGTCCGGGACCAAGAACGCGACCAAGCCGGCTGCCGCCAATCCCGCAGAAAACGTCTCGGCAGTCCCGACTCTCAACGAGTTGAAAGTCACCGGTGCGCGGCGATCGAGCTACCGGAAGCGAGAGCGCAAACCGGTCAGAACCGAAACGCCCAAGCCCCGACTCGCGGAGTTCCGGAAGGGCATCAAGCCTGTCCTGAAAACCGCCTGTATTCGGTGTCACGGACCCAAGAAGCAGGAAGGCAACATTCGTATCGACAAGCTCGATCCCGATCTCCTGAACGGAGACGACGTGGAATGGTGGCTGGAAATCGTCGCCGTGCTGAACAACGGAGAAATGCCGCCTGCCGACGCGACCAAGCTCAGTGACCGGGACCGCACCAGGGTGATCGAGTGGCTCTCCTCGGAGATCCAGGTCGCCTCGGCCGTGCGACGGGCCAAGCAGGGACACTCGTCCTTCCGGCGAATGACCCGCTACGAATACAACCACTCGCTGCAGGATCTGCTCGGCCTGCCCTACAACTTCGCCAAGGACCTGCCGCCGGAAGCGACCTCCGAGGACGGATTCCAGAACAGCTCCGAAAACCTGCAGATGTCGGTCATCCGTTTCGGGGCGTACCGCGAGTTGAGCCGCAAAGCCCTGGTGAACGCCACCGTGCGAGGCAAACAGCCCGAACGGATCTACTGGAACATTTCCATGAAGGCCGCCGCGGCCGAATCGTTGGCCAAGCAGGAGGCTCAACGGGAAAAGATCCGGCAGAAGAACAAGGACAATCCCGAGAAGCTGAAACGGGAACTCCAGCGGCAGGCCGCCAGGTTCCGGGTTCGGCACAACGGCCCCCACTACAAGGACCTGAGTACGGGGGCGACCTCAAGGGTGTCCTGGAGTTACGGCGGAGCCAAGTACGCCTGGAAACCGTCAAAAGCTCGTCCCAAGGTCCCTGCGGCTTCTCGTCACGTCGTCGTCATCCCCGCAAGACAGAAGCTGATCGTTGAACTGGGAAACCTGATCCCTGACCGGGGAACACTTCGAGTTCGCGTCCGTGCTTCGAGAGTTTCGGTCGACAAGAACAAGAAACGGATTCCGAGCCTGCAGCTGGAATTCGGCTGGCAGGCCAGCAACGATTCGGCCGCCTCGGTGAGGATCAGCAACCGCGATATCGTCGTCGATGCCGTTCCGGAGAAGCCGAAGTTCTACCAGTGGGATGTTCCACTGAGTGAAATCTACCCGCGGAACCTGATGCGGAAGACCGCCAAGATGGGAGGCCTGCCGAGTCCGTCGGAATACGTGAAACTGGTCAACAGCTCGGCCTCCCAGGGTGACATCCAGATTGACCACGTGGAGGTCATCACGCCCATCTACGAGAACTGGCCGCCGGACTCGCATACCCGCATTTTCTTCGACAGTTCGAACAAGGCCGATGAGGCGGTGTACGCGCGGGAGGTGCTGTCGAATTTCCTGTCGCGGGCCTGGCGACGCCACGCCACCGATAAGGAAATCGACCAGAAACTGAAGCTGTTCGCCAAGATCCGCCCCCAGTGTGACGACTTCCAGGAAGCCATGGTGGAGGTCCTGGCGACTGTGCTCTCCTCGCCGAAGTTCCTTTATCTCGTCCCGCCCGGCCGGGCAAACCAATCCGGCAAGAGCGGGAACGGCAACCGGCTGGCAGCCTGGGAACTGGCCACCCGTCTTTCGGTGTTCCTGTGGTCCAGTATGCCCGACGACGAGCTACTGAATCTGTCGGCCAAGGGACGGTTGACCGACCAGGATGTCCTGGTCAGCCAGGTCAAACGGATGCTGGCCGATCCGCGGTCCCGACGATTCTCCAGGCACTTCGTCCGCCAGTGGCTGGGCATGCAACTGTTGGATTTCCTGCAAGTCGACAGGAAAGCGTTCCGCCAGTTCGACCCCTCGCTGAAAGAAGCGATGCAGGAAGAACCCATCGCCTTCTTTCATGAGGTCCTGAAGCACAATCGCAGCGTGCTGGACTTCATCCATGCCGATTACACGATGACCAACGAGCGACTCGCCCGGCATTACGGATTGCAGGACGTCTACGGAAACGAATTTCGCCGCGTGAAGCTCGATGCCACGCACAATCGGGGCGGCCTGCTGACCCAGGCCGGTCTGCTGGCCATGAATTCCGACGGCAAGGACTCTCATCCGCTCAAACGCGGCATCTGGATGCTTGAAAGCCTGCTCAACGATCCCCCTCCACCACCGCCACCGGCCGTGCCCGAGATCGATCTTGCCGATCCCAAGATCGCCAAGCTCACGCTGAAAGAGCGGATCGAAAATCATCGAAACCACGCGGCGTGCATGTCCTGCCACGCGAAGATCGACCCGTGGGGAATCGCGTTCGAGAACTACGACGCCATCGGCAGGTGGCGTGACCAGGTCAAGGGGAAACCGGTCGACGCATCCAGCCTGCTTTTCAACAGGCAGAAGCTCGACGGCATGGATGGCCTGAAGCGATACCTGCTGGCGAATCGACAGGATCAATTCGCCCGGGCGATGGTCCACAAGTTGACCACCTACGCACTGGGGCGTCCCCTGACATTCGGGGATCGCTCGGGCATCGACCAGATCACGGCGGATCTTCGCAGGCAGGGCGACGGACTTGCTACTATGGTCACATTGATTGTCACGAGTGAGCTGTTTCGGTCGAAGTAAAAACGGTAGAAGAGGCGTGACGCCCGCTTTTGGAAAGACAACCGTCATGAAAACACATCTCGCATCCCTGGACCGACGACGGTTCCTCCATGGTTCCGGAGTCGCCCTGGCATTGCCGTTGTTCGAATCGTTTTCCGGGTTCGCCGATGCCGCCGAAGAGCCGGCCAGAAAATCGCGATTCGCGTGCTTCTACCTGCCCGACGGAGTGCCGATGCCACTCGCCAAGGACCCGGCCCACAAGGACTGGTCCTGGTTTCCGCATGGGAACGGGAAAAAGTTCACCTTCACCAAGTGCCTGGAACCGCTGGAACCGTTGCGCAGCGAAGTGACGGTGTTGTCCGGCCTGTCACATCCCTCGGTCCGGAGCATCCACGGCCATTCCAATGCCGACCAGTTCCTCACCGGAGCGGCAACCGGACCCCGAGGCGGATACCGGAACTCGATCTCGCTGGACCAGGAATTTGCCGCTCACGTCGGAGATCAGACCCGCTTTTCGTCTCTGGTCCTGTCGACCGACGGCGGCACGGGAACTCCGCGAGGTGCCCACACCCTGTCGTTCAACCGGGGTGGCCGCGCCATTCCCGCCGAGCACAGGCCGAAACAGATCTTCGACATGCTGTTCGTCAAGAGCGACGGCAATGCGGCACGTCGGCTCGCGCTCAGTCAAAGTGCGCTCGACGACCTGCTGGCCGATGCCCGTTCCCTGCGGCGAACACTCTCCGGCCGTGACCAGAAAACGCTGGACGAGTATCTCCAGTCGGTTCGGGACACCGAGATCAAGGTCGAAAAAGCCAAGCGGTGGATGAACATCCCGCTCCCCAAGGTCGACGTCGATCACCTGAAGCTCGACATCACGCCGGAAGACCCGAAGGTCTATCTGCAGACGATGTTCGAACTGATCTACCTCGCATTCAAGACCGATTCCACCCGCGTCGCGACCTACCAGCTCGGCCGGGAAAACGGTGTCGGCATCAGCGACTACCTGGCTCGGGCGGTCGGATTCAACCTGACGCACCAGCTCTCACACAACACAAAGAACCCCGGTGGCTGGAAGAACTTCGGCGTCTACTGCCGGTTCATCAGCGAAGAACTCGGACGCTTCATCAGCAAGCTGAAGACGACTCCCGAGCCGGCCGGCAAGGGCAACATGCTGGACAACACGCTTGTCCTGTTCGGTTCCGCCTCGAGTGCCTTCCATCTCTCTCGCAACTACCCGCTGATCCTGGCCGGTGGAAAGAACATGGGGTTCAAGCACGGCCAGTACCTCAACTACGCGGGCGACAACCCGGCGGGCGGTCCCTGGAACGGCGGCAGAGAACCGTGGCAGAAGGAGATCACTCACGAGGACATCCCGCTGTCGAATCTCTTTGTCACCATGCTGCAACGTCTGGGCGTCAAGACCGACAGGTTCTCTGACAGCACCGGAACGCTGAAAGCCGTTTAGCGGCGCCTGCAACGGTATCTCCTCCAATTCACCAGACATCACCATTTGAAGCTGGTCACATGAACGACTTGCAGTTGAATCGACGACAGGCGCTCATCGCCAGCGGACTGGGCACGCTGAGCCTGGGCATGCCCGGCATGGTCATGGGCAGTGACAAGGTTGACGCCTCGGGCAAGGCCGTGGCATCGGACAAGTGCTGCATCTTCGTCCTGCTGTGTGGTGGTCCAAGTCACGTGGACACCTGGGACATGAAGCCCGAGGCCCCCGTGGACTTCCGCGGGCCCTACGAACCGATCGCGACCCGGGTCCCGGGAATGCGCATCAACGAAATGCACACCCGGTTGGCCAAGTTGACCGACAAATTCACGCTCATCAATTCGATGTCGCATCCCGGAGCGATCAGCAATCACTTCGACGCAATGCACAACCTGCTCAGCGGCCAGTCGGAGCGCCGCGTTCAGAATGGCCAGCCAAACGACCAGCCCTACATGGGCTCCTTCGTAGCCAAGCACAAGCCCAGCACCCGGAATTTTGTCTCCAACGCCTGGTTGATCAAGTGCGTGGGACCGCCGGTCTTCTGTGCACCCAACATTGGCATCGGCGGCTACCTGGGCTCGGCTTACGCACCGGTATTTGTCGGTTCGGCAAAGAATCATCCGGCGATGAAAAACTTCGAGCCGCCGCAGATCTACAACCCGTACGACGAGAACCGGTTCGAAGAGCGGAAGTCGCTGCTGGCGAGCCTGGAATCGTCCAGCCTGGACAAGGACCAGCAGGTGAAAGACTGGTCGGACCTGCGGGAAAAGACCTACGACGCCCTGACCCGCCAGGAGGGACGGGAGGCGTTTGACCTGGAACGTGAACCGCAAAGCATTCGTGATCGCTACGGCATGCATCCGATCGGGCAGAACCTGTTGCTGGCACGTCGGATGGTGGAATCGGGCGTCCGTTTCGTGACGGTCAACGGTTGGACCGGACAGGCCGATCACGACAAGAACGGCCCGCCGAGCAGCAGCTGGGACATGCACGGCGGCAACATGGGCATGGGCAACGCATTCGGAACCGGCTCCTACGGCATGGGCTTTTGCCTGCCCCGACTCGACCAGGCGCTCTCCGGACTGCTCTCGGATCTCGGTGAACGGGGAATGCTCGAGAAAACGCTGGTGGTCGTGACCGGCGAATTCGGCCGCACGCCCTTCGTGCTGAAACAGAATCCGCCCGGCCGACAGCACTGGCCGAAATGTTTCTCGTCGATCCTGGCCGGCGGAGGCATTGCCGGAGGCAACCTCTACGGCAAGTCCAACCGGAAGGGCGAGTACCCGATACGGAACCGCGTCCGTCCCGAGGAACTGGCCGCCACGGTCTATCACGCCCTGGACATCCCGATCAACGACCCGAAGGACGCCAGTGGCATTTCTCGGTCGCTGACGACCGGAGAACCGCTCCTGGACCTGTTCGGCTAACCGGCAAGGTCACTCACCCATGTGACCGGCCAATACCGCAGGGAAAATCTCCGACGTCTTTGCGTCGTTGAGGTTCATCGCAGTGGGTTCTAAGCTGCCGGGTTCGTGACAGTCTCGTCTCGTTTGTCCCGGTACCCGGATCCGGAGGTGGGTCTTGAACTCCAGAACTTCTCGTCGTGTCGCTGAAAGCCTTGTGATTCTTCTCGCGTGGTGCGCTGCCGCCGCCGCACAGCCGGCCCAGCGTCCGGACATCCGAAAACTCAGCCAGCACTTCATCGACGCCCGCGACAGCTCGCCGTGGCATTTCGTACCGGCCGGCAACATCAAGGATGTCTCGCTCAGCGAACACCGCGGGCTGGTCACCCTGCGAGAGGCCGGCAAAGGGCAGGACATCAAGGGGCTGCTGAAGTCACCGCTTCGACTCGATGACTACCCGGCTCCCTGGGAGTTTCACCTGGGGATTCTGCAGAACCATCTCGGCCAGAAAGGACTCAGCGAGAAACAGATCAACTATGCCATCGGCCTGAACCTGGCGGTCACTTTTTCCGATCCGAAGACCTGGTCGAAGGACCGTTCGAAGCCACCGGCCGACCTGAAGTCCCTGCAACTGTTCGTCGTCCACCTGGGCTCGATCGGTGAGAACTACCGGCTGGGAATCCCGGCGGTTCGCCGCACGCCGCTCAACATGGGAGACCACTCGCCGGAAGTCTACATGTTCTACGGGCGAGGTGACCTGGCTCCCAACCTCAACGGCAACTGGAAATTCCCCTACAGCTGGGTGGGGCCCGATCCCAGCGACGCCGGGACGTGGTCGAAACGCGGCGGACCGGCCGACACCATGATTCGGTTCCGCGTCAGCCTGCTCAGTCCAACTAGCCTGCAGATCGGGGCCGGCTATGGCGACCACCCGGGCTGGAGAATGCGTAACGTGGACGTCTCCAAATTTGGTGCCATCACGGGCATCTGGGAGATCGGACCGATCATCAGCCTCGACAAATGGATCCCGTCCGTGCTGGCCAGGGACCTGAAACTGAACGAAACGCCCGCCTGGCTCGAGGCTTTCCGCAAACGGCAGAAAGTGCTCGGCAAAGGTGACGCGGACAAATCGACCCTGGATGCCATCAAGAAGTCACTCCAGGTCGAACCGCCGGACCCGCGGTTCGGCTACTACATCGACTACGCCACCTTTCATGCCAATGGTCCGGCGGATATCGACCAGTTGTCCGACGAGTTCAACATCCCGGGGTTCCTTGCCGACCGGAAGTTCTACGTGGAAGGCAACGGCATCTGTGAAACGCACTCGAACCCGGGCCACATGACGGTCACCCTGTTTGGTCACAACAGCAGTTGGGCAATGTGCCCCATCCTGCGTGCCGGCGCGGTGGACTTTTCCGTCCGCAAACCGCCATTCGAAATCGAGACGTCGTTCATCGCGCCCGGCGACGCCGCCGCGTGGAACCTGTGGTGGAACGTCGGAATGTTCGACAAGGCCAAGAAGTTCCACCAGTGGCAACCCGGGTTGAAGTTCATTCCGGGGAAAGGTGTCCGCTTTTTTGACCTGTTCAACGTCGAGCCCGACCAGGTCTCGAGAAACCGCGAGTTGAACCTCCAGTTCGCTGCGGGCTTCCCGAAACTCCCAGCCGGGGGAAAACCGATCGGCATGCTGATCCAGATCCCCGACAAGGATCACCTGCGAATCGGCTTTCGCACCGACGCCAGGTCACCGTGGGTATTCTCGGAATCCTTTGATGCCGGCAGAGCATTCGGCGGTATCGCGAAGTTCTCCTACCCCTGCCTGGTCTCGTTCACCGGCCGGGGTGTCGGCGGCAAGGGTTGGGGCAGCGGCAACTACCCCGGCTTCCAGAAGTTCCAGATCGACTACGTGCGGTTCCGCTACGGACTGACGAAATAGCGAGGCACGTTCGAGGTTCCGTGACCGAAGTCGACCGTCGTTTGAGAGCACAATCCTGCGATGATTGGTTTGTCAGGCCTATAATCGCCACCATGAAATGGTCAGAGACAAACTCACTTTCATCGAATCGACAACTCATGACACTTCGCATCTTCGTCGTTGCTCTCTTGTGTGCCACAGCCCAGGCCCGATCTGCGGAGCCGCTTGATATCGGTTCGCGGCGCGAG
>PBOJ01000143.1 GCA_002724315.1 Planctomycetaceae bacterium | reverse complement strand
TGGTGCCGTCGGCGGTGGCTGTGCCCACGACTCCGTCGATGTCCGAGGAGAGCGTGACGGTGCTGCCGGCTTCGGCGGTCCCCGAGACGGTCGGCGTGGTGTCGTTGGTCAGATTGTCGTCATCAGCGGTGCCCGAATCACTGGCGGCCGAGAGATCCGGGACGCTGGGTGCATCGGGAGCCGTCGTGTCGACGGTCAGTTCGTCGGTTGTGGCGTCGGAACCGGCATTGCCGGCCACGTCTGTTGCGGTCACCGAAACGTCGTAGGTGGCATCTGCCAGGGTGGTGAGAATGTCATCGGCGATGCTCCAGGTGGTACCGCCATTTGCTGCGGTGACGGTCTGGCCGTTGACCGTTACGGAGATGATCGCGTTGGCGTCGTCGATCGTTCCTGTCAGAGGAGGAGCGGAGTCGTTGGTCACCAGGGAATCGACAGAAATGCTTGGCGCTGTCGTGTCAATTGTCACCACAAGCGCAGCGGACGTGGCGCTGATATTACCGGCGTCGTCGCTTGCCGTGGCCGTCAACGAGTGAACAGCCTCGGAGAGCGCACTGGTCGTGATTGACCAGTCGCCCGAACCGTCGGCGGTGGTCGTTCCCACCGAGCCGTCCTGGTCGGAGGTCAATTCCACACTGGTTCCGATTTCGGCGGTTGCGGCCAGGGTCGCGGTCGTGTCAC
The DNA here is from genome assembly GCA_002724315.1 of Planctomycetaceae bacterium. GTDB lineage: Bacteria > Planctomycetota > Planctomycetia > Planctomycetales > Planctomycetaceae > UBA8437. The sequence continues at coordinate 24,630 of PBOJ01000143.1, read as the reverse complement.
TGGTGATGTCGTCGGTATCGGCGGTGCCCGAATCGCTTGCGGGATCCAGGTTCGGGGCGGCCGGAGCGGCCGGAGCCGTCGTGTCGACGGTCACTGACAGGGCTGTCGAAGAGCTGCTTTGGTTTCCGGCGGTGTCGGTCGCCGTTGTGGTCAGGTTGTGGGTTCCCTCACCAAGCGTACTGGCCGTGATGGTCCAGTTGCCGGTGGTGCCGTCGGCGGTGGCTGTGCCCACTGTCCCGTCGATCGAGGAAGACAGTGTGACGGTGCTGCCGGCTTCGGCGGTCCCCGAGACGGTCGGCGTGGTGTCGTTGGTCAGATCGTCGTCATCAGCGGTGCCCGAATCACTGGCGGCAGAGAGGTCCGGGGCGGTGGGAGCGGCCGGAGCTGTTGTGTCGACGGTCACGGCCAGTGCGGCCGAGGCGACACCGGTGTTGCCGGCGGTGTCGGTCGCCGTTGCCGTCAGGTTGTGGGTCCCGTCGCCAAGCGTGTCGGTCGTGATGCTCCAGACGCCGGTGGTGCCGTCGGCGGTGGCTGTGCCCACGGCACCGTCGATCGAGGAAGACAGTGTGACGGTGCTGCCGGCTTCGGCGGTCCCCGAGATCGTCGGCGTGGTGTCACTGGTGTTGTCGTCGTCATCGGCACTGCCGGTGTCACTGGCGGCGTCCAGGTCCGGTGTGCTCGGGGCGGCCGGAGCGGTCGTGTCGATGGTCACCGCCAGAGTGCTCGACGCGGTGCTCTGGTTGCCGGCGGCGTCGGTCGACGTGGCTGTCAGGTTGTGGACTGTTTCGGCGAGAGCTCCGGTCGTAATCGACCAGTTCCCGGAAACGTCGGCCGTCGTGGTACCCAGTGACGTGGAACCGGAAAGCAGTTCTATTGACGTGTCGGCCTCGGCCGTTCCGTTGATCGTTGGTGTGTCGTCGCTGGTGATATTGTCGCTGTCGTTGCCGGTGTCACTGGCCGTGGCCAGGTCCGGGATTGCCGGAGCGGCTGGTGAGGTCTCATCGATCGTCACCACAAGTGCCGCTGATGCCGTGCTGGTATTGCCCGCGATATCTTTTGCCGTAGCTGTCAGCGAATGCTCGTCCTCGGACAGGGCACTGGTGGTGATCGACCAGTTGCCCGAACCGTCGGCAGTTGCCGTGCCAACCAGGCCGTCTTCGTCGGATGTCAATTCCACATGGATACCGGCTTCGGAGGTCCCGGACAGCGTCGGCGTGGTGTCATTGGTGAGGTCGTCGGTGTCGGCCGTTCCGGAATCGCTGGCCGACGACAGGTCCGGAACACTCGGAACGTTCGGGGCCACGGTATCGATTGTCAGTGCCAGGGCCGACGATGGGTCGCTGACGCCGGATACACCGTCGTCAGCCGTCGCGGTGATGTCATAGCTTCCGTCGGCAAGAGTGGACGATGAGATGACATAGGTGCCGCCTGTAAGCGCGACTGTCGTACCAACCGAAACACCGTTGGCGAAGATTTCGACCGTGCTGCCGGCTGCAGCTTCTCCGATGAACGCGGGTGTCGATTTGTTGGTGACGTTGTCGTCGGCCGAATCGCCCGTGTCGAATGCACCGATCAGGTCGGGGACTGTCGGGATGGCTGTCGTCAGCAGGGTCCGGTCTTCAAGGATTTCGGCCGATGCACGAAGGGTGTGACGGGGGCTCCGTTGCGATCGGGATGTGTTTCCAGGCCGGCTCGTGATCCGGCTGGAACGACTGGACCGCAACAACGTCTTCAACCAGTTAGCGAGCAACATGGCAGATTCCTCGAGCGCGTGGCGAAGCGAGTTCGCTTCCCCAGTGGAAATGGACTATTCAGCTGTCTGTGTTCCGTGACCAGCCGGTCCCTGTTCGCACACCCGATTCCGCTCAACCGATGGTTGACGAACCGGTCAGGCAACTGCTGAGACCCGCATCGGTTCCAACTTTAAATGAGCATCCATACTACACAAGAGAACCGACACCAAGGGGAAACAAAGCGACATTTTCCGGAAACCACAAAGGTTCATTCGGGGGTCGTTTTCTGGCCGAGCGAGGCCAATTTGTCCCATGCCAGTTCCACTCCGTGTCCGGGCCGATCCGGGACCACGGCCTGGCCGTCACCAATTGCCAGGGGGGCGGCAATGAATTGCTCGAGGCCGAAGCCGTGGACCTCGAGAAAACTGGCGTGATCGATCGCAGCCAGCAGGTGCACGTGCAGATCGTGGACGCCGTGAGTGGTTGTTGGCAGTCCGTTCTCGGCCGAGATGCGGGCCACTTCCAGCCACGGCGTGATGCCGCCCACGGTGGCCACGTCGGGTTCGGGGTAGGCGATGCCCCCGCGGGTGATCAGCTCGCGGAACTCGGCCACCGAGTGCAGGTTCTCACCGGCGGCGATCGGCAGTCCACCCTCGTCGGCGATGCGGGCATGGCCGTCCCAGTCCTCGGGAGCCGTCGGCTCTTCCAGCCAGACCAGGTCCAGGCCATCGAGTGCCCGGGCTGCGGTGATCGCTTCGTCGACCGACCACCGCATGTTGGCGTCGACCATCAACGGGATGTCCGAACCCAGCAACTCGCGCATCGCCGTCACGCGTTCGACGTCTTCGGCCAGTTGTGGACGACCGACCTTCATCTTGATGGCCCGGAAGCCGGATTCGAGTCGTCCTTGTGTCCGTTCCAACAGCACGTCGATGGGGTCATCGAGATCGATTCCGCCGGCGTAGGGGGTGACGGTCGGTGGAGAATCGGCGGGGGTGAGCCAATCGACCGTCTCACGAAGGTGCCGCCACAACGGCCGTCCGGCCCGGCGAGCCTGCAGGTCCCACAGCGCAATGTCGACGGCTGCCATCGCGAAGCTGGCCACCCCACCGCGTCCCACCCAGTGCAGCCGCCACCACATCCGTTGCCACAACTCGGCAATCTCATCGCACGATTCCCCGGCCAGCCATTCGGACAGGTCATCTCGCAACAGCGATCTCACCGCAGTGCCACCGTGGCCCACGGTGAAGGTGTAACCGACACCGGTTCCGCCGTCGGAATCGGTGAGCCGGACGGTGATCAACTGGAAGGCATCCATCGTCCCGTGCGTTGAATCGGCGACCGCCGTCGGCAGCGGGATGCGGAAGCAGTCGGCCCGGACAGACTCGATCCGTGTCACCGGGCTGTCACCTGCACGAAGTGACGATCGGGATCGACGGGGCGGTCGAGGATCTGTCGCTTGCCGCGCTTGAGGATCTGCTTCAAACGGGTACGCGTCGTATCGTTGGCCGGGTAGATCATCGGGATCGACCGGGTTTTTCCCTTGTCGAGAAAATGGCAGCCGGGCACGACCCAGTTCCCGTCACCGCCGGGCGAGAGCGGTACCAGGCAACTCCCATTGGACTCCAGGGTGTCGATGACCTCGGCGAGGTTCGAGACGGTGAGAGTTTCCGGGAGAGGGGCGAGCCGATCGGAGGCAAAGACCCGTACAACCTGGACCTGGTCGCCGGCGTCGAGCCCGCGGGCTTCGATGACCAGGCGGGCTTCAAGCACCTGGGTGACGTTGAGAACGGTCGGGTTGGATGTCAGGGCGGCCATCAGCCCGAGGCTGATCCACCAGGCCGACGCGGCAACGATCACCACGATCACGCGACGCCTGGAAGGGGGCGACATCAGGAGGCCTGGTCAGAGAACGCCGGAGACGTGTCGATCTCGTAGTCGCCGTCGAACGCCCGCTCGAATGAATAGACCTCGGCGAAGTCGCTGAGCTGATCGTGCTCGGTTTTGTACATTTCGCCACGGTCGATCAGTTCGAAGACCATTCGGCCCCAATCCTCGGTGTTGCTGATGCCCCAGCGGTCAAAGACCATCACCGTCATCAGGCCAAACTGTTCGAGAGCGTATCGCCGGATCCCCTCGAGCAATTCCTGCCCGGTCACGTGCTGAGACTCATCCGGCACACCGGGTTCGACCGGAGCCTGTTGCTGGCGACTGCTGTTCTCCAGTCGGGGCGTGTGATGCACCGTGTAGCGCAACGCCACTTTCAGGAATTCGTAGGCGTCCGGATGGAAAAGCGGACGAAGCGAGATGTCACGACGCGTACGACTCATTGCAAACCCATGGGCGTCACGAGGATTCCGCATTCCGGACGACTGTTGACCAGCTTCCGACCCAGGTTCCCGGATGGGCTGGCCAGGGACACAAGCTCTCCGACTGCAACCGATTATACACTCCGATCCGACCGGCCTGTAGTATCAGTTGTCTCCGTTCTCCTCACCGGTCGCCCCTGGCGCCTCTTCCGGCACGTTCTCTCCGGCGTCGGTTTCTTCCGCCGACTCCGCAATCTTGTCGTCGGACTCGACACTCGAGGCGCTCGCCTGCGGGGTGTCGGCTTCGGCGGCGTTCTCCTGGTCCTGCCCGGCCGGCGGGGTGTTGCCCTGTTGACTGTCACCCGACCCGCCCTGGTTTCCACCTCCACTCTTGGAGATCACGGTGACGATGTCGGCCAGGTCGACGATGGCTCGTCGCTTGTCTTCGAAGGCGACCACGACCTTTTTCGAGAGAATTTCCTGTGCCAGCACCCGGCCCTGGCCGTCTCGCGTGACCACCGTTGAACCCACCCGAGGCAATTCGCGACGGTACTCCTCGTACGTATCGAATTCGTACCTCAGGCAGCATTTCAGCCGGCCACAGCGGCCGGAGATCTTGTTCGGGTCGAGGGTGGCCTTTTGCATCTTGGCCATCTTCATCGAGACCGGCGGCATGGTCTTCAGGTGCGTGTTGCAGCAGACCGGCTTGCCGCAATCGCCGTAGTCGGCGAGCATCTTCGCCTCGTCGCGGACGCCGATCTGGCGCATCTCGATCCGCGTCTTGTATCTCTGTGCGAGTGCCTTGACCAGTTCTCGAAAGTCGACACGTTTCTCGGCCAGGTAATAGAAGACGACCCGTTCGCCACCGAAGAGGTGTTCGACGTCGACCAGCTGCATTTGCAGCTTCCGTTCCTTGATCAGTTCGTTGCACCCTTCGAACTCGACCCGTTCGCGACGTCTCACGTCGTCGAGGTGTCGGAAGTCGTCGTCGGAGGCCTTTCGGAGGATCCGGCCACGAGATTCCCGGTGACCCATGATCTTGCGGGCCCGGTCCGACGAGGGGCCCAGCACCTCACCCCATTCCATCCCGCGGTCACTCTTGACCACGACCTGCGTCGACCGCTGGTGATCCTTGCCGTCGTGGACGGTGAACTCGGCAACATTCCGGTTCGAGCCGAAACGAACGATGTAGCGGTTGCTCATGGTCCCGGGGCCACTCCGTTGTCACTTGCGGCCATTATACCCTTGTCAGTTCAATCCGTGCCAATTCGGGACCGTCGTGCGAGGTCATCAAAGAACGCCTCGAGGGCCAGGGGCAGCATCACGTTGGCCATCGGATCGCGTTCGGCATCGAGGCAGCGATCGAGCATCGAGCCGATGCGGTCGAGCGTTGCCGGATCACCGGCTGCGAGTTGAGAGCAGAGCGAGGCGGCTTCGGGAATTTTCGAAGTCTCATCGGCCCCGGCCAGCACCCGCAATACCGACCGGTAGAATTCGATCGCGAACCGTGCCACCCAGGTGGCGTTGACCCGTTTGCTGTGCGAGTCGCTGCCCAGGCTCTCCCAGGCCGCGACCACCTCCTCGGTCATTTTCAGCGGGTCCATCGGCGAACGGGCGAGGTGGCGGTAGAGCGTCTCGCGAAGGGTGCGCATGTTCGGGTCGAGCATCAGTGCCGCGGTGGCCACGCTGCCGTCGGCCAGTCCGGCCGCTTCGTCGGCTTCGGTCCTGTTGTCGGTCGCTCCGATTTCGATCAGCAGGTCAGCGACATCGGTTGTCGGGAGTGACGAGAAACGAATCAGCTGGCACCGGGACCTGATGGTGTCGCGGATGTCAGCTTCGGATCCTGCGACGAGGATCATCACCGAGCGGGCGGGAGGTTCTTCGAGCGTTTTCAGCAGGGCGCTGTATCCGTCGCGTTCGAGGTGATCGGCATCGTCGAGAATCGCCACGCGACGATCACTCTCCATCGGAGACAGCGACAGGTCGTAGCAAAGTCCGGCCCGGCCCCGGGACTCGCCGTCGCCGACCAGCACACTGATGGGCACCACGTTCTTCCCCTCGGGCAACCCCACCTCGAGCAGGTCGGGGTGCGAACCGGCAGCGATCTGTTTGCACGACTGACACTCGCCGCACGCCTCGAGTGTCGAGTCGTCGGTTCTCGGGCACAACAGGCAGGCGGCCAGGCAGCGGGCGAAGGCCAGCTTGCCGACACCCTCGGGGCCGACCAGCAGGTAGGCGTGTCCGAGTCGCCCGGCGGCGAGGATGCCCTCGAAGTGTTCGCGCTGGGCGTTGTGCCCGCGAAGTCGGGACCAGTTGGTGGCCTGTCCGATGCTCACGTCCCGGGCTCCGGTTCGATCCATCCCAGGATGTCGCCCACTGCGACGTCGGCGTCGAGCGGCTTGTCGATGCGCGACAACCGGCCGGCGACCGGAGCGGGGACGTCGAACGTCGAGCTGGCCGTGACCAGCTCGACGACGCGATCTCCGAGGTCGACCAGTTCCCCGGTGTCGACCAGCCAGCAACTGACCGACAGCGTCGCCTGTCCCGCACCGATTTCGGGCAGCCGGATGGGAGCCGTCATCGGATTGTCTCGCCGGCCAATTCGTCGGCCATCTCCCCGGCGTGGTAGCTCGAGCGGACAAACGGGCCGCTGGCGACCATGCCGAATCCGATCTTTCGGACCAGTCGCCCGATCTCGTCGAATTCCTCCGGCGGCACGTATCGTTCGACCGGCAGGTGCTCGGGCGACGGCTGCAGGTACTGGCCGATCGTGATCATCTCGCAGCCCACCGACCTCAGGTCGGCACATACCTCGAGGACCTCCTCGACCGTCTCGCCCAGGCCCAGCATCAGGCCGCTTTTTGTCGGGATCTCGGGACGCCGGTCCTTGACCCGTTTGAGCAGGTCCAGCGTTCTCTGGTAGCGGGCGTTGCGTCGGACGCGGTCGTAGAGTCGCGGGACGGTCTCGGTGTTGTGGTTGAAGACGTCGGGGCTGGCCTCCAGCACCCGGTCGATGGCGTCGGTGTTGCCGAGGAAATCCGGCGTGAGCACCTCGACGGCGGCACCGGTCCTCCGTCGGACGGCCAGCACGCAGTGATAAAAGTGGTCGGCTCCGCCGTCGGGCATGTCGTCGCGGGTGACGGAGGTGATGACGACGTGCGAGAGACCCAGCCGTTCGGCCGCTTCGGCCACCCGTTCGGGCTCATCCAACTCCACCGTCTCAGTTTTCCCCTTCGGCACGCTGCAGAACCCGCACGGCCGGGTGCAGACGTTGCCCAGGATCATGAAGGTCGCCGTCTGCTGGCTCCAGCACTCGGTCCGGTTCGGACAGCGAGCGCTCTCGCAGACCGTCTGGAGTCCCAGGTCTGTCAGGATCCCCTCGGTCATCAGCATCCCTGGCTCGGGCATCGGCCGTTTCAGCCATCTGGGCAGCCGTCGCCTGGGACGTTCGACGACCGGCAGCGATTCAGGCGGGGGCATGGACCATCCTCCTGGTGCGTTTCAGCAGCGGGTGGCCGGTGTAGAGGTGCCAGCGATCGTAGCCGAGTTGTTCGGCGAGATGGCGGATGAGGTGCTCGCGTGCGGCGTGCATCGAGACGGGCCGGGTTCGCTGGGCGGCCAGTGACGTTGGAGGTGCTCCGCCGGGGGGCGAGGACACCAGTCGCATCAGGTGCATTGCGGGGGCAACATTCAGGAACAGTCCCTGGTGAGTGACCCAGTTGCGGACGGCCGAGGCGATCCACGCCAGCTGTCCGGTCCGGCAGAAGACTCCCGGATCTTCCCGGCCACCGGTGGCGGCGACTTTCAATTCGCTGCACACTCCGATCACCGCCCGTTCCAGGGCTGCCCGATAGTCGGCGAGTCCGAGTCCGAGTCGATCGAGCGGGACGATCGGGTAGGCGGCCAGTTGACCCGGTGAGTGGACCAGGGCGCCGCCGCCGCGATTGAGCCAATGGACATCCATCAGGCGGGACCGGAGGTCTTGTTCATCGGTCAGCAACTGGGAACGGCTCCCCGTGCGGCCGATCGTGACCACCGGCGGGTGTTCGCACAGAAACAGGGCACCCTGGCGATCCCTTCGTCCCGAGATCTCGTAGACCCAGCGTTCCTGCAACTCGACGGCCGACGCGAAATCGACGCGGCCGAGCAGGTAGACCTCGAGCGAATCGGACCGGCGGGCCCGGGGACTCCAGTCTATTGCCGAAGGATGACTCACGTGGATTTCTGATGGAAGGAATCGGGTCTGGTGAGACCGATTCTACCAGTGGCCGATCGGTGTGGGGAGAGTGCAGGTGAGAAACCGACGACTCTAGCCCTCGGCCGAAACCGTCACGCGGCCGAAGGCGTTGAACCGAGTGTACTCCCAGTGCCGGTACAACTCGCTACTTTGCACCAGTTCTTCGTGCCGACCCGTCTCGGCCACCTGTCCGTCGTGCAGCACCACGACCCGGTCCGCACGCCGGACGGTTGAGAGCCGGGTTGGCAGAAACAGGACGGTTCGTCCCGAGACGATCCGGTCGTAGGTGTCGCCCAGCAGTGACTTGGTGTCGTCATCGAGAGGCTCGGCGGGTTCCTCGATCACCAGGAACGCCGGGTCTCGCATCAGTGCCCGAGCCAACCCGATCCGGAACCTCTGCCCGATATCCAGCCGGGTCTCCTCGTCGTCGATCCGCGTTTCGTAGCCCCGGGGCAGCTTGGTAATGAAGTGGTGGGCGTGGACGGCCTTGGCCGCTTCGGTTGCCCGGCTCAATCCCTGCTCGGAGCGTCCGCAACAGATGTTCTCGAGCACGGTGCCCGGGAAACAGTCGCCGTCACCGGCCACCGTCAGCACTTCGGCCCGCAACGATTCCAGTGTGCCGGTGGCGATGTCCTGGTCGTCGATCAGGATCCGACCACCGTATGGGTCGATGAACCTCGCCACCATTCCCACAACGGCGCGGGCCACTCGAGGATCGACCGACAGCAGGGCTGTCGTTTCGCCGGCGGGAATCACCAGGTCGAGACCATTGAGTACCGGTTCGGTCGGGCTGGCGTGCCATGTCACCGACTCGAACCGCAGTTCATCGGCCAGGGGCTGCAGGAATCGGGCCCCGACGGCCTGAGAAACCGGCGGCACCCGGTCGAGGTACTCGTGAATCCTTTCGGCGGCAAGTCCTCCCCGTTCGGCGATGCACGAGAGTTGGTCTCGTCGGTCCAGTGCCCGCAACAGACCGGCGATGGACGCCAGCAGGACTGTGGCCGAGGGGAGATCGAGCGGGATGGGGTTGCTCGCACTGGGCAGGACACGGCGACTGACCAGGAACAGAATCGCGGCGGCGATGGCCACGGCCAGGCCCTGGCGAATCATTCGGCCGAGTGAGTGGCTGCGGTTCCGCCGTGCTGCCAGTTTCCCGTTTTCGGCCAGGACCGCATCGAAACGGTCACGGGCCAGGTCCTCGAATCCGTAACCACTGGCCAGGCGAACACCTGTCATCGATTCGGTGGTGCGACGATCGGCGGCTCGGTGATCGTCACCCAGGCTCTGCAGGTGGCTCCGTTTTGCGGAACGGTCCCGGACCACCAGCCATGCCAGCACCGCTGCCGGCAGCAGCAGGCATTGCAGGGCCAGCTGTGGGTCGACCAGCAAGGACAGCGCCAGGCAACCGGCGATGATCTGGCTGTCACGGCTGATCCGAACCAGCGTGTCGGTCGTGGACTCGACCACGGTGTCGACGTCGGTGGTGGCACGTTGGAGTATCGAACCGGTGATGTCACCGTCGAGATCTCCGGGACCGATCCGGGTGTGCTGACGAAGGAGTGCCCGCCGGAGGCGATCTCCGATTGATCGAGCGAACGTGGCGGCCGCGTCGGTGGCCAGGAATCCACACAGACGTTGCCCGATGATCAGCGCCGTGACGGAAGCCAGCAGGGCTATCGAGGCCTGGGAGGTCGAGGTGAAGGGGTCCCGGATCCGGTCGATAGCGGTGCGAACGATCGAGAATGGGGAACCGGAGGCCGATGGATTGCCCAGCCACACGTCCAGCAGTGAGGCGGCGGTCAGCACCGCGGCCAGGCCGAATGCCGTGGATAGCCCCCACAGCAGGTGGCAGCCCATGGCCGGACGCTGGAACAGCTCGCGGCGCGAAACCGCTCGTCCAAATGCCTCGTCAGGTCGAACAGACACGGGTGTACCTCTTCCCCCGCCTTGGCCCGCCCCCGGAACTCACAGCTTCATGCTATCCGGGCCACGTGACCTCTTCCTAGTCCAAGTCCTAGGCCAGGTCGCGATCTTCGAACAGGATGAACGCCAGCAGAATGGCCATCGTCGAATAGCACGCGCAGTACAGCACGGCGGTGCCCAGGTAGACCGGGGCCACGATGGTATCGGTCGAAACCGCTGTCTGAGTGTTGAAGAACTCGAGTCCCGGCAGCGCAATCGCGATCAGGTTGGCCACGAAACGGACGGGCTCGAGCCCTCCGGATTCCTGTTGGACCAGCACCGGCGCGATGTGGGCGATGACGAAGATGGTGAAGCAACTGGTCATGTTGACGACCAGGGGGACCCGGGTCGAGATCGCCACGCTGACGGCCGCCAGCACCGCGATCTCGCAGAACACCAGGAACATCGGTGGAATCGCCTGGAGCATTGGCATCAGCCGATCCATGTTGGGCCGCATGTTCTCGAGATCGAAGAACTCGGGGATCTCCTTGGACTGTTCACGGGCGTCGTAGCCGATCTTGTAGTAGATCAGTGCGCAAAAGGCGATCACCAGCGGCAGCATCAGCAGCAGGACCGCCTGCAGGATGCCCAGGTACTTGCCGACGATGAACTGCCGACGGTTGATCGGCTTGGACAACAGTGTCATCGCCGTCCGTCCCTCGATCTCCTGGGAGATGCTCGTGCTGGCCGTCCAGACGGCCAGCAGGATCCCCGAGGTCAGGATGGTTGCCAGGCCGTTGGCCTTGAACATCTTGATGTCCTCGCCGAACGTGAAGAACGGCACGAACCCCAGGATCAGCATCAACGCGATGGCCAGGCACATCAGCAGCAGGAACAGCGGCTGACGGGTCGCCTCCATCGTCGTCGAACGAGCGATGATGCCGGTGCGGGTGAAGTAACTGACCGACACCAGTGCCGTCAGCAATGCCAAGGCCACGCCCAGCACCAGTCCCCATTCGTAATTGTTGGCCATGGCCGCCTGTGGCGGGACCGCGACCGGAGGAGCTTGGGCGAGCAGGTGTCCGAGGTTGAGGATGTTGCCCATCGTGTCTGTCTCGTCGCTTGCCCGACTGGACCAGTGTACGAACCGGCCTTCCGGTTCGTTGGTCCCAACCACTCCTAGGTTACTCTAGGTTTTGCATCCGCCGAGGGAAAGACGATCGCGTGGGCTTCTGCCCAGGCCGGGGGTGACACGATCGGCACAACCGTCGCGATCCGGCGCGTTCGGCCCGTCAGTGGCGAATCGAGAATCCCGAAAGCGGTTCGTCACCCGGAGACAGGTCGTCGGTGGAATCGATGTGGCCCTCGAACCGTGCGGCGACGTCTGCGAGAAACCCGGCCATCTCGGCGGCCTCGGCTTCGACGACCAACTCGACGGTTCCCTCGGGCAGGTTCTTCACCCAGCCGATGACCGCGTGGCGACGTGCGATCGAGCGGACGGTGTACCGGAACCCGACGCCCTGGACCCGTCCGTGGTAGATCAGCCGCCGTCGCATCATTTGCTCTTGGCTGCCGCTGGTTTCCGAATCCGCACCGCAAAGGACAGCGGTCTCGACGCCTGTCGACCCTCTTCCCGAGAGACCGCATGGATCGACCGCTCGGTTTCCGGGACCCAGTCGGCAGCGGTGATGAAGATCTGCCGCTCGGTTTCCTTGGCCCGAACCAGGATGCCCGAGAGACCGATGTTGTCGACGATGATGCCGTGCGGCAGGTTGTCGACGTCGAATTTCAGGTCGCCGTCATACCCGTTCCGGTTTACCCGGAGCATCGCCGTGATCGTCTCGCCTGGAGCGATCACCAGCACCGGGGCCTTCTTTTGGTCGGTTGGTTCGTCCGGACCGTCGGGCTTGTCCAGCAGCAGCGACACGAGCACCTTGGGAGCCTTGCCGATTTTCAGCGTGCCGAGATTTCCGACCTGTTGTTCGATTGGCTTGCCGTGAATCTCGGCACGAGCCACGACCCGGACCGTCTTCCAGGCCTCCTTGGCCGGAGCCTTGGTTCCGGCGGCAACGTTGATGACACCCTGGGCCGAGAGGTGTCCGGCCTGGACGACAACGGGGGTGGTCGTCGAGAACCCCTCGGGGAGGCCGTCGATCGAGAACTCCACCGGGCCGGTGTATCCGTCGATGCGGTCGACTTTGACAGTGAACCTCTGTCCGCTGCCGACGGGGATCGTCGCGTCACGACCTCCGATGGAGGCCTTGAAGCCGGGCTGTGGCTCGCGGATGGTCAACCGGTACTTGTACTTGTCGCCGCCGAAGCCTCGCACGTCGGTCACCCGGACCAGGTAGTCGCCATCGGCCGGAGCGGTGAATGTCACCCGTGAGTCGCTGCCGATTTTCCTTCGACCGTCGTCGTCATTGGCGAAGTACAGCGGGAAAACCGGCAGGCCGTTGTTGGGAAGTTGGCTGCCCGGGCGGTGCGGCTCAACAACGTAGACCCGGGTGTCGAGCGCGTGGGCGGTTGCACTGGTGTCGAAGAAGCACTGCCGCTGGCCGTTGATGGTGTAGAACTGCATGGCCGAGTCAGGACCCTGCGGCATGCGGAAGTTCTTGACCACCTCGCCGCTCATGTAGACGAACTGGTTGAGCCCCATCTCTTCCCAGTTCTCCAGCCGAGCCTGGTTGCTGCGGGAATCGATTGGACGGAAGGTGATGGACGAGTCGCGGACGGCCCTCAGCAACAACCGGAGCACAGGACGGCCATCCTTGTGCAGGATCTCGATCCTGGTGTCGGCCGGGGACTTGTCGCGACGGGCCCGGGTCTGGATCACCCAGCTCTCGTCCTTCTTGCTGGTGAAGCGGAAAAGGTCGGCGTCGGAGCCGCCGAGCAGGACCCCGGTTGCCACGCCCGGCACCTTGACGGCGGTCGCCTGGCCGGGCTTGTTGTTCGGCTCGGCTTCGGCCGTCTCGGGCAGTTTCGCGGCAGCCGCCTTGTTGCGCGGGCGGGGAATCGCCAGGCCGGCCAGCGGAACGGGCTTCTCGGCGGCCTGGCCCCTGTCGGCCAGGGACAGGACCGAGGTCGTGCCGTCGAGTCGACCGACAAGCAGGCTCTTGCCATCGCGGGTCAGTGCCACGGTGGCGGGCCAGTCGGACTGGCCGGGGAAGTGACGATCCTGTCCGAGCCCCTCGGTGGTCCAGGTCTTGATCGACAGGTCCTCGCTGGCACTGACCAGGTGGCGTCCGTCGGTCGAGAACTGCAGGTCGAGCAGAGGGGCCTGGTGGGCGAAGCGGGAGTGGCGAACCGGGTTGGTTCCCTCGCTGCCGTCCCGGGTGATCTCCCAGGCGCGGATGCGGTTGTCGATGCCTCCGGCGACGACGAATCTCCCGTCGGGCGAGACCGCCACGGTGTTCTGGCCCTTGGTCGGTTCGTTGAATGTGTCGAGTCGCTCTCCGGTCTTGAGGTTCCAGAGCTTGACGGTGCGATCGCCACTGGCCGAGGCCAGGAAGCGGCCCCTGGGGTCAAAGGCCACGTCGGTGACCGGACCGTTGTGACCGCTCATCTCCACGCGCCGTTTCCCGCTGGCCGTCTCCCAGATGACGATCGTGCGGTCGTAGGATCCGGTGGCCAGCAGGGAGGCGTCGGCGGAGAGTGCCACGGTGTTGAGGCTGTCGGCGTGACCGCGAATGATGCGGGCGAGTTTCGCGGCCTGTTTCGGTCCGGCCTTGCGAGGGTCAACGGCGATGTCGTAGATCCTGGCCTCACCGAACAGGCCCGGTTCTCCCGCAGCAGCCACCAGTCGGCGACCGTCGGCCGAAAGCGCCAGGTCGCTGACCTGGCCGGGCAGCCCCGACAGCGACGCCAGTGGTTTGGCCCCGCGGACATGAGGCAGGCTCAGCAGCTCCACCTGTCCGGTCCGGGCCACCGCGTACCAGCTTCCGTTGGGCGAGACGACCAGGGCGTTGACCGGTTGGCGGACCTGCCCCCGGGTCGGAATGCGGGGCACTGTCAGCGACGGGGGGGTGTCGGAGGACGGAAACGGCTTGGCACCGCCGGCGATCCAGGCCTTGAGCACCGCGATCTCCGACGGCCGCGGGCCGCGATTGCCTTTCGGCGGCATCAACGGCTTGCCGCGACGTTCGATCAGCTTCACCAGCAGGCTGGACTCGACCTTGCCCGCCACCACCGCCGGACCCGTCTCACCACCCTTGACCAGGCCCGCATGAGTGGCCAGCACCAACCCGCCCTCGGCGTCCTTGGCGTTGTGACAGCCGACACAGTACTTCTTGAGAATCGACTGGGCCTGGGCTGCCGACCTGTCGGCCGACCTGGCCGATCGCACGCCGGTCAGCAGCACGACGGCGGTCACGAAGATCGCGAGCCGGGCCTGGTGGAGGAAACGGGGCATGGGAAATTCTCGATCGGGTCGACCGGGACGGTGGACCGGATCAGTGGTTGAACAGGAATTCCTTGCAGCTGAGCACGCTCCAGAACACATCCTCGATCAACGCTCGTCTCTGGTCGGCCGGCGTTTCGCCGAAGATCTTCAATGTTGCGGACATCTCGCGGTTGGTCGGGTAACGCGACAGCGAGCACAGGTAGATCGACTCGATGATCCGGTAGTCGGGCATATCGGCCTTCAGCCAGGCTGCGATCCGGTTGGTCTTGGACTGCAACTTGTTGTTCAGCGTGTCGCCGTTGACGATGTGCAGCACCTGCACCATGCTCGGCTCATCCGACCGTTCGCACTCGCAGGTGATCACACGATCGGGGCGGCCGAAGGTGCTCAGGAATCTTGAGGCGATGTTGCTGTCGGGGAGTTGCAGCGAGCGGGTGCCGGCGGGATACCCCTTGAAGGCGGTGGGTTGGCCGGTCGCGGCCGAGATGGCATCGAGCAGGACTTCGGCCTTCAGCCGTCGGGGGTAGTACCGCGCGTAGAACCTCAGGTCTGCCTGGTTCCCGGCCGTAATCCGCGAGGACCGCTGGTAGGTCTGCGAGTTCATGACCAGCCGGATCAGGGCCTTGAGGTCGAAGCGGTTCTTGACCAGGAATTCGCTGAGTCGGGCCAGCAGTCGCTCGTTGCTCGGTGGGTTGGTCAGTCGCAGGTCGTCCACCTTCTCGACGATGCCGGTGCCGAGGTAATTGGCCCAGACACGGTTGACGATCGCACGGGTGAAGTAGGGGTTCTCGGGGGCGACGAGCCAGCCGGCCAGGTGGTTGCGGCGATCGCCGGGGGCATCCAGGGGGATCGTGGTGCCGTCGAGTGGCTTGGGGAGCTGCGGTTTGCCGGTTCGCGGCTGGATCAGCTCACCGGAGGTGGTCGTGAAGATCGACTGGTTGCCGTCACCACCTTCGGGTGCGGTCTTGAAGCGAACACGAGAGAAGAGGTTGGCCATGCCGTAGAATTCGTCGTTGGTCCACTTCTCCAGCGGATGGTCATGGCACTTTGCACACTGGATCGACATTCCCAGGAAGGCCATCGAGACGGTTTCGGCCATGTCGGCCGGGTCCCGGTGAAGCACGAAGAAGTTGGCGGCCCCGTTGGTGTGAGTGGTCCCGCGGGCGGTGACCAGGTCGCGGGCAAACTTGTCCCACGGCGTGTTGGCCGACACGTGGTCGCGGATCCATTTCGAATACGACTTCATTGCCGGGGGTTTCAGCTTCGAACTGTTGACCAGCAGCAGGTCGGACCACTTGTAGGTCCAGAAGTCGACGTACTCGGGCCGTGCCAGCAGTTTCTCGATCAGCCGCGATCTGCGGTCCGGGGCGGTGTCGTCCAGGAACGACCTGGCCTCCTGGGGGGTTGGCAACACGCCGAGCGTGTCGAGCGTGGCGCGGCGGAGAAATTCGGCATCGCCGGCTCGGGGTGAGGGTGGGAGGCGGAGTCCCTTGAGTTTCTCCAGGACGAGCCCGTCGATGAAATTGCTGCGGGGGGCCTTGTTGAAGACTTCGTCAGCGACCGCGTTGGCGTACGGGACACTGAGCGAGGCCACCACATTGTTGCTGAGGTACCAGGCGACGATCGCCGTTTCGCCGTGTCCGGTGACCGCCACTCGGCCGACATCATCGATGTCGGCCACGGTGGTGTTGTTCGAGGTGAACTTGGCCCAGCGGGTTACGTCTTCGCTGTGACCGTCGGAGAAGTGTGCCCGCACGACCATCTGCTGGTTGGTGCCGGGTTTGAGCACCGCGTCGGCGGGGAGAATCTCGAGCCGACGGATGCGGGGGCCGTCGTCGGCAGGTGCCGGGTGCCCGGCGGCAATCCACTCGGAGATCACGCGGTACTCGAGTGTTCCCTCTTCAAACCGCACGCCGCCCTTGTGAGGCACGGCACCGGTCGGCTTGGTCAGAAGCAGGCTGCGACCCGGGTCGTTGGGGATCACGCGGCGGCCGCGGTTCTGCCGGGTGATCGTGCGAACGTCGGAGAGAGGGTCGTACCCGCGGAGTGACAGCTTGAAGCCATTCTTGCCGGCCAGGGCACCATGGCAGGCGCCCGAGTTGCAGCCGGACTTGGTCAGGACCGACTGGACGTGGATCCGGAAGTCCCACGCCACCGGACGGGCGAAATCGGCAACGGTGACCTGGGCCTCGGCCGTGAGTTTCCCGTGGCGGACGGTGATCGTGGCCTGGCCATCCCCGGCCGGCCGGGCCGTTCCGTCGGTGATCGTGACCACCTTGGGGTTGGATGAGGACCAGTCGAGTTTTCCGGTCGGCGTGCCGGCAAAGCGGCCGTCGTGGACCAACCCCGGCAACAGTTTCTGGAATGACACGGGGCCCGAGAGGGTGAATTTCCCGGGCAATACCACCATCGTGTCCGCGACTGGCTGGCCCTTGTCGGCGGCCGTCGCGTCGATCGAGAGAACCGACACGGCCAGCAGCAGGAGCAAGGCGAGTCGTGGGGCGAAACGGTCGCCCCCCCTGGAGGTGAACGGCATGGCGTCGGGCCCGGTCTCTAGAACAACTCGTTGATCGCCTCGGTTCCCTGGTCGACCAGGGGGAAGGGGCGCCCGGATGGTCCCGGCAGTTCCTGCTCGAGATCGTAACCGAGGCTCTTGAAGATCGTTGCCACGACGTTGCCGGGTTCCACGGGCTGCTCGGCCGGGTACGCACCGATCGGATCACTCTTGCCGATGACGCGGCCGCCCTGAACTCCGCCACCGGCGAAGTAGACGCTCCAGCACTGTGGCCAGTGGTCGCGTCCGCCGGCGGGATTGACCCGGGGCGTGCGACCGAATTCCGAGAGGTTGCAGATGAGGGTGTCTTCGAGCAGCCCGCGTTCGGTCAGGTCCTCGAGCAACGCGCTGTAGGCCTGGTCGTACATCGGCGCGACGATGTCCCGCATGCCCTCGATCGAGGTGAACGGCTTGGTTCCGTGGATGTCCCAGGTGATCTCGTTGAAGACCGTCAGAAAGGTGTTGACCGTCACGCAGCGGACACCCGCTTCGATCAGCCGGCGGGCCATCAGGCAGCACTGGCCGAATCGGGACATGCCGTAACGGTCACGGACCTTCTTGGGTTCCTTGGAGAGGTCGAAGGCGGCGCGGGCCTTTTCGCTGGTGATGATCCGGAAGGCCGCCTGGAAACTGCTGTCCAGCAGCTTGGCGTTTTCGCTGGCCTCAAAGTCCTTGACCGTGCTGTCGACGATCTGTCGCAGACGACGGCGGCGGTCCAGACGGGCTTCGCCGATCGACTTGGGGGGCAGCAGGTCGGGTACCCGGAAGTTCTTCTTCGAGGGATCGGCCATCAGCACGAACGGGTCATGGGCTTTGCCCAGGAAACCGGCGTCCTGGCCGTGAGGCAGGTTGCCTCCGGTCGAACCCATCGATTCGGGGAGGACCACGTGGGAGGGCAGATCGGTGCGACGGCCCTGCAGGAATCCGGCAACGCAACCCGCGTGGGGAGTGTTCACACCTCCGGTGAACAGGCGGCCGGTCTGCATCATCTGGTGGCCGGTGTCGTGAACGGCCGCTGCGGTGTGGTGGCAACTGCGGACGACCGAGAACTTGTCTCCGTGCTGGGCGTGCCGCGGAAGGATCTCGCTGATCTGGAAACCGCCCCCTGCGACCGGGATCGGCTTGAAGGGACCACGGATCTCCGCCGGAGCTTCCGGCTTGGGATCAAAGGTCTCGAATTGGCTGGGGGCCCCGAGATTGAAGATCATGATGACCGACTTGCGGTCACTTTCGGGATCGGTCTTGCCCTCGGCCCGAGCCTGCTCGAGTTCGGCCAGGCTGACGCCTGCGGCACCCAGCGTGCCGACCTGAAGAAAATCGCGACGCGAGATTCCGTCGCAGGTGTGTGCGGTGCCCTGGCCGGTGATGTTGAGCATCGTATCCGTCTCCGCGGAACCTGGTGGTTCTCCGGACGACTCCACCGCCCGGATCTCAAGCCAGATTCTACGACGCCCGACGGCGCGTCACAACACGGAGAGGCCCGTGGTGGCGGTGTGAGCGTGCAGGTCGAGTCCCAACGCTAGACGTTGGTCAACTCGGCCGGCTCCGTCATGGGGGTGCTTTCAGCGACTCCGGCGGCCACATCGATACACAATTCCTCGCGGACAATGTTCATGTCGCGAGGTGCCTCGATTCCCAGCCGAACCGTATTCGGGCCGATCCGGACAACTGTCACGGTGATCGATTCACCGATCAGAACTCGTTCACCTGGCTTCCTTGATAGCACGAGCATCGCGTCACTCCTTTACTTCGCGGTCAATCCCTTCGTGGCCGAAGGCCTGCTCCACCACGGGCCGGACTGCCTGTTCCATCAGCAGCCTTGCCGCCGTATGAGGCGGCAACGAGCAACCCTTCGATCGCCGACAAGGTGTCGTCAATTCGATGGTGTGGTCAATAAGATAACGCGCCAAACCGCCGCGCCTAGCCCAAAGCGGGGCTGAGACCACAAAAAAAGTGGGTGAAGAACGGTGGGTCGCCTGTCCGGTTGTCGGTGAAAGGGGCCGAGGCCTTCCGGGTGGCGGCTTGACGTTCGCGTGGGGGGTCAGGATGCTGGGCTTGTCATCGGCGGAATGGCTGATGTCTGTGCAGGGAAACCGATCAGGGCGTCAGGATCGGCCTTCCAGTTTGTCTCGTCGTGGCGGGACGTTACCCCGCAGCAACGACGGGTTTGGTAAGGAGTGGAACAGATGGTGCGGATCGGGATCATCGGCCTGGGTTTCATGGGAATGACCCATTTCGAGGGTGCGATGCGGATGTCGGAGCCGGATGATTCGGGGTGTCGTCGTGTGGAGGGTCCCCGGCTCAACGGAGGCCAGATCACGTCCTTCGCCACGCGGAATCCCGACAAGCGGTCCGGTGACTGGACGGGCATCCAGGGCAATTTCGGTCCCCCCGGCACCATGATGGATTTTGACGGCGTCACCGCTGTCGCCGATTACCAGGACCTGTTGGCCGATCCGGACATCGACCTGGTCGATATCTGCCTGCCGACCGACCAGCACGAACAGGTCACTCTCGAGGCCCTGGCGGCGGGGAAGCACGTCCTGGTTGAGAAGCCGATCGCCGTCGACCTGGACGCGGCCCGCCGGATGGTCGCGGCGGCCGAGGAGGCGGACCGGCTGCTGATGGTGGGCCAGGTACTGCCGTTTTTCCCCGAGTTCTCCTACGTACGGCAGCTGGCCGAATCGGGAGAGCACGGCAGGCTGCTGGCGGCACATTTCCGCCGTGTGATCTCTCCGCCGGACTGGTCCGACGACATGTCCGATTTCCGCAAGCTGGGCGGATGGGGCGTCGACCTGCACATCCACGACAACCACTACATCGGCCTGCTGTGCGGCACTCCCTCGGCGGTCGTCTCCCGTGGCCTGCTCCAGGAGGGCCTGGTCAATCACGTTCACTCGCAGTACATCTACGATTCGCCCGACGGGGCACCGGGTCCGGCGGTCACGTGCGTCAGCGGAGGCATCGCCGCCTCGGGACTCGAGTTTGCCCACGGGTTCGAGGTCTACTTCGAGCAAGCCACAGTGGAGTACTCGGCCGGAACCTACGGTGGTGAGTGGGTGGCGAGTCGACCGTTGAGCCTGGTGAACTCCGACGGCAACGTGTCCGAGCCGGCTTTGCCCGGTGGAGGTGAGTGGTACAGCGCGTTCACCGACGAACTGCAGGCGGCCGTCGACGGCGTCAACGCCGGCACGTCCCCGCGAGTGATTTCCAGCGAACTCGCCGTCGATGCCCTGGCCGTGTGTTACGCCGAGGCCGAGAGCATTGCCGAGGGGCGGGCGATCTCGCTCGACTGACCACGATGATCGACAACCTTCCCCTCCGTTCCCATTACCACCGCGGCCTGACCATCGAGGGCTATTCGCGGGCGGCGGTGCAGACCTACTGGCGGATCCCCGAATTGAAGCTGGGATTCGACCTGGGTGGCAGCCCGTGGTCGTTCATGGGCACCAACACCTTTTTCATCTCCCACGGCCACCTCGACCACATGGCCGCCCTGCCGGTGTTTGTTGCCCGCCGCCGGATGATGAAGATGGAACCGCCCACGATTTACGTGCCGGCCCAGATCCATGACGAGGTCTGGAAGATGCTCAACGCCTGGCGGCAGCTCGACCGGGGGCGCATGATCTGCAACCTCGTGCCGGTCTCCGATGGTGACGAGTTCGAATTGTCCCGCGAGCGGGTGGTGACGGTTTTCGACACCGTGCACACGGTTCCGAGCGTGGGGTACGTCGTGTGGGACCGTCGTTACAAGTTGAAGGAAGAACTTGTGGGGATGGCCGAGGACGAGATCCGCAAGCGGCGAATGGCCGGTGAGGAGGTGACTCGGGAGGCCCGCGTTCCGCTGGTCTGCTACTGCGGCGATACGGCCCCGGACGGCCTGGACAAATGCCCGCCGATCTACGAGTCGCGGGTGTTGATCACCGAAATGACGTTTTTCCGGCCCGAGCATCGCAAGGAGAAGATCCACAAGTTCGGTCACACGCACCTCGACGACATTATCGAGCGGGCCGAGCGGTTCCAGAACGAGTTGATCATCCTGGCGCATTTCAGCACCCGGTATCACGAAAACCAGGTGCGGCGGGCGGTGGAGAAGCGGTTGCCCGAGTCGCTTCGCGAGCGGGTGGAGCTCTGGGTCTAGCGGGTCCACCACTCGGGCTCGACAAACAGTTCGCGCACCGGGAACTCCAATCCCGGCAACACCGGGTCCCCGGAGAGCGTGTCGCCGGTGGCCCGCACTTTCACCTCCTGGTCCCGTTCGGCCACGTGCACGGACTTCTCGGCCGAGTCAATCACCCAGACGCAGGGAACACCCCAACCATGCCATTCCAGCACCCGGTCGGCCATGCCGCTCCGCCGCTGGTTGCCGGAGGCCAGTTCGATCACCAGCACGGGCCGGGATTCGGTCACCTCCCGATCCATCTCCGCAAACGCGTCACCTCCCACGAACACCGACACCGGCGGACATCTCACCGTGTCCGGATCCCGACAGGTCACCAGTCCCAGTTCGTAGCAGGCGTAGGCCGGTCCACCATCATCGGAGGAGGACGACGGTTGGGACTGTTCGCCATGCAGGTGTTTGCCCAGCGCCTTGGTCAGGTTCAGCACCACCGGTCCGTAGAGGCCGTCGGGGGGATCGAACTGCCGGATGTCTCCAGCGACCAGTTCGCACCACCGCCCCCCTTCGGGCAGGTCGAATTTTGTCTCGGCGAATTCTTCGGCTGTCAGCATGTTCCGGAGAATACGTCTCGCTTCGGCATCGGTGCAAGCCGTCGGCGGGGGGTCTATGATGAGTGGAGACGACACCGTGCAGACCGATTGCAATCGCGGACATTGTCAGGGGGGGATTCCATGTCATCGGCCGACGAGCCACAGGAGTTTCCGCTAGATGACATGCTGAGGATGCTTGAAGGTGTGTCGCCACCGATGCACCCGAGCCCGGACGACTTCGTACCTCATGGCGAGTCTCGAGAACACCCAATGCCCACTCCCGAAGATCTTCAGGTCACCGTGCGTTCCTATCACCCCGATGACCTGGAGGTGATCAAGCGGATCACCGTCGAGGCCTTTAGCGGGGTGTCGATCGATGAGGCGGCCGAGCTGGTCTACGGCACGATCAACGGTCATGACTGGAAGTGGCGAAAGGCCCGGCACATCGACGCCGACGTCGCCCGCGACGTTGAGGGGATCCTGGTGGTCGAATCGGCCGACGGCGAAGTGGTGGGCTACATCACCACCTGGCAGGACGTCGACGGGGGGATCGGCTACATCCCCAACCTGGCATTCGTTCCCGAGTGGCGTGGACGCGGCCTGGGTCGGCTGCTGATCCAGATGGCACTCGACCGGTTCCGCGAGGCGGGGTTGTCTCATGCGAAGATCGAGACACTGGCCCAGAATGAGGTTGGCCACCATCTCTACACCTCGATCGGTTTTCGCGAGGTGGCCAGGCAGGTCCATTTCTTCGCCGATCTCTCGGATTCCCAATCCGCCCAGGACACCAGCGAGAGCGATTGATGGTGATCGCAGTCGTCGGAGCCACCGGACAACTGGGCAGCGAGTTGCTGTCGCTGTGGGGTGATCGGGCCGTGGGGCTGACTCGAGATCAGCTCGATTTGGCCGATCCGGCGACGGTCGAGGCTGCACTCGAGGCGACCGGTGCCCGCGTGGTGGTCAACGCAGCGGCCTACAACCAGGTGGATCTGGCCGAGAGCGAACCGGCTGCGGCGATGGAGGTCAACTCGCAGGGACCACGACGCCTGGCCCGCTGGTGCGCGTCGCGGGAAATCCGCCTGGTCCATGTCAGCTCCGATTTCGTCTTCGGCGTCGATTCGTCTCGTAATCTGCCGTACACCGAGTCGGATGAGACCGGTCCGCTGGGCGCGTACGCGGTCAGTAAGCTGGGCGGAGAACTCCATGTCCGCAGCGGTTGTCCCGACCACCTGGTGGTCCGCACCTGCGGCCTGTACGGCCACGCCGCGCGGCGTCGGGAGCGAGGGGGCAACTTCGTGGAGACGATGCTGCGATTGGCCGCCGGTGGGGGGCCCCTGAAAGTCGTCGACGATCAGCGATGCACTCCCACGTCGACGGTCGTGTTGGCCGCTGCGATCGACGCGCTGATCGAATCCGGATCGACCGGACTCTACCACGCCACCTGCAGCGGCAGCACGACCTGGTGCGGTTTTGCACGTGAGATTTTCGAACGGTCGGGGTTGGACGTGGAGGTCGAGGGGATCACGACGGCCGAGTTTGGTGCGGCGGCGGCGCGACCGGGGTACAGTGTCCTGGATTGCAGCCGATTGGTTCGCGACACCGGTTACTCTCCACCCGACTGGCAGGATGCGTTGACCCGGTACCTGGCGATGCGGGATGCGACCGCAGAATAGGCGATGATGATGACCCCGATTGCGACACTCGAAGAGACATTGGAAGAGGCCGTGGCGACCGGAAAGCTCGGCAGCGTGGTCTCGGTACGGGCCCTGTTGCACCTGCCCGGTGAGGAACCCGATCTCGAGACCGCCGCGTCGGTGCTGCTGTCGTTGAGCGGACGGCTGGTCGGATCCGATCCGGGATCCCTGGTCGTTCGCGGTCACGGGTCGGGCCGCCAACTCAACCTGCTGCTGAGACTGGATGCCGGGCCGATCGTCAGTCTCAGCCTGACGCGTGGCAGTGTCGATCAACTGGAACTCGCCCTGGTGGTGGTTGGCAACCACGGGGTGATCCGGCTGGAGGGTGCCGAGCTGGCCGAGGAGATCGGGTTGTCAGCCGGGACGTTTGCGGTGGCTGACGATGCGTGGCTGGAAAGAATCCGGTCGGTGGAGGGGTGAAAACCTGAAAAACAGGGCATCGGAGCCGAATCGTTGATTGGATTTGCCGGTTCGGCACGTCCTTCTATTACAGCCACGTGCCTGCAGGTTGGTCAGCCCCTGTAGGTTCGGGGTGTGGCAAGGTTGTTTTTGAGATGACAGACGGCTGCTGTTCTCATAAGCGTTTCATAGAGCTCTAGATTATTCCTGAAACGATTGGTACTGGAGCCGGAAATCCAAGGGCGGTGGGCTGCGAACCGGCCGATCAGTCCGCTCCGAAAAAGCTCACCAGCCCTTCCATCCGGTTGTATCACGTTTCATCATGGATCTATTTCACCGCTGACACGACACTTCGAACGGAGAGCGGAATGAAGTCGCAACCGATTCTTTGGCTGCTTTCGGCCATCGCCGTCATACTACACTACTTTGCGCCCGGCACGATCCGTGGCGATGACAGTGCAGCCGTTCTGGACATCGGGTTGCGGCGCGAGTTGTTTGTCGATGGCACGCTGATCACGAAGTTTGCTGGCAAAGCCGAGTTGCGGCTACACCACCCGGTGCCACAGGAAGTCGTGTTGGACTGCGATCGCCCGTGGGAGGGGAACTCGGTCAACTACAACACGGTCTTTCAAGACGGCGACCGCTATCGAATGTACTACCGTGGAAGCCACGGGAACTACGTGCCGTACGTGC
>PBOJ01000142.1 GCA_002724315.1 Planctomycetaceae bacterium | reverse complement strand
GGATTCCCCGGTGGTGAGCAACCAGGCGGTGGATTCCCCGGTGGTGAGCAGCCAGGCGGTGGATTCCCCGGTGGTGAACAACCAGGCGGTGGATTCCCCGGTGGTGAGCAGCCAGGTGGTGGATTCCCCGGTGGTGAGCAACCAGGTGGTGGATTCCCCGGTGGCGAGCAGCCAGGCGGTGGATTCCCCGGTGGTGAGCAACCAGGCGGTGGATTCCCCGGTGGTGAGCAACCAGGTGGTGGATTCCCCGGTGGTGAGCAGCCAGGTGGTGGATTCCCCGGTGGCGAACAGCCAGGCGGTGGATTCCCCGGTGGTGAACAACCCGGAGACAATCCATTTCCCGGTGGTCCACCTGATGGTCTCCCCGGCGCCGATGACCCGATCGCCCCGGGAGACGGCCAGCCCGGTGGTCCCGAAGGTGAAGGACCTGGCGGAGGATTCCCCGACCCGGAAAATCCGGGAGGTGGTTCGCCTGGCGGTGATGATGACGGAACCGGATTTCCCGGCGACGATGGATTCGATGAAGACATGCCAGGGTTCCCGGACGGTGATCAACCCGACGGAGAAATGCCTGGCGGCCCTCCAGGTGGGGACGACGACATGCCCGACCTGGGGGACGATTTCGACGACGATCCCCCAAACGACGGTGACGACTCCGACGGCCTGCCGCCGGATCCCGGTGATGGTGATCTCGACGATGACTTGATTCCACCTGGCTCACCGCCGGAATCGCCCGATGGTGGTCAACCGCCCAATCCCGACGACGGAATGCCGCCCGCCGGCGACGACGGCACCGAGACGCGCCCGGGTGCTCCACCTGTTCCGGATTTCTAGGACTCCGATGATTCCGTTCAAACCGGTCCGTCGGATTGGACGTTCAACAGCAATGACCACGGCGGTGTGTCGCAACAGGCATGCCGCCGTGTTTTCGTTGACTGCCAATCAATTGAAGACCCTCTTCTGCTGGCCGTTTGACGGTGTCCACCGTGTGTGACTGCCCTTTCGATCTCGATGCCATCCAGGACCAGGCGTGGATCCAACGAGTGGAATTCCACGACACGATCGATTCCACCAATGACATGGCGATCGAGATCGCGACGTCGGGTTCTCACCCACCCGGCCCACCGCTACTGGTCCTGGCCGCCGAGCAGACTCGGGGCCGAGGACAACGGGGCCGACGATGGGAGTCAGCCCGTGGCAGCCTCGCTTTCTCGCTTCTGTTCACACACGGCACACCGATGCCACCCCGGAGGATCCCGCCACTGGCTTTGGCCACCGCGACGGGCGTCGCCGAAGCTCTCTCCCAACGCCTGGTTGCCAATTCGGTCTCCGAAGCCCGGCTGAAGTGGCCCAACGACGTGACCGTCAATGGCAAGAAAATCTGTGGCGTCCTGGTCGAACCGTTGCCGCCAGCCGAGAACACACCGGCGGCGGTTGTGATCGGTGTCGGCGTCAATATCAACAACCAGATCGGGGCCGACCTGGCCAACCGGGCCACATCACTCGCCACAGAGCTTGGCACAAACGCTCCACTGAGCGACTGCCTTGTGGAGATTCTCGAGCAGGTTGACCTCCAGGTTGAAGCCTGGAGCACCGGGGATCCCCGACTACACGAACGCTGGAACCGGACCTGCCAGGATCTTGGACGACAACTGTCCATCGAGACACCGGGAGGACACGTCGAGGGAACCTGCCGGGAGATCACTCCCGACGGCCACCTGGTTCTCGAGCAGCCCGATGGTTCGCTGCAAACGGTCGTCAGCGGGACCACCACTGACGGTCAGTCGATCTAGGGTGTCAGCGTCGGGAAGCTGAAGTCGAACGTCCCGGACGTCGTCTCGTTCCATCCGAAGGGCAGTTCGCCAAACTCGACCGGCAAGGTGAACGGAATGCCGTCGGCGTTGGTCACCGGTGGCACCACGGCCAGGTCGACCAGGAAACCCCGGCCTGCGGCGAACGGGGCCGCCCCCAGTGAATCCACCGTGTCGTAACCCGTCTCGATCCGGAAAGTGCTCACACCCATCCCGGGGTACTCGAAGAAACCCAGGTCCGGGCTTGTTCCCGGCGGCAGCGTGTCACGAGCAGCGATTCGCTGAGCATTTCGTCGTCGGTCTCCCGCGGTGAACGGTCCCGGTGGGGTTTCGGTGTCAATCCGGCTCTTGAAGACTTCCTCGTCGTTGTTGTAGAAGGCGCCGACGACGTTAGAGAAGCCGGGATTGGCACTCCGGTCACTCTCACCGTTGGTCACCTGCAGGCTGCCACCGTTGTTGCCGCTGAACACCATGTTGAGCCGTGCCAGGGGGTCACCCTCGAAGACCGTCAGATCGAAGTCCGTGTCATCCCAGACATCTTCGGTATCGGCGGGATCAACCGTCGAGGTGAAACTCTCGATGTACACGTCGTGGCCGTTGTTGGTGTTGAGCGTGTTGCCGGTCACCTGGGCATTCACACGTCCGTTGCCGATCACGTTGCCCAGCAGGTCCAGCGTCTCACTGGTGCCGACACCGTTCCCGTCCAATTCGTTGATGCCATCCGCATCGGCACCGGTGAACTGATCGGAACTGTTGCTGGTACCCACTCGTAGTACCAGGCCGCCGGCGATGAAGTTCCCTGTCTGGTTGTTGTTCTCGACGGAGTTCTCGTCGAGTACCAACACCATGTTGGGCAACGCGTCGATGGCGCCGGTCGCGTCAAGATCCACATCCGCGGTATCGATCTGGTTCTGAACCGCCGAGGCGGTGTTGACGACGTAGAAGCCCTCGAGACCGTTGTTGTCGATCTGGTTTTGTCCGTCGCTGGTCCCGTTCCCGAAGCGAATGAACGACTCGCCACTGTCCTGGTTGAGGATGTCGACGCCACGGAGATCATTGAAGCGGATGTCGTTGCTCTCGGCCACCAGTTCGAGCCTCTGGCTACCTGCCAGGGCACCGGCCTGCTGGATCTCGATTCCATCACCGGCGTTGTCCTGGATCGTGTTGCCCCGCAGGGTGAACTGCTTGCCGATGAACGTGAACGCCTGGGCCGGCGGAGCCCAGTTGATGTCGATGCCGGCACCGCCGCCGGCCCCCAGGGCCAGCACACCGTTGCCGGTGATCGAGTTGTTGGCGACCACCACGTCACCGAACCCGTTGATCTCGATACCGTCCTCACCGTTGTCTGTGATCGTGTTCCCGAGGCTGGCACCGGTTGACGGATCGGTTCCGTCGATCCCGATCACCAAACCGGCCATTCGAGCGTCAGCACTGACACCAGACCCGACGTTGTTGATGATCGTGTTCTGGGACCATGTGCCGCCAATCTGGCGGGCTTCGGTGTCGAAGACGTTGAACTGTTCGCGAAGTTGCACGCCGTGACCAAAGTTCTCGTCAACCAGGTTGCGGTTGAGATCGACCGCCAGGTCGGCATCGCCGACAGTCAGCAGGTCGATTCCGTTCTGCAGGGCCAGCGTGACGACGTTGTCTCGCAATTCCACTCCCACCTGCGTGGCGTTGCCACCACTGGCGGCCACCGCGATCCCGTTTCCGGCGTGACCGGTGACCGTGTTGCCGTTGATCGTCACACCGCGAACCTGTCCGGTGACCGGATTGACGACAGCGACCACCGCGTTGTCGGATCGCGAGAACAGGATTCCGTCACCCAGGTTGCCGGTGATGGTGTTCTCGGAGATGAACAGATCCTGGACGGTCGTTTCCTCAGTCGCCCTCACGACGATACCTGACCCCTCGTTGACCAACGGCAGCAGGGGATCGGAATCGTCACCGATCACGTTGCCGGAAATCGTCGAGGACTGCAGCACTGCCGTGGCGTCAGCAGACGAGTTGGCCGAAACCAGCGAGACGTGGATCGCGTCCCCGGCCACGGCGGTGGTGGGATCGAGATCGTCGATGGTGGAGATAATCGTGTTGTTGCGGATGGCCAGTTGCCCGGTTCCGTTGTCCTGCAGTTCGACCCGGATGGCCGAACCGATGTTGCCCTCAAAGCTGTTTCCAAGCGTCAGGGCTCCGGGGACGGCGGGGTCATCCTGCCCGATGGCCAGAGACAGATTGCCACCGCTGGAGAGCACCGTGATGCCGCCGGCGGTGTCGATGTTGCTGAACGAGTCGCCGATGACCCGGTTGCGTATCATCGTTGCTGCCAGCGACGAATCGACACCGGAGATCCATACCGAGTCGGTACCGGAGAAGACCCGGTTGATGGTGTTGTTCTCGATTGTTCCCAGGTCGATGGTGGCCGTGTCGGCCGTCGCAAAAATTCCCCGACCGGCTGCGTTGTCGAGCGTGTTGTTCTTGATCTCCCCGAAGGACACGGTCCCCGCGTTGGTCGCATTGATCGTGATCGCGTCCGCACCGGCCCCGGTCATCGAGTTGTTGGCAACCGACGAGAGGGTGATCGAACCGGTCCCCAGCGACCCGCCGTCAGCGGAAATGGACAACTGGCTTCCGGTGTTGTTCTCCAGCGTCGGGTTGCCCGAAGCGTCCAGTTCGATGGTGTTGTCCAGGAAGTTGTTGGCCACCCCGCCGGTGATCACGCCACCGCCGAGGTCCAACCGACCGTTTGCGTTGGTGTCTTCACCGGGATCAAGCACGCCGTTGCCGTTGAGGTCCTCGGTCGGCAGCGTCTGCATCACGATCCCCGAACCGGTTCCGCCCAGTGCAATCCCGTTGCCGATGATCACGTTTTCGGGACCGTCGAGAACCTGGTTGTTGTTGAAGTCCTCGTCGAAGTCCTCGCCGGCGTCCAGCAGGCCGTTTTCGTTGACGTCCTCACCAGGATCCAGGATCCCGTTTCCGTTGCCGGTGTTGAGGAATCCATCGCCGTTGAGATCTTCACTGCGGGCCGCCCCGACGAACCCGTCGGTGGTCAGATCAAAAATGCCGTTGTTGTTCAGGTCCTCGTTGTCATCCTCACCGGGATCCAGCACGCCGTTGCCGTTGACGTCCTCGCCGAGTTCCAGCAGGCCGTTTCCGTTGCCGCGGTTGAGGAACCCATCACCGTTGAAGTCGAGTTCGGCTCGGTCTCCGAAGAGGGAATCGTCGGGGACCGTGTCGCCAGGCGATCCGATGTTCAGGTCGGTGATCGACCCGTCGTTGGCCACCACGACCAGGCCGTCGCCGCCGTTCCCGATCAGCGTGTTGCCGCTGAATCCGTGGTCGGCCACGCCGTTGCCGTTGATGTCTTCGTCACCGTCGAGCACCCCATTGCCGTTCAGATCTTCGCCGACGTCCAGCACGCCGTTGCCGTTGACGTCCTCGGTCGTATCGAGCACGCCGTTGCGGTTGCGGTCCTCGTTGACCACGCTGGCGATCGTCCCACCACCGGTGGCCAGCAGTCGCATGCCGGTCCCCAGGTTGTCGCTGATGTCGTTGTTCCGGAAGCTCAGCAGGTTGATCGTTCCACCATCGGCGGTCATGGACACACCGGTGTTCGGATCGAAGTTGTTGTTGAAGGTGTTGCCGCTGACATCGGCGGTGATCACGCCCTCGGTCTCGGTCAACAACAGCAGCCCGGTACCGTTGCCGACCGCGATGTTGCCGGTGATGCCCAACGGCAGACCGGGATCGGTCGGATCGGAAGGATCACCGGGAATGCTGACCGCATTGATCACGGCACGGTCATTGGCGGTGATCGAGATCGCCACGCCGGCATCGAGTTGGCCGTTGCCGTTGGTGTCTTCGCCCGGATCAAGATCGCCGTCGGCGTTCTGGTCCTCGCCGCGGTAGTTGCTGATCGTGTTGTCAGCAACCCGCAGGTTCATCAACGACCCTTCGGTGGCGGTCAACTGGAAGCCGGCAATCGAGTCAAACCCGTTCCCTCTCAACTGGTTGCGTTCGAAGATTCCCAGCGCCGGGCCACCCGACCCATTCGAGGCGTTGTTGGAGAACACCACGCTGTTTCGGGTGCGATCGAATTCGTTGTCGTGGAAGTCGAATCCGCCGATCGTCCAGCCCGGCGCTGTGGTGATCGCGTTGGCAAACACACCCGAGGAATCGGTCTGGCCATCGAAGATGATCCCGCCGATCTCGGTGTTGCTGCCAGCAACTGTCACGATCGTGCCGCCATCGTTGCCGTCGACCCCCAGCGGGTTGCGGAACGTGGGCTTGGTGGCCAGGGGATCGACCGCCGGCATCGGGATCAGACCGGAGGTCGTGTCGAAGACGTACTGCTGCTGGTTGAGTGCCCATTCGCTGAGCAGTTTCTGGTCGTCGAAGAGGACCAGAGAGCCGGACAGGTCACCGCTGCCGACTATGATCATGTCGTTGCCCGGCACGTTGTTGTATGTCTCGAGGCTGTTCAACGGACTCTCGACGCTGCCGTTTCCGTTGAAGGCGGCGTTGGGATCAACCCAGACGAACTGGATCGCACTGCCGGCATTGGCACCCGACTGGTTGACCAACGCCACCGGGTCGACCTGGCGACGCCGGTTGACCACCACGCGGTGATTTCGCTGGACAGAACCATTGAGCCGCTGACGCATCGTCTGCGGTCGGAAGAACGTCTCGGGACGTCCGTCGGGCAACGTCAACACGATGTTCAGCCAGGTGTTGGTCCCGAAGACCCTGTCATCAGACACCGACACGCCGACCATCACGTCGTCGGTCACCTGAGTCTCGATCCGGGCTTTCCAGCCGGTCGTGTCCTTGTCGGTCTGGCTGGACCAGTGGTACATCCCCATGAAACCGCGAGCTCCGTACCGGCCCAGAACCGGCAGCGGAACTCCCACCTCTGTGTCGAGGCCACGGTAGTTCGACTCGTAGATTCGGGTGCGATCAACCAACAGGTTGAAGCCTCCGAAATACGGGTTGGAGAGATCCGTCGAGTCGTGAACCGTGTGAAATTCGTTGGACAACGGAAAATATCCGTTGACCCGAAAATCGAAGAACTGGCCCAGGGACTCGAAACTGGCCCCGGCCTGCTGGTAGGTGCGGTGGTGGGAATCGTCCGAGTCCCACCAACCGGACAAACCAAAGATGCGGTCCAGTTGCTGGTTGTAAGAACGGTAACCCATGCCCAGGCTGGTGCCGCCACGTCCCTGGTCACTGATCAGAGCTCGCACGTCGAGGAACATGAACCGGTCATCCCCGTTCGCCTCGAACGGCCAGAACAGGTTGAAACTCGTGTCTCCGCCATCGTTCCCGACCACTCCGCTGCCGGCCGCCTGACGATCCAGGCGGTAACGCATGCCGACCATTTTGTCGCGCGGGACAACCGGCGTGTCCACGTCATCCAGGCCGCCGGTCGGCAACACTCTCATCACATCGGTGGCCGGTGACAATTGATCGTCCGCGGGAACGGCGGTCGCTTCCAGCGCGTCCACCGCTGGAATCATGCGGACCACTCCCGCAGTCGCGTCGTCATCCTCAATGGGTAACTCGCCAGGCGGCTCATCACCCAGGACGACGAGCGGACCCGTCACCAGTGCACAGACCAAAAAGCCCAAGTTCAGCAGGCGTGTCGTGTTCATCACAGGACCCGAAGATCGGGAATGTTCAAATAGACCGGTTATTCCGGCTATGGCAGTTGTTCTGATTCTTCGGACAGACCGGGCGATCGAGTTGAACGGAAATACCGGAATGACCCTAAGACATGCCAATAGTCAACCCAGTCCATCCATTTCCCCCATTTTCCTGCCAAAAACCCCCCTTCTGTGTGATCAACCGACAGATGGCTCTCGACCAGGTTGATGCCGATCGTGACCGCCGGGTCGTTCTGGTCTTCTTTCGGGCGTTAGCGGCGTCGAGAGAGTGACTGTGGGGAATCTCTGTGAGAGCGGACCTCCTTGTTGATACCACCGCCCAGGAATCGGGGAATGAACGGGAGCAAGATGCGTGTGACTGTTTCGGCAAAAAATCGGGGAATAGTCGGTGGCAAAGTCGGATCTGTATTGTTGTAATGCAGCATCCGGATGCGAGTTCCGTCGCAGCCAACACCGTTCATGTGCCCATTCGATTTCTGGGACAAAACCAAGGGGAGTTCGGCAAGATGAAGTATGTCAGCACGTTTCTGATGACCCTGTCACTGGGTCTGCTTTCGATTGGGTGTGGAGACACAGCCACGGATCAGGCAATCGACCCGGCCGGCCCGGATCCCAACAACATGGGTCCGTCGACTGGCGCTCCGACTGGCTCGATGGGTGGCGACGCCAGCAAGGGTGAGGACGCCAAGCCGGCTGACGATGGCGACAAGAAGGGTGGAGACGACAAGCCCGCCGCCAAGGATGGAGACAAAAAGGGCGGAGACGCCAAGCCGGCTGCCAAGCCCGACGCCAAGCCGGCTGCCAAGCCCGACGCCAAGCCGGCTGCCAAGCCCGCCGACAAGAAGGGTGGCGACAAGAAACCTGCCGCCAAGCCCGCTGCCAAGAAGGGTGGCGACAAGAAACCTGCCGCCAAGCCCGCCGACAAGAAGGGTGGCGACAAGAAGAAGAAGTAGGGTTCGCCCTCTTCCGTCGCGTTTCTTCGGACTCATTCAGTCCGCACACCGCGTTTCCGGTCACTGGATCGGGAACGCGGTTTTTTGTTTGGCTCCGGCTGGCTGGTCGCTCCTCGTGCCACCTCACTCCGCCACGCCGACAAAGCCGCCTGCAATTCCTTCACGCGTTCCGGATCCGAAGCAGCCAGATTGGTCCGCTCGCCCAGATCGTCCCTGAGGTTGTACAACCCGACACTTTCACCTGGCAGGTGACCGGCCACCAGTTTCCAATCGCCACGCCTCACGGCAGCCCGCCGCCCGAATGACCAGAACAACGTCCGGCGAACAGGGTTCCGGGCCGTCATCTCGTTGCCGGTCAACACGCTGACCAGGCTCACTCCATCCAGCCGGTGACCATCGGGAATTCGCCCTCCAGCCAACTCGATCAGCGTCGGCATGACATCAAGCGTGATCGCTATGGTCGATGTCTTCCGCCCCGGAGAAATCGTTCCGGGCCACCACGCGATCGCCGGGACCCGGTGACCACCTTCCCAGACACTGCCCTTGAACCCACGTAACGAACCGTTGCGGCCATTCCGATTGGCCCCGTTGTCGGAAAAGAACAGCACCAGTGTCCGGTCGGCGATTCCGGCATCCTTCAACGCGGTGGCAATCGCCCCGACTCCACGGTCCATCTCGGTCATCATCCGGCCGTAGGTCGCCTTGATGTCTTTCCGGGACATTTTCCTGGGCTTGGTCCGCTCCGGCCCCCGGACCGGCCTGTCCCTGGGGCCCTGGTAAGGCGAATGCGGGCATTCGTGAGCGACATAGAGACAGAATGGCTTCTTCCCACTGCGATCTGCGTGTTGCTTGATGAAACGGACCGCGTGCCGCGTGATCAGATGGGTCGAGTACCCGGACTCGGGGACCAGACGATCCCCGTCCCACCAATCAGCAATTCCCATGCGATCGAAGTGCGAGATGTAGTCGACATTGCCGCTGACGTAACCGCGAAATCGCTCAAACCCATGGTGGATCGGGTTGAACCGCTTCTGGTATCCCAGGTGCCATTTCCCGAAGACGGCGGTCCGATACCCCTCGGCTCGCAGAAGCTCGGCAAAAGTCACCTCCAGGGGCATCAACCCGTGGTGCCGATTTGCCTTCGGATCCGCATTGATCACCCCCGGAATTCCTGCACGTTGCTGATACCGTCCGGTCAAAAGTCCTGCCCGGGTCGGGCTGCAAACACTGCCACTGGAATGAAAATCGGTGAACAGCAGCCCTTCGGCAGCCAGTCGATCCAGGTGAGGCGTCTGGAACGCCTTATTGCCGTAACAACTGGCGTCCCCGTAACCCATGTCGTCGGCCATGACAACAACCAGGTTCGGCCGTTTCGGCAACTCGGCATCCGCGAGGACCGGACAGGCACACAGGACCAGTGCAGCCAGAACCACTCGGCGATCACTCATCACGTTGTTTTTTCTTGGCGTTTTTTTTGCGGGCTGGCCGGCGACGGACTTTCCACAGTGGTGACGGGCGATGTGCGTCCTTGATGGCCGCTCGGGCACGGGCCACAACGTCGGGGTGATCCGCAGCCACGTTTGTCTTTTCGCCCAGGTCCTTCCCCAGGTGATACAACTCGACCTTTGTCCCGTGAAACGGTTTGACCACCGCTTTCCAGTCTCCCATCCGTACCGCCCGAGCACTCCGACCTTCGTAGAATTCCCAGTACAGGTATTCGTGGCGCTTTTGTCGCCGGCCATTTCCCACGAGGGTGTCGACAAAACTCACACCGTCAGTGGCCCGAGGCCCCTTGGCACCAGCCAGGTCCGCCAGGGTGGGAAGCACATCGGCAAAAGACCCAATGAAGTCCGCCGTGCTGCCGGCACGGATCTTTCCCGGCCAGCGAACCAGCAGCGGCACGCGAATTCCGCCCTCGTACAGATCTCGCTTGATTCCGCGCAACGGCCCATTCGAGTTGAAGAAATCGGGGTTATTGCCCCCTTCCCGATGTGGACCGTTGTCGGAAGTGAAGAAGACGACCGTCTTCTTGTCGATCCCGTGCTTCTTCAGGCGTGCAAACAGCCGGCCCAGGTCGGCATCCATCCGGCTGATCATCGCCGCGGTGCCTTTCTGCGGGGCCGGCCAGTCCTCATTCGCGTACGCTCCCAGGTCGGGAACTTCCATCCCCTTCTTCCTCGCCTCGTTGTTGGCATGAGGAATCGTCAGAGCCAGGTAGAGAAAAAAGGGCCGGTCGTGGACCTTGTCGAGCCACGTCATCGTTTCGGCCATGACCAGGTCATGACTGTATTCCACCTGGCGAGTCGCAACCCCCTGGCCAAACCGTCCCTCCATCGGCACAACGTTCTTCAGCAAGACCCGCTTCTCGTTCCGCACCAGGAAACTGGGATAGTAATTGTGTGCGTGGTGCTGATCGAGATAACCGAAGAACGAGTCAAACCCCTGTCGAGTCGGCAGCCCGCTGGAATTCTCGTGTCCCAGGCCCCACTTGCCCATCAAGCCGCACGTGTAACCCGTCGTTTTCAGCACCTCGGCGACGGTCACATCACCAGGCCGCAGGTTGATCTTGCCGTTGCCTCGAATGAAACAATGCCCGGTATGCAGACCCGTCATCAGCACACATCGCGACGGCGCGCAGACGGTCGACCCGGCATAAAACTGGGTGAATTTCATTCCCTCGGCAGCCATCCGATCCAGGTGTGGCGTCCGGATTCGCTTCTGGCCGTAACAGCCGAGGTCTCCATAACCGAGATCGTCGGCCATGATGAAGATGATGTTGGGGTGGTCCTGATCGCCTGATGCGGGAACGGAGAGTCCCAGGACGAGCAAAACCACTCCCGTCCAACTCGTTGCACTGGTCATGTTGCACTCGGCAATTTTCTACTCGAAGACAAAAAAAAGGCCGCCCCATCATCGCGACAGGGCGGCCTCAGTGTCAGAAATCCGAGACTACTTCGCCACGGTGCTCTCTTCGAATCCCTCTTCATCGAGAGCGGCGATGGCTTTGTCGGCGTCGAAGGCGTCCGGGGACTCGACCTTGCAGACAGCCCGGCGGGCATCAAAGTTGATCTCAACGTCCTTGACACCAGGTTGGTCGGCGAGAGTCGCACGGACTCTCGGAGCACATCCGGTGGGTCAGGTCATGCCTGGAACATTGAACACGACGGTTTGCAGGTTGGCTCCGACTGCGGCCGAAGATCCCGATTCCGGAGCTCCTGACGGCGCAGAACCACTGTCCGCACAGCCGACGACGAGCATCAGCCCCAGCAGGACACCAAGAAAACATTTCATTCTGAGATTCCTCTCGAGCAACGAGAAAAACTGGTGCAGGTTTGTTACCACTACGGGGAATACTAGCAAATGTTGCGTGTACGGCGACAGCCTGAACGCCGTCGATCGAGATAACAGATGTTGGACTTTCCGGACGCCCGGTTCGACGGGAAGCTGCGCCCCTCGCAAGCCGAGGTGGTCAAGATTGCCGAAGAGCAGTTGAACCGGAACGAACGGCGGCTGCACATCGTGGCCCCCCCGGGATCGGGGAAAACCGTACTGGGGCTGTACCTGTGGGCCATCCACATCCGCTGCCCGGCCCTGGTGCTCTCGCCCAACTCAGCCATCCAGATGCAGTGGGCCGCTCGCACCGACCTGTTCTCGACCAAGTCGGGACGTCCGCTGATCGATTTCACCAGCACCGACCCCAAATCCCCCTCGCTGCTCAACTCGCTGACCTACCAGTCGGTCACGCTGCCACGACGGGGGGGCGATGATCTCCACCAGGGTGCCCTCGAGAACTGGATCCAGTACCTGATCGAAAACAACGAGGTCGCTTCGCCGGAGGAGGGCCGTCTCTGGATCGAGGACTTGCAGAAGAGAAATCCCGAGTATTACGCCACGCGGCTGGCCCGGAACAAGAAAGTCATCCGCGACAACCTCGCCATCCATGGAGAGTCACTGCGAACGTTGCACCGATCGGCTCTCGAAACACTGGAACTACTCAAAGACGCCGGCGTCGGCCTGATCATTCTCGACGAGTGCCACCACCTGACCGGGCACTGGGGACGGGTCCTCTCGGACGCCAGCGAACTGCTCGACGGACCAACCGTCCTTGGCCTCACTGCAACTCCGCCCGACTTTGAAGGCCACCGCCGGGAAGACTGCGAACGCTACCAGACCTTCTTCGGCCCGGTGGACTTTCAGGTCCCCGTTCCCGCCGTGGTCAAGGACGGTTTCCTGGCCCCCTATCAGGACCTGGTCTACTTCGTCAGGCCCACCGGTGACGAATTCAGCTACATGGCCAACGTCGACGATCGGCTCACCGAACTGGTCGAAGAACTGTGTGTCCCGCAACCACCCGACAAGGACAACATTCCCCGTGCGGCTCCCCTGCCGAAGTGGCTGAGCGAAACACTCGGCAGCCTGCAGGCCGGCATCGTCAAACTCGATTCGTGGTCCGATTACGAGAAACGCGACCCCGATTTTGCCCTGGCCGCTCGCTTCTTCCTGCAGTCGATCGAACACCCCCTGCCTCACGGTGTCCCCGAGACCATCCTGCCCTTCGAGTGGGAGACCCCTCAGATTCCGACCGAGTTGCGTATCCTGATGCCGGTGCTCGGTCGATACATCCGCAACGCCCTGCGACGTAGCGAATCGGCCGCCGATCGAGAACTGGCCGAGCAAGCCACCGATCGCCTGAGGATGTTCGGTGTCCAGGTCACCGAGACTTCGACACAGGTCTGTGCCTCTCCAGCCGGCCGGATCATGGCCTACTCGAAGGCCAAGGCCCAGGCGGTGGTCCCGATCCTCAACGCCGAATTCCAGGTCCTGGGCGATTCGATCCGGGCTGTCGTAATTGCTGATTACGAAAAGACTTCGGCCGTCAACGAGGAAATCACCCACCTGCTCGATGAGGAATCCGGCGGGGCCATCCAGGCCTTCCGTCAGTTGCTCACCGATCCCAACACCGACCTGCTTGATCCGATCCTGGTCACCGGATCAACCGTACTGATCGATGATGACCTGGCTCCGTATTTCCTGGAAGAGGCTCGCGCGTGGCTGATCCAGGAAAATGCGGATGTCGAACTGGAACTGACCGAACCCGAAGACGGCTTCATGGTGGTTCGTGGCCTGGGGAGCGAGTGGAGTCCACGGCTCTACATCCGGTTGATCACCGCGATGTTCCAGAAGGGAGTCACCCGCTGCCTGGTCGGTACCCGGGGATTGCTCGGTGAAGGCTGGGACGCCAACCGGATCAACGTGTTGATTGATCTCACCGCGGCCGCCACGTCGATGACGGTCAACCAGCTCAGGGGACGTTCAATTCGACTGGACCCCGAGTGGCCCGAGAAGCTGGCCGACAACTGGGATGTGGTCTGCCTGGCTCCCGAACTTCGCAAGGGACTCGACGACTTCTTCCGGTTCGCCAAGAAGCACGATGCCACCTTCGGTGTCTGCGAGGATGGGGCCATCGAAAAGGGTCCGGGCCACGTGCACGCACTTTTCACCGAACTGGCGGCTTCCGACATCGAAGACGCCGTCGGAACGATCAACGAGGAGATGATCTCCAGGACCTGGAAACGCACCGAAGCCCGCCAACTCTGGCGAATTGGTGAGCCGTTTGATCCCGAACCGGTCACGGCTCTCGAATTCGATTTCTCGAACAACTCAAACGTGAGCGGGTTCCCACCGTTCCCGAAACACACGTTGGTCTGGTCTCCCGAATCGCTTTCCGAGGCCGTTGCCCGCGCCGTGCTGAGATCGTTGGTCGAGTTGCAGTTGATCCCGGTGTCGGGCAACGCGGAGATCTCGACCCACGCGCGGGCCGGTGGTTTCACCCGGTTGTTCCTCAAGGATGCTGACGAAGAGAGTTCCGAGATCTTCAGCACCGCCCTGGGCCAGGCACTCGGCCCACTGGACAAACCCCGGTACGTGATTCCGCGTTACGTCGACATCGCCAAGCACAACACGCTGTCCAAGCTCCTGCCCGAATTCGTCGGCAAGTTCTTCATCAAGTACGAACGGACCATGGCGATGCTGCACACGGTTCCGAGCATTCTCGCCGGTCACAAAGACAACGTGGCTGTCTTCGAAAAGCACTGGAACGACTATGTGAGCCCCGGCCAGGCCATGTACGCTCACCGCGACGACAGCCGCGAGTTGATCCAGCAGGCCACGCAAAATGCCCAGGTTTCGCGGACGGCAATTCGCACCAAGGAGATTTTCCTGACCGGAGAATCCCCGCCACAATAAACCGGATCCGGATCTTCCTCGGCTCGCGGTCGAAAATCCGCAACATCACCGGCAGCTTCCTCAGGCGATTGTCCCCGCCCCAACCGCTTCCCCGGAGTATCTGATGGAGTTCTCCCATATCGGTCTGATCACCGACCAGCCGCGGAACGGCGAGGTGTTTGTGGAGGCGACACGGGTGTGGGTCACCGACTTCACCAAGCATCCTCATCGGGTCGAATGGTTGAGGTTCGAGCCGGACAGCCCCGTCACCGGCCCCGTCCGTGAGCAATCGCACGTCGCATTCCACGTCGATTCGCTCGAAGAGGCTTCCCGCGGACTGAATTGCCTGCTGGGGCCTTTCACGGCACTCCCCGGGGTCGAAGTCGGCTTCTATCTGACCGACGACGGAGCCGTGGTCGAGTTGATGGAATACGAGGGCGACCCGTTCAACGCCGCGTGATCACCCGTGTCGCTCTCTGAGTCGCCTGGCCGCCTCGACCTCGTGACACAACTTCGTATAGACCTCGTCCAGACTCACATCCGCAGCCGAACCCGGTGCAAATCCGCAGTCGGGATTGAGCGTCACGCGAGCTGGATCGAGATGCGCGAGTGCGGCTTCGACACGTTCGACGATTTCGTCGGTCGAATCCACTCGTCCCGGCTGACATCCGACACATCCCAGCCCGATTTCAAAATCCTCACGGAGTTCTCCGAACACCGCCATGTCGCCCGCCTGCGGTGCGGTGAATTCCATCGTGAGATGGTGAACTTTCAGACGATTGAGAGCTCCCAGGATCGGGCCGTAACCGCCTTCGTGGGCATGTTCGCCCCGGACACGGGCTCCCGCCCGGCGGCACAGGTGTACCGCCAGACGCACGCCCTCAATCCCGTCGACCACCTGGTTGGTCATGTCCGCCGCAAAATCAGCCGCCCGATCCGGGTCGTCGTATCCGGCCCGCACGTCGGGATCAACGAACAGGCACAGGTGCGGGTCGTCGATCTGAACGATCGACACTCCCTCGTCCCGCAACAGTTCCACTTCCCGTCTCAAGATCGGCACGCACGCTTCGACAAACGACTCCCGGGTCGGATAGGCCGACGACGAGGCAACCGGATCCCACATCCGTTCTCCCAGTAGAGCCGGTGCGGGCAACGTCGACTTGATCGCACGATCGGTCAACGACTTGATCCGGGTGGCCTCGGCTGCAATATGACCGGGCTGTTTCGGTTCCAGCGTGCCGGTGACCACCGTCCACGGCCTCCCGTCGTCGCTGGTGCTCAACTCGAAGCCATCGGCCAACTCGGCAATCACCCCAATGTAGCTCTTTCGTCCCCACTCCCCGTCGGTGACCACGTCGAGACCGGCGGCCTCCTGCAGGGCAACCACCGAGCGAATCGCCGAGTCCATCCAGCGAACCCGGTCAGCGTCTTCGATGTTCTCATCGTCGTTGATCAGGCGACGCACCCAGGCCGGTCGGGGCATCGAACCGACCACCGACGTCGGAAACAGCGGCAAAGCAGTCATCAGGCAATTCCCCCGTTTTCCCAGCACCCTCGGGCGTATTCGAAGTCCTGCTGGGTGTCGATCTCGATGTACTCACCACCCGTGTCAGAATGCCGGAACTCGACCCCGTCCTCGATCATCTCCTGCAGCAGATGAATCAGGTAGGCCTTCTCGAACAACTTCGCCCCTCGGAACGGCTGCCCGGCATGTCCCTCACGGATCCGGTGGTACGCGCGACGCAGCACCTCGGCCCCGCTCTTGCCAAACCGGGCCACCCCGGTGAACTCCCCGTACGCCTCGGCTTCGGGGATCTCCCGATCAATCCGGGTCACCACACCATCGCTCGCCGTGATCTTTTCGGCGTCATCGGTGGGATGTTCGGTGCGGTCCGCGTATCGCTCACGCCACCCGGTATCGACGGACACAACGATCTCGCCGGCGGTCGCAATCGTGCTCGAGACGAGGTTGGCGGTGAACAGGCAGTCGGAATAACAACACACGAACGGCTCGTCCATCAGGTCCTCGGCGTAGAACAGCGAGGCAAGGATGTTGTTGTTGGGCCAATCGACGTTGTGTCGGAACTCGAACTCGGGGTAGGCCTCCTGCACCGCCTCGATCCGGTACCCGCCGATGAAGGCGATCTGCTCAACCCCGGCGGTGGCCAGGGCCTCAACCGTCCAGTCGAGGATCCGACGACCGCCGACCTCGGCAAAGCACTTGGGAGCATCGGCAGTGGTCGGCATCAACCGCTCACCTCGTCCGGCGCCGATGATAATCGCTCGAGTGGTCATCTACCGCTTCTCCACAAAAACCATCAATGCTGTCAGCGTCGCCAACCCCAGTGACACCCTGGAAACAACGATCAGCCATCCCGAGAGATCTTCGGCACCCAGGGGGACAATGAACAGGCTGATCAAACCGGCCAGGGACAGCCCGGCAGCCGCCAACGCCAGAGATTTCTCGAACCGGCTGAACACTGCCCCGGCCAGGGCCAGGCCGATCCCGGCGACCAGCCAGAACGGACCACCTGCCACCTGGAGAACCACGGCAGCGATCACCAGCGCAGAGAGCAGGATCGTCTTCGGCAACCAGGACGGCAGCAGGCCAACATGTCGGGCTGTCGTGTTCCACAACACCCCCGTCGTCAACGCCGCGGCAAACGCCCATCCGGCCCAGATGTAGATGGTCACCTGCCACGAATCCTCCGAACCGCCCGAGTAGATCCCGGTCACGACGTCACCAGTCGCAGCTCCCATGTAGCCGATGAAGTTGACGAAACCCGCAGCCGCCGCGCCGGTGCCCCGGTGGGCCAGGTCCACTGGAGCCGTACCCACCAGCAGAACCTGGGGGCCATAGATGCAGAACCCGATCACCACCAGCAACAGCACGGTCCCGGTCGTCGAGGTCCGCGAAACCGATTCGTACAGCAGAGTCGTCAGCCCCAGGGTCGTCAGCAGGATCGCGATCACCGGAGCCCGACGACCCCCAAACAGCCGATCGGTGGCGATCCCGGCCAGGAACGACCCGGCCGCAGCTCCCACGGCGATCACGCAGTACTTCAGACCGGCTTTCCCGATCGTCGTCTGCTGAACCTCCATCAGGTGCTTCAGTCCCCAGTCCAGGAAGCCGTAACGGCAGGCGTTGAGCAGGCCCAGCGACAATCCCAACAGCCACAGCGTCGGATTGTAGAACGTCAGGTACAGGGTCTCTCGCACACCGGGACGTTCGATCGACTCGAGAGACGGTACTGGTGTGTCGGATTCGTGAATTCGTCCGCCCGGCGGCGTCTCACGGAGAGTCAGCAGCATGACGACACCCGAGATCCCCAGCAGAGCCGAGGGCACGAACAGCGCTCCCCGCCAACCGAAGCGGTCGGCCGACTCGCTGGCGATCAGGTACGTCAGCCCGAGTGTGATCTGGTATCCGGTCCCGATCACTCCCAGGGCCCATCCTCGCCGTGACAACGGTATCCAGTTGCCCACCACCCGCACACACGGTGTCCAACCCAACGACTGGCAGTAACCGTTGGCGGCCCAGACGAACAACAGGAAGTAGAAACCGGTCGAGAGTCCGAACGTGATGTTGAGCAATGCCGAACAGAACATGCCGATCGACAGCAGGATCCGGGGTGCCACCCGTTCGGAAAGTTGTCCGTTGACGAGTTGTCCCACTCCATAGGCAATCTTCAACGAGGCCAGGATCCACCCAACCTGCTCGGTGCTGAAACCCAGTCCGCCACGGTCAGTGGACTCGCTGAGTCCGGGAACGGCTGCCGAGATGTTTGTTCGGCAGAAGTAGAAAGCACCGTAGACAAGCCAGATCACCCAGATCGTGCGGTTCTCGTCACGACGAGACGCGGCCGGACTGAACAGGGGTGGAGCGGGGGAAGCCATCTGGAGTCCTGGACACTGCGATCAGACCACAGGATGTCGCAATCCAACTGGCGTTGCAATCACCGGGTCCAGAAGAGCTCTTCGAGATCACCACGAGCGACCTCGAGGACCCGTTCAGCCAGGTCGGTTCCCTCGACCGCATCGTAGTTCTCGAGCCCACCGACGATCCCGTTGAGCCCGACATGCTCAACACGTTCGATGAAAGCCGTCAGATCCGATGACAATGACACCGCATCAGACAGTGACATCTGGGCGGCCAGCAGCTCGTCCCGTCGAGCCGGCCACCAGTCCGCGTCAATCAGTGCCGGGTTGATCCATTCAATCAACGCCGTCTCCACGCCACCGGCATGCTGGTCGCCGCGGTCTCCCGAAAGAGCCACCAACGGGTCGTGCAACCAGCGAAACGACCAGCGGTCGACGTTGCTGGCCGCCAGCCCGTCCTGGATCGCCGTGCGATGCACGATCGACCCATGCACGTCAACCACGTAAGCGGCCGCGGGCTGTAGCCAGTCGACGATCGCGTTGGCGAACCCGGTCACGTAACGGGTCAGCAACGCCGCCGTGATATCGATGCTCATCCCGAACGGCAGGCCCCAGGTCAGTTGCCCGTAATCGACCGGCGGAGCGATCACCACCCCGTCCCGCTCGGCGGCCAGCCGCTCGAGTACCGCATAACTCTGCAGGGTGTCAGTCGCCAGGGGCAGATGCGGCCCGTGTTCCTCGACCGCCGTGTCGACACTGAAGGTGACCACCTGCCCGAGTGGCCCACAGGGTGGGTGTTGTGTCGGGGGCAATTCGACCACATCGAAGGTGGCCTCCCCGGCGCGACGCGTCCCGCTGTAGAACGGAAAACACTCGCCAATGCGATCAAGCAATTCGGTCCGCAACCCGCTGTCGAGAGCCTCGTGGTACAGCGGGGGCAATACCAGGGGAGCCAAGCTCGCCAGGTCGTCGAACGGTGTGCCCAGTGAGCAGATCGGCAACACGATGCGATCGGTGCCGACACGATCCAGCAACGCATTGAGAGAATATCCGGTCAGCCAACTGCCCGTGTTGATCGCAGGCGGCCGCCAGGCCAGGGGGTTGTCCATGAACGATCCCTTCGAGTCAGTGGTCGCAGCTCGGTGTCCTTGGTAACCGGTCAGACCGTCCGGGTCGAGTGAAACGGGATCGGAGACCATCTTGCGGTTTCTCCCCGGGACTCTCAGACTGGCGAAACCGCCCGGCAGCAAGTCGTACCGGACGGGGACACGAGGGGGCTGGGCGGGTGCATTCACCGTTTGCGGGACTGATCGAGCGACTGCGTCGGCTCGAGGCCGTCTTTCCGGAAATGGCCCGTTTCGTCCGCTTTGGAGCAGTCGGAGCCAGTGGGGTCCTGGTCGACGGAGGTGTCACATACGCCACGTTCCTGGCCTGTGAGTCGTCAGATGTCGCCTACCTGGTCGGCATCGCCGTGGCCATGACCTGGAATTTCTTCTGGAACCGGCGGATCACCTTCGCCGACGCCGATGCCAGCCCGTTGTGGCGACAGTACATCAGCTTTTGCGGCAGCTGTTCACTGGGTGCGTTGGTCAGCTGGACGACCCGTGTGGTGCTGGAGAAGCAGTTCGAGCTGTTTGCCGAACACATCGTGCTGACGGTCCCGGTCGGCGTCGTTGCCGGGATGATGTTCAATTACCTGCTGTGTCGTCGCTGGGTCTTTCGGACAGGTCCTGCGGATCAACGGGAGG
The DNA here is from genome assembly GCA_002724315.1 of Planctomycetaceae bacterium. Taxonomy (GTDB): domain Bacteria; phylum Planctomycetota; class Planctomycetia; order Planctomycetales; family Planctomycetaceae; genus UBA8437. The sequence goes on along the minus strand of PBOJ01000142.1, from coordinate 22,715 downwards.
CTCAGGGCGACGAAGCATCCGAACGGCACGAATCGAATACTCGACCCCGCTGAAAATGGTAACGGCCACCGCGACCCACAGCGTGATATCGCGGATCCGGAGAAGCCCGTCGTATTCGGCAACAATCGCGTCGTCCATCGACAGCAAGCACAGCGGCACCGCAGCGCACTGCAGGACCATCTTGAGCTTGCCCGAGAGCGCCGCCGAGAAATCCCGTCCGGCCTTCTCGAGAAATCCTCTCAGGCTGGTCACGAACATCTCCCGAGCCAACACCACCACCACGATCCAGGCAGTTACCCCCGACTTCGCCTCCGAGCCACCGACTGAGAGCAGGAAAACGAACGTCCCGCAGATGATGATCTTGTCGGCGAACGGATCAAGAATCCGCCCGAGCGGTGTGACGAGCCCATACCGACGAGCGATGTAGCCATCGAGAAAATCGGTGGCGGCGGCGACCGCGAACAACACTGTCGCCGTCTTCCACCAGCCGTCGGCCTCGATCAAAACAAACAACACGACAGCCATCAGCAGGCGGCTGATGGTGATCAGGTTGGGGGTGTTCAGCCAGTGTGCTGGCCGGGCCGACTCGTCCGACACGTCTCTTCGCCTCTGTCCCGGTCGGAATTGGATCCGATCGCTGCACGGTTCACTCGGATACCGCGCCAGCCAGATCGTACCCCTGACGTGACAGGATCTCAACGGGGACCATCTGTCCAACAGCCAAATCGCGTCCCCCGACCTCGACCACCCCGTCGATCTCGGGAGCATCGGCAAACGATCTTCCGATCCAGACGCCGGGCTCATCGGAGGCCTGGTCAAGCAGCACGTCGAGTTCGTAACCGACCAGGGAATCTCCGAACGAGAAGGCGTGACGCTGCTGAATCGCCATCAACTCGTCCTGACGGGACACCTTGACGTCCTCGGGCAGGTGCCCGTCGAGCCGTTGGGCCGGAGTCCCGGGTTCGAGCGAATACGTGAAGACGCCCATCCGCTGGAAATGGCCCTCATCAACGAAGTCTCGCAACTCCTCAAACTGTCCGTCGGTCTCGCCGGGGAACCCGGTGATAAACGTCGTACGAAGTACCAGGTTGGGCACTCGCTCGCGCAACGTTTCCAGCAACCGCTCGGTCCCGCTGCGATCCACCCGTCGCTGCATCCGTTTCAGGACGGCGCTGTTGATGTGCTGCAGAGGCAGGTCGAGGTAAGGCAGGATCTTTCCCGAATCGGCGATCAGGCCCACCAGTTCGTCGGTGAAGTGAATCGGATAGAGATACATCAGGCGGATCCAGTCGAGTCCTTCGATCTGCTCGATCCGCTTCAGCAACTCGACCAGCCGAACCTCGCCGTAGAGATCCAGTCCGTAATAGGTGGTGTCCTGGGCCACCAGCACCAACTCGCGCACTCCGTCACCGACCAGTTCCTCGGCTTCCCGCACGACCTCCTCGATCGGCTTCGTGACGTGTTTGCCGCGCATCTTGGGAATAGCACAGAAGGTGCAGGTCCGATCACAGCCTTCGGAGATCTTCAAGTAGGCAAAATGCTTGGGAGTGATCCTCAATCGCCCGCGATCTTCCTGCGCGGTGATCGGAGCCGGTCGGAACAGTTCCCGTTGTTCTCGAGCGTGTCCGACCAGGTGATCAGCCACCCGGTGAATCTCGTCTCGACCAAACACGCCCACCACGTGGTCGATCTCGGGCCGTTCCTCCAACAGGCTGCCACCGACACGTTCAGGCAGACAACCGGCCACGATCACCCCACCGGTCTGTCCGGCTCGTTTCAGGTCGATCATCTCGTCGATCACTGACCGCGATTCCGCTCGAGCGCTTTCGATGAAACCACAGGTGTTGACGATCACGAAATCGGCACCGGCCGGTTCGGGAACCAGCGTGTAACCGTCCAGGGCCAACGTGCCCAGCATCTTCTCGCTGTCGACGAGATTCTTGGGACAACCCAGACTGACGAAGGCGTAGTTGCCCTTCGATTCTCCGGCTCCCGCCATCTCACCAGTCGTCAGTGATTCGGACATCTCTCTAGCCTCCACCCGCCGCGCGAGACACTTCCCACCCCAACGCCACGTAGAAACACAACAACCCCACGCCAAGAGCTACCGTGAGCTCGACCGGTGGTTTCAGTCGAACAGCCTCCGCAGGTCCTCCAGGAACCTCGACGCTGCGATAGGCCGGCCACCACCACCGGACATGGCCATCCCGTGGATTCCGGGAAGAGATCGGACCATCGCCCGGAACCCGGAATTCGATCCGAGATCTCCAGAAGTACACGACCGCACAAAAGGACGCCAGTGACGCGGGCACCAACACGAACCACGGCAACACCTCCTCTCCTGCCAGCAACGCCGGATCGATCCCCCGGTTCGGCATCGACAGAGTGGCCTTGGTCAGTACGGCCGCCCACCCATTGATCAGAAAGTGCAACAGGATCGGAGCGAGAATCGAGCGGGTCGCCAGGTGAACAACGTGCAGCAACACGCCCAGGGGAAACACCGACATGGCATGGGCCGGGTTGATGTGGGCCATGGCAAACAACAACGACGTCAGGAAGATGCCGTGAACGACTCCACCTCGAGCCACCAGCCCGCGGCCGATCACGCCCCGAAAGACCAGTTCCTCCCCTACGGCTGGCAAAACCGCCAGCACAAATACCATGCCCGGAAGCGACAGGCCCTCGGCCATCGTCGCCAGCACATTGACCTCCTGAATGGCCGGGACATCCGGCAGCCCCGGCAACGTCTCAAGCATCCCCCGCCAGAGACGGTTGGCAGCCACGAACAACTGGCCACAGGCGACCGACACCGGCACCACGATCACGGCGATGGTCAGCAGGTGCTGGGGACACATCCGAAGTCTCCCCAGGCGATTGCCAAGCCGGCCGAATGGTCCGGCCGACCGATCGAACGGTACCGCCAATCTCAGGCCGACGGCCAGGAGCACCACCAACACGAACAGCACCTGGTCCCCCCCCATCACGACCCCGATGTGTTCGTTGATCATCTTCTGCAGCCGCTCCGGATTCTGCACCAGCTGCTGATCCCCGCTGATCCCAACCACCGCTGCGGCCACCAGTACCACCATGATCGCACTGGCAACCAGGTGCACGACGATCACTCCGATCAACCAGGCAAAGGCCTCAAACGGCCCGGGACCAGGAATCACGACGGGATCCGGCCTCACCGGACGATTCGGGACCGTCGCGAATTGGTCATCTTCCAGCGACGCCGTCTGGCCCGGGTACTCGACACCATCCGCCCCGTCCGGTCCGACGGGATTCGAAAACGGATCCATCGGAGGGTCTGGAGAGGGAGAGGAAGTCGGCATCACATCGTTCAGACGGGGAGAGTGGTGTTGGAGCGGGTGGGATCCTGGCTCGGCTGCGGGTAGACTTCCCCTCGCCGGGTTTCGCTCGACTATAACCGCCCGGTGCAATCGCTGCGAAGGCTGCTCATGGCATCCCCTCCTTCCCCGGATTCACCGCTCGACGCGGTTTACTGCGTCGGCTGCAACCTCAAGCTCACGCTCGCTTCGCTGTGCCCCCGCTGCGGCGGCACGGTGATGTTCGGATCGTCTTCGGACGCCATGGGCCCGGAAAACGACATCCCGGACGAAAGCGAGGCCCTGGTCGGAACTGTACTTGATCGCTACCACATCGAGTTGCTGCTGGGCACCGGGGGCATGGGCCGGGTTTTCCTGGCCCGCCACCGCGACTTGCTGAGACGGTGCGCGTTGAAGATCCTCAGGCCCAACCTCATCGGTCGTGACGCCGACTATGTCGGCCGGTTCGTGGCCGAGGGACGAGCGGCGGCCGCACTGGTGCATCCCAACGTGGTCACCACGCACGCGGTTGGCGAGACGGATGGGTTCCACTTTCTCGAGATGGAGTTCGTTGCCGGACGCAGCCTCCAGCATCACCTTGCCAACGGACCTCCTCCGTCGGTCTCCGAGGCCACCGAACTGATCCTGGAGATCACTCGTGGGCTGGCTGCTGCGCACCGGGCCGGAATCGTCCATCGCGACCTCAAGCCCGACAATGTGATGCTGACTGAGCAGGGTGTCCCCAAGATCAGCGATTTTGGCCTGGCCAAACTGATCCGCGACCAGGACGACGCACGGCTGTGTGGCACGCCACACTACATGGCCCCGGAGCTCTTTCTCGGGCAGGCCGCCCACACGGGATCAGACGTCTATGCCCTGGGCGTCTGCTACTACCAGGCGATCTGTGGTCGGCTCCCGTTCACCGGAACCGACCTCCGCAACCTGCATCACGAAATTGCGACCTCCGATCCGGCACCTGTCACACACCCCAGCGAACGGGTGCCGATGGAGGTGGTCTCGACCGTCGCGCACCTGCTGCACAAGTCACCCGAACATCGTCCCGCCGACGCCGACACCGTCATCCCGTTGCTGGAAACGGTGCTCGGAGCGATCCGCAACGTTGGAGCGTTGCTCAGGGAGGCGATGGCCGATGACAATTCGATCGCCTTCGAAGCCATCGAAAACGACTCCCGATGGGTTCTCCAGGCGTCTCAGCCCGATGGACGCCAACAACGGGTGTTTGTCGAGTTGTCCGACCCGGATTCCCTGGTGTCGATTTACAGCACCTGTTGTGAAGCCGTGGCAGATTTCGATCGTATCGCTCTGGAACGCAACGGCCACATGGCCCACGGCAGTATCGCCATCCGCTCGCTCAACGGCACCCCACACTTCGTCGTCATCAACACCTATCCGCAGGCGACCGTCGACGCTGAGGAGCTCAGACGGAGCGTACACGAGGTCGCTCAACAGGCCGATCGGGTCGAACGAGAACTGACCGGGGCGGACATTCACTGAGTCAGTCACCGTCCACCATCCCTCACAACCGGACTCATTGCCACATTCGGCGTGCTCCGGTGTCGAGGACCGTCGCCGACGTCTTGACCATCCAAAAAAAACGAGACTATATTTGTGCAGCCGCCGCGCCTCCCCCATCCAGTAGGTCCAGCAGGGATCCGACCGATGACCGGTCTCTCACTTCTCACTCCTGTCCGCTTTGCTCTGGCCATCCTGGCCGTCATTGCGATTTCAGCAAACCTCCCGGCCCAGCAGCCAGCCCCGGCCAAGACACCGCCGGTGGCCGCCAAGCCGCTCCGCGGATTCAAGATACGCGTCTCTTCCCAGGCCTCAGGGGAAGAACTCAACCAGCAGACCGACCTCTGGGTACTCGAGGTTCGCTTCAAGCCCCTGAGATTGATCAGCGTCAACCTGACCGATCCCAAGACCGGAAAGAAAACCAAGCAGTTGGTCTGGTACCTGGTCTACCGGGCCGTCAACCGCCCATTGCCGTTCAAGGGGGATCCCAATGGAGTGAACCCCCAAAACGTGTTCGATCCCACTCCGGGTGAGCCACTGTTCGCCCCGGAATTCACCCTGATCACCAACGACAACGACAGCCAGAAGATCTACTCCGATGACATTCTGCCCGAGGCACAGGCGGCAATCGCTGCCCGTGAGCGGCTGCCGCAGCTGAAAAACTCGGTCCAGGTGGTCGGACCGGTTCCCAAAGCCACACCCGTCGACGCCAAGCAGGACAACGCCCCGATTTACGGCGTGGTGACGTGGAAGGGCATCGACGCCCGCACCGACTTCGTCACCATTTACATGTCGGGGTTCTCCAACGGATATCGCCATGTCCGCGGACCAGTTCCGTTCAATACGCTGTCCCAGGCCTTGGCCCAGGGCCAGCTGCGCCGCACAACCGCCCTCTGGAACGGCGACACCACCCAGAACTGGACGAACATGCACGACCTGCTCGAAACGTCCAAGACCAACCTGTCGAAAAAACAGGCCATCGAGGCAGCCAGCTGGTTTTTCGTGGTCAAGCCGAGTGCCAGTGGCCCCCCGGCCGGATCGACTCTCTGGCGAAAGACACTCGTCCAACGCTACTGGCGTCCGGGTGATGCCATTGACCAGGACGAGACCGAGTTCTTCACGAAAGGGCCTAACGACGAGGTGTTTGAACCACGTTGGATCTACCGTCCCGAGGCCGCGCCCCTTGCGTCCCGGGCAACAAAACCAGCAGCAAAACCAGCAGCAAAACCAGCAGCAAAACCAGCAGCAAAACCAGCAGCAAAACCAGCCTCCCAAACTTCTTCCGCCGAAACGGCGGCTCGCGACCTGCTGGCCGACCTCATCGCCGGCCGTTTCACCAAAGCGGCGATGACCTTCTCACCGGAGGTCCTGAAAGCTCTGCCGGCCGACAAGTTGAAAGCCCTCTGGCAGACCCTCCAAGACCAGGCCGGGGCCTACCAGTCCGTCGACAAGTCCGCCACGGTGAAAACGGTGCAGGCCAACCAGGTCGTCGACCTGCTGTGTACCTTCGAAAAAACCCCGCTCATCCTGCGTGTCGCTTTCAACAACAAGAAACAGGTTGCCGGATTCTTCTTCCTCCCCCCGCCGAAACCGAAGCCGGCCACTCCGAAGGCCCCCGGCGCGGACTCGCCAAAACCGACCCCCAACTGATAGAATGAAATGGTCGCGGCAGGACTTGCCGCGATCGGTCGGTCCCGGTGGCCGGTCGGAGTTCCAGTCTTTCAGGCGACGGTCAGAGCGATGGCACACAAAAAGGGACAGGGATCGAGTCGCAACGGGCGTGATTCGAATGCCCAGCGACGTGGGATCAAGAAGTTCGGCGGCGAGTCTGTCTACGCCGGAAACATCCTGGTTCGCCAGTGTGGAACCAAGTGGCACCCGGGCCAGAATGTGGGCATGGGGAACGACTACACGCTGTTCTCACTGGTCGAAGGCACCGTGTTCTTCGATCGTGGCGGGCGACGGATCAACGTCGCCACGGCCGAGTAGTCACTCGGATCGCGGCTGACGGCCTTCGGCCTCGTCGCTTCCCAACCTCACCGGGACCTCGATCCGGCGGCCCCCCCGGACCACCGTCAGCACGATGCGGTCTCCTGGTTTGCGTTTTTCGACATGCTCGAGAACCGCTTCGAACGTTCGGACCGGCTGACCATCGATGGCAATCACCAGGTCGGCTGCCGTGCGATCCATCCGTTGCAGCACCAGCGGCCCACGACGGATCCGGACAACGCGAGGTCCCCGGAGGCCGGCCCGTTCGGCTGGCCCTCCACGTTTCAGCCCCGCGATCATCAACCCCGACTCGGTCTGGTAGACCCGCGTAATCCCCAGGTCGGGTCGAATCACGCGGCCGTGTTCTATCAACTGTGGGACCACCCGGTTGATCAGGTTGGCGGGGATGGCAAAGCCCACCCCGGAACTCTGTCCCGTCTTGCTGAAAATCGCCACGCTCATGCCGATGACGTCCCCGCGGGAATTCAACAGCGGCCCCCCCGAACTCCCCGGGTTGATGGCGGCATCAGTCTGAATGATCGACGTCATCGTTCGCCCTCGCACCAGTTGCAGGCTGCGATTGAGACTCGAGACAACACCCGTGGTCAGAGTGCGTTCCAACCCGAAGGGGTTTCCAATGGCGAAGACACGGCGGCCGACCTTCAACTTCGTTGCGTCACCGAAAACCACCGGCCACAGGACCTTGGAGGCGGCAGAAATCTTGATGACGGCCACGTCATTGATCGCATCGGCTCCGACGATCGTCGCGGTGTAGGTCTCGCCGTTGTAGAGCGTCACCAAAATGGCACGAGCATCCTCGATCACGTGGAAGTTGGTCACGATGTGACCGGTCTTGTCGACGACAAACCCCGAACCATTTCCCTCGACCGGACCACTATCGAACAGGAAGAACCCCTCTTCCCGGTAGCTCTGCGTCGTGATGTGGACCACTGCCCGGTTGACTCGTTCATAGACGGACACGTTGATCAGCTCGTCGGGGGTCAGCCTCTCGCCGTCAATCTCCGCAGGGCGAACCACGCCCGGTGCCCGGTCGCCCTCCTGGGCCACACCAAGGGGAAGCAACCCCGGAAGTGGACCTCCGCCCGAGAGACACACGACCAGGCCGCCAACCACGGCCGAACTGAAGCAAGCCAAGAATCCACGCATGACCTCACTCCTCACCATCACACACGCTCGTGACATTCCTCTTCGCGCATGTATAAGGTGTTGGCACGGCTCACTCAAGACATTCCCCCTCAACTGACCCATCACCCGATGAAACGACTCGCCATTCTCACCGCCGGCGGCGATACGCCTGCACTGAATGCCACCCTGCACGGGGCGGTGACACGCGCGAATCAGCTGGGAATCGAGATTTTCGGCCTGGTCGACGGTTACTCCGGGCTGCTCGACGAACAACTGCCCCACGTTCCTCTCAACCCGCTATTGGCAACGATTCCCGAACTCGATCCCTGTCGCGGCGGAACGATCCTGGGTTCCTCGCGGACCTATCTCGACGGATCCGACCCCGCGCTGGTCGATGAGGTGGCAGGGCGTCTGGACAAACTGGGCATTGACGGCCTGGTCGCCGTTGGCGGTGACGGCACGCTCAACGGAATGCAGCCACTGGCCGAGCGGCTTCCCTGCGTACTGGCGCCAAAAACCATCGACAACGACCTCGGGCTCAATGCGCCCGACGAACCGACCTCCTGGACCGAACCACTCGGCGACGGCCCCCCGGAAATTGGGAGCGGTGACGAACCGCTGAACATCTCAGGGATGGTCAATTTCGCCACCCCCGGTTACGCGACCGCGGTGTTCGTGGTCGTCCAGGCCATCCGCCGGATTCGTACGACGGCTGAGAGCCACCGGCGGATCGCGATCGTGGAAGTCATGGGACGTCAGTCGGGCTACATTGCCCTGGGTGGCAGCTACGGTCAGCCCGACCTTGTCGCGATCCCGGAAGTGCCCGTGGACTTTGATCGTTTTGCCGAGCGGGTCAGCGAAGTCTACCGACAACAGCAGCACGTGGTGGTCGTGATCGGCGAGGGGATCGTCGACGAGACGGGCCAGGGGCTGGGAGCAACCTCTCCAAGCGTCGATCCCGCCGGCAACGTGATTTTTCGCGGCGCCGCCGAGGCGCTCCGGCAACGACTGGCCGACACCCTGTCGGCCACGCTGTTCCGCGGCCACGCGACTCCCGCAGCGGCGATCTTCACACGGAAAGTCGGGCACACTCAACGAGGCGGCCGGCCCGTTCTGTTCGACCGCTTCCATGCCGCCCGGTTGGGAGGCCAGGCCGTCGACCTGATCCACCAGGACAGGCCCGATCATGTCGCCACGCTGCAATGGTCGTCATCTGGCGGCTTCACTGTCGACGGAATCTCCGCCAGCCGACTCAGGGATCGCTGGGGTGTGGTGCGCCCCCGACTGGTCCACCACTCGTTCTTCGACAACGAGAACTGGAGAATCTCTCCACGAGGCTGCGACTACCTGAGGGCAATTTTCACCGATGCCGTCGGATCCGGTGACGTCGAACACCTCCGGGGAGACCTCTTCGACACGGGGCACCTGGCCACCGCCTACCAGAGCATCAACGTCCGTTTGGCCCAGCGGGTACGTCGGGTGTCGCCCCCGGAAACGGAGCATCCGAAAGTGGAGTCTTCTTCGCAGCCTTAGGCGCGTCGGTAGCCCCGGCAGCCGGTCGACGGTTCTGTGGACGAGCGACGTCCAGTCGCAACTCCTGTTTCAGCCACGTCGGACGATCTCCGCTGGCCGGTTCACCAGCCAGCAATTCGATGTCATCGACCCGGAACCGGTGCGATTCGGCCACCAGCATCACGCGAGCCCCAAACCGACGATCACCCAGCAGCACCTCCTCGCGATCCTTGTCGGTGGCGTGGATCCGTGACACCCTGGGGTCGAGGAAGCGGCCGACATGAGCAGCCCGGGCGGGCAGTCGGTCACCGACCTGGCTCCAGACCAACCGGTTGAATTCCGACGACGAGAACCCTGCGACGGCCGACGTGTCACCAGCGGCAATGGCCTGCCGGAAACCCAGCACCGGAACCAGGCGTTCAAACTGCTGCTTGAGCGAACCGGGAAGCCCCTCACTGGGCACATGAATGTCATCGACGAGCAACGACCCGTTCTGCTCTCTGAGCACACACGTCAATGCCTGTGTCCCCTGTGCGACGGTGATCTCGGTGACCGCCCCTTGGAAAACGGTCCCCAACACGTCGGGCTCCGCATCCGAGAAGGCCAATTTGAGAATTTCCGGCAACAGGACTGGCGTCACCTGTTTCCAGACACGGTTGTTGAAGTCGCTGGAGGAATTGTGTCGCAGGGCGGGCAGGTCATTTTTCCGGACGGCTGTCAGGAACAGTCGCATGCGGGCGTGTGCGGTGAAGACTGCCGAGAGCCTGCGTTCCTGCTGCGTGCCGAAGTCGACCATGGTGACTTCGGCAACCCGAAAGCCGCGAACCGACGTGTCTTTCGGATCGCTGGCCGGTTCACGTTCCAGCGACAGACGAACCAGGCCTGCGGATTGCTTGATCACGATGTCACTGAATGTCTTCTGCAGACGAACTTCCGTCGTGCCGTCGATGGCGGTCGATCCGGGTAGTTGCACCTCGTTCAAGTCCGCTCTGGCCAGGCAGTTGTTGTAGAAGCTGGTCGAGGCATTCGCCTGGAGCGATTGGCGATCTGCGCGATTGAATGCGTCGAGGAAACCCGTAGCGCGGGACACGACCGAGGCCAGCAACCGGACGGACTCGGGCTGGCGGCTCGTCGAATTGGCCGAGAAGACAATGTCGTCGACCCGCCACTGTTTTGATTCCTGGATCAGTGCCAGCACGGTCTCACCCTCGGGACCGTTGTACCGGACCTGCGCGGTCCCCTTGTCAAGACTGGCTCGCGGTTGACTGCTGAAGGTTCGTCCGTCACTGACCGCAACACGAGTGGCCAACTTCGCCAGGTAACTGGCGGGGATCTCGGCAAGTTTCTTCGAGAACCCCTCCGAAGTGGAACCGAGCAGTTTCTTACGGTCCCCACTTTGCCAATCACGTTGGAACTCGTGGACGCTCAGCAACAGGTCCATCAGGTCGGTCGCCGATCGCGTGACCGTGGTTCCTCGTCGCGATTGTTTCAGCAACAGATCGTCAACAAGCCACGCGCCTGATTTCCCGTCTCGCGACAACTCAAACGTCAGCTTTTTCTTTGCCGCACTGGTCGCCCCGATCTCGACCTTCACCCGACGCCGATCGGTCGAGATCTCCTCAACCTCGGCGACCTTGACCTTGCCCTCTGGCAATTCCAGCAGGCCCATCGCATCGACCGCCGTCTTGTCACGCAACGCCTTCTGCTGGAACCCAGAAGTCGTCGCCTCGCGGAGCGCCGCGATGTCACGATCTTCGAACGCCCCGGTGAAACGATTCACCGAACGGGTTTCGACCAGGTGAGAACAGCCTCCGGCAGTGACCAGCACCACTGCCAACCACACCGTGTCTCGTCGAGTCATCCCTGTCGTCCTCGATCTCGCGCTCGCGACCGTCCGTCCCTGGTCGGCCACACCCGAACACCCGTGTGTGCGGATTTTCGGCCATCACCCGCACGATCACTTGATCGGAGGCGACACCGACCGCAGCCCGGGTGACCGGGCGAGCGCCTTATCCCGCATTCCGTCCAACGGGTCAAGAGCGGTCAACGGCGCGAACGGCGTCCACCCAGCTGGCGAAAAGCCGCCGACGAGAGATCCCGGACACTGGCGGTGTCAGGTCGGGGAGGGGACCGTCGGGGTGGAGCCGCGACGGCCGCCTGGCGACGTGCCGCGCGATAGCGATTTCCCAGGGTGTCTCGTCTTGGGCCAACCGGGTAGGACCGGTCCAGTCGTTTCCCACCCGAGGAATCGATCCACCAGGGATCTCTCCACGACCGGTAGGGAATCCGCCCGACTGCTGCCGGCAGGCCATAAAATCCCCCCAGCGGAGCTACCATGTACGCTCCATACCGCCCCACTGGCACAACTCCCACCACGAACGGCACGTAAACCGCGTCGGTGATCAACATCGGGTAACCCGGTAAGCCGGTGACAACCGACTGGGTGCTGACCAGGCTGCGTTGCGAACCCTGGTAGGCGTAAAAACCCAGGTGACCGGTAGCCGAACCGCTGCGAACCGACCAGCCGGACCGCAGTCCGCCGTTCATCCAACCTCCCAGCCCGCCGAAAGGCGACAACCCCAGCGGAGAACCAAACCCACCAACACACCTCGCCCGTCCGGATCCTCCGAACCCGAAGCCAAAACTGACGCCGTTGCGTTCGTAAAAACGGCTGCGGACCGAACGAAGACCGGCCGTGGCGGTGACCATCTGAGCCTGTGCCGTCGTCACCGTTTCCGCCGAACCGCACACCGCCAGCCACGCCACCGCCAGCCATCGACTGCAAGGGAGTTGCCTCATGCCATCCCTCCTGGCACCTGGGTGGTGACTGTGGTCGTGAGATCCCGCCGGTGTGCGCCGTGCTGCTTGACGTGTCGATTCGGACCGAGGACATCCGGCAGTGACGACAATACCGTAACCGGAGGTCAACCGACAATCCGTGGAACGAGGAATCCTCACTTCGCGTCTTCACCCGTCAGGTCAGTCTCTTGCTCCGGGCTTGACGAGCACAACACCCTGCTTCGTTATCCGCTCGAACATCTCCCGGTACCTCTTCGATCCGTCGTCATCCCACCATTCGCTCGAAAGGGGTGCGTCGTAACTGAACGGCAGCAGTTTGCGGCGATCGGGCCGCACCATGAAGATCGACTCGTCGGGATTGGCGATGTTGTACATCCGGGTCCCGTTCTTGTAGGTCGTCTTGATAATCCACTTGGCCTGCTTGGGCAGTTTCTGTTTCTTGAGTCGTTCGAGTTGTTCGCGGTCGATCGAGACACCCAGCCCCGGCTTTTCTGGAACGGGAATCAATCCGTTGATGGGGTCGATCCGCTTGGTGACGACGTCATCCCGCCAGGTCTCGGCGTCACAGTGAGTGTGCCAGGTGGCGGTCTTGAAGGCGGCGTGCATGTGGGACGTCATCGTCCGTGTGATCTCACCGCCGACATTCTGGAGCATGAAGGGCAAGTCGAGTTCACCAAAGAGACCGGCCTTGCGAATCGCGGTCCCAATCTTGGCGTGCCCCAGCATGTACCCGTCGGCGGCCCGTCGAACCACCTCGAACGTCGCACCCAACGGCGAGTGGTGGTAGAGGATCGGAACACGGACCCTGTTGCGAAGCTCCTTGTAGGCGTCGATGTCCTTCTCGAGCTTCGGGTCTTCAAAGGCCCCGCAAATCGGATACCGGGCCATCCGGATCAGCAAGTCGGGAGTGTGATTGTCGGTGCCACCCATGGTGACATCGAACTGGACCTTGAACCCCGGTGGAGCGACCTTCTGCATCGCCTCGAGTTGGTCGAAGACGTTCTCGAAGGGCGAGAGATGGTATTTCAGCCAGGTGTAACCCCGTCGCGAGTACTGTCGGACGGCTTCGGCCATGTGGGTGGGGTCGGCCGAGACAGTCCACGAACCGACCTTGATCCAACGACGCTGCCGCTGACCGATCAGCCGGTGAACCGGAACACCCGCAGCCTGGCCCATCAGGTCGTACATCGCCGTCCCCAGTCCCAGCGATGTCATGTCACCGACATGATCGAACGGGTTGGTCCCGATGTAGCCCTTGCGGACACCCTCGGACTCCAGCGAACCGCTTTCTCCGAGCCCCACCAGCCCGGTATTGGTCTTCACCTCATAGACATACCGTTTCGAGGGTCCGTAGAAATGCTGCAGTTCGTGGTGGATCCACTTGTTGTAACGAGGCTGAATCTCGTGGGCCTCAATCGACTCGACGCGGATCGCCCCTCCCGCCTCCGACTCGGCCCTGCGTCTGGCGGCCAGGGCATGCCGGTAAGCCGGCAGCATCGCCACGGCGGCGGCGGCCGAACCGCCGACGGTCGCCAGGAATCTTCGACGGTTGATCGCCCCGGGAGCGCGGCAGTCGAGATCATCAAGAAAATGGGCCAGCAGTGATCGTTGCATGGTGTGCGTCCATGGTGGTACGAGAGTGACGGCGGCTAGCATACCCCAGCCGACCAGCAGGTGCATCCACGAGGGTGTTTCCGAGCCGCCGCCGCCGGGGCTGCTTGCAGGGATTTTCCGGGACCGGTAAAATGCGGGCTTTCACCGGCTGGCCCAACCGGCCGTGCCACAGCCGCCAGCGAGTCGTACCCGACTTCGCCACATCATTCGGTGGCTGACGACTCCCCTCATGCGGGGAACAACCCAACCACGAAAAGGGGTCCTGTTGTGTCCCTGGAAGATCAGCGTCCAACCATCGAAGAACTCGAAGACAAGGCCCGCGTACTGCGGCGTCACATCATCGAGATGACAACCGAGGCAGGCAGCGGCCACCCGACGAGCAGCCTGTCGGCAACCGAAGTGGTCACGGCGATCTATTTCGGCGGATTCCTGAATTACAATGCCGCCGAGCCGGACTGGACCGAACGGGACCGGTTCATCATGAGCAAGGGGCACGCGGTGCCAGCCCTGTACGCGGCCATGGCCGAGGCGGGGTACTTCCCCGTGGAGGACCTGGCCACGCTGAGAAAGCTTGGCAGTCCCCTCGAGGGGCACCCCAACGTGCGCCGACTGGCCGGCATCGAGGCATCCACCGGATCGCTCGGACAGGGACTCTCGATCGGACTCGGCCAGGCGCTGGGCTGCCGGATTGACGGGCTCGACTCACGGGTGTTCGTCGTGATGGGTGACGGCGAGATGGGCGAGGGGCAGGTCTGGGAAGCGATTGCCACGGCTCACAAGTACCAGGTGGGCAACCTGACCGCGATCGTCGACCAGAACGGCTACCAGCAAACCGGCGCCACCTCCGACGTCCTCGATCTCACACCGTTTGCTCCCAAGATCGAGTCCTTCGGTTGGCACGTGCAGACGATCAACGGGAACGACATGAGTGAGGTCGTCTCGGCCCTGGAGACGGCCGTGGACATCACCGACCGGCCGACGGCGATCGTCGCCGAAACCCAGAAGGGTTTCGGCATCCTGCCGGTGCTCGAGGAAGCCGGTGACATGAACTTCCATGGACAGGCCTTACCGGCCGAGGTGGCCGAAAAGGCGCTGGCTCACCTGGGATAATGCCTGCCAACGATTCCCCCACAGATCCCCCACAGACGGAACAGCGACGATGGCGATTGGAGACAAGAGTGGCCTTTCCCCGGGCGGCGCAACCCGCGATGCCTTCGGCAAGGCCCTGGAGACACTCGGAGAACGGTTCCCCGAGGTGGTGGTGGTCGACGGCGACGTCGGCAACTCGACCCGGACCGAGGCTTTCGCAACGGCGTTTCCGGACCGGGCATTCAACGTGGGAATTGCCGAGGCGAACATGGTCAGCGTGGCCGGTGGACTTGCCTCCTGCGGCAAAACCCCGGTTGTGGCCAGTTTCGCGGCATTCCTGCTCTGCAACGCCTACGACCAGATCCGCATGTCGGTCACCTTTCCGGCCCAGAACGTCAAGCTGGTCGGCTCCCACTCGGGGATCTCGATCGGTGAGGACGGCCCGAGCCAGATGGGAATCGAGGACGTCGCACTGGCTTGTTCGCTGCCGGGCATGACTGTCATCGTGCCCTGCGATGAGATCTCCACGGGCAAGGCCACCGAGGAAATGCTGCAGCGAGAAGGTCCTGTTTACCTGAGGCTGGGACGGCCGGCAGTGCCGCGAATCTACGAGGACGATTCGGAGTTCGTGATCGGTCGAGCCAACCAGTTGCGGGACGGCGACGACCTGACGATCATCGCCAACGGATTGATGGTCGCCGTGGCACTCGACGCGGCCGCCGAGCTGTCCGACCAGGGCATTTCGGCCCGGGTGCTCGACATGCACACCGTCAAGCCGATCGACGAACCGGCGGTGGCTGCGGCCGCCCGCGAGACCCAGGCGATCGTCGTCGCCGAGGAACATTCGGCCAACGGCGGACTCGGCAGTGCCGTCGCGATCGCCGTCAGCCGGACAACACCGGTGCCGATCGCCTACGTCAACACGGGTGACTGCTACGCCGAGAGCGGTGACCCCGACGGGTTGCTGGAAAAGTACGGGCTGACATCCGGGCGGATCGTCGAAGCGGCCCGGAGCGTCAAAGCGAACTAGTCGACCCCGGGACGTCGTCGCGTGATTGAGTACCGTCACTACCGAAACAACGACTCTCCGGAGTTGTTGAACCTGTGGAACGAGTCAGGTCTCGCTCGTGGCGGTGCCACCGAAATCACGCTCAACCTGCTCGATCTTCTTCTGTTCTCCCAACCCTACTTCGACCACCAGGGACTGATCCTGGCCTGTGAGGACAACCGGTTGGTCGGCATGGTCCACGCCGGCTTTGGATGCAACGAACAGCGAAGCGACCTCTGTCAAGACGATGGAGTGATCTGCCAGTTGCTGGTCCATCCCGAGCGGAGGCGACAGGGAATCGGAAGCGAATTGCTGAAACGGGCCCAGGCGTACCTTTTCCAACGGGGGGCCACCACAATCCACGCCGGACCGGGTCCTGGACGAGATCCGTTCTACTGCGGCCTGTACGGAGGCAGCGAGGCGGCCGGTTTCCTGGCCACCGATCAGGGGGCCTCGGAATTCCTCACTGCACGGGGCTTCGACGCCGCCGACCGCTACGCCATCTTCCAGCGACCGCTCGAGCTGGACCAGGGCGTACCGGTCGACTTTCGCAGTGTCCAGTGGAAACGACGGGTGCGGATTGAGATTTCGCCGCAGCACAACGACGGTGACTGGTGGTGGAATACCCGGATCGGCAGACTCGATTACGTCCGGTTCCAGCTGTTCCAGCAGGACGGCGGCGAACTGGTCGCCTCGTTGACCCTTATCGGGCTCGACCAGTTCCTCCCCAAGTGGAACTCCCGCGCCATCGGGCTGACCGACATCCACGTCGTCGAACAACACCGCCGCCAGGGGCTCGGCCGGTTGCTGATCACCGAGACGCTCAGACGTCTCAAACAGGAGACGATCAACCTCGTCGAGGCGCACGCCGAAGAATCGGACGAGGCGCTGGCAAGTCTGCTGGCCTGCTGTGGTTTCCAGCGGGTCGACGCGGGCACCCAGTACCGCACAACCGCAACGTAGCAGGGAAACGCCCAACCGGGCGTTCGTCCCCTAGGGAATCTGGTCGTTGTCCCAGTTGATCTCGTCCTCGGCGACACCGTTGGTCTTCAACTGATCGACCAACCGTCCCCAGGCACCCGCAATCGCCGACTCGTCACGACGGATACAAATCCGGATGCCTGACGCATTCGGACGGATTCCCTTGACCCGCTCAATCACGTCCTCGAGTGATGCCGCGGCGAATCCGGTGTCGCCGCGGATCAGGAACCGATCGTCCTCCACCCTCACCACCACCGCATTGCGCTCGACGGCCGGCACCGACTCGCTCTTGGCCTTCGACCCGTCGTCCACCGCGGAGGTTTTCGCAGCCCCCTCACCCAGCCCGACACCGCCAGATCCCAGTCCCGGCAATCCCGTCGCGAACCTGCCCAGGTAGACGCCCAATGCCAACACTCCGACCATGCCCATACTGATCAACTTTTTCTTCATCGCTTCTCCCTGACTCGCGCTAGCGACCAGCTGCAGGGTCCTTCATGAAAAGAACCAGAAACTGGAATTGTGTCTTGCCGCCACGATCGCTGGCCATCCGCTCCACCGACAGGGGCAATTGGCTCACGGCTATCTTGATCGGTCCAAACCGGGCATCCGGATAGTAGGACAGCAGCACAATCACCAGGTCCTTGGGAGACTCGAGAGTCTTGTAGGCACGGAACAGCTTGTCATCAAACTCCTCGCGAGTCTCGGCCGCGAAGGTCTTGACGGTCCCACCCACATTCAACTCAAACTGATTCTTGCGACCCGAGATCACCAGGTCCCAGATATCACACCGCTTTCTCATCTCGTCGAATGTCAGCAAGTGCCGGACAACCGCTTCACCACGCTTGGCCGCCAATTCACGAAATTTCTTCCTGAGCGACTGGATTTCGGATTCGCTGCGAATTTCTCCCGCAATGCTGTTCGTGTTCAGAGCCTTCTTGATGGTCTCATCGGGGACCTGGAACAACTCGGACACGAGGTCTCCGAACCGTTCCTGCTGCTGCATGGCCCAGGCCACTTCCTCCGAGAGCTGCCGCTGGCTGTCCTCGTCCCGGGACATCAACCGCTGGTTTTCACTGAGTGCCTGCTCCAGGTCCCGCTCGACTTTCCGGTGCCGTTCGACCAGCGCCACGACCGGATCGGAGCGGTCACTCAATCCGGGCACGGCATCGGTGACCACGTTCCGCGCCCGGACCTCCTCGGTCCGCGCCTGGTGCCGCAGGCCGAGCAACAGGGCAAAAATCAGGATGATCAGCAGGTCCAGCAAGGGAGTCAGCTGAATGACGAACCGGCGTTTGGGGATCATGTCGACACGTCCCCGCTGTCACGAACACCCGGCTGGTCATCTCCAACCGGTTCGCCACCCGAGGGAGTCGAATCCGATTTCTTCTCACCGAGTTCCCGTTTCGCCTGGGCCACAACATCCCGCACATTGATCCGGATTTCGGCCAGTCGAGCGTATTCCGGTTCGAGCCAGCTGTTGACCCACATCAGTGCAATGGCCGCGGCGAGTCCGAAGATGGTCGACCAGATGGCTTCGCCAAACAGCCTCATGATGTCGGTCATCGCACCGGTGTTTTCGGCCTCAAGTGCCGGCAGGGCAGCGGCCACCGCCAGGATCGTGCCCAGGATGCCCAGCAACGGGTAAATCTCGATCACCGTTCTGGCCATGTTGGTCCACTTCTCGAAGGCCATCGAGTTGAGGTAATCACGTCGTTCGTCGAGAACGTTGATCCGTTCCTTGAGCTTCTGCCGTTGGCCATCGGAGGCGTCGCGTCCGAGCACGTCGCGGATGTCGGACAGGAATGCATCGATCTGGTCAGCAATATGGCCACCGGGCGCAAGCCGGCTCTTGTGAGCAAGCCCCTGGATGAAATCCTCGAGCAATCGAAACTGCGACCGGTAATCTCGTTTGGACCACCGCCACAGAACAACAAACACGACGACGTGCGCGACGGCCAGACCGCAGATCACAAATGAAATGGCCCTGGGCAGGACCGCCATCACGTCGTTCATTCGCTTGCTCGTTCCAGGAGATACAAGGCGCTGTCGGCTCTCAGGTTGGCCCACCAGGCATTTTCGACCGGTCGCCCGCCGATGATGGGAATTTCACGGACAACCGTCATCCCCAGCTGTTTGACCAAATCACGAATGTCGTGCATCGAACAGACGTGGAGGTTGGGTGTATCGTACCACTCGTAGGGCAACGCGTCAGTGACGGGCGCCCGCCCGTGCTGGATCACGTTCAATCGAACCCTCCAGTGCCCGAAATTGGGCACCACGACCAGGGCCCGGAACGCCACCCTGAGCATCTCCCGCAGCACCGTCGTCGGACTGTGGACCTGCTGCAACGTCTGGCTGAGGACGGCGGTGTCGAAACTGTCGTCGGGAACGTCGCCAAGCCCCTGGTCAAGATCGGCCCGGATCACCGGCAGCCCACGACCGATCACGGCGGTGACTTCGGCCTCGCCGAGTTCAACCCCCAGCACACGACAGTTGCGGTCCGACCGCAAACGGTCCAGTAGACGGCCATCTCCACAGCCCAGATCGATCACGCGAGAGCCCTCGTCGATCTGTTCGACCAACAGCTCGTCGATCAACTCGGCATCAGGGCCGGGCATGCTGTAACGCGTCGCGTTCATCCCGCCCCCCGTTGACTCTCGAGCGTCTGCTCCAGGAACGGTGCCACCACTGCAGCCAGTTGATCCAGTTCGACCAGGAACGCATCGTGTCCGTACGGACTCTCGAATTCCAGGAACGTCGTATCGCGGCCCGCCTCGACCATCGCGCTGACCACCTCGCGACTCTGGCTGGTCGGAAACAACCAGTCGGTACTGTAGCTGACGACCAGGTAACGGGCGTCGGTGCGTCCGAGAGCCTCCGGCAGCGATCCGTGGGTGGCGGCCAGGTCGAAATAGTCCATCGCCCGGGTCAGGTAGAGGTAGCTGTTGGCATCGAACCGTTCGACGAACCTCTTCCCCTGGTAGTGCAGGTAACTCTCGACCTGAAACTCGGTTTCCCGGGCCAAGTCGTAGGCAAACCGGTCACCGTCCTGCAGCCGCCGACCGAATTTCATCTCGATCGAGGCTTCCGAGAGATACGTCAGGTGAGCGACCATGCGGGCCAGCCCCAGGCCAAAACGGGGAACTTCGCCAGTTCCGTAGTAATTGCCGTCGTTGAAGTTCGGATCGACCAGAATCGCACGTCGTCCGATCGCATTGAAGGCAATGCCCCGGGCGGTCAGCTTGGCTCCGGAAGCGAGAACGATGGCCGAGCCGATGGTGTCGGGAAACCGGGCAGCCCATTCGAGCACCTGCATGCCGCCCAGGCTGCCACCGATCACCGCCAGCAGTTTCTCGACACCCAGGTGTTTGACCAGCGCTGCATGGACACTGACGATATCGTCAACGGTGATGAAGGGAAACTCGAGTCCCCACGGACTGTCCGGTTCGGGTGACGAGTCTCCGGGACCGGTCGTGCCCTGGCACCCTCCCAGTACATTGGCACAGATCACGAAATACCGGTCGGTGTCGAGTCCTTTCCCGGGCCCAACGAAATCGTCCCACCAACCGAGCGAATCCGGATCGCCGACACGGCGACCCGCGGCGTGAGCATCACCGGTCAGCGCGTGGCAGATGAAGATTGCGTTGTCACGTTCCGGTGAAAGTGTCCCGTAAGTCTCGAAGGCCACCGTGACCGCATCCAGCGTCCCCCCACCAGCCAACGTCAACGACGCGGGCGGTTCGAACAGTTGCACCGTCTGTGTCTCGATAATCCCGACCGACCCGTCATCGGGGGGATCCGTCGCGGAGACTTCGATCGCCATCGGTTCGACCACGCTGCAGCCGACGCGCCAAACCGTGCGCCTGTCAGCCCCAGCCGCCTGTCCCGGTCGCGGCAGTCCCCACACCGGGACCCGGTGAACGGGCCTCCTGGCCCTCTCGATCACCGGACTGCCGAGCACCCACGGGAGACAGTCCCGCGTGTGCGTCCTGGACGCCCCGCGAGGTTCTCCCGGCGGAAACGCCCTGTGTTGTTTTTCTCGACTTCGATTATAGGGGCCGCCCCGACGGAAAGGAGGGGCGAAAAGACGCGGACGCCGAACCTGGCGAACAATTATCCGCCCGTCGTCGCCTTGGCCGGGGTGGGTGCGCTCTTGCGGATGTCGTCGATCTGGGCCTTGAACTCCAGCAGCTTGGCTTCGTCAAGATGCCTGGTGAACAGGGCGCGAGCTTCGCTGCAGAGTTTCCGGATGCGGTTGGCAGCCACACGGTTGCGGTCCGAAAGCGCCGACTGAACAGCGGGAAACTCGATCGCTTCAAGCTGATCCTCGAATGACCGCAATGTCGGCAATTCGTCGATCCCCTTCAGGTGACGGTCAACCCGGGCCCAGTCGGGCATCTCGGCATCGGCCAGTTTCTTGGCCAGTGCCATGTGCACCGCCCTCCGCGCCACCACCTCGATCAACTCGCCCTGCAACCTGGTCACGTGCCCCTCGACGCCAAGCCGATCCGAATCATCAGGCAACAGCAGCGTCGTCTCGACTTCGCGACCCGGCACGAACGGCACCCGGGCCATCACGTTGCTTCCACTCATCACGTACATCCACACCAACGGCATTTTTTCGTCGACGGTGATCTCGACACGGCCGGCACGATCCGAAAGCAACCGGCGCGGAGGTGGCAACTCCGTCCGCCTCTTCTTCTCGTCGGTTCCCTCCCGGACTCCCTCGTCGGGAGCTGTCGTCGAAGCAGCTTTCTTGGTCAACCGACGTGGCAACACCACCACCCGGTGCCCGATCAATGGACGGGAGGGATTGCGACGGGGCAGCAGCGTCAGCCAGGTGGATGGCAGGACCGAGTCCACTCCGGCTGCCATCAACTCGACACCTCGACCACCCCCCTGCAACGGATTCCTCAACGCCGTGGCCACCTCGCAGCGAACCGTCGCCCGTTTCCGCTCCGACACCTTCAGGTAAGTCCAGGTCAATGGCTGAATCCGCTCGACGGTCTGTGTCTTGCGGTTCCGGTACCGCAGGAACGGTTCCATCAGGTCGCCGAGCTGCAGTTGCTCGGAATCCGGGTCCGCCACGGGAAACTCCCCGGCACGCACCTCAACCTCGACCTCCTTGGCTCCACCCACGGTGATCTGGACCGTCGGGGCAAACATGTCACGAACCAACCGGCCGACAACCGTCGGCAACCCGCGTCGATCGTGCTCGACCCGGCGCCGCGACAGGGCCAGGCTACGAGTCGTCGCGTTGTAAGGACGCCCGGCAATGTCGAAACGGGCTCCCTGCCTCGCGATGGTCACCAGCATCACGCGGTCCCAGTGGGTACCCGAGTAGCGCGCCTGCAGCTCCTCGGCAGAGAGCCGATCCAACCCGGTCACTGAAGTGGGGAACAACCAGTCGTTGACCTCGACTCGGGTCGTCCAGGTCTCTCCGATCGCACGTTCCAGGACCGTCGCCACGTCCCGCCTCAGGCTCTGGATCGATCTCGGTGTGACCAGGGGATCCGTCGGTACCGCCAACGAAACCAACACCCGGTAGGGAATCTTCCGCGGCTCGACCTTCTTCTTCACCTTACTCCGGGATTTCTCGTCCGACTTCTCGTCCGACTTCTCGTCCGACTTCTCGTCCGACTTCTCGTCCGACTTCTCGTCCGACTTCTTGTTCAGGT
>PBOJ01000141.1 GCA_002724315.1 Planctomycetaceae bacterium | reverse complement strand
CCTGCGTTTTCCGGTTTCCAGTTCCAGGCAGACCAGGATCCCCTCGTCCAGCCCGTAGACGAATCCGTCGTGAACCACCGGGTCATTGAACTTGCACTTCAACAGGCGGTTCTGCCAGGCGATCGAGGGCTGTTGCGAGTCGCCATCGACCTTCAGCAAGGCGCACCCCTGACCATAGCCGCTGGAGACGAACACCCGATCGGTGTCGACCAGGATCGGCAATGCCGCGTTGACCTTCGGTCCATTCGTCCATGGCTGGTGCCACAATTCCGTGCCGTCTTCGAACTGGTAGGCCGTCAGCCCGTCGCCATCGAAGCAAAGCAGCCTGGGCTGACCGTTAATCTCGACAATCCGGGGTGACGCATAACTCGCCGGATGATTGCCGCTCGCCCAGCTCAACTCACCCGTCTCGGCATCGAAGGCGGCCACCCCGCCTTTTGCCCCACCAGGAATCACAATGACCCGACCGTCCACCACCAGCGGCGACCCGGCCATGGCCCAGATGAGATTTGTGCCCGAGGTGGCCTCGAGCACATCCTGCGACTTCGACCAGACCGGCTTCCCGGTGGCGGCGTCCAGGCAATTCAATCGCCCAGCAGCTCCCAGCGAGTAGATCCGCGACTTGTAGAACGTCGGCGTGGCCCGCGGCCCGAGACCTCCCATCGCTTCACTGAAACGGTCCTTGTCTTCGTGAGCCCACACGGGCTCACCTGTCGTGATGTTCCAGCAACTGACCACCTCGACCTGGCCGCGTTGCTCTTGAGTGAATGCCAGGTCCCCGACCACTGCGAACGAACTCCACCCCTGCCCCACCGGGTGGCGCCACAACTCCCGTGGCGGCTGACTTTTCCAGTCTCGCGACAATCTCACGCCGGTCACTTTGCCGTCACGTCGCGGACCGCGGAACTGTGGCCAGTCGCCCTCGGCAGCCTCCAGCGATTGTGTCTCGGCCGTAGTGGCAGGTTCGGGAACCGACGCGAAGTAATCCAGAGCTTTCTGCTCGCGCGTCGGCTGCCAGCGGAAACGGACCACCGGCAACATGTCGCCCTCGTAATCCTCCAACCGCAGCGTGCCCAGTCCGGCCACGACCACCAGAACGCCCAACCCCGTGGTTCGCCAACTCAGGCGACTGGCAAACAACCACCACAGCAGCAATGCAAACGCCGTCGCCGGCACCAGCACCCACAGCGCGAAGACCTGGTAGGTCCGATCCAGCCCCAGGGCAAACCACGCCACCAGCATGGCACCGCCGCCAAGCGCGAGGATCATCACGGCCGGCCACCAGCGAATGCCGACATGACGGCCGGGTTCGGACTCGATCCCTGAATCGACGGGGCTGTCTTGGGCCGGTTGTGACTGGTTCACTTGGCTGCCTTCTTCTTTTTGGCTTTCCGCTTGATCTTGCGGCGCCCCCCCTTCAACCGATCACCCGTCTCGCGGTCAAACTCGTCGGCCCGCCGCTTTTTCGGCACATGGTCATCGGTCTCGGCCTCCCACTCCGCCAATGCCGCTCGCATCTGCTTCAGCAACGGAGCGTACTTGTCCACCTCGGCCAGGTTCTGCAGCTCAAAAGGATCGTTCTCGACGTCGTAGAGCTCTTCGCGCGGCCGCGGCTTGATGAAGCAGCCCTTCTGGTTGTCGTTCAACCGGCCGGCATCGCGCAATCGACGCATGGCCTGGTAGGTGATGCTGCGGACGGCGTCAGCCGGAGGGGTGCCCGGAATGTCGGTGTAGTAGTTGCGGATATAGTTGAAACGGACCGAGTGGACACTGCGACCATGGTCGTCGAAATCGTGCCAGTTGTGCTCGGCGTAAGCGTATCGACGAATCGTCTTGGACGGGCTGGTCAGCAGCGGCGAAAAGCTGCGTCCCTGGAACGTCTTGGGAACCCTCACCTTGCAGATGTCCAGGATCGTCGGTGCCAGGTCGACCGAACTGACGATCGAGCGACAGGTGGATCCCGGCGCGACAACACCGGGAAAACGCACCAGCAACGGCGTCTTGATGCCACTGTCATAAAGCGTGGTCTTGCAGCGAGGGAAGGGGCGACCGTTGTCCGAAAGAAACACCACCATCGTGTTGTCGGCCACGCCCTGGTCATCCAGCTCGGCCAGCACGCGACCGATCACGCCATCCATCCGGGCGATCTCGTCGTAATACAACGCCAGGTCCTTCCGCGTCTCGGGAACATCGGGCAAGAACGGCGGCACGACGGCGTCCTCGGCAGTGTGCGGCCTGGGGATCGCGCCGGGACGATACGGCCGGTGCGGATCGACGAAGGCAAACCACATGAAGAACGGCTTGTCGCGAGGCCGATCCTTGAGAGTCTGAAGCCACGTGTTGATCTTCGGCCGCACCGTGTCGAACTTCTTTTTCGCCGCCTGGCCCAGGTGCCACTTGCCGGCCGCGGCAGTGTGATAGCCATCGGCCTTCAGCCGCTCTGCCATCGTCACCTGCTTGGACGGCAGGGGCAGGTGCAGCTGGTGGCCACCGGTGGCGTGCGGGTAGCGACCGGTCAGGATGCTGCAGCGACTGGGGCTGCAGGAACTGGTCGTCAGGAACGCGTTGGTGAAGGTCATCCCCGCCTTGGCCAGCGCGTCGATGTTCGGCGTCCGGATCTTCGGGTGCCCGTAGGCACCACAATCGTCCACCGCCATGTCGTCGGCAATGAAGACGATGACGTTGGGAGAATCGGCGACGGCCGGACCATGCAGTCCACTGCCGACGATCGCCGCGAGCAACAATCCGAACCGTGTCACTGGTCAGTCCCCTGGTGGGCAGGTTGCGGGTCGTGCCGATTGTAGGCATGTGAACTGGCGGGGACGAGCGCAGCCGGGCCGTGATTGGTGACGTCAACAGGAATGACAACCAACACCACCCGCATCTCCGCCGTGTCCGGATTCACTTGGACGGCCAGCTGTCGAGGTGTTAGCCTGAGGTTGAAGGCGGGCCGCCTGGAACGACGATCCAGTACGAGGACACGGCGGAGAAGCAGTGTGAAGACTCGTCTGCTCGAGATGATCGGTGCCCCACTGGCTCGCCCCTGGTGGCGAGAGCGGTGGCACGAACTGCGTGACAGCTGGTCGTATTCGTTCGCCCTTTCGACGCTGTTCCACGTCGCGGTGATCATCGGCGTCGGCAGCATGTGGTTCTTCGCCAACCACGACTCGGGCATCTCGTCACTCGACACCCGCTGGACCGACACGGTCGAGACGCCGGTGCTCGAGGATGCAGTCGAGATGGCCTGGGCGAAGCCCGAACCGGACAAGACATCCGGGGGCAGCCAGACCCGATCGACGGCCGCTCTTTCGCCACCCCCCTCCCCTCGCGAGTTCACTCCGGATAAGGCTCTCAACGGAGAACTCTCGCCCACGCTGTTCCACGACACGGTTTCCAGCGACGACCTGGGGACCGAGTTGTCCGACCTCGACGGCTGGCAATCCCGGCTCTCGAAGATCGGCACCGGACAGGGATTCGGCAACGGGCCCGGTGACGGGCGTGGTGGCGCGTTTTTCGGCATGAAGTCCGACGGCCAGAGCGTGGTTTACGTGGTGGATTGCTCAGCGAGCATGAATGCCCGGCATACGTCGGCATCGACCAGGTTTCACCGCCTGAAACTCGAACTGCTCAATTCGGTCGCGGCCATGAAGCCCACCCAGTCGTTCTACATCATCTTCTTCAACGACCAGCCCATCCCAATGCCGGCCCGCTCGCTGCAGCCGGCTCAGCCGCCACAGCAGAGGCTGTACCTGGAATGGATGGCCCGGATGCGGGCCAACGGAACGACCGACCCGTTGAGCTCGATGCACATGGCTCTTCGGCTGCGACCCGACGTGATCTATTTCCTCACCGACGGCAACTTCAACTTCAAGACCGCACTGGCCCTCTCGCGGATCCGCCAGCCTCGCAGCGTGATCCACACGATCACCTTCGGCGAACGCGAAGCCGAACCGCTGATGAAGTCGCTGGCGGTGGCCAATCGCGGCGTCTATCGCTTCATCCCCTGAATTGCCACGTATCGCCCGACGAATTCGCGTGACATTTCCCAACAGTCCTCGCCGCGATAGGATGCACTTTCACGTTCCTCCAGAACGGACTCACGGCGGATGACGGCGGGCCAGACGGAGATGGATTCCAGCGGACGGGGCACCGGCGGCCTGCGGTCCCGGTCTTTCTTGGCGCTGCTGGTGACGCAGGGCTTCGGCTCGCTCAACGACAACGTCTTCCGGTGGTTCTGCGTCCTGCAGGGAATGAAGGTCGAAGAACTGAAGACATCGACGATTTCCCTGGGGCTGATCTGCTTCACGACCCCCTACCTGCTGCTCGCCTCGCACTCGGCCTACGTCAGCGATCGCTTCAGCAAGCGGAAGACGATCGTCGCCTGCAAGTTTGCCGAGATCGTGATCATGGCGATCGCCGTGGGTGCCATGGCCCTGGGTGGTGTCGACGAGATGCTGGGCATCTGCCTGGTCTTCGTCGCGGTCTTCCTGATGGGAGCCCAGAGTGCCATGTTCGGGCCGGCCAAGTTCGGGGCGATCCCCGAGATCGTCCGTTCCGAGAAGATCTCTGAAGCCAACGGCATGATGCAGATGGTCACGACGGCCGCATCGGCCCTGGGCATGTTCGCCGGGTTTGTCGTCTCGGACATGGCCGATCTCTCACCCGATGCCCCCACCCTGGCAGGCCTGCTCTGGCCAGCCGGAGTGCTGATCTCGATCGCCGTGCTCGGCGCGGTGGCCAGCATGGCCATCGAACCCCTGACACCCGCCGATCCCGCTCGGCAACCGCCCAACCCGTTCCAGGAAACCGTCTCGAACCTGGCATTGCTTTACCAGGGGCGTCCGTTGTTCCGCGCGGCGTTGGGCGAGGCGTTCTTCTGGTTCCTGGCCAGCCTGGCCACCTCGGCAATCACCCTGATGGGTGAACAGGTGCTGGGGCTGGGGCAGACCGCCACTGGCATGTTGGCCATCGCCCTGGTCGTTGGCGTCGGGACGGGCAGCGTCCTGGCCGGCATGATGTCCGGCGGCAAGGTCGAGTTGGGCCTCGTACCGCTGGGCGGATCGGTCATCGTCCTGGGATCACTGGGCCTGTATTGGGTCACCGGTGATGTCGACCCCACGAACTCCGCCACCCAGGTGGCCGCCGTCTGGCCGGCAGCCACCTGCCTGATCGTGCTGGGACTGGGAGCCGGATTCTTCATCGTGCCGCTGGTCGCGTTCCTGCAGGACCGAAGCGAACGCAGGACCCGTGGCCGCATCCTGGCCGCTGCCAACTTCATCTCCTTCAGCATGATGATCGTCTCGGCCATTGTTTTTTACGTGGTCACCGAGGGCGGTCTCGGCTGGGGAGCGCCGACCATCTTCCTGGCGGCCGGCCTGGGCACCATCCCGATCCTGGTCTACGTGCTCTGGCTGCTCCCCCAGGCCAGCATCCGCATGCTCATCTGGGTACTCAGCCGGCTGATCTACAGGGTGAAGGTCTTCGGTCGAGAAAACATTCCCGCACAGGGCGGCGCGTTGATCGTCGCCAACCACGTTTCCTACATGGACGGCTTCCTGCTGCTGACCAGTTCGTCGAGACCGATCCGCTTCGTGGCCCACGCCGACCGGGTCAATCGCTTCGGGATCGCACGGCTGACACGGCTGATGGGCGTGATCCCCATCCGCAGCACCGACGGCCCCAAGGCGATTGTGGCCAGTCTCAGGCAGGCCCGAGCCGCTGTCGAGAACGGTGAACTGGTCTGCATCTTTCCCGAGGGCCAGTTGACAACCAGCGGACGCATCGAAGACTTCCACCGCGGGATGATGAAGATCGTCGATGGACTCGATGCGCCCATCGTCCCCATCTACCTCGATGAACTCTGGGGCAGCATCTTCAGCCACGAACGGGGTCGTTTTCTCTGGAAGATTCCCCGACGCTGGCCGTACCCGGTCTCGATTCACGTCGGTGAACCGCAGGACTGCCCCGACACTGTCGAGGAGGTTCGCAACGCCGTGCTGGCACTTGGCCAGAAGGCCGAGAACATGAGGGACGTCAAGGGCCCTGCTGCCGATACAGTCGAATATGACCGTAGGGTAGAATCGCCGTCGGCCGAGCCAACCGGTGACAACGACCAGGCCACACCAGTCGATCCACAACCAGAAACCAACCCAGTCCCGGAGGCCGATTCCGACGACGAACGACCGGCCCCGCCACTTTCGGAGGATGAAACGTGACGAATGGACAAAGCGAGATGGTCCCTCACAGGATGTTCGTGCGGCGCTGCCAGTCGGCCGGCGACCGGCAAAAAGTCGTTGACTCCTCGGGCAAGTCGCTCAGCGGCACCCGGCTACTGGCCGGCACGGTGGCCTTGAAGCGAGTGCTCAACCGCGGTGTCCTGGCGGCCGACGAGAAGATGGTCGGCGTGCTGGTGCCGCCGTCGGTCGGAGGTGCCCTGATCAATACGGCGCTGTCGCTTGATCACCGCGTCGCCGTCAATCTCAACTACACGCTCTCGCCCGACGTGATGAACTTCTGCATCAGCGAGTGCGGCATCAAGACGGTAGTCACCAGCCGGGCGTTCATGGAGAAGAGGCCTTTCGAACCCGATGACGCCAAGCTGGTCTACCTCGAGGACCTCGCGCAACAGGTGTCGTTTTTCGACAAGCTGGTCGGAGGCTACCAGGCCAAGTTCTGCTCGCCCGAGAAACTCGATCGCATCCACGACCTCAACAGCATCCAGCCCGATGACCTGCTGACGATCATCTTCACCTCCGGTTCCACCGGGAATCCCAAGGGGGTGAAGCTCTCCAACCGCAATGTGTCTTCGAACATCGGCGCGGTCAACGAGTTGTTCCACATCACCGAGAAGGACGTGATCCTGGGCGTGCTGCCGTTCTTCCACTCGTTCGGATACACGGGAACGCTTTGGCTGACGATGTCGCTGGAAGCCAGTTCCGTCTATCACTTCAACCCGCTCGACTCACGAACGGTCGGCACGCTGTCGGATGAACACGACGTCTCGATCATCCTGGCGACGCCGACGTTCCTGAGAAGTTACATGCGCCGATGCACGCCCGAGCAGATGCATCACCTCGACCTGGTGATCGTGGGTGCCGAGAAGCTACCCAAGGACCTGGCCGAGCAGTTCAAGGAGAAGTTTGGGGTCGAGCCGACCGAGGGGTACGGAACGACCGAGTTGTCACCGGTGGCGTCGATGAACGTGCCGGACCACCGGGCGTCCGAGGGAGCCGACCCGGGGACCCGGCTGGGCACCGTCGGCAAGGTGGCACCGGGCAGCGAGATCAAGGTGGTCGACCCCGACAGCCGGGCCGACCTGGGTCTCGACACCGAGGGACTGCTGGTCTACCGGGGTCCCAACGTGATGATGGGTTACCTGAACAACGAGGAAGCGACGGCCGAAAAGATCCGTGACGGCTGGTACGACACGGGTGACATGGGAGTGATCGACGAGGAGGGTTTCATCACGATCACGGGCCGAATGAGCCGTTTCTCGAAGATCGGCGGCGAGATGGTTCCTCACATCAAGATCGAGCAGGAACTGGAACGATTGATCGAGGGCGAGGACGAAGACCCGATGATCCAGGTCGCCGTCACTGCGGTGCCGGACGCTCGAAAGGGCGAGCGGCTGATCGTGTTGCACCGACCACTGGGCGACAAGACAGTCGATGGCTTGCTGCAAAGTCTCTCGGACCTCGGTCTGCCCAACATCTGGATCCCCAGTTCCGACAGTTTCCTGGAGGTGGAAGAGATCCCGTTGTTGGGAACGGGGAAGATGGATCTGAAGGCGGTCCAGCAGGTGGCGACCGACAACTTCACCGAGGGCGAATGACCGTCCGCCACGCCATGCTCGACCGTTCTTGACACCATCAGGAGGTAGTTGCTACCTTCGCCAACGTTGACGGGAGTGGGCTGTTTCCCGCTTTTGTCGACTCTGCCTGGGGGATTAGCTCAGTTGGGAGAGCGTCTGGCTGGCAGCCAGAAGGTCAGGGGTTCGAGTCCCCTAT